>NZ_CAJHAZ010000062.1 GCF_904846525.1 Psychrobacter sp. 1044 | reverse complement strand
ATCTTGACCACGCCATTATCTACGGTAATGCTTTGCGCGACCCCTGGGGTCAGTGCCGTACCATTAATGTTGATGATGCTTAACGTATCGCCATCAATGTCACTGTCACCTTTGAGTGGATTGAGGGCTATGGATTCGTCCTCATTCACCGTGTAGCTGTCATTCACTGCTATAGGCGCATCATTCACTGGGGTGATAACGATATCTAAGGTGCTGCTAGCGGTGCCGCCATCATTATCGGTGACGGTGTAATCAACAGTGGGGACTGTGCCATTAAAGTCTGCTGCTGGAACAAAGCTATAGCTGCCATCACTATTTAAAGTCAGTACGCCAATAGCGCTACCATTAGCGCTGATAGTGGTGGCGCTGCCAAGAGTGATCGCTACTTGGGTGCCACTACCATCTACATCAACGCTTGCCGCTGATACGTTAAGCGTACTGCTGTCTATATCGGTGTCATTGTCAAGCACGTTGCCAGTTGCTGTGACCTCTTCTGCCACACGATTGCTATCAGGCTTGGCTATAGGCGCATCATTGACCGCTGTGACGGTGATGGTCTCTGTAGCAGTATCTGTACCGCCTTTGCCATCGCTGATGGT
>NZ_CAJHAZ010000061.1 GCF_904846525.1 Psychrobacter sp. 1044 | reverse complement strand
AATTAATACTTCATCCTTTCTAACCTCTGCTCCCCAAGATTGCCCCCACATATCGTAAAAGCCCAAGCTCCCTTGTTTCACCTTTTTAATTTCTTTAAGCCCTTCATCTATCCAGTTTCCTAGATAGCTCAATCCAAGTCCTCCATCATCATTCAAGAGGTTGAAAATTAGTCCCTTTATATTTGAACTATTTTCTAAAATTATACCTTCTGGATATAAATTTCCATTATTCCATCTATCAGTCCAAAACAACTTAACTAACATACTATTGTCCTTTTTAAAGGGTATACCTCAACGGAACCAGCTATTTCACCCTTCAAACCTATTAACAGACCACTTAAAGCAGACTGTTAACATGGAACCATCTATAACAGACCTTTGAATTATAGGACTGGTTGCTGTGCTTTTTTCCTATCATTAGCCTATACCTAAAACATAAAACATAAAACATAAAACATAAAACATAAAACATAAAACATAAAACATAAAACCCCTAAACGATAATCTATCTATCATTAGACTTGTTTCTATTATTAAATGATAGTAATATCTGGCTATTATCAATAAACATTAATTATTAAGTCTAAGTAATAGAGGTGGTGTTATGACCGTTCGTATTTATGTGAGAGCCAGTACTAAGGATCAAGAC
>NZ_CAJHAZ010000060.1 GCF_904846525.1 Psychrobacter sp. 1044 | reverse complement strand
TATTGCCCAATATTGCCCAAGCTACCTGGGTATTTCTTTGAAAGCTAAACAATTCGCTAAGCTATACAAGACGGTGCTTATTATCAATTTTTAGTACCAGGGTGTATTAAAAAATCGACTCTCTGTCCTATTGAAACTGATAATGACGTACCCTAAAAAACGCTGATATCGTCACCTGAGAAGTACGTTATATATAATCTGTAATAATCAGCAAAAGTAAATATTTTACTGTTTGTATGGTAGATCTATCATGTCGATGGCTTATAGATAGGAATGAAAGGTTAGACCATGGTATATAAGTTCATTTATCTTTTCTAGCGATATACCCTTAAACCTAACAATAATCAAAGCTAACTATTGTTTTTAGATAGTCTGGGAGATTTATTATAGTATATAACCTAGAAAAAAAATCACTAGGCAGTCTACTATACTTGTCTTAATGATAATAAATAATAAGCGAATGAATATGACAGCGACTTCGAGTTATGAGTATGAACCTCTTGCTGAAACAATAGCTCACGCCTGCGCCATTACTTTTCAAGGTAATGCCAGCAACGGCCTACAGCAAGACGCATTTTTCTTCTTAGATCACTGGTATCAAGAGGACTTAGGAGTAATGCCAGTGACATCAGTGCAAGCGCCATTTTGTCTTGCGGTATCGGATGGCGTTGCTAGCTCTAACCAGTCACAGCACTGCTCAAAGGCAGTTGTCAAAGCAATTAAAAAGCTATGGGATAGCAATCAA
>NZ_CAJHAZ010000059.1 GCF_904846525.1 Psychrobacter sp. 1044 | reverse complement strand
TATAGTAAGTTTAATATAAAATCGATACAGCCCATATCATGAAATAGTTTAGGCAGATTATTTTCCATCCATTCTTGGCGTAGAAATTTAGCTTGTGCCCACTTCTTCTCGATAGGATTTAGATCAGGGCTGTAGGGTGGTAAAAATAAAAGGCGATGGCCGTGTCTATTAAGCAGTTTTTGTACTCGTTTATGAAAGCTTGCGTTATCCATTACGATTACGCACTTGGTTTTTAGGCTCGGTATTAGCGTGTACTTGCACCAGTTATAGAATATATCGCCATTGATGTTTTTCTCGAAGTAATCAAGTGCAAATAGTACTCTTTCGTATAGGGCTCCAATGACGTTGGTACGTTTTTTACCTTGCCAGTTGTAGCGATCGATACAAGGCTTACCTATCGGAGCATAGCCATAAGGCCTGATGGTCTCATGCTCAAAGCCACTTTCATCTATATAAACAATGGGATAGCCTTGAATTATATAATCACTCAGGTGATTGAGATACTTAGCTCTTTTTTCCAGACAGGCTTTTGGATGCTCTAGTGTCTTTTTTTTGGCTGATGTTTAATCGTTTTAAAGCATGATGAATGCCAGTTTTACTACAACCCAGACGATTTGCGCGCTCATATTGATAGTCATCAGGATATGCTTTGACATCCTGAAGCAAAGCGTCATCAGGTATTTTAGTCGGGGCTTTATCTCGCACTTTCTTAGGCTCTAAGTTCTGTCTCCAGCTATGTATAGTACTGGTGCTAAGCGCG
>NZ_CAJHAZ010000058.1 GCF_904846525.1 Psychrobacter sp. 1044 | reverse complement strand
TAGGGCGTGTCCCTAATCTGTAAAAGTAAGTATAAAGGCTTTAAAATAAAGAGACTATTTCAAACAGGGCTCTCTAAATTATGGCAAGAACAGTGCTCACCGATAATACATGGGAACAACTCCAAAGTACCATGAAGGCTCATGGCTGTCATACTTGGAAAAACGACAAACAAGTCATGGAAGCCATATTGTGGAAACTTCGTACAGGCGCGCCATGGCGTGATATACCGAGTGAGCTATGTCCATGGAAAACGGCCTACAACCGTTTTAATAGGTTGTCAAAAAAGGGGTTGTGGGAACAATTTTTTTTGACCTACGAGCAAGTATTGATGAAGAATGGGTATTCGCAGACGGAAGCTATATCCGCTGTCATCAGCATTCAAGCGGCGCAAGACGAGGAGAGCTTCGAGCTACTGGAAAGTCACGAGGTGGAACCACTACCAAGATTCATCTCGCCGTCGATTCGCATGGAAACCCGATTGATTTTAAAATCACTGGGGGTGACGTCCACGACAGCCAAGCGGTAGATGATATTATAGAGATGCTAACGGATGCGACCTACTTTATTGCTGATAAAGCTTATGATTCTGAAACCATTAGAACTAGGCTAAAGCAAGATAACATAAGCCCTGTCATCCCTAAAAGAAAAAATGCTAAACAACCAGATGTAGCGTTTGATCACTATTTATATAAACTACGACACTTAGTTGAAAACACGTTTGCAAGGCTAAAGCACTTCCGTAGTATTGCGACTAGATACGAGAAATTGGCTCGTAATTATAAGTCTATGCTGTATCTAGCTTGTACTATGATTCATTGCAAACTGAATTAGGGACACGCCCTA
>NZ_CAJHAZ010000057.1 GCF_904846525.1 Psychrobacter sp. 1044 | reverse complement strand
ATATTGAGCATCATGTTCAGCTTCATTATATTTAAATGGATTGAATGCGACTCCGATATTAAATCAACCATGTTGTTTGGCAGTCATTACCGCATTTACAGACTCTAAATAACGTGTACGCTTCAGATACGAGTCTTCATCAACATGATTTTTTAATTTATCACCAGTAAGTAAAAGTAAGTTTTGAATATTGGCAGAATTTGCTTGATCTAAAAATTTGTAAAAATCCTGTATATCTCTATCTTTACCTGCAAAGTGCAATACTTTATCAATTCCTGCTGGATAAAAAAAACTTGCATCAAGTGGACTCATATCTTGATCTGAATGTACTCGATCTGCTAAAGTCATCAATGCTGGAAAATCTGTAAGCATAGTTTTGACAGCAAACTTATTTGGTATAGATGTTAGATATTCGATCAAAACACAAAATTTATTTTGTGAAAAATAATGCACAAGGTCGGCCATAAGTTACTACGAATGATTGAGAGTTCAAAATAAAAAATATGATGTAATGTCTAACATCATACGCACCTTATTCTAAGTCAAAAATGAGAGCTATAACACTCTTATTTTTATTGTTATATACCCTACTCTTAACTTGAAACAAGCAATTTAAACTGAGGTGGCGGGTTACCAAGTTTTTGGTTGTGAACCGCCCCGACTATATCGGAGGCTAATTTGCTTGAGTCAGGCACAGGCGTAGCGATTCACAACTTTCATTTGACAAATATTATTACAAACTTTCAAAATTATTGTGAGTATGTGAGTATGTGAGTATGTGAGTATGTGAGTATGTGAGTATGTGAGTATGTGAGTATGTGAGTATGTGAGTATGTGAGTATGTGAGT
>NZ_CAJHAZ010000056.1 GCF_904846525.1 Psychrobacter sp. 1044 | reverse complement strand
TAGGGTGTGTATAGAATTCAAATCAAGGGCAACCAGATAAAGACACAAGCGAGCATTACCGCCGCTGCAAAGCTATCTTTGAGCTTATCATATCGCGTGGCAATGCCCCTAAAATGTTTCAATCTAGCAAAAGCGTTTTCTACCAAATGACGGCAACGATACAAATACCAATCTAGTGTGTCGTTACTGCTTTTAGAGTTCGACTTAACAGGTATGACTGACTGAGCACAGTGCTTGAAGATACACTCTCTAATATCGCTACTATCGTAGCCCCTGTCTGCAATCACCGCTTTAGTCTGGTTGTTAATGGTACTACATATCAACGCCTTTGCCATCTTAGAGTCATGTACTTGCCCACCTGACAGCTCAACATGTATAGGGTTGCCACAAGCATCGACCACTAAGTGCAGTTTGCTGCTATTACCTGCAACGCTTTTACCAATGGCCTCATCAAGATGACTGGCTGCGCCTGTACTATGCTGATGAGCTTTGACCACGCTACCGTCTATAAATAACCATTCACTATCATAGTTTGCTGTGACTATCTTCATGAGCTTTTGCCATTTACCGGTTTTACGCCAGTAACGGTATTGATGATATATGCTAGACCAATGACCAAAATAAGAAGGTAAGTCTCGCCATGGACAGCCTACTCGTATGCGGTACAACATGCCTTCAACGGTACGTCTTAGATTGGGCTTGTTATATACGTTAATTTGTCGCAATATAATAAATAGCTTGTGCCAATGTTCATCGTTGAGCTTAGTGCGAGCCATAAGTGACGCCTTGTTTCTTTGTTGTGGTAAACATTAGAGTAAGGCGTTGCTTATTTTTTTCAATGCTTTCTCAATTCTATACAGTCCCTAG
>NZ_CAJHAZ010000055.1 GCF_904846525.1 Psychrobacter sp. 1044 | reverse complement strand
TATAGTCAGTTCAAAACAAAAGTGTTATGTCTAGGACAAACATCATAAAATAATTTGGATAAGTCATTTTCCATCCACCCTTGGCGTAGAAACTTCACTTGAGCCCATTTTTTCTCAATAGGGTTCAAGTCTGGGCTGTACGGCGGCAGCCATAGGATACGATGACCATGCCTGTTCAGTAATTTTTGGATACGTCTACTTTTATGAAACCGAGCGTTATCCATGACAATCACGCATTTGGTTTTAAGGCTTGGGATTAGGGTGTGTTTGCACCAATCGTAGAATATGCCGCTGTTAATGTTGTGTTCAAAGTAATCCAGTGCAAATAGCATCTTTTCATATAGAGCCCCAATGACGTTGGTTCGCTTTTTACCTTGCCAGTTGTAGCTGTCGATACAGGGTTTGCCTATCGGTGCATAACCATGAGGACGAATGGTCTGGCTTTCAAAACCGCTTTCGTCCATATACACAATGGGATAACCTTGCTGTTTAAAGTTATCAAGCTTACTCTGATACGCCGCTCTTTTTATTGGACATGCTTTTGGATGCTCTAAGGTCTTTTTTTTGACTGATGCCTAGGCGTTTTAAAGCCTCACAAATGGCTGGGGCAGTACAGTTGAACCGTCTTGCTCTCTCATAGTGATAGTCATCAGGGTAACGCTCAACGTCTTTGCGTAGTGCATCATCCGGTATTTTTGATGGCGTAACATTGCGAGTGCTCTTACTATGCAGCCGTTTCTTCCACTTTTGAATAGTGGTTGGACTAATGTCATAAAAAGAGGCTGCCTCGGCAAAGGTCATGCCATCTGCTAAGCTTTTAAGAACTTGTTTGCGATAATCTAGTGAGTAAGTCATGATAATTGAGTATATCTGTTGAGATGTTTTATCTTATAACATTTTTATACTTAATGCACTATA
>NZ_CAJHAZ010000054.1 GCF_904846525.1 Psychrobacter sp. 1044 | reverse complement strand
CTTAGATTAACAAATGAAGTGCAATTTCAAAGAGCAGGTGAAAAAGAAGCCTAGATGCGCTAGCATCAAAGCTACTATCCACCGCCAAAGTGAGATTGCAACCATGAGCTATACCCATCTAAGCCTAGGGGAACGATATCAGATTTATGCCCTTAGAGGGGCACAACATAGTATTAAATTTATAGCAGGGGCGTTAGGCAGAAGTCCAAGCACCATATCAAGAGAGCTTAGACGCAATAAAAGCCTACGAGGGTACCGAGCAAAGCATGCAGACAACACAGCTAAAGCGAGGCGAGCAAATAATGCCTTCACCATCATTTTAAACGTCTGGGACTGGGTAGTGACTAAGCTTAAACTGCAGTGGAGTCCTGAGCAAATAGCAGGCGTTCATAGTGGAGTCAGTCACATGAGTATCTATCGTTACTTATGGACTGATAAGAGGCAAGGCGGCACGCTATGGCAATATTTAAGACGCAAAGCCAAACCCTATCGTCAAAGGCTTACCACTGAGACTCGTGGGCGTATTAATGACAGGATCTCAATTCATGAGCGCCCTCATGTAGTAAAAGAGCGATCCCGCATCGGTGATTGGGAAGCGGACACCATCATTGGTCAAAACCACAAACAAGCTATCGTGACAGTAGTAGAGCGAAAGACAGGTTTGGTTAAGATGAAGCGAGTGACTAAAAAGAGTGCTCATCTGGTCGCGGATGCGATGGTCGTTATGCTAACTCCAGTGAGACTACACGTTAAGACGATTACGTCCGACAATGGCAAGGAATTTGCGGATCATAAAGCTATTAAGCAAAGACTCTATAGTGGGTTCTACTTTGCTGATGCTTATGCCTCATGGCAACGAGGAACAAACGAAAATACCAATGGCTTGATTAGAGAGTACTTGCCTAAAGGATGTGATTTTAGACAAGTATCTGATGATGAGGTTCAAAACATTGAAGACAGATTAAACAACAGGCCAAGAAAGCGTTTGGGGTTTAAAACGCCAAGCCAGGTGTTTTATTTCATTACTTAGCGTTGCACTTGGTGTGTTAATCTAGG
>NZ_CAJHAZ010000053.1 GCF_904846525.1 Psychrobacter sp. 1044 | reverse complement strand
AGCCCCTATACAGACCTTTAGTAGCAAGGGTTTCAGAGTCCATAAGACGAGGTTTACCTGACAATAAGACGAGGTTTACCTGACAATAAGACGAGGTTTACCTGACAATAAGACGAGGTTTACCTGACAAATAACGAAAGGATTATTTGCTTTGTTATAACGAACAGTATATATTTTTCGTTATAAATTAAAAAGGAGCATTGAATGTCTAACCTTGTTGTGAAGACCAACCGTTTAAATACTGCTACACAAAACCTATCACTTACTGAAGTTCGCATCATGCAATTAGCTATTGTTGATGCAAGGGAAACAGGGTTAGGGCTAACATCAGACAGTCCTCTTACTATATCTTCATCAAGATATGCTGAAGCCTTTGGAGTGACAAGACAAACAGCATACGAAGTTATACTAAAAGCTGAAAAAACCTTATTTGACCGCCGTTTCTCATTCCTTGATGACGATGACAAAATGGTTAAATCTCGTTGGGTTCAACGTGTCAAATACCTTGATGATGAAGCTAGTATTGAAGTAATACTAACCTATGATGTAGTTAAGGAAGTCACACGTATAGATGGATATGAGCAATTTTTTACGCAATACCTGCTAGAACAAACGGCTCACATGAATAGTGCCTACTCTGTGCGCTTGTATGAACTGCTGGTGCAATGGAAGACTGCTAAGAAAACACCAGTATTTAATATTGAAGTATTTAGAGAGCAATTAGGTGTTGAGCCTACTGAATACAACCGAATATATGACTTTAAAAAGAATGTAGTTGACCTTGCAGTTAATGAGATAAACCAAAAAACAGACCTTAAAGTTAGTTATGAGCAAAAGAAAAAAGGGCGTAAGATTGTTGGATTTGAGTTCGCTGTTTTAACCAATAAAAAGACAAATAAAAAAGAAGTGGGTATTGAGCGTGATGCTAATACTGCGGATATGTTCACCATTGACGGCTTAACAGACAAGCAGCTGAAGCGCATTGTTCTTCATAAAGAATTTATCAGCACTTATGGGGGTTTGGCGACTGGTGACAATGGGCGTGACTGGAAGTTGTTTACTGAATTTATGGTGAATGAGATTAAGAAA
>NZ_CAJHAZ010000052.1 GCF_904846525.1 Psychrobacter sp. 1044 | reverse complement strand
CTTATAGACGTTGTGCATTACAAATTTTAATTTGTAAACAACTTGGTTTCGCAGGTATTCACCTATCTGCTTGCCATAATCCTGATGAACAATTGTTACTTGAACATTGGATTAATGCGTATCGTCATCTGGATTTAAATGCACTTGAATTATTATGGAATTCATTATGGCAAGTTAAAACAGGAAAAGAATTTATACCTGATTTTTCATATTCTTCGAAACAACCGTCAATAGGACAATTAATCAAATATCATCATTTACACATGATGCATAACACATTTTTTGATGCAAAACTTGCTAGATCATTTGGTCGCTTTATTTTTAAAGCTTCTTTTTGGGAAAAACAGTCTACTACCAAAGCTTTGTTAAAAACAGAATGGCTAAGTAAGCACGCTGTTTTAGGTTGTGAGAGTTGTGGGCAATGTCGTTTGGGAGAAACAATATATATTTGTCCAGAAACATGCCCCAAAGGTTTGTCCAATGGTCCATGTGGTGGAACCACATTGGATTACTGTGAGTTCGGTGATCGAGAATGTATTCATTCAGTCAAAGCTAGGCTTGCTAAAGTTGTGGGGCAAACGCATATTTTAAAAGAAAAACTGATTCCAACAGTTCCTATTACAATACGTGGAACTAGCTCTTGGAAAAACTGGTATTTAAAGACAAAAGCTTAACTTTTTTCATCCATCACATTTGAATAAAACTTCACACCAAGTTTAATTCGCTCACGATCATTTTTCATCCGCCATCTATTGGTATCTCTTAGTGAATAGACACACCCACAATATTCTTGCTGATAGAACTCTTCTTTCTTACTAATTTCAAGCATACGAACAGCACCGCCATGTTTGCGCCAATTGTAATCCCAATACGTAATGCCATCATAGTGAGATGCAGATTGATGACCACAATCATTGATCTGTTGCATATTTTTCCAACGTGAAATACCTAATGAACTGCTGATAAGGCTAAAGCCATTTTCCTTTGCATATAAAGCAGTACGTTCAAAACGCATATCAAAACACATGGTACAACGAATGCCTTTTTCAGGTTCATTTTCCATACCTTTGGCTCGTTCAAACCAATTATCTATATCATAATCACAGTCAATAAAAGGTATATTGTGTTTCTTTGCAAAACGAATGTTTTCTTCTTTACGAATCTCATAT
>NZ_CAJHAZ010000051.1 GCF_904846525.1 Psychrobacter sp. 1044 | reverse complement strand
CCAAAAAAAGAGGAAATACCCATGGCAAAGGCCAAGTTTGAACGCGTAAAGCCACACGTCAACGTCGGTACAATCGGACACGTTGACCACGGTAAAACAACCCTAACAGCTGCCATCGCAACTGTAGCAGCAATCACCTCTGGTGGCGAAGCCAAAGACTACGCGTCTATTGACTCAGCACCAGAAGAAAAAGCACGTGGCATCACCATTAACACCTCACACGTAGAATATGACACTCCAGCACGTCACTACGCTCACGTCGATTGCCCAGGTCACGCCGATTATGTTAAAAACATGATCACTGGTGCTGCTCAGATGGACGGCGCAATCCTAGTCGTATCAGCAACTGACGGCCCAATGCCACAAACCCGTGAGCACATCCTGCTTTCACGTCAGGTTGGCGTACCGTACATCATCGTATTCATGAACAAATGTGATGTTGTTGATGACGAAGAATTGCTAGAACTCGTAGAAATGGAAGTTCGTGAACTTCTTAATGACTACGACTTCCCAGGTGATGATACCCCAATCATCCATGGTTCAGCGACTGAAGCCCTAAAAGGCTCACAAGAAAAATACGGCCAACCAGCGGTTGTAGAACTTCTTAACGTTCTTGACACCTACATCCCAGAGCCAGAGCGTGACGTTGACAAAGCATTCCTAATGCCAATCGAAGACGTATTCTCAATCTCAGGCCGTGGTACTGTTGTAACAGGTCGTGTTGAATCTGGTATCGTACGCGTAGGCGACGAAATCGAAATCGTCGGTATCCGTGACACTCAAAAAACCACCTGTACTGGTGTAGAGATGTTCCGTAAACTGCTTGACGAAGGTCGTGCAGGCGAAAACTGTGGCGTACTACTACGTGGTACTAAACGTGAAGACGTACAACGTGGCCAAGTACTAGCTAAGCCAGGTTCAATCACTCCTCACACCAAGTTTGACGCTGAAGTATATGTGTTGAGCAAAGAAGAGGGTGGTCGTCATACACCATTCCTAAACGGCTATCGTCCACAGTTCTACTTCCGTACTACTGACGTAACTGGCGCAATCCAATTACAAGACGGAACAGAGATGGTAATGCCTGGTGATAACGTTGAGATGGGCGTAGAGCTTATCCACCCAATCGCTATGGACAAAGGTCTTCGCTTCGCTATTCGTGAAGGCGGCCGTACTGTAGG
>NZ_CAJHAZ010000050.1 GCF_904846525.1 Psychrobacter sp. 1044 | reverse complement strand
CAGTATAGATAGTTTTCATAATTCGCAAAGGGGAAACCCCCTTGACCCCCAAAAGACAAAAGGAATAACAATGTCAAAATTTATTATGATTAAACAAAGAGTTATTAATACTCAGTTTATTAAAGAAATTAACTTCATAGAGCATGATGAAAGTTGGTCTATAAAGTTTATCCTTGTAGGCGAACATGACCCAGTAGAATATCAGGGTTTTAACGATAAAAAATCGTATGAAAACTCTAAAAGAAGATTAATGCAAGAATTAGATATTGTGATTGTTTAAATAAAAAATGGCAATCTATCACCTATCGACTAAGCCAGTATCACGCAGTAGCGGAAGAACCGCCACTGCGTCTATTGCTTATCGTGCCGGTATTGCTATCAAAGATGAACGCACAGGCAAAGAACACGACTACACAAAACGAAAGGGTGTAGCACACACCCGACTTCATACACCAAACGATTTAAAGATTGAGCGTAATGAGCTTTGGAACTTAGCAGAAACCACCGAAACGAGAAAGAACAGCAGAACCGCAAGGGAGATAGTTGTTAATCTACCCCATGAATTATCAGGGCGTTTGCGGATGATGCTTGTTAATGACTTTGCTAAGGACTTAGCCAATCAATACGGTGTTGCCGTTGATGTGGCAATACATACGCCTGATGCACAGGGCGACAACCGCAACCATCACGCCCATATTATGTTGACCACACGCAAGCTGGAACGCTTGGAGAGTGGCAGAGTCGCTTTAACCAGCAAATCACAGCTAGAAATGAGCAATACCCAGCTTAAAGAGCGTGGTTTACCAAGTGCTAGGGAAGAATTAAAGGCAATCCGTGAGCAGTGGGCTAATATCACCAATAAGCACCTCAAAGAAGCCAAGATTGATGCCCGAATTGACCACAGAAGCCATAAAGACAGAGGGTTAGAGCAACTACCCACCAAAAAACTAGGTTGGGAAGCGTCAGCCCTAGAGCGCAAAGGCATTAAGACCTCGACAGGCGACTATAACCGCAAGGTTGAAGAATATAACCATGCAATGCAGCAGCTAGCGATTATTGAAAAGAGCCTGAACGCCGTCACAGAGCAGAGAGTGCAGAGTAATGACAGACTTAGAGAAGCAATTGAAAGAGCAGTTAAACTCATTGAGAGCGCAACATACAACACAGCTTGGGCAGATAAAAGAGCTAGAC
>NZ_CAJHAZ010000049.1 GCF_904846525.1 Psychrobacter sp. 1044 | reverse complement strand
GATGTCAGATTGAGTAGTCATTGCTTATTCTCCTGTTAATGGATTATAAGCAGTTACACAGTTTTTAGGAAACTCCCCGACTTTTAGGAATGTTAGGAGTCATAAAGCTCAATTTCACTCGGTAATGTTTGTTCAAAAAAAATAACAACTAGATCAACTCCTTCTCCAGCTATATAAACCACAAAATCCCTATCTGGATATGTTTTTTGTAAGTGAAGCTCCCAGTTGTCCTTGATTAAATTGGCTAAGTTTTCTATGGTAGAGTCTGAAGTATTTTCAGAAGTATTCAAAAATATATCTGCAATACTACACATATTTATTTGTGCTTGAGCAATGTGTAAATCTTTGCCTTGTAATAGCCATGAATCAAAACGTTGACATATAGACTGTTTTTTATTTTCATTTTTACAACGTATTACACAGCCTTTATATATAATTGTTCTAGGTGCTAGTACTGTAATAAAGAGCTCTATATCTTCCGGATAGATCTCCCAGCTAATATAGTCGGAAATATCATCTTCTGAATATTTTTTATCATTGTTTTTCTCATTATTATCCCATTTTTCATACCGCCAGTTAATTATGCGATTCATAACCTTCTCCACTTAACTTTCTATCTTTTATCAAGATAAGATAAGCTCTATCCTGAAACCTCAAACGATATTGGAAATTGATTTATAGTGCTTGTAACTGATATCAGGTAGTTAGAATGAGTACTCCATCGCTTAATCAGTACACTGTGAAGTACACTACAGTTATCACAACAACTCAAAACCGCGATATCATTAGCCTACAGCCATAGATTCAAGTCCTCACTAGGGAACCGAATCAGTGAAAGTACCTAATTGGTTCCTTATGGATATACTGCGTTTATTATAGATGTGTTTGTCCGTATTATTGTTGGCTGGAAGGTGTCTAATCGTATGAACATCGATATGGTGATGGCAGCGTTAAATCAAGCCATTGCAGACAGAAACAACCCAAAAGACGTTATTCATCGTAGTGATAGAGGCGTTCAGTATTTATCTATTCGTTATACTGATAAGATGGCTGATTCTGGCGTTATTACCTTTGTTGGAACGCGGGTAATTCATATGATAATGCATAGTACGATTGGTTATGTATCACCTTTTGAGTTTGAAAAGCAATATTATGATAGTCTTAATGAGTCAGGCAAAGTTGCCTGACTCAAATAAAACGCTCTCCGATATAGTCGGGGCGGTTCAGATAGCCAACTGGTTTAATATTATTCCGGTATATATGGGGTTAAAAAACGCACTAAGGCAGTGATTATTAAGAGTATTAGAAGAAGGTGTTGATATTTTATAAATCGTTCTGGGA
>NZ_CAJHAZ010000048.1 GCF_904846525.1 Psychrobacter sp. 1044 | reverse complement strand
TCCCAGCTTAAACCTTAAGATTAAGGGACTTAATAGTCTATCACGCTTAGAACAAGTAGCCATGGACATGCAAGACCTTCACGTTAAGACTATGTTAGTCGATGAGGCTATACCTAGTCCAAGTGAGTTTGAATCTATTGGTTGGCTTTATTGCTCTGAAGGTTCAAATTTAGGCGCCGCAATTTTATATAAAGAAGCTCAAAAAATTGAACTTACAAGTAATCATGGTGCAAAACACCTATCTGCACATAAAGATGGCAGAATGGTGCATTGGCGTAAATTTAAAGAGCAATTAGATGGCTTAGAATTGACACTAACACAACGCCAACAAGCATTAAAAGGAGCTGAAGATGCCTTTGCATTTTTTAAAAGGGTCATTCGACAAGTAAATTATGCTGAAGAAACGGTGTAACGGTCATTTAGATTGAATGGTTGCTGACATACATGGTCATCAATGTAATTCGAACGCGCCTTAAAGCAGACGTTCGGTTTTTTAATGCCATATTGAGTAATCACTGAGCTATGCTGAGGAAACCGTATAAATAAACTTAGTAAACTAACGACTCGATGAGGAGTTTGCCATGACTAAGAAAAAGCAAAGCTATAGTACGGAAGTTAAAGTATAGGTCAATCCTGGGGCGGTGTATAGACAATATCGCCTTGACTGTTTTTGAGCGTCGTACCCGGCAGCTTACGAAACCCTGCCACGTTTTTCTCTAACTCTTCTTGAATCGCTAAAATGTCACTTAAGCGAATAATACCGCTTTTTCGTACCGTATCAAAACTTGATTTGAGCGCTTGTGTGTAGTTCTGCACCTCTTTGGTCGCAAGGCTCTGATTGACGATATCAAGCTCAGCTTTAAACAGCTCATCATTGGTTGTGACAATATTTTCGATCTCAGAGCTGTGCTTCGCCTCTTGTAGCGCCAACGTATTGATTAAAATAGCTTCATTAGGAATAGAAGAGACCACACCTTTAAGCTCAGCTAAGTATCGGTTGGTTGCCCTTACGCAGGGGGCGGGGCGACTAACAAACTAAATTTAAAAAACTTTAGTTTGTTAGTTTAAAATTGTTACTTATTTGTTACAATGAGTTCTATCAACAATTTTTAGTTATTTAATAAATTAGACATTGTATTCGTTCGATCAAAGTATCGCCTAAAATTTTAGGGGAAATTCAAAGGACTTTAGGGCGTGTATAGAATTCAAATAAGCGGAAGCCAGATATAAGTACAAGCGAGAATAATAGCGGCTTCATAACTCGCTTTAAGCTTATCATAGCGAGTAGCTATTCCCCTAAAGTGCTTTAATCTGGCAAACGCATTTTCGACTAAATGACGGCAACGATATAAAT
>NZ_CAJHAZ010000047.1 GCF_904846525.1 Psychrobacter sp. 1044 | reverse complement strand
TACCATAGGTAGGTTTACGGTAGAACTAGAAGTTAGGGTCGTTACAGGTGGCCTTATTCAGTAACTTACCAACGTACTCTCTATATTAGTAATACTAATATAACATATCTATAAAGGTTGACAGTGTGGAGTAAGATAAAATCGTTTTTTTACTGTTTGAGTGTTTAAAATATGAAAAACTTAACTGCTGCTATTCTAATTGCGCTTCCTGTTCTAATGGTAAGTCCTACAGTAATGGCCGCATCTTCAGATGCAGTGGCTAAAACTGTTGATGTTCAATTTAAAAAAGGCGCTAGTTCAGCTAACTATTATGGGAAATTAAAGGGTATTAAGTACGATTCCTATACATTTTATGCCAAAAAGAACCAAAAGCTTTCTGTTAAAACAACGGGAGGGAATGTAGATTCTTATTTATTTAATAAGAATTTATCAGATTCTGTCAATGTAGGAGAATATTCCTCTGAACTAGATAACCAAGGTTATTACAAGCTTCCATATTCAGGTAAATATGAATTGCGTATTCTTCAGCCACGTTCTCAAGCTTCTAAAGGAAAAACACCTCCATATTGGCTAGAATTATCTATTCTATAGGTATATAAGCTTAATAATGGAGAGCATCCTATATTCTGTGTAACAGCTATGTGGCTTTCATCAATAATTACACAAAATGTAGGATGCTCTCAGCTTTTCATGCTACCAGCCATCTGCTTTTTATAGGTATAGAAAAACGAATTTTTTATACCTATCGCTCAACCAATTTTTCCTCAATCATTTCAGTCAACAACTCAGTCACCGTTTTTCGGCTTTCAAGCGCGTACCGCTTGAGCGCAATGTGTTTATCTTCATCTAAATTAAAATTCACGCGTACCGTCTTTTTGGGACTGTCCGTCACATCCGATAAAGCCAATTGATCCTTAACGTTCTTACTAGGACGACCTGCTGATAAACTCATGACTTACTCCTCACCAAAAAATGTTTGAATCTCACTGACCAATGCGGTTATCTCTTGTATCGCATTGCTACTAGGCGATTCGGTATCAAATACTGTCTTACCAAGGGCAGCACTATTAGGATAAGCAACTCGCTGCATCACTCTGGTCTCTAATACCGGAATATTATAATCAAGCAGCGCGGTTGCAACCTCTTTACCAATATTGGTATTTTGAATGGCGCGTGAGACGACAAAGGCTGCCTTTAGTTGGCCATCCATCATCTCAATACGCTGCTGCACTAAATCAACCAAATCACTGGTCGCCCAGATATCATAGGGGCTCGGCTGCACCGGAATCAATATAAAATCAGCCGCTTTTATAGCAGAAATAGCCAGACTAGTAGCTTGCGGCGATCCATCGATCACCACATAATCTTTATCAGAGACGCTTTTTAAATCTTTATCAAGTGTTGGTCTGTCGAGCCCGATCACTGGTACCGGATTGTCTTCATCAACCGCTCTCCAGTCA
>NZ_CAJHAZ010000046.1 GCF_904846525.1 Psychrobacter sp. 1044 | reverse complement strand
TTAAAGGCCATTTACGGCGCTGATACCCTTGAGATGGCAGAGGCCAATCTTGAGCACTTTGATGAGACTTGGGGCAAAGATTACCCGCACGTGGTTAAGTCTTGGCGCAATAACTGGGAGGGCTTAACGGTGTTCTTTAATTACCCTAAAGACATCAGAAAAGCCATCTATACCACCAATGCGATAGAGTCGCTAAACAGTGTGATTCGGACAGCGGTGAATAAGCGTAAGGTGTTCCCCTCTGATCAGGCAGCATTTAAAGTGGTCTATTTAGCAACTCAGCAGGCATCCAAAAAGTGGTCTATGCCCATTCGTAACTGGACGTCTGCTCTGAATCGTTTTATGATTATGTTTGATGACCGTATCAGTAAGCATTTAATCTAAAGGGCAGTTACACAGAATCTGGGATGGGCTCACTTTATCTTATCTATCGATTTAATTTTATCCCTTACTGTCTTATGATTATCATTTTTATAATGGTTCATATACAAAGTACTAGCTTTATTATAATACGGAGGATCGAAATAGAATATAACGTTATCATTGGCAGACTCTAACTCAATCTTGTCAATTAAATCTACAGCGTCTTGCCCGTACAAGTTTATATTTTCTCTGTGTTGAGCTATATTTTTTATACGTTTAATTAAGTCGGCTTTGTTAAACCTACAATCCATAGGATACTTATCTTGTTGATCGATACCTCCCATCAATCCACCTTGAATAATCCCTGAACGATTAGTTCTATTCTGGTAAAAAGTGGAGAACCCTAGATCTAACAAATCTGAATCGGCTTTATTATTTTGAACTTCTCTTTGCTTTCTCCATTCATCTACATCAAGCTTAGCGTTCTCAATTAAATTGCAAAGCTCATCTGTTCTATACAATACTGAATGCCAAAAAGCATAAATTGAACGATCTTTATCATTTATCGTTATTTTTTCAACATAACCTTCCATAAGTAGGAAAAGAGCTACTGCTGCTCCTCCAGAATAAGGCTCTACATAATGACCTGTAATTTCATTATCCATACAAACTTTAGCGATAAAAGCAGATAGCCTTGCCTTACCTCCAGGATATCTTAAGGGAGAATAATACATTTTATAACTTACTCATATCAAGTGAGGTTATCAGAACTGATTCGTCTTCTAGCATAAAATCGATTAAGACTACTAGGTTATCACACAAAGTCTTTGCATCATTTGGAATTGCGCCCACATGATAATTATGTATTATTTGATGTGAACGTTGAAGATCAAAATCGTTTAAAGCTGTCTTGATACCTGTGTCTATCACGAGACTAGTAAATCTTTTTTTCAACTCTTCGAAATTAGTAAATCTCCCCTTTCTAAAGGCAGGATCAAAGTAGCTCGAATCCTTCATAAACTGACCATTTGAGTTCTTAGTATTTTCTACTACAAACTTTAAAGTACATTCAAAAGATATACGTGTTAATGCAATTTTTGCATTCGCAGAATCATTTTCTTTCAAGTTATAACATTCATCAATTAGCTTCTTCAAAGCTGGTGGAATCTTCTTTCTTTTAAGTGTAGGCCTATTTTTTACACTATACCTCAAGTTTGCACTAGTGGCATTGGTATTCGTAGCATTGGTATTCGTAGCATTGGTATTCGTAGCATTCGCATTCGTAGCGTTTGGTGCAAACCCACAAGTTTCCAAATCTGTTAAAAAATTTTCAATACTCATGCTTTCTATGGTTCTAGAAGACGTTTTTGGATTTTTAATTAAGTAGTCGACAATTGTATTGATGTATGATCTAAATACAGCTGCATTGTTTATTGTTATTTCGTTTGTATCCCTCTTAAAGCTATATCCACACTTATTCCTTAAAGCAAACATTCGTTCAAATATATATGTTTTACCACCAGTCTCGCCTCTACCTTCTCTTACCAATTTTTTAAAATCTTCTCCTCTAATTTTAGATGCTTCCTGATATAGTAAGTTTAATATAAAATCGATACAGCCCATATCATGAAATAGTTTAGGCAGATTATTTTCCATCCATTCTTG
>NZ_CAJHAZ010000045.1 GCF_904846525.1 Psychrobacter sp. 1044 | reverse complement strand
CTCAGGAGTGTAGGTTTGTCTTTTCATTGTCGTATTCTCTCAGAATGTTAAGTCTCCGACAATACCGGGGCGGTTCAATATGGAATATAGAAGATATTACCATCTAGACTACTAAATATACTTTATGTGAAAGTTTTTACGTTTAGGAGAAAAAAAGGGGGGGGGACAACTAAGACATGCCGTCTTCTTCACCTTCTTCAAAGAACGGCACACAGAATGCAGTGTCTTTCTTGGCATCAGGAATAAAGCATTTTAAAATATCTGTTAAGTCAACAGGCTCTTTATTATAACGCGCATCTAAATCCGCTTCACTAATCTCTTTATAAGTACCGTCGATGAGATTTTTAAGTTTGGCTGGCTTACCATTAAGACTTATTTCTTCCACAAGGTTTTTAACCTTCCCATCCTTACCAAAGTCAAAAGTTGCATCGTTTATGGTGCTGTATTTTGTGCCTGTAGCAAGTTTGTAATTCATTTGTTCGATTGAATAACTCATACTACCGCCTACATCTCCTGTATAAGAACATGCCATGCCATGCGTCTTAGCTTTAGCGATAGAGCTAATGACGATACAGGTTGTATCACCTTTAGTCGAACCCATACCAGCCATAGCACTGATAGATAACAATGATAATGGGATAATAGTAAGTAATGTGGTAATTTTCATTTTTTCGTTCCTAAATACGTTTATAGTCAATGGATTGAGCGATAAATAGCTAGCCATTTATAAGGCTGGATAGCCTTGCCATCCATAAATTTGAATCATTATGGTTAGCAGTCCAAAAGGAATATAAAGGCATATCAGGGTCATTGATTTCTACCCTCATACCAGTAAAAGTAGTCTCAGTCTTTCCGCCGCTAATATGACCCGAACTATGCACCTTATAATTTTCATTTGTCACAGTTGATTCATGTGAATACCACTGCCTGATATCAGAAAAATCGCAAATAATCACTCTCTTTTCTTGTTCTGGATCAATGGTAAAGGCTATCTTTCTAGCTTCTTTATCTATAATTATCCCAGGAGCCTCGTAAGAAACATTTATATTATTCTTTATGGCTAGCTCTTTGTAATAATTATGAACTTTATCGTATTCCTTTCTTCCTTTAGTCGCTATCAGCGTGAACTGTAGAAATGTGAATCGTATACCTAGTATTATAAAGAGCGAAAGCATGAATGTTAGTAAGGCTGATATGAAACCGCCCCCAAAAATAAATGCGAGTATAGATAAACCCAAAGCTATATATAGAGTTTGTTTAGCAATTTTTTTCATTACTCCAAATGTTTCAAAATCAGGAGCCAAGTCATCGTTTGCACTTATTTTCTGTATAGCCATACTAGGGGCTGTATAGAATTGAATCATTGAAAAAAGATAAGCAACACCTTACGTTCATGTTTACCAGAACGAAAAACACAAGGTATTGCTTATGACTCGCACCATGCTCAAAGATAACCAGTGGTACAAGCTACGTACTATATTGTGTCAAATAAACGTTTATGACAAGCCCAATTTAAGACTGGCCATTGAAGCAATGTTATACCGAATACGAGTTGGCTGTCCGTGGCGAGACATACCTGACTATTTTGGTAAATGGTATGTTATCTATCAGCAGTACCGTTACTGGCGTATCACTGGCAAGTGGCAAAAACTGATGTCAATAATCACACAAAACTACGATGGAGAATGGTTATTCATCGATGGCAGTGTGGTCAAAGCACATCAGCATAGCACTGGATCGGCGAGTCAACAAGATGAAGCCATTGGTAAGAGCGTCGCTGGCAACAGTAGCAAGATTCATCTAGTGGTTGATGCGTGTGGTAATCCTGTTCGTGTTGAAGTCACAGGTGGTCAAGTACATGACTCAAAAATGGCAAATGACTTAATCAAACAAACGATTAAAGATGATACTGAAGCGGTTGCTGCCGACAAAGGCTATGACAGCCAAGATATTAGAATCTGTATTATGGAAAACAATGCTAAAGCCGTCATACCTGTTAAATCCAACTCAAAAAGCAGTAATGATGATATGGATTGGTAT
>NZ_CAJHAZ010000044.1 GCF_904846525.1 Psychrobacter sp. 1044 | reverse complement strand
CAATGTAACTATATTGTTTTATTATATGAAGAAACTATCAGCAATGTTATTAACAATTAATATTATTTCCTTTGACGACGAGGCTGATGTGAAGAAAATTGTGCTTATTTTTACTATAGGAAATTTGGAATGCACGAGGATTCAACTTATAAGAAGTCGATATATATACCTAGTCTTAAAGGTAAGTCTAAAACCCTATTAAGTATTCTTGTTGGAACTTTGATGTATCAATCAGCCATTGCGGATACTCAGCACCAAGAAGAAAACTTACCGATGTTACATATGGACACGATAACTGTTTATGCTAATAAGCAGCCCCCTATAAATGTAGGGGACGACCTTAAAACGGCCAAGACGATATCAGACAACCTAATTGACAGTGATAAAGATTTAGTCCGTTATAACCCTGATATAAGTGTGGCAGATGCAGGAAGATATGGTAGCAATGGCTACGCCATCAGAGGGGTAGATGGCAATAGGGTAGCTTTAAACTTAGATGGCGTTAGCTTGCCAGATAAGCAAGTCAATGAAATATTTTCAGCTTATGGATATATGTTTGAGGGTCGATTTTCACCCGATGTAGAGCTTCTGTCAGAGGTGGAGTTTGAAGTCGGGGCGGACTCTTTTAATTCTGGTAGTGGTGCAATGGGAGGGTCTGTTAGTTTCAAGACCAAAGACCCAGAAGATTTAATAAGACCTGATCGTCAACTTGGTGGTTATATCAAAACAGGTTATAGCAATAGCAATGAAGAATTTAGTAACGCTTTTGGTTTAGCAGGGAAAAACGATAAGGTTGAGGCAATAATTAATTATGTGCATCGTGAAGGACATGAAACAAAAAATCACCGAATGTTAGATTTCGATAAAAACAAACTAGATCCTGCCTATGATTTTATCAATGATCCAGACTATAAATATCCCTCTACAGGATACAGATCTAATACAGCAGCAATATTACCTGACCCATTAAGTTATACAACAGAGGCAACGTTAGCAAAGTTATACCTCCATTTGAACGAAGAAAACCGATTAGGTTTTCATGCCACTAAACAAAAAACGGATAGAGTATCCAATAACTTTACCAGAAAGACTTTTGCTTCAAGAATTGGTAAGGATACTGCAGAATTAGAAAGTTATGGCATCAGTCATAGATACCTACCTATTACTAGTGAGTTCATAGATGAGGTCAATACCACTTTAACTCAGCAAAAAATTACAGGAGTGGCTAATACAGAAACTTATAGCCAAGTATGGGGATCTGACTCTTATAGGGTAGATGGAGTGATGCATCGGCCTCAAGAGGACAAAACCATACAACTAAGTATAGAGGCAACAAGCTTACCGTTAGAAACTGAGAAGCTAGGCTCTCATACTTTGTCAGTTAATACAAAATATGCAAAGACGGACCATAGATTGACCTTAGAAGAAACTTATATTCCTTCTTCAGGCAACCCCAGTTCTTGGTACGATTTTATTGGGCCCTCAGTGAAGCAAGATATCTTCAATGTGGCCATTCAAGACAAAATAAATTTAACGGAAAAGCTCGATACGACGATTGGACTTCGGTATGACAATTATAACTACAAACCCTATATGGATGAAATCAATAAAAAAGGCATCGAGAAGGCGAGCAAATATTATCCGGTACGTATTGATTATGAGAATGGCGAGTTTGATCACAATAATAAAATGGACAATATAGGAGGGATGTTTTCCATAAACTACAAACTTAGCCCATATTTACAGACCCAGTATCAGCTATCTACAGGATTCATGGCACCCGCTACCAGCCAAATGTATTCAGCATTTGAGATGATGGGAAACAGTTTGACGCCCAATGTTCATCTTAAGCCTGAGAAATCTATCAATCATGAACTTAGCTTGTCTGGCCAGTTTCAAGATTTAAGTTTTACAGCTATAGGTTTCTATACTAAATATAGTGACTTTATCAGTTTGTTGAATTCTCAAGAGGAACAACAACGATGCTATGAAGATTATTCGACCGGCCAACCGGTTTGTTCACCCCTTTCTATAAATATACTCAGCGCCCAAAATATTGGTGACGCAGAGACTTATGGATTGCGTTTAGGAGGCGTATGGGATGTTGGACAGCTTGCTGACCTAGAAGGAGATATTCGAGTAATTGCTAATTTAAGTTATGCCAAAGATAAAACTGATAAAGGAACCAACTTACTTGCGACTCAGCCTTTGAATGTCACATTCGGGTTAGGTTATGAAGCCCCTAAAAAGGATTGGCAACTGTCTGCGAATCTAAGGTATTTAGGCAGAAAACATGCTGAAGACGCAAAAGTAGCTACCTTAGAATCAAATGGTTATAACATGCCTTATGAAAATGTCATTGCTCCTTATAAGCACATTGATAAGTCTAAATCGGCTTATGTATATGATGTTTATGGCAGTAAAAGACTAGGTTCTAATTTAAAACTATCAGCAGGGGTGTTTAATTTATTTAATGCTAAATATGTTCCATGGGACAACTTGCGTTCGTTAGCAGAATTAAACGTCAACTCTATGGTAGATGACCAAGGGGTTGGCATTGAAAGATTTACGGCACCAGGAAGAAATTACAAAGTAGGGTTAACCTACGAATTTTAGCCCATATGTCTTGGATAAAATAC
>NZ_CAJHAZ010000043.1 GCF_904846525.1 Psychrobacter sp. 1044 | reverse complement strand
GTTTTAAGTAATAGGAAAAAAGCAGTCACTCACTCATAAAACTGATTAGTATCTCAAAATGCTATGGTCAATAATTTACTCGGTATCAATCTCTATTCTCATGGTTCGATCTTTGAAAATCTCCAAAAGCAAGGCCAAAGACATTTTGAATGTTTGCATCTGTCATTTTAGACAAAGCTGGTTTCATGTTCTCAACTTCAATCTAAGGCTCATTTTTTGTAGATAGTTTGTCTTCATTTTCATTAGCCATTATCGATACCTCCGTAAACACATCTTAAATCGTTGATAGAAAGCCTAAAAAGCACCCTTATATGCATACTACGCTCTGTTTTATACAATAGTAGCTAAAGATATTTTAGGACGCTTAAAACAGCTAGTAATCGTCTCCCAACTTTTCACTAATTAGCAGACGATCCAGCTGTACCGTCAATTAGGTTATTTCTAGCAGTTACTGTGCTGATGAATCATCATCAAACAATGAACCGTGATCACTGTTCTGACTGCTTTTAGGCGGTGTAAAGCTGCTTGATGCCACCTCAGCTTTACTTTGTATTTTATTAGCAATTACATTTAAAAACTCACGGTGCTTTTTTAAACGAACGTACCTTTCATTATCGTGTGCGTCTAAAAATATGGCTTGTAACTCATGATTTTCATCATCGTCTAATGCGTTGGCCAACCACTCCCCCAACACCTGATGTGCTTCAAGCCTGTCCTGATTGATCTCTTTTTTAAGAGCCTGCAACTGCTTCATCTTATCTGTGAATAGATCATCTGATATTACTGACATTAATTTATCCTTTTCTAGCCAACTATGATAGAGTTGATCCTAGCAGTACAAACATAAGGATGCAAGGTAGTAAAATACACAAGACCACGTCTTTTTGTGGCCGCAGTAGTATTTTAACCCTCTGTTAAGAGCGAACTTAGGAGTTTACGTAAAAAAGACCCACAAGGGGTGCTGTTTTTTTACATAAACTCCGTCGTTCGGCAGGGGGCGATCCCCCTACAACCCCCAAAAAACCGTCTTTTAACTTCGGATTTTTCGCCATGAATAATAAAGGATTTCATCTGTCGGTTAGCGCCGTTAGTAAGGCGAAAAATCATAGTGTGCTAGCAAAATCAGCCTATAATTCTGGCTCAAAACTAATCGATAAACAGTCGGGAGAGATACATGATTACACCAGTAAAACCAAAGATAAAATTTTAAATTTAGTTGATAGTGATGGCGCTAAGTACACACAGATGATTGAGAAAAATGTGTTGCATACGGCGTTGATCACACCAACTGTTGCTGGGGATTTGGCAGTAACGCGTGAGGGGTTCTGGAATGATATCGAACGTATTGAGTCTCGTAAAAACGCGCAGTTCGGTACTGAGATTGATGTTATGTTTCCCGAGGGAGTCACGGCTGATCAGCAAATAGGTCTGGTCGAGCGCTACGCTCAAACCTTATCTGATCGCTATAATGTGCTTGTCGATGTGGCCATCCATCGACCCCACAGTCATGAGAAACATGTGGGGAAGGGTGAAGTGGTTGAGCTGACCAGCAGTAACTTTCATGCCCATATTTTACTCTCAAGTCGTGAGATATTAGCGGATGCTGATGGTTATGCCTTGTCAAAGCGTAAAAATTGGTTGCAGTGGTCAACCGGTGAGCGGCTATCTAAAGGATTAAATGGGCGTGGCGATGAGCTTAAATATCAACGCACCCTTTGGGCGGATATGGCTAACGAGCTATTGCCTGAGAATAAAGCGATCAATGAGAAATCGTACCGTGAGCAGGCCATTAATCGCTTACCAAAAATGAAACTGGGTAAATCCTTGTATAAGGATGTCCTAAAAGGTAAGCGCTCAGTGATTAATGAGTACAACGAGACAATTGATGAGATCAATGCCTATATCGAAAAAAATGGTCTGGTAATTGAGTATGACGACAAGGGTCGCATTGATCTTGAGAGCAACGCACAAGAGGTTAATGGCGTTACAGTACATTATAAAAAGCGTAAACCCTTTGCACGACTTGAGCTTAGTAATATCCGCTTGGTAGATCCCGCCGCTGAACTTACACCCGCTACTCCTAAAGAGGATAGTCAGACTCATAGTGATGCGGCCAATGATGACGTACTTGATGAGCTTTTAGTGATCTCAGGCGATTTTGAGCAGCAAAAAAAGATGGTACGCAGCGCCTTATTCTCAACCATTGATAGGCTGCATGAAGAATTAGCACACCAGTCTAAACAGACCATCACCATTGACAAAAACATTAAAAGCACACCGCGGTTCACCGAGGAGGTGGGACAGGATTACAGCACGTCCCGCCAAAAAATGATTGAGCTTGCCAGGCAGATAAGCACAAAAGAGCAAAGCGAGGCTCTAAAGGAGGCTTTAGCGTTGGTTGAGCAGTTTAGACAAGACGATACCCTACAAACGCGCCGCGCCGTTACCAGTCTTGAGAAGCAACTGTCACAGATTGATAAAATAGTGCTGAACAACGAAACGGTGCTAAAAAATCTGATCCCGCTTAATAATGAAGTCATTGCTGACTACGAAGGGTTAAAGGCCACCCTAAAACCGTTTGCCGCAAAGCTGAATAAACTGGCGACTGGCTTTAAAGCACTTGATGAGATTGATATTGAAAAATCTGACTTATCCTTACAGTGGGATCAAGCGTTTGCGGATCTACAAGAGATAGACGTCACCAATAACATGGACACTTATCATAAGTTTGCTGCATTTGCAGATCTGGATGTTGAGCGTTTTAAACACTTTCAAGAAGAACGTGAGGCGCTCAGTACGTTAAAAGCGGTAGAGATAGACACGGATGCTGACACTCGTTTGACGGCCTTGACAGCTGATGTTAAAGCGTTTAAGACTGCCAATGATAACGACATCAAACAGTTAAAGCAGCAAATTAATGCCAGTACAAAGACTTATCAGCGCCTATCGCCGTTTTATGAGCAGCGTATCGCCTTACTGGATCAAAGTGAAGCTGTGATTGTGCAAGATGATGACCTATACGATGAGATTACCCGTACCAAGACCACTCAATTGAACGCAGATCGGCTTGATGACTGGCGCAACCGTACGATGGTGCTTCACCACCAGCTCAACAAAGCACATGAGCAAGCAAAGCTTAAGGAAGAGGCTGAGCGCGCACGAGAGAAGGCTTTGATAAGGCGGCGAGTAGCTTTACAACAGAGACGGCAGCAGGCATCTCTTAAGCGTCAGCGAATCAATGAGACCAAAGCATATCGAGATCGATTTGACAATTTAGTGGTACGGGTGCGTAACCGCGTTGATACTCTTGATTTTAAGGTCATTGATGCACCGATCGAAGTGATCAACGCGGCTGAGGCGGTTGCCGCACAAGCATTTATATTCACCACTCTAAAACACACTGACAGCTTTACGACACTACAAAAAAGTTTACGAGACACCGATGCCAAAAAAATTGCAACGCAGGTGCAGAAGGCAGCAACATCGCTGTGGCAACAGCTTGAGCGCTTGCCTGACAATCAAGATAAGGTCGAGGTGTTAACGAAAATCAATGAGCGCTTTGATCACGTTCCTGCTATCACCATAGATGGGGCAACGCTCACGCAAACCGTGACAGAACACCTGCAAAAAACTAAGAACGCCATCCAAGCGCATGAACAAGCACAAACACGCCGCTACTCCTCACCACGCCCATTTTAGGCGGCATTATGATAATGAGCATCCTATGAATAAAGACAATAGCAATGAGTACGACATTCACGACGAGCTTGTTAATCTCGTGACCAGACTCAAACCTGTAATCGAAGCGCTGCGAGCACTGATTGGACAAGCCGATGATGCAGTGGCAACGCGCCTTGATCACTCTCTTAGCCATATTGATGCCAAGATAGAGGAGATGACTGCCGTTACTCAAAAGCTGGATGATAGCGCAATCAGTGCCTCAGAAGCATTGAGTCAGTATCAGAATCTGGTGTTAGAACAGCTACAAGCGGCAGTGACTACCTTTACTGATACTGAGATGCCGAGCCGTTATGATGACAAAATAGCGGACATCATCACCAATATGAAACAGCAGATTGATACAGCTGTACAGGCGGTCATCACTGCTAAAAACGACAGCATAGAGGCGAAAGTGAATGCCATGCAAGCGGTGGCTGATAAGCTTGGCGTTAGTGCGGACAGTCTTGCGCTATTTACCAGTCAGTATCAAGCTGGTCATGAGCAGATTATCAAAGATATTGAGGCCTTTGAGAACGCTACAAAAAAGCGGATTGGAGAAGTAAAAGAGGATGCTGATAAAGACTTGGGTAAGATTTACAAGTCTATTGAGTCCATGAGTATTAAAAGGATAGCAGCAGTAGCCGCTGCGTGTACGGCAGCAGTGGTAATAAGCCTTATGGCCCTGGTATTTTGGTATGTACCAAGCTTTGATAAGATTGCAGAGATGAGACAGCAGCAAGCAGAGCTACAGCGCGGCATCGATGAGCTTGAAACGGGTTGGAAACAGGCCTTTAATAATGCTCAAAGTGCGCAGTTTATTTTGGCTTGTGATGTTAATAAAGGTCAGCCTGATGTGATCAGCTGGTGCGTCAGAGCAGACAGTAAAAGCTTTTTGAGAGATGAAAAAGGCTTTGTTTATTATAAAATAGCTGGGTCGACTCGCGCGAAACCTACTGAGTAAAGTTTTATTGTAATAGTGAACCATACTCCCCAAAGAGGCCTTTATAGGGTTAGGGTAGCGTAGATAATTGTACGGGCATTTTTAGGCTAGATACTGGTAGC
>NZ_CAJHAZ010000042.1 GCF_904846525.1 Psychrobacter sp. 1044 | reverse complement strand
CAAAAATATATTTCTTATTTTTTAATAATTTTTTAAAAGCTTTTGTCCTAAAAGTTAAAACAGTCACAAACACTGATTTTACTTGGTCTACAGCGGAAAAATATTTTTTCAATACGAAAGTTTAGGCGGTATTATACGAAAGTTTAGGCGGTATTATACGAAAGTTTAGGCGGCATTATACGAAAGTTTAGGCGGTATTAACGAAATTATAAATTGTATTTTTCGTTAATGCCGCTTATTATTACCTAAATGGTTAGTTAAAGCGAAATATTGTGATATGAATAGCGATGAGATGACGCAGTTCCAAAATAATCTACGAGAGTCTATAGGCGAGTCTTATACGGTCAAAGTAGATAAGAACTTAAGCGAAAAAGAGCGTGATGAACTTATCGCTCATGTGAGAAGGACAGTAGGTGATAATGATGCCAATATTCTTATTATTGAACCTGTTATAGAACCAAAATTTGATTTTAATTTCAATTTGATTACCTCAAATACTAAAGAAATCAAACCACCACGGAATATCAGTGAAGTTGAGAATAAACCCAAGCCAATTTATAGTGATAAATGGCTGGTGATGCAAAACCGTTTATTAAATGCTATCTCGGATTTGGACTTGAATGAGCGGCGTCTGATTATGTTTTTATCGCCATTAGTACGTAAGCATGTAGAAAGCGACCCTGATGCCAGAAAACGAATGTTTACGGTTAATGCCCTAGAGTTCGCTCATGAATATAATTTAGGAAAAAAAAGTATTTACCGTACCTTGGCAGAAGTTGCTGATAGTATGCTGCACAAAGCGTTCTTTTTTTGGAACTTTAAAAATAACGAACGAACGCATAGAACTGGAGTGTCTTGGCTTGTTCAGTGCGAATATAAGGAAAACGAGGGACAGTTAGAAATTATATTGGCCGATACGGTGATTGAGATGCTGTCAGTATTCGACCGTGAAAATCCGTTTACCAAGTGGGAGCGGCATTGGATTATTAATCTTGGCAGTTATGGCATGATTTTATTTGAACTAATTGCCAGTTGTATGTTCCAAGATCACAAAAAGAAGACATATACCATTGACTATTTGCGTGAAAAATTTAATTGCGTTGAAAGTTATTCCGATTTTTATAATTTTAAACGCTATGTTATCGATAAAGCCATCAGTGATATTCATGCGCACACGCCTTATCAGATAACCTATACTCAAAAGAAAAAAGGGCGGGTGGTGAGTGAGATTGTGTTTAGTTTTGAAGATAGCAGTCAAGCCAAGGTAGAGGCTAAGCAGTCAAAAGTGTTGAAGAGTGATCTGAACCCTTTTTCAACTAAAGGTCTAAGCGACGCACAATTAAAGCGCATTGTTCTGAATAAAGAATTTATAGCCAATTATAACCATCTGGTCAGCTCCACCAGTCTAGCAGGCCAAAATGAGGCAGAGTGGGCAATTGAGATGGTCAAAAGACTAAAGACGGATTCTTCAGTTTTCAATAAATGTCCTATTCGTGATTATTTAGAATATGCGTAAACTAATAAAAACATCCTATTGCTGAGTGGTTAGGTGCTAGCCTTGGCAGTATTAAGCCACTAGGGTTCTCTAAAAAAACCAGCACTATTAGCCCAAGTATTACAGCCAAATTTAGGGATAGAGCCAAACAGGCGCTAGTTATTAATAAATGATAGTAATGCGCTAGAAGAGTACTTAACTGATCATTAGCCATAATCTAACGATTACGACCTCAAGATTGCTTGAGGTTTTTTTATACCTCTTATTGTATTATGTTATATGTTGTATTATACTACATACAATAAAATACAAACGCTACATATCTACTCATACAAAATTAAGGACAGTGATTATGGCCATTACTACACAGCAAATTCATGCTATTGCTGATCAACTGCATGAACAAGGTATCAAACCTACTTTAGCCGAAGTGCGTAAGGCGCTGGGTGGTGGATCATTCACGACCATCAGTGAAGCCATGAAGTCTTGGCGTCAGGATAACCAACAAGAAGAGCAGCTAAGACAGGTTGAGCTACCAAGTGGCATTGCTGAACGCTTACAAACGCTTGGTGCGGATATGTGGCAGACGGCCATTGATATTGCCAATGATCGTCTGGTTAAAGAACGGGAAGCTTTAGAGAGTATTAAGGCCAAGTCGCAAGCTGAGACAGACGAGGCACAAGAAGCGGTTAAGACACTAGAGAGTGAGCAGACTGATTTGTTAGGGCAGCTCGATGAGGTCGCAGCAACCGCAGAGGCAACGGCTATCACCGCGGCTCAAGTGACTTTTGAACGGGATACGCTGACACAGACACTTAGCGATGCTCAGCACCAGCTGGAACTTGAACGAGCTAAAACAGCGGCAGCTCAGGCTCAACTTACTGATCTGCGTAGAAGTTTTGATCAGCAATCAAAAGATCTGAGTGCCAACATATCAAAGGTGGCCACGCTTGAAGCCACTGCTAATAGCGATAAAGCAGAAATTGCACGTCTGCAGGCAGAACTGACAGCGACTAAGGATGAGCTAAAGACAGTAACTACTGAACGCAATGAGATAGCGACTGACACAGCAGAAGTCAAAGGAGAGTTAAAGGCTATAATCGCTGAGCGTAACAAACTATCAGGACTCAATGATCAGCTGACTCAAACACAAGCTAAGCTTGAAGCTGAGTATAGCGTATTGAATAAGCAGTATAGCGAGCTATCAAGCCGTCACCTATCAGAGCAAGAGAGAGTGACTGTGTTACAAGATCAACTTCAGAAAGCACAAGATGAGCTGATACTTATTCAAAACAAAGATAATGCTTTGGATGCTGATTAAATAAAAGTATTAGAGGTTTCAAGATAAAGAACAGTTATAAGTGTGGGAGAGACTTTACCCAAGGCATAGATCCTGTTCTATTCACACTAAACTTATGAATCAACCATGACAATATCGACTCACTGAATAAGTGACTATTGTATAATAACTATTCTAATTTTTTCTCTTAAGTCTTATAGTATATAGACTAGTGTGCTATATACTACTTGAATTAGCCTAAGTAAATTTATGCTGATTTTGGAGCCTTGAGCAGATTTCAAGGAACACTCACCCTAAAGCGTTTATGAGTAAAAAAATACTCACAAACGCTTCAGTGCATTCCTTGGATTTGATGTGATTAGTCATGCCGACTTCATCGCCCATCGCATCATCAAGACCGTATCACTGTATCAAGCTACGGTTGTTAAGATTACGGCTGATAGCACCGCCTAGACACGCTCTTAACCGCTACTGTGCTGTCATACGCTAGCAAGGGCCCAAACCCAATATACCGCTACGATATGCACGAGTAACCACTCATTGCGTTGCTCTGATCCTTTGTCTAGTCACCCCTGTAGGGAGCTCACCCTTATGTCAAACGCAGTCGTCGCCGAGGCCTGCCACCCATTTGACGGGTAACGGGTACAAAGAGAGCAGCACGAGGATGTAACGAGCGAACAAGCGGTTTATTAAAATGTATAGTGAATAAGGTTGATATGAAAGCAGTTTTTGGATAAAATGCACCTACACGGGCATTTAATGCTGTTCAAATAACGCACTGCGTATGCTTATTTGTTCGTTACAGGGTGTTGACGCACACTGTAACCGTTAATTACATTAAAAACTAAATGCCTCTAGGAGTCAACTCCCAGAGGCATTTTTTTGTTTGTCATGCAGACTAGTTTTTTGATATCTGGTTTTTCGTTGAATTGCTTAGGCTTTTTTTGTCGTCATCTTAGCGTAAGCAATTCAATTATTATGAAGTTAGCACATCCTCACAAGACGTTAAGTTCCGGACAATATTGGGTCGGTTCATATTCTGAAATACAAGTCGTGGCTAAGTGCTGCCGTCAGTTGATTGCTGAGATGTCTCAAGAATTAAAGAGTACTTCTGGGGCAGTAACTATCTACCTATCACTATAAAAAATCGCCTGATTTAAAATCAGGCGATTTTTTAGGCTGTCATATCCTTACTTAATAATGATAACGGCACTGGACGATAATGATCGCATCATCTTGAATTTCATAAACCAGCCGATGCTCTTGATCAATTCGACGAGACCAGTAGCCTGCAAGGTCATGTTTGAGTGGTTCAGGTTTGCCAATACCCTTAAATGGGTCACGTTTGATGGCTTTAATCAGCTTACCGATCTGTTTGACTTTCTCTTTACTGGTTTTTTGCCAGTACTCATAGTCCTCCCACGCGTCTTCCGTCCAAGATAGTATCAAGCGTCTACCTCATCATCAAAAGTGAGGGGTATATCTTTGGTATCAATCTCACGTTCAATTAAGCGACCAGCTTTAGCATCAGCAATAGAGCGTCTGAGACGCTTGGCATTGGTAGGGCTGCTTAAAAGATGCAGTGTTTCCTCATACGAGTTAAACTCTTCTAAACTCATCAATACCGTCGGTTTAGCATTTTGTCTTGTAATTAATATCGGGCCTTTATCGGTGTCTACCTTATCGATATACTTTGCTAAGCTCTTTCTAAAATCAGTGTAGTTCACAACGTCCATAATAATTACTCCACGTTTAATTATGTTGGTTATATGACCTATCATTATAGGTTAAATACTACACTAGTATATACTATATACGTACCTATATCTGTACACATTTTAGTAAAAAGCAAAGGGGTAATTTGATATGTTCCCATGCATACCTTTTAAAACGTACATATGAAAGCTGACATATTGATCTTGGTTTAAACTGCTTGGCACGTTTTCCGCATTATATTGTCGAAACAACCAAATTACATATATGAGTATATGAGTATATGAGTATATGAGTATATGAGTATATGAGTATATGAGTATATGAGTATATGAGTATATGAGTATGTGAGTATGTGAGTATGTGAGTATGTGAGTATGTGAGTATGTGAGTATGTGAGTATGTGAGTATGTGAGT
>NZ_CAJHAZ010000041.1 GCF_904846525.1 Psychrobacter sp. 1044 | reverse complement strand
GACAACACTAGTAGCATAATGAGGTTTTTATGAGCAACGAGGTAGCAGTGTTTGATGCAAAATATCCTGAGAACTGGGTTGTTATGCAAAATAGGATTACTCAAGCATTTAGAGAGATGTCTATTGATGAAAAACGTATCATCATTTTAGCAAGTCCGTTAGTAAGGCTAAGTAAAGCAACTGAGCAGACACCTATAGAAGTTACGGCTTCCCAGTTTGCTGACTTAAGTGAAATTGACACACATTCAGCCTACAAACAGCTGAAAACTGCTAGTAAAAAACTGATGAAACGGACGTTCGTCTATGAAGATAAAGATGGTGATGATACAGAGGTTCAGTGGGTTATTAGATCAAAATATGCAAATGGCTATGTGTCGATGTACTTCACTGACGAAGTAATACATTTACTGAAAGTTTTTGATAGTTTGAACCCTTATACGAAATATTTAAAAGAAGATATTTTAAGCTTAAAGCTGACGTACTCAATTGACCTATACCACCTAGCAAAAAAGTATCAAGGAATGGGTGGATTTACTATGTCGCTAGATGATTACAGAAAAGAATTGGGAACGCCTAAGTCATACTCACGCATTAACAACTTAAAGGATAATGCTGTTGATGCTCCAATCAACGAAATCAACGAAAACACAGATATAAATCTGAGCTATGAAAACGTAAAAAGGGGCAGACAAGTAGTTGGCTTTAAGTTCACAGTAAAAAATAAACCCAAGCCTAAACAGGTTCTAGATTCAAAACGTGACGCACATACAGCCGATATGTTTACTATTGATGGCTTATCAGATGCACAGTTGGCACGTATTACACGTAATGAACGATTTAAGAGTGACTATAATCACTTAATACCTTCAGCAAGCCCTATAAATCAAGATCCTAGTTTATGGGTTAGTGAAATGGTTGATCGTATCAAAAAAGAACCTGAGTTTTTTAATAAAAAATGCCCTATCCGTGAATATCTTAAGGATTAATTAAGGAGAATTATGTTTTAGTATGTCCAGTACTTAGCATGATTAATAGTCTTGAAAAAGACGCCTTATAGTTTAAGAAGCGTCTAATTCATGAATATATTTTCTTTTATTGTATAAACCTTAATTTTATTCAAAATACATAGTGACATAACCTTTATCTGTTATGATTTTTACTTCTATTACTTGATCTTGACTGCAACCAACGATAAGCAAATCAAATTTTTCACCAAAGTTAATGGTACCGCTCGGTTTGTCATTAAAGATGTTGAAGATTTCACAACTGAGACCATCATTAATGACAACATTATAAATATTTAACATCTCTTTATTCTTTGAAACAATGCTAATAACTGGGGTGTTATCTACAGTGTTAATTGAACCACCGAAATCTAGAAATGGGTTAGGTAATTTAGATCTTTTGCTTTCAACAGGTTTAATCTCTTCATAGCCTTGTTCACTAGCAATCTCATCCTCGTAACCATAGCCTTGTTCGCTAGCAATCTCATCATTTACGTTAGCATACTCATCACCGTAACCACTTTCTTCTACAGCTGAATCTTCCGGCTCTGCCTCAAGAACGAGAGTTTCTTTATCTACAACATTATCTGACGGTTGTGCGTCTGCTACGCTATATTCTCCAGTATCTTTAATAGCAAAACACCCTATTAATATTAATATGGATCCTGCGGCTGTTATTTTACCTCTACTTAGATTAGGTTTTTTATCTAAAATTAAGCGTTTAATAGGTGGTAACAACAAACAACTACCTATCATAATCAACAAGCCTGAAAACAAACCACCCTCATTTAATAATATGCCAAATCCTGCAAGTAGAAAGGTTATTCCAAAAAACCATGCACAAACTGATAATACTTTCGATTGCGAATTACTCATTACAGCTATCTCTTTTGTTATTTTCTTAATTTTTAGTTTAATAATTAGCCCAGATTCGGTTTAATCATTACATGTTCCATAAACCGAGTTAATGTAACTGCTAAGTTAACAAATGTAAACGTTTATCAGTTGTTAGTACTTGGGTAGGACGATAGTCCTACCCTCTTATGTCGCCTATTTCTAAGTATCTTTAGGTACGTACCATTAGAGTGAATAACAACCCAACCATTAAAAGGAAACATCATGAAATTTATTAAATCTTTATTAACTGTTACAGCATTGTCTTTGGTTATGGCTGCAACTACAACTACAGTAGCAGCTAAGGAGGTACGCTACGGTGCTGACCGTGACGCACTAGGTTACACGTTTATTCGTTTCCCACGTAATGAACTGAAAGAAGTTTGGGAAACTGCCAATGGACCAGAGGGGATATTGGCGCTTGTTAACCATAACGAAAAACAGGCGTATGCCTTAGTGTACCGGCATGGTGGTAAGACCTATACCAAATCTATAGACGGTGTACAGAACGACCGATTCAACCCTGCGGCTGATGTCTACATATACCGCTCACATGATAAAAACCGGGATGCAACTCCAGCCATCGCTTGTAAAGAGCAAGTCTGTGAATTCTACTTTCCGGCTCAAAGCATCTATGCTCACTAATAACAACTACAACTACTCGTTCTAGAGTAACCCTAGCCCTCTCTAATACCTCGACTCGTTGCTGTAATGCCTTTTTCTCCACTGCGTCCGCTAACTCGTTGCAGCTTATCAGAAAAGTTATTTGGCGATAAAAAGTAATATACAAACATCTAACCATCTACTAGTCTTAAAAACGAATTACTTAATCTGTTTTTAAGACTAGCAGATGGTTAAGTCCCTCTGACTAAGAGCGCAGTTTCGAGAAATCACATATTAGCCTACTTCGTGCTAATATGTGATTGTCTCAAACCGCGTTGGGGAAACCCCAAACCCCAAAAACCCGAGGTGTAAAAATGGCGATATTCAGAGCCGAAACCAAATCGATCAGTCGTGGACAAGGGCATAATTTAGCGGCGGCAATCTCATATCGTGCCGGTATAAAATTGACCGATAACAACAAACTGAATCCCGATGCTAGATCTTACGATTACACCAAAAAAACCGATGTGGTTCACAGTGAAATAATTCTGCCTAACCAGTTGCGTGAGCAGTTGGCAGCGCGTGGTATCGAATTGGACTTTCAGAGTATCGCTGATTTGGTTGAGATTGGAGAAACCACCAAGCGCGGCAAGATGAAAAACAGTGCGCGTCTTGCGCGTGAATGGGTATTGTGCGGTGTGCCTGAGCTGACACGCGCTGAAAATATAGAGCTGTTTGAGCAATTTGCTCAGCAGCAGAGCGAGGAACAAGGCGTTCTCAGCATGGTTTTTGTCCATGATCCTACCGCCGGTGACGACATGGCAAACACCAAGGCAGCAGCGGAGGGCAAAAATATGGCTGCCCCTGATCCGCGAAACATTCACGCCCACATACTGCTACTGACCCGAAAGCTAGACCTATCGAGAGATAACAAGCTATCGCTCGGCAAAAAATCAGACAGTGAAGTTTCTAACGATGAGCGTACGCGCCCAGTCGTACCAAAAGAACTCATTGGCAAAGTCGATCCTGAGACAGGCGAAAAAATCCAGCAGGGGCGCGGATTATGCTCAAACAGCGAATGGCTCAAAAACACCCGTAAACAATGGGCAGATATTCTTAATGAACGACTGGCACAGAAAGGCGTCCAGCCTGTTTCTCATAAGAGTTATAAGGATCTAGGGCTCACATTCAAACCGACCCAACACCTAGGAAAAGACGCGAGTATCTTAGAGCGTATGGGCATACAAACAGAAATAGGAATACATAATGAGTCAGTCAGCAGATACAACCACAACCAAATTAGGCTTGCAGCAGACCGCCTTGCTTTTAAAGCAGAACCAAGAATTGATGACAGTAAACGATGGATTGACTCAATCAATAGCGGACATGTTCGAGCACAACACCGAATTGAGAGAACTAAACGACAGCTTGATAGCGGAAAACAAGACGCTGAAAGAGCAGTTGGAGCAGATACCGAAATCAGAAGCTTCGCTGAAAAAAACTCAAGATACGCTGGGTGGGCAATTGAACGAACTGAACAAATCGAGCAGATCATTAGCCGAAGCGAACAGCCAGCAACAAAAATTGCTGAACAAGAAAGACAAGTTGATAGCCTCATTGCAAAACACACTAGAACAACAGCCTCAATCAGCCCCAGTCCCTTCGATGACAACGCACGACGAGCAAGAGCTATTAAACTTGCTGAAGAACAAGAACGATTTGATACAGCAGCAACAAGCTACGATAGAAGAACGAAATACTACAGTGGAAGAATTGAGAGTGTTAATAAACAACTTAGACGTATAAGACTGGGCTATGCACAGAAATTATTAGATCGTCATAAAGAAGATAATAGACTTAGACCTGGTTGGCGCGAAAGCTCAGACGACTACCCCAACAAGTATGACTATCGTCAAAGCGACTTACTTGATGCTTTTGCTGAGAAATTTACGTTAAATAAAGCCAGTGGCGAAGACCATCGTGATTATATTAGAAGACTAAGCGATACGTTTAATTCTCCCTTCTTCACAGAGAACAAGCCGATCATGGACTTACTACGTGACCCGAAGGCAGAGCGTGACCAGTACGATGCTATCAAAACACACTATGACACCTTCATCAAAAACCTAGATGAGCAGCGTAAAACTATTGATGATAAGAAAAAATATACTTTAGGTGATGTTGGACAAGTCAGCAGAATGACTGCTGAAAGCTTGTCAGCACCTAGTTATATCAACGCATTGGATAACTACATCAACAACGAGGCAACAGCAGATCAGAATAAGACCTTAGCAATCAGGCATCGAGCCGATACGATTAATCGGACTTGTCAGCAATTTAAGCATGGAATGATTGGTCTAAGTAGTATCCGAGAAGCTGATAAGCGTCAAAGGCACTCAGAGGCTCTACAACAGTCCTTAGATAGCTTTACGACCAGTTATGGCAACGAGCTGTCTACCGATCAACAGAAGGCTATAGACAGCGGTTTGAGTGCTACTAAACAATCAGTTCAATCTCATACTATGAAGTTTAGACGCTAGCATTAATGGCCTTTCTTTTGCTTTTTTATAGTTAATTAAAACAAAAATATATTTTTTACTTTTAAATACTTTTAAATACTTTTAGACACGCTGTAAGCCTTACTATAAAAGTCTTACAGACTTCATTATGCTAGTTTTGTCCCACTTAATGCTAGTTTTGTCCCACTTAATGCTAGTTTTGTCCTACTTTAATGCTAGTTTTGTCCTACATTATGCTAGATAAAAATAACAGTTAGCATAATAACTATGCTAACTTGACAACACTAGTAGCATAATGAGGTTTTTATGAGCAACGAGGTAGCAGTGTTTGATGCAAAATATCCTGAGAACTGG
>NZ_CAJHAZ010000040.1 GCF_904846525.1 Psychrobacter sp. 1044 | reverse complement strand
CTTGAGACAAGAGAGCTTGAGATGTCGACATCGTAGAGCTCTTTAATGCTCTCTACGATCTCAGTGGTGGTTTGACCCTTGGCGTAAAGGAATATGATCTTGTCATCAAGACCTGAGATACGGGTTTGATGCTTGCGCACGAGTGTAGGTTCAAAGTCACCATGACGGTCTCTTGGGGTGGATATCTCAAGATCGCCTGTGTCACTGCGGACGGTCTTTTTAGTGTGGCCGTTGCGCTTATTGGGCTTGTCTGCCTTCTCATGTTTAGGGTAGCCGAGATGCTCTTCCATCTCAGCCTCTAAGGCAGTATCAATAAAGGATTGCATGAGCTGCTTTTGGAAGTCTTTGATGTCATCGAAGCTTTTCATGCTACCAGCCATTTGCTCGGCCAGTTTCTTGATGTCAGATTGAGTAGTCATTGCTTATTCTCCTGTTAATGGATTATAAGCAGTTACACAGTTTTTAGGAAACTCCCGATAAAGTGGATTGTATCTTATGATAATGTCCCTGAAATACAGCAATTGTACTCTTCTTTTGAAAGGAAAGAATTTTCATTTAAACATACAGCCCATACAACCAAAGTTGGCAAAGAAGTCATTTTCTTTAGTGATAACTTAATTCAGCCAAGTATCAAAGAGTATGAACCTTCTAAATTTAAAAAATCTAAAAAGAATAAAGAAATATTGTATAAGCTGGATTAGAGTTTAACAAAAAAGCAGCCTCCCAGACGAGCGCTGCTTTTTTTTATATTAAACCTAAAATCTATCCCTTCACATTCACCACATAACGCCCAACCACTTTACTCGACATAAAGCGATCTAAGTATTCCGGCGTTTGCTCAAGCGTAATCTCTTCGCCATAGCTCTCTAGATTAGGCAGTTTCATATCGGTGGCGACACGCTGCCAAATGGCTTCTTTATCAGCCAGTGGAATATACACCGAATCGATACCCAATAATGACACCGCGCGGGTGATAAAAGGTATCACTGACATCGAAAACTCAGCGCCGCTGGCTAAACCACAACTGGTCACTGCACCGCCAGATTTGGTTTGCTTTAGCAGGTTTGGTAAGTAGTCGCCGCCAATGGTATCAATAGCATTTGCCCACAGCTCACGACCGATAGGCTTGTTACCGATTTCATTGATGGTATCGCGATGACGCACTTCGCTCGCACCTAGTTCTTTTAGGTGCTCGCTTTGCTCTGGCTTACCTGAGAAGGCAATCACCTCATAACCCAGCTGACTCAAAATAGCGATGCTGATCGTACCGACGCCGCCTGTTGCACCAGTTACCGCGACTGGACCATCACTGGGTTTTGCACCCATTTTTTCTAGTTTTTGGATACTGAGTGCTGCGGTTAAGCCGCCCGTACCGTAAGTCATTGCTTCTTTTAACGTCAGCGTTTCTGGGCAGGGCAATGCCCAATCGGCAGGGATAGAGATCATCTGACCCAGACCGCCATCCGTATCCATGCCCAAATCATAGCCAAATACCAATACTTCTTGCCCTGCGGTAAACGTGCCAGATTTGTCGCTGACAACGACGCCTGCTGCATCAATACCGGGAGTATGCGGATATTGTTTGGTGATTCTTTTATTGCCCGATGCCGACATCGCATCTTTGAAATTTAACGAGGAATAATGCACTTCTATCAACAAGTCATTTTCTGGCAAGTCACTGACGTTGCGTTCTTGAATACTTTTGCTAAAGGTGCCGTCGGTATTTTCTTCGACGACTAAGGCTCTAAAGGTTTTATTATTAGACATCATATTATTCCTATTGAGGTTATTTGGTGTGTGTTTTTACTTGCACGTACATCATTTGCAACTACATCGATGTATGTAAGACCGTCATTTATGCTTTTAACAACACCTTACCATTCTTACTTGCCTGCAATTTACCATCGACGGCCTTGAGGATATCTGCCAAATCAAATGTTGCTTCAACGGGCAGTTTTAAATTGCCATCGTTAGCACGTTCGATCAGCTCATCAATCAAACGCTGTTTGTTTTCAACGCTCATTTCTTGACTGATTTTGCTGCCCCAAAAGCCTTTAATCGTCGCTTGTTTAAAAATAATATGGGTTGGATCTAGTATCATTGGTTTGCCTGACATGATGCCAAACGATGCCAATGTGCCACCATGACCCAGTAACGCCAGCAGATCATTACTTGAGTCACCACCGATAGAATCAACCGCGGCACTGATTTTCTCATCACCAAGGATGGCTTTTACTTGATCGGTCCAGTCGTCATCTGAGGTGTTGATATTATGCTTGATACCCAGTGCGTCTAATTCCTTGATAGCATCGTCACTTCTCACGACATTAATGGTGTTAATACCACGCGCGGCGGCTAGCATGGCGAGCGATTTGCCGACCGCGCCATTGGCAGCATTATGGATCACCCACTGACCACTTTTTAGTGCTAAAAACTCAATCAGCATCAGCGCGCTGAGTGGCATCGCAATGAGCTGCGCCGCCATTTCGTCCTCTAAGCTATCAGGCATGACGAATACCATGTCTTTTGAGGCGACAAAATACTCTGCCCATGTCGCTTGCACGCTCGCCGCTGCCACGCGCTGACCCACTTTTAAGTCTTTGACATCCTGACCGACGGCATCGATAATGCCAACCGCTTCGCTACCACCAACCGCTGGCAGCTCAGGTTTAAAGCCATATTGACCGCGAATGGTTAATAAATCATGGTTGTGGATAGAGGCGAGTACCATTTTGACTCGGACTTCATTGGCTTTTGGTTCAGGAATAGGTGTGTCACCTAAACTGAGGACGTCAGATGGTTTACCGAAGGTACTATAAGTTGCGCTACGCATAATCATTGCCTTTATTTATTTTTAGGTTGTGAGCAACAGTAACAAGTTTGTCTCAGTACCCTCAATGTTACTTTAGTTAAGGAATGTTATGCGTTGCACGTATCGCGTGTAGTAAAGCATGAGTAGTAATGCATGATAAGTAACGAATAAGTAGTCGCATCATTAACGTCTACTAAGAGGCTTTACCCTCTTGGCTTATATCGCCGATGATGACTGTAAAATCACCGTCTACCATCTCTGTGAGTAATGGCTCGCCTTTGTCATTGACGCGAAACAGACCATATTCAGCCGCTTCAAACGCCTCAGCATGACCTTCTTGAAAGAAGAACGCATTGGTCGCCAATTGCACACTGCCGTTACGGAGGCGGTAATAAATGGGCAGCTCACTTTTAGTTAAACCTTCACGACTATTACTATCAGCTAAGCGGACAAAATGCCCCACATTATTGCCATCGATTTTCACAATGACATAACCGTCGCTTGGCTCATAAATACGAAAATCTATATCAAGCTCGTCTAATTCTACATCTAGTTCTGAGCCTAATTCGTCTTGTGTTGAATGAGGGTGCTTTGGTCGCATGGCATCAAAAATATCGCGCTCCAGTGCATAACTTAACGCCATATAATCGCCTTGCATAAAACCACGTGGATCAACGGGTGCAAGTGCTAATAATACCGTTTTGCCAGTGGTGAGATGGGTTTCGTATTTGATGATATTCTTCGTCATTACGACCAATATCAGTGCTAACCCCAGTAGGGCAATCGTAATCGTAACAGCTCGTTTTTTTAGCCAATGCGTGGATGGTGACGTGTCATCAATCAAGCGCTTAGTCAAAATTTTATTTTTCATGAGTGGCGATCCTGATGATCGTTGGCGCTCATTGTCAAGTCAGTATCGTTGATAAGGGATTTAGCGAAATAGCGTTTAATCAATAGCCAACGCCCTATCAGCATGGTCAGTCCGACGATTAGCATTGAGAGGGATTTGATTAGTAATGAAGTATCGAGCTGGTAGTAATACCAAAATATATAGCTGACCAAGGCGGTGACGCCCAAACCTAACAGCACCCGTTGGCTATTGGCGATCGCAATGACAATGATAAGGCTGGTCGCTAGCAGTCCTGAGACGTAAATCGATATTATCCCAAGCAATACAATCGCACCACCAATGAAGAGTCCCGCTGCTGATAGTAATTTAACGTCGTAACGTTTTAGAATCAGATAAGCGGCATAAAGGCTGGCAAGTGTAAGCAATCCTTGCGCCAAATAATAGTTATAGCTAAAAGTGTCGCCATAATAAGTAGCAAGACTATGACTATGTTCAGCGGCGATAAAGTAAACAGAAACGCACAATAGTATCAGCGCGCTGGCGTAACCCATTGCCTTGATTACGTCAAAACTACCCGCTCGCCATTGAGTAGGGAGTTGCTGTAATAACGTATCACGTTGCAAATTAGTGACGATCGCAATCAGTGCCAATAGCCCCAAGCTGAGTTCAGGTAGATGGTAATAGTTAAGCAAATAAACCGTCAAACCTAGCGTCATTATGCTACCCAATAGGCGATAGATACGGTTGGGCATAATGACCGTCATAATGGCTTGCACGAGTAAAAACAGCCAAACATCTATAGGATGTGACAAATTTTTATCAAATAAAGCAAAGCCAATGTAGGCTTGTCCAGCCGAGCTAATAGCCAATGCTAGGCTACTGATAAAGGTATTATCACGGCTTTGTTTATTTCTAAATAGCACAAAACCCGCCGCGCTGAGTACTAGACCTGTAATTAACAAGGCAATCACGCTGTCAAAGCCATCGATGCCAAACAATAATAAAGACAGAAAGGCGATTAGAAACAGACTCGCTACAATACCGCTAAGACCAAAAAGTATTTGTATAAACCAAGGAATATCGTTTTGAGAGTGATTATTCGCTATCGTTGCCTTAGCGCTGGTCTCACCAGTACGGGCATCAGTCACATTGCCGTCAATTAATCCAAGCTGTTGCAGCTGTAAAAGGACATTGTCCGAGTGTTGATTATTCATATCATTACTCATAATTACCTCCTTTGACGACAGCACTTGGGAGATTGTTTTCGCTGTTTAAACGTGCCGCATGACGCAGCCAAACAACCGCTGCTGAACTCATGCCAATCAATAATAGGGCTAAGATGAGAAAACCACCCATATCAAAATTGTCTAAAAACAACTTACCCGCCCAAAACATCACCACGACAATGACAGAGCCACATAAATAGGTCAGCATTAATAGATTGATGCGATACCAATAAAATCGCCAAACCATAAATCCGCACCAGCTCATCCATAGCAGCAAAGCGATCAGCGTCATTAAAATATTGGCGTCATCAAAGACATAAAGAATGGCAAGGTAGGTAATAAAATGGCTGCTGAGTAAACCGACGACATAAGCGCTCCAATCCAGCTCGGACTTAAATCGGCTGAGTGTGACTGATGGTGGTTGACGGTCGATAAACACGAGCCACAAGTTTAGCGCCACAAAATTAACAGCGGCAAGCACGCCTATTTGTAAGACACCTTCATAGAAGTAACTGACAAAGGTAAAGTCCATAACGCCGAAATATAAGATGAGACCAGTATTGA
>NZ_CAJHAZ010000039.1 GCF_904846525.1 Psychrobacter sp. 1044 | reverse complement strand
AGAATAGAGAGCTGACGATGACCTACTCTCACATGGACGAATCCACACTACCATTGGCGCAATGATGTTTCACTTCTGAGTTCGGGAAGGGATCAGGTGGTGCCATCATGCTATTGTCGTCAGCAAAGGGGGTTAGATATGAGTCTGTTATTTTTATTGTTTGACGTCAAGTATTAGCTTGTTGTCGATCAACTCGTAACCTAACTGAATCAAGGTTAAAGGTGATATCGAAATATTCTCTCGTTTCTATAAGCTTTCGCTTATACAAGATAGATTAATTAGAGCTTTCATACAAACCACTTGGGTGTTGTATGGTCAAGCCAAACGAGCAATTAGTACAGGTTAGCTACATGCATCGCTGCACTTCCACACCCTGCCTATCAACGTCGTAGTCTTCAACGGCTCTTTAGGGAAATCTAATCTTGAGGTGGGCTTCCCGCTTAGATGCTTTCAGCGGTTATCCCATCCGAACGTAGCTACCGGGCAATGCCACTGGCGTGACAACCCGAACACCAGAGGTTCGTCCACTCTGGTCCTCTCGTACTAGGAGCAGATCCTCTCAAATTTCCAACGCCCACGGTAGATAGGGACCGAACTGTCTCACGACGTTCTAAACCCAGCTCGCGTACCTCTTTAAATGGCGAACAGCCATACCCTTAGGACCTGCTTCAGCCCTAGGATGAGATGAGCCGACATCGAGGTGCCAAACACCGCCGTCGATATGAACTCTTGGGCGGTATCAGCCTGTTATCCCCAGAGTACCTTTTATCCGTTGAGCGATGGCCCTTCCATACAGAACCACCGGATCACTAAGACCTACTTTCGTACCTGCTCGACTTGTGGGTCTCGCAGTTAAGCGCGCTTTTGCCTTTATACTCTACGACCGATTTCCGACCGGTCTGAGCGCACCTTCGTACTCCTCCGTTACTCTTTAGGAGGAGACCGCCCCAGTCAAACTACCCACCATACATTGTCCTCGGTATTGTTATACCTGAGTTAGAACCCCAACATGACCAGGGTGGTATTTCAAGATTGGCTCCACCGAGACTAGCGTCTCGGCTTCAAAGCCTCCCACCTATCCTGCACAAGTCAGGTCAAAGTTCAATGTAAAGCTGTAGTAAAGGTTCACGGGGTCTTTCCGTCTAGCCGCGGGTACACAGCATCTTCACTGCGATTTCGATTTCACTGAGTCTCTGCTGGAGACAGCGCTGCCATCATTATGTCATTCGTGCAGGTCGGAACTTACCCGACAAGGAATTTCGCTACCTTAGGACCGTTATAGTTACGGCCGCCGTTTACTGGGGCTTCGATCAAGAGCTTCGCTTACGCTAACCCCATCAATTAACCTTCCAGCACCGGGCAGACATCACACCCTATACGTCCACTTTCGTGTTTGCAGAGTGCTGTGTTTTTAATAAACAGTTGCAGCAGCCTGGTATCTGCGACTGCCAACAGCTCAAGGAGCGTGTCCTATCACCATCAGCAGCGTACCTTCTCCCGAAGTTACGGTACCATTTTGCCTAGTTCCTTCAGCAGAGTTCTCTCAAGCGCCTTGGTATTCTCTACCTGATCACCTGTGTCGGTTTAGGGTACGATTCGTTTATAACTATTGCTTAGAAGCTTTTCCTGGAAGCATGGTATTTGCCACTTCACTGTACAAGTACAGCTTGCTATCAGATCTCAGCCATATAACAACCCGGATTTACCTAAGTTGTAAGCCTACATCCTTTCACCTGGACAACCAACGCCAGGCTGACATAACCTTCTCCGTCCCTCCATCGCATTATAAACAAGTATCGGAATATTAACCGATTTCCCATCGACTACGCCTTTCGGCCTCGCCTTAGGGGTCGACTCACCCAGCCCCGATTAACGTTGGACTGGAACCCTTGATCTTCCGGCGTGCGAGCTTTTCACTCGCATTATCGTTACTCACGTCAGCATTCGCTCTTGTGATACCTCCAGCATGCCTTACGACACACCTTCACAGGCTTACACAACGCTCCCCTACCACTTGAAAACAAATTCAAATCCGCAGCTTCGGCTCCTAGTTTGAGCCCCGTTACATCTTCCGCGCGGGCCGACTCGACTAGTGAGCTATTACGCTTTCTTTAAAGGATGGCTGCTTCTAAGCCAACCTCCTAGCTGTCTATGCCTTCCCACCTCGTTTCCCACTTAACTAGGAATTTGGGGCCTTAGCTGGCGGTCTGGGTTGTTTCCCTCTCCACAATGGACGTTAGCACCCACTGTGTGTCTCCCGGATATCACTCATCGGTATTCGGAGTTTGCATCGGTTTGGTAAGTCGGTATGACCCCCTAGCCGAAACAGTGCTCTACCCCCAATGGTGTTCGTCCGAGGCGCTACCTAAATAGCTTTCGGGGAGAACCAGCTATCACCGAGTTTGATTAGCCTTTCACCCCTATCCACAAGTCATCCCCTGGCTTTTCAACGACAGTGGGTTCGGTCCTCCGGTGCCTGTTACGGCACTTTCAACCTGCTCATGGATAGATCACTCGGTTTCGGGTCTATACCCTGCAACTAAACGCCCTATTAAGACTCGGTTTCCCTACGGCTCCCCTAAACGGTTAACCTTGCTACAGAATATAAGTCGCTGACCCATTATACAAAAGGTACGCGGTCACCCTAATAAATTAAGGCTCCCACTGCTTGTACGCACACGGTTTCAGGTTCTATTTCACTCCCCTCACAGGGGTTCTTTTCGCCTTTCCCTCACGGTACTGGTTCACTATCGGTCAGTCAGGAGTATTTAGCCTTGGAGGATGGTCCCCCCATCTTCAAACAGGATTTCTCGTGCCCCGCTCTACTTAATATGTTAACGCTAATGTTTCGAATACAGGACTATCACCTACTACGGTCAGCTTTCCCACGCTGTTCTTCTACATTAGCATTAATCGGCTTCTCCCCGTTCGCTCGCCGCTACTAGGGGAATCTCATTTGATGTCTATTCCTAAGGGTACTGAGATGTTTCACTTCCCCTCGTTCGCTTCTTGTACAAGTACAAGATACCTACCTTATGGTAGGTGGGTTTCCCCATTCAGAAATCTCCGGATCACAGGATATTGCCGCCTCCCCGAAGCTTATCGCAGGCTGTCACGTCTTTCATCGCCTCTGACTGCCAAGGCATCCACCATGTGCGCTTCATTACTTGACCATACAACCCCAAGTAGTCTAACTTATAAATAAGTGTTGACTTCAAAGTGTCATAAGATCTAATTATGATAACGATATCACCTATGTTTATACGCTTGATTCAGTTCTCTTTACTTTTTTTAATCACTCACCCCTGGGATAACAACTGATGTCGTTAAGAGGTGAGTGATTAAGGTTAGGAACAACGCGTGAACACGTGTTCCTAACCCAGACTCATATCTATGTTTTTAAATAGTCTCTATGCTCTCGTCGAGTCACAGATTCTGTATAAAACAGAAAGAAGTAATCTTGCTAATATTAGCGAATCACTTGTTTCTATTTATACTATTAGCACTTAAAGCTTATTCGTCTATAGTGGTGGAGCCAAACGGAGTCGAACCGTTGACCTCCTGCGTGCAAGGCAGGCGCTCTACCAACTGAGCTATGGCCCCATTATAAAATGGTGGGTCTAAGTGGACTTGAACCACTGACCCCCGCGTTATCAACACGGTGCTCTAACCAGCTGAGCTACAGACCCAATTACGCTTGTTAAAACGTAAGCTTAAACTAAAGAACAACTTGTTGTGAATTCTTGCTGACCGAATGCCATCTATAAGGAGGTGATCCAGCCGCAGGTTCCCCTACGGCTACCTTGTTACGACTTCACCCCAGTCATCAACCACACCGTGGTGAACGCTCCCCCGAAGGTTAAGCTATCCACTTCTGGTGCAATCAACTCCCATGGTGTGACGGGCGGTGTGTACAAGGCCCGGGAACGTATTCACCGCGGCATTCTGATCCGCGATTACTAGCGATTCCTACTTCATGGAGTCGAGTTGCAGACTCCAATCTGGACTACGATAGGCTTTTTGAGATTCGCATCACATCGCTGTGTAGCTGCCCTCTGTACCTACCATTGTAGCACGTGTGTAGCCCTGGTCGTAAGGGCCATGATGACTTGACGTCGTCCCCGCCTTCCTCCAGTTTGTCACTGGCAGTATCCTTAGAGTTCCCGGCTTAACCCGCTGGTAACTAAGGACAAGGGTTGCGCTCGTTGCGGGACTTAACCCAACATCTCACGACACGAGCTGACGACAGCCATGCAGCACCTGTATTCTAATTCCCGAAGGCACTCCCGCATCTCTGCAGGATTCTAGATATGTCAAGACCAGGTAAGGTTCTTCGCGTTGCATCGAATTAAACCACATGCTCCACCGCTTGTGCGGGCCCCCGTCAATTCATTTGAGTTTTAACCTTGCGGCCGTACTCCCCAGGCGGTCTACTTATTGCGTTAGCTGCGTCACTAAGTCCTCAAGGGACCCAACGACTAGTAGACATCGTTTACGGCGTGGACTACCAGGGTATCTAATCCTGTTTGCTACCCACGCTTTCGAGCCTCAGTGTCAGTATTATGCCAGAAGGCTGCCTTCGCCATCGGTATTCCTCCAGATCTCTACGCATTTCACCGCTACACCTGGAATTCTACCTTCCTCTCACATACTCTAGCTCTACAGTTTCAGATGCAGTTCCCAGGTTAAGCCCGGGGATTTCACATCTGACTTATAGAGCCACCTACGCTCCCTTTACGCCCAGTAATTCCGATTAACGCTTGCACCCTCTGTATTACCGCGGCTGCTGGCACAGAGTTAGCCGGTGCTTATTCTGCAGCTAATGTCATCGTCCATGGGTATTAACCATGGAGTCTTCTTCACTGCTTAAAGTGCTTTACAACCAAAAGGCCTTCTTCACACACGCGGCATGGCTGGATCAGGGTTTCCCCCATTGTCCAATATTCCCCACTGCTGCCTCCCGTAGGAGTCCGGGCCGTGTCTCAGTCCCGGTGTGGCTGATCATCCTCTCAGACCAGCTACAGATCGTCGCCATGGTAGGCCTTTACCCCACCATCTAGCTAATCCGACTTAGGCTCATCTAATAGCGAGAGCAGTAAACTGCCCCCTTTCTCCCGTAGGTCGTATGCGGTATTAATACGAGTTTCCCCGTGCTATCCCCCACTACTAGGTAGATTCCTAAGTATTACTCACCCGTCCGCCGCTCGTCAGCGAGAAGCAAGCTTCTCCTGTTACCGCTCGACTTGCATGTGTTAAGCCTGCCGCCAGCGTTCAATCTGAGCCATGATCAAACTCTTCAGTTTAATCTTGCTATGAAGCTCTTTAAAGAAGCTTCTAAACTTGGCTCATCTAATCTGGCAAAATCGCTAAAAATTATGTTCGTAATGAATTAACTTTGAGTTTTTCTGCTGTCTTAAATGATAATTTTTTATAGTTAGAATGAACTCCGAAAAGGAGTTAAAACCAACTTTATTTTTTAGCATTCTGAGTCAGCAAAAATCCACACAAGTTGTTCTTTAGTTATGCTTTTAAATAGTGCTCAATCACTGTCGTCCAGTAACTGATATATAGGGTAATTCTCTTGCTGTTTAGTCTTAAACCCTTGTGG
>NZ_CAJHAZ010000038.1 GCF_904846525.1 Psychrobacter sp. 1044 | reverse complement strand
TCTTGTACGCCACGGTTTTGAAGCTCGGTAAGAACACCTAGCCAGAACTTAGCGCCTTCATTCTCTGAGAGCCACATGCCAAGCAGCTCTTTTTTACCGTTAAGGTTAACGCCTAGGGCTAAGTAAATGGCTTTGTTGATGATCTGCTTGTCTTGACGTATCTTCACGACGATGCAGTCCAAATAGACGATAGGATAAACACTGCTCAGCGGCCGGTTCTGCCAAGCGGTGATGTCCTCTAATATATTGTCAGTGACTCTTGAGACAAGAGAGCTTGAGATGTCGACATCGTAGAGCTCTTTAATGCTCTCTACAATCTCAGTGGTGGTTTGACCCTTGGCGTAAAGGAATATGATTTTATCATCGAGACCTGAGATACGGGTTTGATGCTTACTAACGAGTACAGGCTCAAAGCTGCTATCACGGTCTCTTGGGGTAGAGATTTCAAGATCGCCTGTATCACTGCGGACGGTCTTTTTAGTGTGTCCGTTGCGCTTGTTTGGTTTATCTGATTTCTCATGCTTGGGGTAGCCGAGATGCTCTTCCATCTCAGCCTCTAAGGCAGTATCGATAAACGACTGCATGAGCTGCTTTTGAAAGTCTTTGATGTCATCGAAGCTTTTCATGCTACCAGCCATTTGCTCGGCCAGTTTCTTGATGTCAGTTTGCTTAGTCATTACTTATTCTCCTGTTAGTGGATTATAAGCAGTTACACAAAGTTTGGGAAAGGCTCGTAGTGTATTTATAATTCATTTGATGTGATGTTGTTTTTAATTTCATGATGCAGTTTTTCAATCGTTTTTTCTTCTTTTGCTGTTCTAAATTTCACCCCCGTATCTATATATTTTAGTTCTTCATATCCTATATTAACCATTTCTTGTCCAGTAGGGTCATAATTTGCTGTCTCTGGCTCTCGCCCAGCAAAGTGACAAAGGTTAGTGAAGTAACTTTTGATATATCTATATGCCGCGACAGCTTCGTCGGTTGTTGTACCTACAGTTAAAAGCTGCTTCTCCTCTTGATTGTCTATATTTGTAGGAACATAGATACTTTTTTGTGCTAAATCAACATGAATTTCTGGTAATCCAAGAGTCATGCTTAATCTATAAATTTCGCTACAAAAATGATTAATATAAAAGTTGTAGGTTTGACTAGGATTTGTATCTTTTATGATTGAGTCAAGAAAAAATTGAGCATTAGAAATTTTTTGCTCGATTTTTTTAAACTCTGCTTCATTTGCAATAGGAGCTCCATCCTCAGGATTGCCAATGAAAAATATTTTATGGACTTTTGGATGGATTTTATATTTACCTATTAAACAGTCAAGGTATTCGATCTCTCCTATTTGACTGAAGTAGCTAAACAACTCCTTTCTATGAGAGTGAAAAAGGTCGATATTATTCTTTTGTTGTGTGATCTCAATTTGCTTTGCAGTCTGTTTGGTAGCATGAAGGCGAGATACAAAAACAGACAATGGTATTATGAGAGATAGAAAGCCTAAAGGAAATACGCTAATTGAAAGAAAGACTTCTAGTCCCTTGCTTGTTAAAGAGATTTTATATCCATACCAAGAGATTATTCCAAGAGAAATAAAATAACAGATAGGAGATAAGATTGAAAACCACAACAAACCCTGTTTTGCAAGTCCTTTTTTTTCATCTAATATCATAGATGATTTAAATCGTTTGAAATAAAGAGATCCGTTACCTAGGGTTAGTGGAATGATGAAGATAGGAATAAATATCGGTAAAAAGACAACTGCTAGTAATAAAATTATTTCAGTCAACAAATACTTTCCTTATACGAGAATGCCCTTAAGGAATAACTAACCTTCCAAAATTATGAGTATAGAGATAAGTATTATACTGTTCCAGCAAACATGATAACTACTCTATTATGAATTACTTGTAATAGAGTAACCATGGGAGATCAAAAGCTCTAAATATAATTGGCGTTGTATTAAATACGAATTTACTTATCATATAGTGTAATTGCACCAGTTATCCAAACCACGAAGCTTCAAGCCTCTAATTTATCTTTGTCACAATAGCCTTATCAAACCCCAATTTTGACAAACTCGCCTGAGTAAATTTCCGAACCCAAAAAGGATGCAAGTAATATGCCGTATATAGCGTTAGCCTCTTTTTTTTGCTACTACCTATACCTAATTATTATCGATATTTATTCATCATACTAATAATCTTAAACCCCCGTTAACGAGGCTATAAGCATCTAAGAAATTACTACTTGACCCATAAAATAATTTTATTAAAAGCATAATTATCAGTGAGCTTTAGCACCAGCCAGCTGTCTAAAGACTAATAAGCACACAATGATAAATTATGAATTTATGTCGCAGATTATCGATTATGATAATAAGGATATAGAGAAGATAAGTCTTTATGCTCGCCATTTGCAACCTATGCTACGTGAGAGGCTCGATGATGATGAGGTTTATTTCAGTAATATTATTATGAGCCACCACCGCTTTTCTAAGCTACGTCAACAGGATTTAAAGCTGTAAGAGAATAGTTTCTATCCGCTGAATATTGGTAGCGGTGGAGCTGGCAATGCTAAGGATAAACAAGAGGACTGGCTATCAAAAATAGTCGCAAGGTTAAATGAGCTGTTCTATAGTCAAATCCATATAAATCCGCTACATCGTCATCCTCGCTAACCATACTAATGTATCGCTTGCACTCGGTTTTCTTGTATCGAAATTATTTGAACCTAACTATATACTGAAAATCTGACCGATAGAGACCTAATCAATTACTCGCAAACTATCTGGAATAAAGTTAAAGAAAACCAAATCGCTATGAATACGAATAGAGTTAGTGTTTTGAGTGAGAGGGATTGATTAGGTCAGATAAAAATGTCGGTTTTTTAGCTGAAAGTAGATTTGATTATTTATTTGCTAATAAAGTCACTTCTCCACATAGCATGCTCACATACTGCACAAAACCAACTCTCTTTTGCCCGCATATAGGCGATATCAGCAGGTACTTCAATTGGACAGGCGCTACCACAATATTCACAACAAACATCATCTAAGCAAGCATAGCATTGGCTTATAGTTTCAAATAATGTTTGAGAGCTAATATTATATTTTTGACAAAGCATACGTACATAATCTATATAGCTGATTTTATGATTATAGGCCCAATAATCTTCACAGACCCGTTTGTCCCAAGCATTTTGTGTCATGCTCCATTCAATCCTGATGCCCACAATATACTCCTTTTTAATGGCAGAATGACTATGATTAGTGTCACATTTTTATAGTCACTATATCTATCGAACAAGTCGCCCCCATCATAGTTAGCCAGCTATTGAGCAGCAAGATGAGTCTATGACATAATAAAGCGTTAGTCAGCACAAAATAGTTTTTGACGGAAACTTATTCATTGCCAGCGAGTATTATTTTAACAGAAAAGTAGTCACTGGCAAGTATTTTTTACTTACCAATAAGGATTTTATTGTGATTTCATGTAATCTACCAGTGCTTTTAGCGGAAAGAAGATTGCGAGTTGCAGATTTAGTAAGAATGACGGATATCAGCAAGTCAACGCTTCATAGAATTTATAATGATGAGACAACTCGCATAGAATTCGATACCTTGAGTAAGTTGTGCCAAGTATTAAAAGTCAGCCCAGGGGATGTTTTGAAGTATGTTCCTGATGAGAACGAAGAGAACTAAGCTTGATAGGCAGGCTAACTGATATAAGACGTTAACCTCCTCACCCAACTAAAATTGAATTTTTAAAATACTCTTTAGCCTTTGTTTATCATGGGTTAGGGAGTATTTTTTTTGTCTAAAAAATGGTTGTGAATCAGTATTTTAGTTGGATAGGGATAAAAATATAACAGCAAGATTAAAGGCTTTACAATCGATAAGTTATAACATATCATAATTAGTATAATTCACTATTAACCATATTAAAATGAATAGTATTCATCTAAAGCCTACTCAGAAGTTTATAACTTTCAGTAAATATAATTTGGTTGTTCATCAAGATGCACAAAAGGCATTGTTGATATGGCATCAATTTAGACCAAGAATAGCTAATATAAATATGGCTAGCTTGGATGATTATTATCGACAACCACTACGCTTGGTAAATGATAAAAACGAGACTTATTATTTTTTCAATGAGTTTAGAAGGTTTGATGAAATTCTAATAGAAGAGACTAGTTCACGTCAGCCTTGCTTAGTTGCCGCTGAAAGCCTGAGAGATATTAAGCGCTTAGCTTGGAGTGAGGTTGTCGAGCTGGCCTTCTCAAGGGGAATTAATCATCCCAAGTTTCTAAAGGCTTTAAGCTCTAGTGCACCAAAAAGTATTATTTGCGAGCTCATGAATATTGAGCGTCTCACGGTAGATAATTATTGTAGGTTTGCTGGTATCAGCCAAAGTGCTTATGAGTATCAGCAGTGTAAGGTAGCCAATGATGAGGCGATGCTGGGGCTGCCCAAAAACCTAAATTGGATGGATACATCTTATGGGGCATACTAAATTATTTCATGATGTGACCAACAGGCGAGTGTTGGGCAAGCTTATCCCAATAGATTCACCACATCACATACAAATGTCTCAGCTTGTGATTGATGTAATCAGTCTAGTGCCAGATGATGATATTGATTCATTACAATCAACATCAGAATCTAATTCTGCAGACTTTACTGGCATAGACTGCGCTGAGGTAATGACACAAATCATTCGGGAAGGTAAAACTGGAGAGTGGGCGGTCAGCTATCTGCTAATTGTCTTTTATCAGGCGTATGGTGCGATAGACGTTAAGAGTAATGCTTGGCGGTTTATGAGTGGCTACTTAAAGGTTATGGTTATGATCACAGTACGCCATGATGAGCACTTTGCCAAAATAGATAAGCTTGGTGTGCGTGTTCGTATGGCGCTAAGACCTTCTGATCCGCAGCGTGGCATTCTCGACCAGTTAATCCGCATTCACGATCAATGCGATAGCTTGTCCTCATGCTTATCTCATATCAGACAATATGAAACGAGCGTTAAACAGAAAGAGGCAACAGGTAAAACAGCGAACCAATATCTTGGTAGTAAAATCGGTCAAATCAGGCTGGCTTATGAGGTAGCAGTTAATAATAAAACCTTTGTTGGTAAAACTTATACTGGGAGCACTAAACGCGTAAAGTCGGCTCAAACCGTCATCAAGACAGTGGTGAGTACTGACAATGAGCCACTACAAAGAATAGTGTTTGGTACGAAACAATCAAAAAAGAAAAATAACGTGGCAATCGCTGAAAATATTGCTGATGACGACGAAGTACCTTTGCTAGACAATGGCTTTAAGCCCGTCACACAAATTGCTAAATCCTCTGAGCTGCAGCAATGGCGATTAAAGAACAACCATCAACATGCCCGCCGTAATCAATTTCATTTCTCAACCAATCATCGTCAGCTAAGCATTACCGGATATCAGATGCTATTTGCCACGCTTTGGCAACGCTTTATGAGTGTTGATAAAGAGAGTGGCACTGGGTATGCCGTTTTAATACTATCACTGTTAAGCGGCCTTAGTATTGATAACCCCAGTTCGGGATAAGCCGCATTGTAACTCATTGATACTATTTACAATGTAGCCACCTGCCCTTGCTGAGGCATATTTTTAATAGTGGGTTTATAGGGAAACCAGCAATAAGCAATCAAACCCCAATATTGCCCAAGCTACCTGGGTATTTCTTTGAAAGCTAAACAATTCGCTAAGCTATACAAGACGGT
>NZ_CAJHAZ010000037.1 GCF_904846525.1 Psychrobacter sp. 1044 | reverse complement strand
CTTGCCCCATGTTGGTTTGCTTGGCTATTTGATTGATGTTGATGCCAATGCGATTAATGGCTCGCACCAATTCAGGGTCGGCGCTATGTACGATTTTTTTGGTCTTAGGTTCAGGCGCGGCTACCGGCTGATCGAGTATCAATCCGCGAGCATAGGTCGACATATCATGTCTGCCTGCACGCTTTTTAATGTCTAATATCTCATCGTCAGATACTCTAATTTTTAGCCACTTTGTCCTTGCCATTTCAACCTCGATAACTGCTGTTGTTTTTACCCCTCACGGTTTTTTGTGAGGGGTTGGGGTTAAGGGGTTTCCCCTTACCGGCATGCCTTGGGTCAATAGTAACGGAGTGGATATTGTACCCACGGTATATGCTGGCTTAAAACTAACATACCGCGTAAGACAAAAGCATAATAGGAAAAGATTGTAGGGTTAAGTTAGAACAAAAATATAAGAGGCCTGAGATTAAACCTCAAGCCTCTTATTAAAAATTATGTTTTTTATAGCTAGCGTAACACTATTTACATTTCTTTTGTTCGTAAAGATTAGTCATGTTAGCACGGCGTTCTTTCGCTGCTTTTATTGCTTCATCGGTATTAGAATAGGTGCCGATCAAAGCAGGCCAGAATAATAAGCCAACAACAACGTTTTTACCAGTAACACCACGTTCAGCACGAGCCTCTGCTTCAAATTTATCTGCTTCTGATATCTCGCTTAAGATCTGTGTGCAAGATAGATTAACATCACTAACTTGCTTGGTCTGCATAACATGAGGAGTAGCACAGCCTTGCAAGAGAAGAGCGAGCATACCAATAACTAAAGCAGTCTTTTTCATAATCATCCCTAAATTGTAAAATTGAGAACTAGCAGAACAGGGCAGCAGGCCACCCAAAAGGGGAACATTTATACACAAGCTAGAAACAACAGTCAACATAAAGTTACAAGGCCCTAAGTCTAGGCAACGATAGACATTACGGACAAAACAGAAAGAGTAGCGAGAACACTAGGGCAACAGGAATAGCCTAAGCAGAGAATAAAAAGAAGCAAGCACCAGCAAAGATTGCATAAAAAAGGCTGTTATCTGATTTAGGCTTATCTGGTCTCACTATTTTTTTGATTTTTTTCTATAGTATGTAGATCTACTTATACCTAATTCTTCCCAAGGTTTTAACGTTCGCGCTGAAGTCGCTACAACCTTACGTTTAGAAACCTTGCCACCCTTACTACCTTTAAGTGCCTGACGATAAATAAACTCGTTGTAATGGTAGGAATCACGCTTCCAACAGTATTTTGCGATGCTTTTAGCTGTCGCTCTGATTTCTGAGTACGGTAACGGCTCTAAAAACATCATATTTGCGTTCTGAGCGTGTTTAAGCACGGAATGGTACCATTGCTCCCAAGTCTTGCCTCGATGCTCTCTAATCGCAGAATAGGCCCAATGGCGAACGATATCGAACAGGGAGCAGTTCCTACCAAGTCCATATTCTTTTTCTGTGCTCGTTAAGGGTCTAAGATCAACGAACTCGGCTAGGTAATTTAGCTCATAAGCTTCTTTCGTCCATACCTCAGTACGCCAATGGTCGTGCATCGGGTTTTTAGTGATGAAGTTGGTATAACCGACGTCTGCGCGAGTGGCTCTGACCAATCCTGCTTGTATCTTAGCGAGATATTCTAGAGCTTTACGGCTGCCATGCTCACTGGTACAAACAGGCGTTTTTAGCTCATAGACAATATGAGCGTGTCCGTTTTCAGGATTTTGGCTTGTCCACCGTGGCGGTGGTAGGTATTCTTCCGCCCAACGCATTGCGCCATGCTCGTGGTCAATGTCTAAGCAAATGAAGTGGGTCATGCAAGGGGGGTTGTGCTGGATGTACCGCATTTTAACGGCAGTTTGCCTAGGACGGATGACAAGAGTGCCTAAATCATCGGTGCAATAGGGCTTATGGGGGAGTGTTTCGTATATTTCCGGTAGTATTAACATCACGCACACTTGTGTTGGTGCGCCTGCTGATATAAAATGTCCGTTCGAATATGGTGGGTTTTATATCTGCTGACACAGATTAAAATTCATCTAACCCCTAGTGACGCCAATCACTGGGGGTTACTCGTTTCTAGCACTTGAGTTTACGCTCTCATTATTGTTTCGTCAATTAGCAATTTCCTCGTAAAGGCACGCCATTTAAGGCGTACATCACTCTGAAAAGTTATGCCTAGGTCATATTACGTACTTGGAGCTGAACAAAACCGCTTGGAATATTGTTTTTAATAAAACATAAAACTGAGCTAGATTTAAAAAGAAAACTAATCTTCTTCATTTTCTATTGATGAATTGCTCTTCATTAGATCGTCTAAAGAGTTATACCGCTCTTGAAATATTTGGTTGGCTTCGCTTTGAGCGCTCACTACTACCTTGTTACCTTTGACAGAAGCTTCTACTCCTATCATTTTATTAAGCGCATCTGCATATTCCTCAAGAATAACGCCCCTAACTTTAACTCTATTAGTATTTTCTCTAATTGCATCCTTTGTAATAACTAAATTAAAATCTTGATCGTTAATTTCTTGTTGCTTAATAACTTCTTCACCAATTCTGCCAACAAAATTACTATCTTTACTTCTTACCATGACGAGTCCTATTAAATAAGCCGTTGTATTAACCGTGATTGAATAATCATTCAATCAATATTCAGTAGCAATTCAATTGTATTTGAATGATGGGTTAATTACTAGTCATTTCTTAGACAAGGCTCAAGAGTTCCTTAGCTTTATCAATTAACTTCTGCACATCTTTAGGTTTATTTATAACATGCATTTTTCTATGACAGTTGGGGCAAAGTGCAACAACGTTATCTACAGAATCAGGACCACCTTCTGCTAACCATTCAACATGATGGACCTCTAGAAATGGAACTCCATTACTTTCAAAAGGCGCTAATTCATCACATAATTGACATTGTCCTACTGCCCTTCTTCGGGCGTATTCTTTGACAAATTCATTACGGTCATATTGTTTTGAGATGACTTTTCTATAGGTGTTACTAGTAGATAAAGTATGATTTAATTTAGTAGCTCTTTCAGCTAACTCGCGATTTGATAGCCTTTTAGTTTTCTTCTCTTTAATTTCTATCGTCTCATTAAGTTCATTATTTCCAATTAAAGGGAAGGACTCTGTAGTAATTGGTCTAAGAGGAAATATATAGACCTTTCTAAGCACTCCTAGCTCATCATGTTGTTTTCCCTCATACGGTTCACCATCTAGCTCGACTTCACCATTAAATCTATACAAGGATTTATAACCGTATTTTTCAAAAAAATAGACCTTAATATCATTACCTTTAGATTCATTTAAAGTTCTATTCTGAGACTTATTTAAGTCCTGATCCCCTTTTGTTCCCATACCGGTATAATGTAAAATCCCTTTCGAATCAATATGATCATCATACAAAGATTTTGTATGATCAGTTATAAGGATAAGGCAGTTCTCACGCTTGCTCCTTCTCATCCCTCCTTGATTACCACATTTAAATATACCTACAATCTCTTGATTGGTCAGCTCATCACCTATACTGATATCTTCTGGCTTCTTTTCCATATGCAAACTCACCCTATAATAAAAATATTAACTTTTAAGCATACACTAGTGGAACCAGTGTATTGGACTGCCAAACCCATCTAAAATTATTAATAGATTACTCTATTTAGAACTTAATTACGGAACCACTCTAAACCGAATTTTTGTCTTAACTATCGACCCATTCCTGGAGATCGTGACCTTGTAGGCGCTCTAGTACGCTCAAGTTCTTGCTCTTTAGCTTTGATCACTTCTCTGACTTGTCCAGCAATGTGCTTAATTCCTTCAGCTCCCTCTGTATTTCTGTCTGTGAGCCTTTGATTTTCGCTTGTGACTGCTCTATTTTGCTCTGTGCGTTCACTAATTCGCTCAATCCGTACTCCAACTTCACGGTATCGCTCTCTAATTGCGTCGTATCGCTCTCTAGATAGTCGGGCGGTGTTATCGTGCTCTGATACGTCTTCAACTGCTCTACGAGTTGAATTTGTACGTTCCCTAAAGCTAGTAACTCGCTTATCAACGTTGCTTGCGTTGTCACGTGATTTTTCCGATGCGCCATCCAACCATTGAACACGTTCGTTTGTTCTGTCATTGAAGCTTGCAACTCCTTGAACAACGTTGGTAAGCGTTCTAACTCTTGCGTCTTCGTCTGTGCCAATTTGTTCAATGAGGCGGTTAATTCCGCTATATCTTGATCTTTCTTGTCGAGCATCTGCTCCATGTATTGCTCTTGGTCGTCTAGCATCTGCTCTTGGCGTTTGATCGTGTCCTGCTGTGCTTGTAGGGCTTTCTGTACTTGCTCTAGTAGTCTCTTGTCCATGACTTACCTCTGCCCGTAGTTGATGGGGGGCTGCTGTGTCTGCGATTGTGGCTGCGATTTTTGAATGATATAAGTCGGCTTCGAGAACTTGTTGACCAGCATTGCTCCTATCATCATGCCGAATATCATTACGGTGATTGCGACGATACTGGTGACTATTATCCATTTTCTCATTTCTGACTTGATGACCTTCGCTATCCGGTCTTCTCGCTGCTCTATCAGTTGCGCTATATGCTGTGTGTAGGCTTCTATCGTCTTCTCTATGTCTTTTGCGAACTGGTTTAAATGATTGGTGGTATGGGCTTGGACGTTGCTCATATAAGTTTCGAGGGCTGTACTCATATCGGTTTGATGCTTTGCTAACGTCGTGAGCAACTGCTCGTTGCTCGTGTCTAGGCTGTCCATGCCTTGCTTGATGATAGTCTCGCTTTCTTGTAATTTCGCTGTCATAAAGCTGTTTAGCTGCGTCGTAGCGTTCTCGACTTCCTGCTCGATAACTTTCGCTTGCTGCTGTGACTTCGCTTTGAACTTCTCTGCTAAATTTAAAGCCTCGCTCATATAGTCCGCCTGTTAGCCTGATATTTCGTTTTGCTGTGGGATCTGGGTTTTTGATACTGATTGCTTTGTCTGTCTCTCGTGCGATCTCAAAGCCACCATCTTTTAGGGCTTGAACAACACCCTCACGATTGGTTATCGCACCCTCAATAATTAATGCATGTAAGCCCTCAGTAATGGCTTGCCTAGTGTCTTTAATATCCCTTGGTAAGTTGTCACGCTGCGCCATTAATCGCTTGTTGGCGGGATCGCTGGGGTCAGTAAATCCATGCTCAATGTTCTGCATGTCTTTCCATGCGTTGACACGGCGTTTATCCACGTTATGAACATAGGGCTGAAAGGCGCGGCCATGTTCTAAATCAACATTGGCAAAGACAAAGTTCAGCTCTAATCTGCCTTTGTCTCTGTGTTCTATCCAGCTAACACTTACTCTATCAACGTCTAGCCCTGCTCGAATGGTTTGCTCAAAGCCGTCCATTAAAGCGTTTTTTTGTTCTTGGGTGACTTGGTTGGCTGTCTCAGTAAACGATAAGCAGCCACTGGTATATTTTTGCTTGAAGTCGAGGCTATCAATGAGCAAAGCTTGATTGTCTACGTCACCTCTCAATATTTCGGCTCCAATACGTTTGCCGTCGGGCTGCTCTTTGTCTTTGAGCAAATAATCAAATACGCCTTTGCTGCCACCTGTGCCATTAGTGAAGAATTTAACGATCATCGGGCACGCTCGATGCTAGTGCTTTGTCTAGCGTGGTCTGCAACTCAAGTAAGGCGATCAATACGGCGTTACCGACTTCTTGCCCCATGTTGGTTTGCTTGGCTATTTGATTGATGTTGATGCCAATGCGATTAATGGCTCGCACCAATTCAGGG
>NZ_CAJHAZ010000036.1 GCF_904846525.1 Psychrobacter sp. 1044 | reverse complement strand
CCGATTGTACCGACGTTGACGTGTGGCTTTACGCGTTCAAACTTGGCCTTTGCCATGGGTATTTCCTCTTTTTTTGGTGAATCTTTATCAATCAAAGATCGGTGAATAGCTGTTTGACGGCTCATGATGCATACAGAACCATCAAACCGTTGACGCTATGGCTTATCTACTAAAACTGTTTGATCACTTTACGACTGTATATATGTGCTCAGATCATGCATTTCAATGCTGCACACATAAGTTTAAGCATTATACGTATTTTTTAATCTAGTGAACATTGCAAGATATTATACATTATCGCTGTTGCACTACTTTATCTTAGTGTAAATCATTAATAATATTGGAGCCTGACGAACCTAGATACTTTTATCTTAAACAATTTTATCTTAGATACTTTTATATAATTACTCATGTATTGATAACTTAATAAATTGACAGCACTAAAAGGCAACACCTCAGTGTCACCCTTAAATATTATTTGCTACACTGTAATTTATAATTTTCAATATTCTGTAATTTCGATATCGACACGAACTGCTTAAAGATGGCAAAGCAAACACAAGAGGTTTAAACAATAAATGGAGCTCATATTGAGAATTGAACTCAAGACCTCTCCCTTACCAAGGGAGTGCTCTACCGCTGAGCTATATGAGCATGTTTTTAATAACCACAAAAGACAACTTATGGATTTACTAAAAAAAATATCACGATACAGCAATACTAAAACTGACTGTCGTGATGATTTATTGGTAATCTTTGCGATGTTGTATATATGGAGCGGGTGGCGGGAATCGAACCCGCGTCATTAGCTTGGAAGGCTAAGGTGTTACCATTATACCACACCCGCAATTACTCTTATTCAAGAAGACTCTAATCGAGAGTCATTAAGTATAAAGAGTATGCTTGGCGCTATGACAAACTTAAAAAAATATGGTGGTGGGAGAAGGATTCGAACCTTCGAAGCTTTCGCGACAGATTTACAGTCTGTTGGGTTTGACCGCTCCCCAATCCCACCTTAGGTTGCTTTAAACAAAAATGACTTTAGTTTAAGACAGATTCATAAAAAGCTACTTTAAGAGAGATGGTGCCGACTGCCGGGATCGAACTGGCGACCTACTGATTACAAGTCAGTTGCTCTACCAACTGAGCTAAGTCGGCTTGTTCTCTTAAAGTGGTGGCTATTCTATCAAATTTTTTGAAAGACGCAAGCCCTTTTTCATATTTTTTATGATTATTTTAATAAAAATATATAAATAGTTGATTATGTTACTATTTTTTTCAAATAAAAATAAGCTGTTTTTTGACGCTGACGGCATACTGTGTTTTTATGACTGGAGTCCCTAGCGAATCCGTAAACCATTACACGCCATTTTTACCGCTTTGACCAACGCCAATGCTTTTTTGTTGGTCTCTTCCCACTCTGCTTCTGGAATAGAATCAGCAACAACCCCAGCGCCCGCTTGGATATGAATTTTACCACGGCGCATCACAGCAGTACGAATAGCAATGGCGGTATCCATGTTGCCATGCCAGCCTAGATAACCCACTGCGCCACCAAATACCGTTCGGCGGACTGGCTCTATCTCGTCAATGATTTGCATGGCGCGTATTTTGGGCGCACCTGATAGCGTACCAGCGGGGAACGTCGCACAAAAAACATCCAACGCATCCTTATTGGGCAATATCGTCCCTTCAACATTAGAAGCAATGTGCATCACTTGCGAATAACGCTCGACAAACATCTTTTCGGTGACTTTGACACTGCCATATTCACAAACGCGGCCAATATCATTACGACCCAAATCGATAAGCATCAAGTGCTCGGCGATCTCTTTTTTATCACTCAGCAGCTCTTCTTCAAGCGCTAAATCTTCCGCCTCATTTTTTCCACGTCTACGAGTACCCGCCAATGGTCGTACCGTCACTTTGCCATTTTCGATACGTGATAATATCTCAGGGGATGCTCCAATAATGTCGAAACGCTTGTGATCATCGAGGGTATAACCATGCACCAGAAACAGATAAGGCGATGGATTTAAGAATCGTAGGGCACGATAAACTGCTAATGAGTCGCCAGTATAATCGGCTGTCAAACGCTGCGCAGGAACGACTTGCATGACATCGCCTGCTAAAATGTAATCCTTTATTTTATTGACATCATGACAATATTTCTGCGCGCCTGTTTGTGAGGTAAATGTCGGCGTCGGCATTACGGGTGCGCTCAGACTTGGCATTTCTGCCAGTTTTTCTTCAATTTTTTCTAGCTCGCGGATGGCATTGCTATAGCCATCTTCAGTGTGACAATCAGCATAAACGATGATAGATAACGTATTTTCTAAACTGTCAAAAACAATCACGCTCATTGACAGCATCAGCCACATATCCGGCATTGTCATCGGATTGGGGGCGTCTGACAAACCCACGCTTGGCTCGATAACCCTCACCATGTCATAGCCAAAGTAACCTACTAAGCCGCCGCTAAAGCTCGGTAGCGTTGCAATATCCTCGACTGTTGGCATCTTATATTGCGCCATTAGCTGACGGATATAGTCAAACGGGTCAGCGACTGCATCGACATCGGTATGGTCATTTTTTTTGACGGTCATATTACCATCGGCATACTGCAAAATGAGATCACTACCTAAACCAATCATCGAATATCGTGCCCAACGCTCCCCGCCTACGACAGACTCAAATAAATATGCAGAGCCGCTTAAATCACGTACTTTAGAAAATACAGATACTGGTGTCTGTGCGTCCATCAGACGTTTTTTTATCAGTGGAGCATGACTAAAGCCACGGTCTTTAAAAGCTTGATATTCTTCAAAGTTCATCATAATAATGCTCTCTTAACAAAACATTGGCAAAAGATAAAACAGCAGACTGTTAAATAAAATATAGCGTCAACACTCTATTGAATGTTGACGCTATCAAAGTGACATATTCGTGAGGGTTACTGGACTATTAGCCGATAGTAGCTAACAATTATACCAAAGCCCGATTGGATTAGAGTATCTCAAACGCACTGGTCAGTACTTGGTTACGCACCGCCCATGTTAAATAACCATAATGCTAACGCAATAATAATGATGGCAATAAACACCCAAATAAACCAACCACCGCTTGGTTTTTTCTCTGCCTGTCCTGCATTGGCTGAATTACTGATAGCCTGATCCATCGCATTATTACCTTCTGTCCCAACATCACGAGATTGACCTAGATTGGCAGTGCCAGAAAATTGTGCGGTTGCCGCCTGCTTAGCTCGTAGAATATCGGGATCTGCTTCTTCTTGTAGAGCAGTTTTAGTCGTTTTGTCATGCTCTGATTCAACTGCTGGCTTTTCATGTACAGCTGACTGCTCTACTAATAACGTATCATGAGCAGGTGCTGTCGGTGCCGCCTCTGTCGCTGTGACGGCTTCTGGCTGACTTACAGCAGGTTGTGCATCTGCTACAGTTGCAGCAGCGACTGGTGCCGCGTCAGTTGTGTCGGACACGGTATTATCTATAGCCGTCAAAACTTCATCGACGCCAGTTTGCTTAACAATCGGCTCCTGAATCGGCTCCTGTAAGACTGGTTCAACCGTTTCATTAATACTGGTCTCAGTTACCCCTACTGAGTCTGCTACTCTATCCAAGGCGCTATCAACAGGTACTGTCTTCACATCAGCTGTCACAGGCAGAATAGCTTCGATGCTCGTTTGCTTAACAATCGGCTTTTTTACTACTGATTCATGAATAACAGGTTCACTCACCGTCAAGTCTTCGACAGCCTGTGTTTCGGCAGTCGTTTCAGCAACCACTGTCTCAGTCTCAGTCACTGAATCCTCTACTGCTACGGGCGCTAATACGTCAGTATCTGTAGCAGCAAGTGGCGCGTTCACCTGAAAGCTGAAACTGGCAAATCCAATGGTATCATCTACTTGTAAAAGGCTCGATGTATTACCGTCGATACGCTGCTCGTTGATAAATGTACCGTTCGATGAGTCTAAATCTTTGACATACAATCGACCATCTAAGACGCTTAACACCGCATGATTACGCGATACTTGCTTGCTACCAAGTACCACGTCGTTGTCGCTGCCACGACCAACAGACAGGCTGTCATTGACCGTCAACGTTAGGTCACCAAGCGCTTCTGTTAAGGCATTAAGTTGCCAAGTCTCTGTGTCGACTGTCGCCTTCATACTATCTGTATTGTTCGTCATGCGGTAACTCCTTATTCTTTTATTAAATTTCAAATGGTTTTAGATAAATCATTGCCAATTTTTTAAGAGATTTTACGATTTTTTTAATATAAACCGTAATAAGTTATGCAATGACCATCCGAACTATTTAGGTATAAAGTGCGGCTTTATGACACCGTCGAGCTTACTGTACGGGATACTAAGTACTGGCATACCATAAGCATATGGGCCGATAGAATAATGCTGATAACGGATATCGATGCCTTTGTCCGTCAGTGTCACATTGTCACTTAAGGTAAATGGCCAGTTTTTCTCATAACTGCTGACATCGTCGTCAACCGTTTTGACCCACGTTTTATAAGCATCATAAGCAAGCGCTCTAAAACGTGATTCCTTGCCTGATTGAAGCATATCCTCAAGCTTGATTTGTTTTTTGGTGCCAAGGTCAAATATCAAGTATTCGCTATAAGGCATGCCATGAGCGCCACCAGTAAAGACATAAGTGTTGATTTCAAACAGTTCGAAATCACTGACATGACCTAAATACTCAGGCGTTACCATTAGGCTATAAGCCCATGAACTACCCTCTGGCATATCTATAAACTGTGAGCTGGCAAAGTCATCAATGGCGGCTTTCACCATTGTCTGATTGACGTTCGTTTTGATAGGCGCAGATTCAGTCGGTTTACTATTGACGACTAAATTATTAATACGCGCATTGGCGATATCATTGATCCAACCGTGATTGGTCTTCAGATATTTGATGTCAATCTCTGGACAGTTATCGCGCTCAACACACTGTGCTTGCACTTTTTTAGGCAGCTCATATTCTAGATAATCCGTGCTACTGATGAGATTACCTGCATTGGCAGGCATCGCGATGCTACCTAGCAGTAAACTGCCGGCAAGCAGTCTCAGCAGACGACTACGACTTGCTGTCATCGATAAATGCGGATTCATTGTTGGCTGATTGATATCAATTTGATTCGCAGCGTTCATATATCCTCTTTTATAAACATAAGATGTTACTTGATATTCTACCGTAACAATGACGATGTATTGTAGGAACACTGTTTGTGTTTTTAGGGTTTTGCTGTCTCCTGCTAACGAATAGCTACCTACCCTCTCTCTTTTAATGCCTAAATCTAAGCTAATAAAAAAGACACGGCTGGCGTGTCTTAAAAGATAAACTAACTCGTGAAATGATGGATTTTAATGCTCACGAGTATTGCTAAAAGTGACTTCTGGATAGCGATCTTGCATAAGCTGCAAGTTGACCCGTGATGGGGCAAGATACGTTAAATAACCACCGCCATCTAGCGACAACTGGTCATGGGCTTTGCGTTTGAATTTCGCCAATGCCACTTCATCATCACAATGAATCCAGCGTACGGTGGCAATCGATACTGGCTCAAAGATACACTGTACTTTGTACTCTTCTTTGAGACGATGCGCGACCACTTCAAACTGTAGTACACCAACCGCACCCAAGATTAAATCGTTGTTAATCTGCGGCATAAAGACCTGTGTCGCGCCCTCTTCGCTTAGCTGCTGTAGCCCTTTTTGCAAGGCTTTTGATTTGAGCGGATCTTTTAGAATGACGCGGCGGAACAATTCAGGCGCGAAATGCGGAATACCCGTAAAGTTCAGCTCCTCGCCTTCGGTAAAACTGTCACCGATAGAGATAGTGCCATGATTATGCAAACCGATGATATCACCCGGATACGCTTCTTCTAACGCTTCGCGATCACCTGCCAAAAAGGTCAGTGCATCGGCAATGCGTACGTCTTTACCCAAACGTACATGCTTCAGCTTCATGCCTTTTTCATACTTGCCTGAACACACGCGTAAAAATGCAATGCGATCACGATGGCGTGGGTCCATGTTGGCCTGAATTTTAAAGACAAAACCACTAAAATCTGTTTCTGTTGCCGCTACTTCACGCTCATTGGTCGGATGCGACTTGGGTGGCGGTGCATATTTGATCAAGGTATCAAGTACCATGTTTACGCCAAAGTTGCCCAATGCCGTACCGAACAATACTGGCGTCATCTCACCCGCTAAGAACGCCTCAACGCTAAATTCTTCTAACGCCATTTGTACCAGCTCAAGTGACTCTTCGAAAGCATCAAACATCAATTGACCCAAACGCTCACGGATATCTGGATAATCATAGCCCGCGCGGGTCTCAGAGACTGTCATCTTGCCGCCATTACCTTTTTCATAAAGGTAAGTCTTGTTCTCAGTCAGATGGTAGACACCAACGAAATCTTGTCCCATGCCGATAGGCCAAGTTACTGGAATACATTTAATTTTTAACACTGCCTCAATCTCACTAAGCAGCTCAAGCGGCTCACGAATTTGACGATCCAGCTTGTTGACAAATGAGATGATTGGCGTGTCGCGCATTCGGCAGACTTCCATCAGCTTGATGGTTCGCTCTTCGACCCCTTTAGCCCCATCGACCATCATCAACGCGCTATCCACAGCGGTCAAGGTACGATAGGTATCTTCACTAAAATCGGCGTGACCTGGTGTATCCAATAGATTGACCACATGGTCTTGATAAGGAAACTGCATGACAGAAGTGGTGATCGAGATACCACGCTCTTGCTCCATACTCATCCAATCTGATGTCGCATGTCGATCAGTCTTGCGGCCTTTGACCTCGCCTACTACCTGAATTGCCTGACCCCATAATAGTAACTTTTCAGTCATGGTGGTCTTACCTGCATCGGGATGCGAGATAATGGCAAAAGTACGGCGTTTAGCCACTTCTTTGTTTAATTTCTTTGGATCTACGCTCATAATTTTTGGCTTCAACCTTAACTTCAAAAAGGCTGTCTTTTAGACAGTAATCTAACTAAATAGAATAAATAATGAGCGTATTGTAGCGGATTTAGCGTCAAGGTGCAGAATTAGCGCATAAAAAAACACTCCCTAGATAGTTAAATAGAGAGTGTTGGTCAGTTTTTTAACACGATGCGTTTTTAAGATTAATAGTAGCGTTTGATTTGTGCGGCCAAGAAATCTCCTGCGACTTCATTGACTATCGTACAATCCACCACACCGCGAATACTGTTGGTATTCGGATTTATCACACCTTTGGCAACATAATTTGCTTCATAAATAGCATTTTTATCATTCGTGCCATCGTTATATTCGACACCATTGTACTGATAAGCAGGCTGATTTCGGTATTCAAAGAACGTCACTTGTGCCGCTTTTTGCTTATTGCCGATGCCTACACCAAACTCAGAAGTTCTGTAGCCTCTATCATCGCTAAAGCGGTTTTCAGCTGCATCAATCCACTTATCGAGCGATGTATATCCCGTCTTGTTTTTGTCGTTAAAAGCTAAAAACGAGCGTTCGCTCTCAACTACTGGAATATAACAAACAGAGCCTATCGGAAACTCTGCATTAGCCGGAATCTTAGGATAATTATTTAAGTCGGTGAGAATACCGCGACTGTTATTTATGTTGGTACCAGCGCTATAACTGTTTGCCTGCAAGCCTGATAAGTTAAGCGTCTTATAATTGGTTTCGTAGTCTAGGGCGTGTCCCTAATTCAGTTTGCAATGAATCATAGTACAAGCTAGATACAGCATAGACTTATAATTACGAG
>NZ_CAJHAZ010000035.1 GCF_904846525.1 Psychrobacter sp. 1044 | reverse complement strand
TGATGACGACATCTATCGGGTATGATGACGACATCTATCGGGTATGATGACGACATCTATCGGGTATGATGACGACAAATATAAATTTGACTAGATAGCGACAATATAATATTTTGTCGCTATCTAGTCAAATTTATGGAAGAGGTTTGTTAATGGAATCCAGTCAAGGTAGTAGTATGAGTAATCTAGTGGTTAAATCCAACCGATTGAACACAGCTATACAAAATTTATCATTAGTTGAAATTCGACTAATACAATTAGCTGTTATTGATAGCAGGGAAACTCAGACAGGATTAACAGCAGACAACCCTTTAAGGATATCCGCTAAGCGTTATGCGGAGTGCTTTGATGTAGATGTTGATACAGCTTATGATGTGCTTTTATCAGCAGAAGCAACACTTTTTGAGCGTAGATTTTCATTTATAAATGAGCGGGATAATCAAGTCAAAACACGTTGGGTAAGTCAGGTTGAATATATAAAAGGTGAAGGTTCAATTGAAATCATTCTGACACCAGCAGTGGTCAAAGAAATAACACGCATCGACGGTTTACAAACATTTTTTACTAAATATCTACTAGGGCAAACAGCAACGCTCAATAGCGTCTATTCAGTTCGTCTTTATGAACTTTTAATTCAATGGCGTAAAGCGAAGAGAACCCCATTATTTGACTTGGAGACATTCAGAGGTCAACTAGGCTTAGGGGTAGATGATTACAAGCGTATGAGCGATTTTAAACGTCGCGTGTTAGATGTTGCTGTTTCTGAGATCAATGACAAAACAGACTTGAAAATAAGTTATGAACAAGAAAAAAATAAAAGCTCAATCATAGGCTTTAAATTTAAGGTGCTTACTAAGAGCAAGCCTAAGGAGCGACAAGAAGAAACCGTAAGCCGTGACGCTCATACATCAGATATGTTCACTATTGATGGTTTATCCGACAAGCAGCTGTGGCGTATTAGTCGGCATAAAGAGTTTATAAGTACGTATAGCAGTCTTGCCAGAGGCGACGCTGGTAAGAATTGGACAGCATACAGCGACTTTATAGTCAGTGAGATCAAAAAGGACGCTTCTAAGTTCAGTAAGAAACGCCCTATACGTGAGTATTTAGATGGTAATGAAGAAGACTATGATTTCTCAAGATAACGACAGAAATGGACCACATAGAACAGACTGTTATAATTGGTTCCATTATATCAGTCTATTTTAAGTGGTCTGTTAATAGGTTTGAAGGGCGAAATAGCTAGTTTCCTTGGGGTATAGTTTAAGAAGATTGGCTCTTGTTTTAGTCAATAATAATTTTTGCAAGAAGTCTAACAAGTAAATATTAAGAGTGTTCAGACTTAATTTATTAATCTAACCAAAATAACCCGAATCTTCCTTATAAAAAAGCCAGCTAAATATAACAGCTATAACTAAGGCAGGAATTAAAACATACTGAATTCCAACTCCTACATAGGATAGTTGAGTAATTAAAAAAACTGTAAGTAGCAAGAGTGCAATGGATGCTCCTAAAAAAAACCTAAATAACTTCTTTCTCATTTTAATTTCCTTGTTGACGACTAAGCTTTACACTCAAAAAATTATGATTTTAAAAGAAAGAAAAGCGGTGAGTTATAATATACCTTGCTTTCTACGGATTTTTAGAACCTCTTGTAGACTACTATGAGCGTCAGCAGTATCGAGCATATGATTGTGCATTGGTTGATTTGCATGGCAACAAATACAAAGAGCTCTTAAATTTGAAATATTGTTTTCATTTTTTTGGCTATTTATATGATGGGTATGTAGTAGGGTTTTGCTATGTATTAAGTTAACACCACATTGCTCACATACCCATTTTTTAGAATTTTTATAGCTTTGGCTGATAGTATTCCAATCATCACTGTATGTATTAATCGACGAATTATTATTAGAAAATCCTTTCTTATCTATTAAAGATATTGGATACTTGGAAAAGAAATTCTTAATCTGGAAATAGCTAACACATTTATCCTTCTTTTCAGAGTTCCAGCCTTGGAAATAGCCATCCCAACGTAAAATCTCTAGACAATTTTTGCAAACACTTAGAGCATGATCTTCTTTTCTAACGGAATTACCACTAATAAAGTTTAAATGAAAACTATTCTCCGTATTTTTTGAGACAACATATCTTCTTTTTCTACCATCTTTAATCATTTGCTGTAGCGTCTTACAGTTCGCAACATGAAATTTAGGTAGCCTTACTTCATTGTTATATTCATTCACGTCACGTATATATACGATTACCCTCTCACCATTATAGGTTAACGTATGATCATTTAAAGGGATAATATCTGATACATTCTCAACTTCAATCCCGATAGTTTCAATTTGAAACTGAGTTCCCCAGCTCTGACTATTTATAAAACTTCCATAGGTGTTTTTATCTATACCCATGCGACTTTTCAAAGCGATGAAAGAGCTACTTTTAAAAAAATTGGGTAATTTGATAGTTATCATCATTGTTGCTGACCTAAATCACCAATAATATTATTTATATACTCATCAGCATTGGTTCTAACTCTAAACTCAACCCTTTGCGAACCTTGCTGGTTTTCTGTTCCATCAATATTATGTATTAGTTTGGAAGAAGATAGTCCATTAGCTGTTAACAGATCTTTACTCCATGCCTGAGTAGGGGTGTTTTTCTCAGAAAGAACATGCCTTAACACACTTAAAGTACGAGCTTGAGATAGTTGCATATTTGAAAAATAGGCTTCATTTTCCGATGCTCCAACTCGCCACTTACTTGAAGTGTGCCCTTCAATACGTATCTCTTCAATGCTATATTTATATTTTTCTTGATTAAGTAAATCGATATATCTAGGGAAAAAATCACTTAAAATACTTTGGAATTGAGGTTTTATAACGGATTGTCCAGTATCAAATAATACGTCTGGAGATTTAAACCTGACAACTAGGTTAGCATCATCGCACTCTGCGTCCCATTTCTCTAAATCGCCCGCAAATTCTTCACACAGCTCTTTACCCAATTCATTTTTTGATGTTGAGTAATCAGACACAGCACTGTTAACTTTAAGCATATACAAAACAGCGATAAGCATGAACATCATCATAAGGCCTGTCATTAAGTCCGCTAATGGTATCCAATGCCCATCTGAATTTTTTGCCATAATTAACGCCCACTATCTTGTGTAATTCTAGATATTCTAGCAAGAGCATCCGAAAGTTGATTATAATCGTTAGCAAATTTTTCTGTCATTGCAGATAACTGGCCCCCTAGTGTATTCAAAGACTCAAGCAAAGCTCGTTCAATCCCTTCAGTTAACGCATTTGTTTGGCTCTTAGTGTCATTTGATAGCTCAGAGACAGTACTGTTGAAATCTTTTGCTGAGCTTTGCATGGCAGTTGCTATACCCGAAACGTGGTTATTGAACCCTGTTGTCGAAGTCTGCATCGTGTTCGCTATACCTAATACTTGATTATTGAAATCTTTTGCTGAGTTTTGCATAGTCTCTGCTATGTCTAAGATTTGGTTATTAATTTGTGGCAAATCATTTGACGCCTGGCTAACTAGCTTTGATAAACTTCCTAACTGATTGTGAATAGCTTGTCGTTGGGTATCTAAGTTACCTAAAGTAACTTCTAAGTTTTCAGCAACATCTTTGAAAACTCCTGCATTATCTACAAATTTTTCTGAATTACTAGTTATAACTTCTGAGTTTTCAACTATCGAAGTGAACTGACTAATAAACGACTGAACAGTATTTGTAATAGTCGTTAGTGAGCTTGTAGAGGTATCAATATAATCTTTATACTGCTCTTGCCATATTAAAAGCTTTGATACCGCGTCATTCAAATGTTTAAAGTTTTCTCCAAACTGCTCACTTATTTTCTCATTAAAGTCTTTAATAACCTCTTGTAAAGCCTTAATTAACTCCTCTGATGATGATTTCGAAATTTTATCAAGTGCCTCGTTTTGAGCCCTTGTAAGCTCTTTGAGATTGTTATTATTTTCAAGTCTTAATTCCTTTATCTCTTTCAGGTGCTCTTGATTGAGCTCAAAATCTTTATTCTTAGACTCTGTAAGTTCTCTTAGGTTTTGACTGCTCTCAAGTCTTAATTCTTTTATTTCTTCCAATACCTCTCGACCAACTTCAAGCTCTCTGTTTTTAGATTCTGTGAGCTCTTTCATACTTTGATCATTTTCAAATCTTAAAGCTGTCAGCTCTTTTAATAATTCCCGACTAACATCAGACTCATCGATATATTCAGTTGTTTCAAGTAATTTTCTGAAGTTAAAGGTTAAAGCACCACCCACGCCGAATACCGAAGCCCAGAATGCAGTTTTCATACTATCAAGTAAAGCAGGTACGCTGTCCTGAATATTAACAGAGTCAAACCTAAGCAAACCTAACGCGATTGCGAAAAACGTAGCAAAGATCCCTAAGGTTGTGAGAATTGTAGGAGCTTGTTCGGATATTTTTTGGCTATAACGAACATGAAAAAACACTGTAAGAAGTATAATGAAACCAATAAAAAATAAAGTTTCATTACTCAAATTTCCCATACCCATTGCAATACTCCTAACTAATTATAAAAAAAATGCGTTCCACGCATCAACTGTAAAGGGATTGCTAAAATTTTCAGAGGCCAAGCCTAACATATATAAATGCAATATAAGATTAATCCTTTCAAATACACGATAAAACTGGAACAGTAGATGTTCCAAAATATAGAGTAATAGTAAGACGCAAGGCATAATTCAGTATCTGAATAAATCTATTAATTAGGTAATCTATGAACCGCCCCGGTATTATCGGAGACTCAACACTCTGAGAGAATGCGACAATGAAAACACGAAACTACACTCCTGAGATTAAAGAACGCGCCGTTCGTATGCTGATCGAAGCAGCAAACGACTACCCCTCTACCTGGTCAGCCATCCAAGCCATTGCCCCTAAAATTGGCTGCACGCCTGAACCCCTGCGATCCTGGCATAAAAAGCATATCGATCAAACTATTCCTGCCTCAGTGCAAGCGCAAAGCCAAGAGCAGCGTATCAAAGAGCTTGAACGCGAATGCAGAGAGCTTAGACAAGCCAATGAAATCATTAGGAAAGCAGCTGCTTTTTTCGCCCAGGCGGAGACGAGGCATTCACACAAGTAATGATCAGTTTTATTGATGATAACAAAGCTGAGTATGGGGTCGAGCTGATCTGTAGAGTCCTACAGATTGCCCCGTCAACTTATTATCGTGCTCAAGACTTGGAGAGAGTTGCCCTGAAAAGCGCTCATTACGCAGTCAGCATGACGACATTTATCTGGCTGAGATTAAACATATCAGCCAGGACAGCAAATGCCGTTACGGTGCACGTAAAGTATGGCAGCAGATGAAAGCTGACGGGTTAAAGGTTGCTCGTTGTACCATAGAGCTTTAATGAGCCAGCATGGCCTACAAGGCGTTTGGCGCGGTAAAGGTAAAATAACAACTCACAGTCGTGATGATCAAAAGCGTGCTGCTGACTTGGTTAATCGTAACTTTAGTGCTCATCGCCCTAACCAGCTATGGGTGGCTGACTTCACCTATATAAAAACGACTAGCGGCTGGGTGTATACCGCCTTTATTATTGATGTATTTGCTCGCGATATTATGGGCTGGAAGGTCTCTAATCGCATGAACACGGATATGGTGATGGCGGCATTAAACCAAGCAATAGCAGATAGAAACAATCCCAAAGATGTCATTCATCACAGTGATCGCGGGGTTCAGTACTTATCCATTCGTTACACAGATAAGATGGCTGACTCTGGCGTGATTGCTTCTGTTGGTACAACAGGCGATTCATACGACAACGCATTGGCTGAAACGGTCAATGGCCTATATAAGTCTGAGGTGATACATTATTTAAAAGAGAGCTGGATTGGCATTAACGATGTTGAATTAGCCACGCTTGAATGGGTGGACTGGTTTAATAAAACCCGTTTGCATAGCACGATTGGTTATGTGTCACCCTTTGAGTTTGAAAAGCGGTATTATGATAATTTAAATCTGTCAGGCATCGCTGCCTGACTCAAATAAATCACTCTCCGATAAAGTCGGGGCGGTTCAATAACTACATTCAAGGTCTCTAACTAGGTAATTTTCGATACTATCAAAAATGAGGTGTTTTACTATGTTGAAAGGTTTATTTAAGTTTTTTAGAAAAGCTGACGTAGAAGTTTGCGCAGCATTAAATAAATTTACCGATGGAATGAATAAGGCTAGCGAGGAATTAGATAGAACAATTGAGAGAAACATAAAAAAACGAGATGAAGCACAAAAAGATTGTGAACAGCATGAAAAAAAAATAGCGAAAGAAGCTGGGTTCGAGACTGTAGAAGAATGGCGTCAACATGTGGATAAAATGATTAACGATATAATGAAAAGATAAAATAATTGATAACATATAGAGCGGTAAATTCGGGAGTTTCCTAAAAACTGTGCAACTGCTTATAATTTTAGATCTCAAGGCTTGTTGCTCAATAGCGAGGCTACGTTTTGGTTTAAGCTCAACCATTGAGCGGTATCCCCACACCTATAGCCTATTATTTTTATAATTGCCTTATAATCCTCATCGAGTTTTCTTCTAAATATTGGTTCATGATGGGCTATACGGTTTCTTAACTTTCGGATTTTTTCCAAATTATTGTATATCTCACCTCTCAATTCCTTTATTTCAACAGTAGTATCCGCATTAGGAAAGATGAGTCTAAAGTGAGGGAGCCATAACTGGTCATCATGACGACTGGTAAACATTTTTTGCCAAAACACGAAGTTCAGTTCAGGTATCACTTTGTTGACATCAGATAATTTATCCCTTGCTTGCTTTAGGTTGTTTCTTGGATTGTAGCCATACTTAGGGTTAGGTAATGTATTTATAAAACCATTATCCCAAGGCCATTGGTTACCATGTAGCTTAAACAGCCCCTCTGAAACCGCGTTTCTGATAGTCACCTCACAAATATGTAGGCAGGGAAAGAATGCGCCTGATATGTTTGCGTTCCATAGATATAATCTTAAAGCACCTTCTAAGTCAGAAGCTTCTCTTTCGTAAGTAGATAGTCTTGGTGAGGATAGAGTACCCTTTACCATTTCACCGTTAACAGTTGAATTCATACTTAGAAAGCCTTATAATCAAGTTGTGAGCTAGGGGTATCGTAGGTTAACACCTCCCCCCTAGACAGTTGCGAAAACCCTGCCTTTGTGCAGGGTTTTCTTTTTTAATTTTATCAAATATTTCTTTCAATATTTGCTTTGTCTTCATTATTTTCAGCTGCCATAGTACCACCCAAGTTTTCAACTAGACCTTTTAATAGCTCCCTATCCGTTTCTCTCGTTAAATATTCGGGCAGTTTCTTAGCGATATAGCCTTTTAATCCATGTACCTGATCTTTTTCTAAAGTATCAATAAGAAAAGCACCTAGTAGTATTTTTTGCCGTGTTAGCTTTTTATCTAGCTTCTGCTTCTCCCTATTTATTTTAAGCTCAAGATCATTAATCTTCTGCTGTTCTTTTAAATCATTACCGCCAAGTAAGCTCATAACTCTTCCTTTAATTACCAAAATTATATTCCTTATAACTATAGCAACTTTGCCAGACTCTAACAATCTACTATGATATAGTTAATTGACGGATGGTTGAGTCCCACTGACTAAGTGCGAGTTTTCGACTTCACAAATGTTTATTCCCTACGGTCATACATTTATGAAGTCAAAACATCGGCAGGGGTAAACCCCCACACCCCCCAGCACTACGAAAAGATGTAGTGCTAAAAAATAACAGATAGAGATTTCAGAAATGGCTATTTTTATCGCATCGACTAAATCAATATCACGAAGCAGTGGGCAAAGTGCCGTTGCTAGTGCGAGCTATCGCGGAGGTGTTGAGCTTGAAGATAAGCGATATGGCAAGACCCACGACTACTCAAAAAAGCATGGCGTGATGAGTGCGGATATTATTTTACCGTCAGCGTTGGCAGCAGCCAACGCTGAAATTTCACGTAGTGATTTATGGAACAACGCAGAGTCAGCAGAGAAAAGAAAAGATGCGCGTGTGGCTCGCGAATGGCTGGTTAATCTACCGCATGAATTAAGCGCAGAAGACCGAAAAGAGCTGGCGCACCAGTTCGCCCAAACCTTAGCAGATCGTTACGGCACAATAGCAGATTGTGCTATCCATCAACCCACACAAAAAGAGATTGATCGGGGCGCAGACCCGCGTAACTTCCATGCTCATATCCTGTTCACCACGCGCACCGCAGAACTTGATGATAATTTTGAGATCGTATTGAAAAATAAGGCGACCATTGAGCTATCAGATAATAAGCGGCGTTCGCTTGGACTAGAGCGCGTCAGCGAGGAAATCAAAGAGGTTCGAAAAATTTGGGAGCAGACGGCAAACGATAAACTAGCCGAGCATAATCTTAACTTTATCGATAGTCGTAGCTATGCAGATCAAGGCAAAGATATTGAGCCGCAGCTTAAAATGGGTTCGGTTGCGACGAAGCTGGAGCGTGACGCATACGAAAAGGCTAAAAAGAAAGCCTTAGATAATGAGCAAGAATTTACTGGCATCGCACCAGTGACGATCAGAGGTGAGATTAACGCTATGATCGCAGAGCGTAATAGCTTGGTGCTAGAAGCGTCTAACAAAATTATTTTTGAGAGAGAGAACCGTGACCGAATTGATAGAGTTAATCGAACGCTTGGAGAAATCACTGACAAAATCAAATACACAGAATCAGTCATTGATAGAACGCAACGAGTCATTGATGAAAACGCAGTCAGAACTAGAGACGCAGAATCAGCAAGTGGTTGGGCAGCTAAACGATGTGAGAACTTACCAGAAGTCATTGGTGAAATTACTAACAAGCACGAGGGAATCTTATCAGTTGGTGAGTGGGCAGCTAAACGATGCAAAAACCTACCAAACTGGATTAATGCAACAAAACAAAGAGCTACAAACAGCAAATCAGAAGCTTCAAGAATCCATAACAGCATTACAGAAAGAGCAAAACCAGCCCCAAGCCCTTTCGATAACAAGTACGAACGAGCCTTTTTTGAGCGAAAAAGACGAATTGATCGAGCAATTAGAGAAACAGATAACAAGCTTAACGGATCGAAATTCGGAGATATTCAAAGAAGTAATGATGTTAAGGACGCAGCTAAGACGCTAGCTTATATATTGCTTGACCGGCATACAAAAGGACGTTTTGACAAGAGGCAACTGACGGTACTTGATGACTTTGCGAAAAAACTAGGGGTCAATGAAAGCCAAGGTTCAGATTTTAGACAAAATATAAGGCTCGCTACCGACAAGATCAATACTGTCGAAATATTAGAGGATAATCCTCACGTATTTCGCTTGTTAAACTTCCCTTCACAAGAAAGGGAACATTACCAAACAGTCACAGCAGATTTTGATAAGTTTATCGCTCATGTAGACAAACAGAGGGCTGAGCTAAAAAAAGAATATCAAGCAAAACTAGGTAGAAATGATACTAGCAGAGTAACCGCAGAGATTTTAACAGTAAAACCTTATCTAACTGCTTTAACCAAATATGCGAATAACAGTGACAAAACAGATGAGAGCAGAGCTTTAGCAGAGCAACATATAAATAAGACTATTAGATTGACTGCTAAGCAATACAAGATCGCATGCGAAGGACTAAATACACTAAGTAGTACTGAGAGCGCCCAGAAGCATGCTAAAGAGCTTGGGGACAGTTTAAGTAGCTTTACTACTGATTATGCTGAAAAGTTAACTGAGGTTGATTTAAGAAGCATTAATGAAGGTTTAAAAGTAATCGATAGAGGAATAGAGATTAGTAATACAAGTCAGAGTAGAAATAATCCATTACCAGGTTTCTAATCTTATATATCCCCTTTTTTTATTACTTATACACAACTAAAAAGCTTTTAATGCTTTTAAAGGCTTTTAAATGCTTTTCAGTACTCTGAAAGCTATATGTAGTAAGGTCTATATTAATGTGATGACGACATCTATCGGGTATGATGACGACATCTATCGGGTATGATGACGACATCTATCGGGTATGATGACGACA
>NZ_CAJHAZ010000034.1 GCF_904846525.1 Psychrobacter sp. 1044 | reverse complement strand
TTTATTAAAAGCATTGTTTATTAAAAGCATTGTTTATTAAAAGCATTGTTTATTAAAAGCATTGTTTATTAAAAGCATTGTTTATTAAAAACATTGTGACGTGTTATGACGCTTGCTAATAGTAGTAAGGTGTCACAGGATGTTCAAAAAATGTAAGACAAGTACAAGATAGACATAAAATAGGAAATATACGATGGTATCAAGTAGTAGGTTGTTCGTCACAATATCCTTAATCAGTGCCACAATAGGTTTGACGGCTTGTGAAGGTGTACCTTTTTCTGGTAGCAGCGCCCATAGCAGCTTGGATAATGCTGATTTAAAACAGCCGTTAATTATCGATGCCAAACTGCCAAAAGCCACGACAACCATAGACTGCGCACAATTAACGCCGAAGCAAATAGTTAAGGTAAAAGGTCACAGCGTACTCAGTGCAAGCTGTGATTTGACAGCCAAGTCGATACGCTTTGAGTTGAATGATTCGCACAGCTCCCTCGACTGTCAGGGCGCTCTGCTCAGTACCAGTACTGATGATGCATCAACGGCCAGCGCAATTATGATTAAGCCTGAAGCGGATGTGGCTATCGACAATATTGCAGTGGCCAATTGTCATGTGGAGGGCTACGGTCATGCGCTGCACATTCGCCAATATAGCAACCCCAATCAGCGTTACGCGCGTGGCTTTATTAATCCTGCTGCCAACCGTGCTCTTGCGCCAAGTAATATCCGAGTGATTAATGTGAGTAGTCAAAACAGTATCAATAGTGGCATGTTCATCGGTGATCATGTGCATGGCGTGAGCTTTGATAAGGTACGTATTCAAAATGCAGGCACTGTTGGGTTATATCTGGAATTTGGTAGTCGCGATAATGTGATTAAAAATTCAGTGTTTGTCGGTAATGGTTTCCGTACCTTTAAGCCCAATCGTGAGGCTATTGCCGTGGATTCGTCGAGCAATAACCGTATCGAAAACAATCAATTTATCCATAATGGGGCAGGCAGTATTTTGCTGTATCGCAATTGCTTTGAGCATGCTGATGACAGTACGCGGGGCAATCATTTTAAGCGTACCGAGTCGAGCCGTGACAATATAATTCGTGGCAATATTTTTAACGACGAGCCAGTCGGGGTGTGGGTGGCGTCAAGACAGTCACGCAATCTCAAAGGTTTTGAATGCGGTGCTTATTTGCTGAAGCAAACGCCATTTGCCAGCTATCATTTAGACAGTGCTAAGGGCAATCAAATTATCGATAATCGTTTTCAGCAAGTCGAGCAGGGCATTATCGTAGAGGACGATGGCACGCTAATAGCTGGTAATCAATTCGCTGCTGATGTGAATTTACCGATTAGCGTTGGTTCTGAAATTCGGGAAGATAGCGTAGCAGGGGCGATAAAAAATACCGTTATTAAAAACAATATTTTTACTGGTAAAACTGTCGAGCAAGCCATAAAAATTCGTGAGGCAAGCAAAACGGCTACTCATATTGAGCAGCCGTAAGTGTGGTTTTATATTAAATAAGCGTTATCGGTAAACAACAGTATAACGAATAGGTGATGTTGCTATTAAGCACCAACCTTGGTATTGACCCAGCGGATTACAGAATCTGGCGTGACTTGCGAGACTGCTTGAAAGATTTTTGCTGGCATGCCCACAGAGTAATGCGTACTTTTGAGTTTACGATTGGGACTGGTCGTCAATTTACACAATGTTTTGGCGACATCGTTGACCGTTAGATGGATGCCCAAGCGATCCATACTGGTCACTTCGATATCGGCAGTCATGTCAGATTTGACCCACAGCGGCATCACATCGATCACCTTGATACCCAATTTTTCGTACTCAATATTAAGGCCTTCTGTGAGACCTCGCACAAAAAACTTACTGGCCGCATAAGTCGCAACTTCGGGTTGACCATAGATAGCAGAAGCAGAGGACACATTGATAATTTTGCCGTCTTTGCTATCAGCCAGATAAGGCGCCAGTTTATGACAGCCAATCAAAACACCTTTACAGTTGACGTCAATTAAAGCCAGTTGCTCATCTAGATTGGTCGTTGGTAATGCGCCACTGACCAGCACCCCAGCATTATTAATGAGTGCATCAATACCACCGAAATGTTCAATCATTTGATTGATCGCATTGTCCCACGAGTCAGGCTGGGTGACATCCAGCTGACCTGTGATAATACGCTGTTGTTTGACGGCTTTCTTAAAAGATTTGTCTTTAATGGCGCTTTCAAGTGTCGCAGTATTGGTCGCAAATAAACCAATATTGTGGCCTTTTTCCGCCAACTTTTTGGCGGTGGCCAAGCCGATACCACGTGATGCGCCTGTAATCAATATATTCATAATAAGTGACTTAATCGTTATTAATCATGAGTAAATCGAGGTCGTATATTAGGATGCTTATCCCTCGGACTTATTATTATAGTCATTCCACTATAATAATATTACTGCGTTAGCCTCGCTTGAAGTATTAAATATACATCTACACTCGGTTGCTTTGTACTATTTTTAAATTTAACCGACTGTAGTATAACAAATTCGTCTAAATGTATTTTGCTAGAGAGTATAACTATTGATATAGAGCGCATGGTAATTAATATAACGAGTAGTTATCACTGTTAGCAGAAACACTCTGCGTTAGTGTGAAGCCGTTTGACAATGCAGCTCGCTCGTCTCTTCTACTTGACAGTCGTACTCGTTTAAGTTTAAGCGCCACAAATAAATCAAGGCAATGCCATAAATAGCAGTCTCTGACAGCTCTTCTGTAATGACGCCAAAAGCTTCGGGAATCATAATGGCGTTTTCGCCCATATATTCTAATAATGCCAAGGCGGCGACGCTAAAATACAAAGAAACGGGTACTTTTTTTAATATTGCCCAAAGATAACGCCATGAATAAGCCAATAAACCAACGATCAGCACATAAACGATGGTCAGGACGAGGTCTTCCCACCAGTCATAAGAATGGCTGAACAACACAAAGTCAGTGGGAACCAATAAGTCTGGTAGATAATTTAACTCACGGCGTATCACAGCAAAGAATACCAGCACCGCTGCCAACCAAAAAGCTCGAATCTGTTTAAACGTATTTGTGGCAGAGCTCTGTAGTAAATACTGCACACAACGTAGCAGACAGGCGAATAAAATAATAATGCCAGGAATTTCGATGATGCCATCTGAACTCAAAATAAAAACCTCCTGATTTTTTAAAATAAAAAAAAGTGAGCACAAAGGCTCACTTTAGACCGAAATTTATCCAATGACATATAACGTAATAGACCGCTATTATAACGCCAATGTCAGCGCTATAACGTTATTTAATATAACTAATGAGTCATATGTCATTGTTAACAATGGCAAACAAATGCCCTTTATTATGCACATTGCTATCGGCTATTTATACCTATGACGATACAACCAATTCAATAGATAGTAGGGTTAAAATAAGGCTTCCATCCGTAATAATGCTGACGGGTAATGGTCCTTATCCGCTGTTTTATCATTGTAATAATTTAGCTCTGTTTGTACATAAAGCCACTCTCGCCAAACGGGTTGGCGGTAGCTTATAGCAGGGCCATAGCTGTTTAATGTTGATTTGTCATGGTCAAAGTAACCGCCAGTAGAGACACCATAAGCCAGCTGTTTTTCATTGCCCAAATAGTGTACTTGTCTGAGATCGTTGCTCCAGTCCGTGCTTTCTTCATTGTCTTGATTGCGATAACGGATGGCGGTGCGATTATTGATTAACTGGTCAGCATTTGTACCATATTGCAGATTTAGCCCGCCTTTTGCATAGTGCTCACTATCGAGTCCATAACGATAGTAACTATCACTAGTGAGAGTCCATTTTTTGTTGTCATACCAGTCTTTATCGACGCTCACTTTTACGTATAAGTCATCGAGCGAGCGAACCCCGACATCGATATCTGTTTTGACCCCTAACTGCTGCTCAACCTCATGACTAAAACGTGACCAACGAATGGCGATAGAACCATTGTCTTCTCGCGTTTTTCTCCTGTTGACGAGTCCATCTTGGTTACTGGTACTTGCTTGGTAAGTATCGCCCGTCACATTCTGTTTTAAGAAGGTATCCTCATCCAAATCTTCATCACCGATAATCAGGCTCAATCTTTTTTCTAACACTGGCAATCGTAAGCGGCCGCGAATCCTAGGTTCAACGCTCACGTCACTGCCTGATTGTGGATCGTTGACCCAGCGGGTATCTAGTACAACTCGTAAACTGGCTTTGGCGGGCTTTTTGGGATCCGGTTTGCCGAACCAACCGTCCATTTTGTGTGCCCATTCATGCAGCTGCTCTTGGACATCTTCACGGCGTTCGTCCGTCCAATTTTGTGCTCCTTGTACTGATGGAGCAGACTGCTCGGTAGATGTTTCGGTAGGTTGAAGTCGATAGCCAAATTGATTGAGGTTTTCATCTCGATTAGAGTTAGCATCATGAGATAACGAAGCCGTGTCAGATTTTGGCAGTTCGACTTTCGGCTCTGTGGTGGACGTAGTATCCGCCCATACTTGCGTGCATAAACTTAAGCTGGCAAGTGTGTAAAGGGTAATGGTGTTGAGATTTGCTGGTTTAATCATGGAGAGCTTCAATTATTTTGGGTAGCTAAAAAGGACAAACAAAAGTATTATGCCATAGGTCGTTAGGCACATACATATAGAGGCGCTGTTATATGAAAGTTTTAATCATTGTAAGCTTGTTTTTGATGGTCTTGCCTTCAGCACATGCTGAAATATCTCTTGATGTCAGGCAAGCTGTTGAAAAAATTATGAGTGTTTATTACAGTTCAAGCTATGATAAGTTGCGTGGTTGTACCTTATATGACGACGGCTCAGAAACCTATTGCATTGCTCCTAAGCATTATGAATTTAAAAACATCGAGGGAGTAGATACTTTATATGTTTTGGTTTCTGGTGATACGGTGGAAGATGGTGCACGAGTGACACCAGGATTTGGCGGTTTATTCATACTTTATAAATTAGGTAATTCTTGGGTCGTCTCTTCAAGCAATCCTTATATAAAAAATGGTGGAGCAGGTCGAAGTCAGCTGATAGATTTTGATTTAAGAGAAGTGGGTGCTGATAGGTACGGTTGGGTAGGTAAGTTTTGTGGCTCCGGTGCAGGTGGTCAAACCAATTGTTCTTGGAGTATGTACGCTACTATGACAAGTGGTAAAGTCGAAGAAGTGGCAAGATTGGATTTAGATTATTCGTATGAGCTTATGAGTAAATCGTCATATGGTGAAGCTGAAAGTGATGTTAGTATCAATACAGGTGGGGTTATGACTCAAGGCTTTTATCCCTTAAAAGTCACTGTCGATTACGAACACGGTCTTTATGATAACAACTACGAGCCAATACCCTCTAGTCTGGATAAAGGTACAGATAGCTTTATTGTAGAGTTCAACGAGCAGACACAGACGTTTAACTTGCCAGATGATAAAAGTTAAGATGAAAAGTACTTATTATATTGAGTGTTTACTGTTTTAATATTTGCCGAACACGTATCATTTTAGGTGTTGTGTCGAGGTAATTGCTAACAGCTAAAAGATTGCCTTGTGAATCAAAATAGTAAAAATTATTGCCTTTCATAAATTTAAAAGTATCTATGTAATCATTACCAGTGAAAATAGGCATGTCATACTCCGTTGGTACGATTATTTTATTATCTTTATTTATCATGCCATAACCATTCTCTTTTACCACGACTGCCAAGCCATTATGAAACGAACCAGCATTCAGATAGTTTAAGGGTACAACAGTCTTTCCACTGCTATCAATATAACCCCATAGTTCATCCTTTCTTACAGGTGCTAGTCCTTCTGAGAAATACCTGATTTCGTCAAACTGATATTGAATAGTAAGTTCGCCAGTATCATTAATAACACCCCATTTACCCTCGTATTCAACAGCCGCCTTACTTTCAGAAAAAGGTCTGACATCATCATATATTATCGGAATAATGACTTGGTTTTTTTTGTTGATGTATCCATGATGTTCATTTTTTTTAACGATGGCGAGTCCTTCAGAAAACTCAGCAGTAAAGTTATAACTGAATGGAACGATGATATTGGCTTGTTTATCAATAAAACCATATTTCCCATCTTTCTGAGCACTTGCTAAACCTTCATTGAAGTCACATAGCTCACCCCAACTTACTCCCTTCGACAACTTATATCCTGGCAATAATCCGCATGCTATTGCGTAATTACTTAAAGACAAGCTAAAAGCTAGGATGAGTGTGGTCAATAATTGTTTGATAACAGAATCCTTAGTTATCAACGTCAGCTCCTACGAATTAGATACTATCGATTGGGTATGATATGGGCAATCTAAAGAACAGCCCATATCCTATAAAATAAAAACGTTAGGTCTTGAGCTGTTTTATTATACAAAAACGCTTAATGCGCCTCATCCCAATTCTCGCCAGCACCCGTCTCAACCAATAACGGCACAGCAAAGTCCACATTCCAGCCTTTTTCAACGGCAGTGGTCGTCAAGACGTCTTGCATTGCATTAGTAATGAGTTGGCTAATCTCATCTACCTTGTCACTATCCACTTCAAACACCAATTCATCATGGACTTGTAGCAGCATTTTGGCTTGCGCTTTTGGCAGTACTTTATCGACGGCAATCATAGCCAGCTTGATTAAATCTGCCGCTGAGCCTTGGAGTGGCGCATTAATCGCAGCACGTTCAGCGCCTTGCTTGACCATACGGTTGCTATGAGTGATATCAGGCGTGTAGAGCTTACGACCCAATATCGTCTCGACATAGCCTTGCTCGTGAGCACTGGCGCGAGTATTAATCATATAGTTTTTGACACCCGGATAGCGATCAAAGTACATATCGATATAATCTTGTGCCTCATTGCGGCTCATTTGCAATTGCTTGGCAAGTCCAAAGGCGCTCATACCGTATAGCAGACCAAAATTAATGGCTTTGGCATTACGGCGCTCGATCGAGGTTACGTCAGCAACATCCTTGCCAAGTACTTCAGCGGCAGTCGCAGCGTGAATATCTAACCCTTCATTAAAGGCGTCAGTTAAGTTTTTATCGCCTGAGAAATGCGCCATGAGACGCAATTCAATTTGTGAATAATCCGCCGCCAAAATAACGCGACCTTCTGGTGCGATAAAGGCTTGACGAATCAAGCGACCAGTCGCGGTACGAATCGGAATATTTTGTAAATTGGGATCAGTTGAAGACAAACGCCCAGTACTGGTCAATGCTTGATGATAGCTGGTATGTACGCGATCAGTCTCAGAATCTGCGACATTATCAAGCGCATCGGTATAAGTGCTTTTGAGCTTAGATAGACCGCGATATTCTAAGGTAATATCGACCAATGGATGATCAATTTTTGACAGCACGGCTTCGCCAGTAGAGTATTGACCTGATTTGGTCTTTTTGCCGCCAGCAACGCCGAGTTTTTCAAATAACATTTCACCAAGCTGCTTGGGTGAGCCCAAATTAAACTCTTCACCTACTACTTCATAGGCGCGTTTTTCTAGCGCGACGATTTCTTCATCGAAGCGCTTTGATAGCTCATTTAAAAATGGGCGTTTGATTAAAATTCCGTTTGCTTCCATCTGGCAGAGTATCTCCGCCGTTGGAATCTCTAGCTCGTGTAGCAATTTGGCATTATTGGCATCGTTCGCTAGCTCAACGCTGAACACCTCAAATAGCTGATAAGTAATGTCAGCATCTTCACAAGCATAGTCGCTAGCAATATCGATGGCGACTTGGTCAAAGGTGACTTGCTTAGCGCCTTTGCCAGCGACGTCTTCATAGCTGATGGTTTGGGTTTGTAGGTAATGGCGTGCTAAATCATCCATACCATGACGAGTGATAGCGGCATTAATCACGTAGCTGGCAAGCATGGTATCCATCGCCCAATTATTGGGACGAGCATGAATGCTACCCAATAAATCGATATCATAATGGCTGAGAATATGCGCATCGTACTTTAAATGCTGACCGATTTTACCGATATTTGGGTTTTCTAAAATAGGTTTTAGACGTGTTAAAACGCTATCACGGTCGAGCTGTTTAGCCGTCAGCTCGTCACCCTCTAGCGCATGTGTCAGTGGTATGTAATAGGCTTCATGCGCTTGTACCGCAAAAGACAAACCGACGATTTGTGCTTGACGCCAATGGACGCTAGTGGTTTCGGTATCAATGACAAAGTGCGGCGCAGACTCTAATAATTCGACTAGACTCTCAAAAGCTGGTTCGTCGAGCACAGTGTGCCACGCTCTATCATGCTGTTTACCGTTTTGGACATTCTCAATACTGCTTGATTGTAGCGATTTAGCGATTTGCGCTTGTGATTCAGCATCTGCTTGGCTACTTGCAACACTTTGTACGCCGTTCCCATTAGCATTGGCTGGATGGTTTGGGTGGTCAAGAGAAGCAAGCTCATTTCTAAACTCAAGCTCGCTATACAGCTCGCGCAATTCATCTATATGGGCACAAGGATTGGTATTGATTTTTAAATCATTCCAGTCTTGACCGATATCTAAGTCTGTGACGATAGTGGCCAGTTTGGCATTGAATGGAATTTCCTCTGCATGCTCAATCAAGCCTTTAGCGCCGCGTCCTTTAATAAAACCGATGTGCTTTAACATATTGTCGATATCACCGTACTCAACGAGTAAGTCTTTGGCCGTCTTTTTACCGATACCGGGCACGCCTTTAATACCGTCAGAGGCATCACCCATTAAGGTCAAAAAATCAATCATTTGGTTTGGATTAATACCGAATTTTTCGATGACCGCTTGGGTGTCCGTTACTTTACCCGTGAAGCTATCTTCCAATATGACGCAGTCATTGACCAGTTGCATCATGTCTTTATCGCCGGTTGAGATGACCACATGATGACCTTGCTCAACCGCACGGTGCGCCAGTGTGCCGATAATGTCATCTGCTTCTGCACCTTCGATGCGTAACAGTGGAATGCCTAAGGCGGTTACCAAGCGATGGATATAAGGAATTTGCTCCACCAGCTCTATGTCGATGGGTGGACGCGCCGCCTTATAATCAGCAGACATATGATGGCGAAAAGTCGGGGACTTGGTATCAAAACAGACCGCCATGTGCGTCGGATGATATCGACGCATCAGTTTTAGTAGCGCATTGAGCGTGCCACGGATGGCATTCGTTATCAGCCCTTGCGAGTTTTGCATGGTTTTTGGCAAGGCGTGATACGTGCGAAACAGATAATAAGAGCCATCAACCAAAATAAAAGGTGGCTGATTTTTGTCCACGTGACTGGTGTCCATAGTCGCTACGTTGGGCATGGTATCAAAATTTGGTAAGGCTTTAGGGTCAAGCGCTTGATGCGAGTTGTGGTTATTGTCTACGGAGGAGTCGGTCATATGGTCGGTCATAAAGGTCACTTATTATTAGGTATCAGATAGAGTCAATATCAGATAAAACGATGCTTCCATTATAACGATAAAATCAGACCTTGCCGAACTTCTCGATAGTTATGATATTTATACTGCTGACAGACGCTCATAAAAAAAGAACCCAGTATTCACTGAGTTCTCTTATAGATAAAGCCGACATTGTTATTGTTAAAAATCTATCTCACTTCTGAAGTCACTTCACTATCGATATTACCGTGAGTCGCTTTAGAATATGGGCAAACTTTATTGGCTTTTTCGACCAGCTTTTGGAATTCATCCGCTGATAGCTCTGTGTTTTCAGCAGTGACATGAATTTTCACGGCTAATTGAAAATCTAAGCCTTCACCTTTCATTAAATCTACGGATACTTCAGTGGTAGAGTCAAATTTTGCTTTTTCTTCCCCTTTGACCGCAGCAAGTGCGCCATCAAAGCAAGCGGCATAGCCCATCGCAAATAACTGTTCTGGATTATTACCGTCTTTATCAGAGCCGGGTGCGACCATATTAATCGTCAAATCACTGTCTTGCAGACTGGCATTACCTGTACGACCGCCAGTAACTGTTGCTTTGGTGGAATATAGTGTTTTCATAACATATCCTTTGTTGTGAGTTTTTATGTTTAAGCATTAAATTTTGATAGGGGATTCAGCATAACAAACCAGTGCATGAGCAATATAGGTCAGTCGTAAGTATATACTGTGGATTTGTAAGTGAACTGTTAGTAGAATCTTTAGCTGCATTTAACTATCGCAGGAAAAGCTTAATCGCTATAAGTAACAGAAGTATTAATGTAATATAGGAATATAGCTGTAAAAAATAAAGTTATTAAAATAGATGATAAAAAATCTAACCAATAAAGGTCTTATTCGATGAATAAATCAATGGTGTTACCTATTGCACTTTCTTTGCTAACATTTACTCTTGCTGGCTGCGGCGGGGAGGATGATGGTATTTATGGTTCGGGTAGTAATAAGATTACGCTGACCAGCTTTGACAATAGCTATGATAAGCAAGCGAAAGATAGTGCTATTGCACGCATCGATGAGACCTACCGTACTGGTGAGCGTGAAATCAAGATAAAAAATATCGTTAATAATTACAGTAATCAAGGTTTGAATACTTTGGACAGAACGGTATTATCAGACAATTTTGAAGGGCGACTGGATAATAAAAATATTGAAGTTGATAACCGCACGGTCAAACGTCCCATCTATGAAAAAAACAGTAATAACAAGCTAGGGCGTGTCCCTAATCTGTAAAAGTAAGTATAAAGGCTTTAAAATAAAGAGACTATTTCAAACAGGGCTCTCTAA
>NZ_CAJHAZ010000033.1 GCF_904846525.1 Psychrobacter sp. 1044 | reverse complement strand
CAAGAATATGACCTAACAGATCCTAATGATCCAGAGCGTAAGCGGCTAATCAACCCTTATGTGAATAATGCGCCACGGCCAACACCATATGATAGGCCGCCTAAGTCTAAAGAGAAGGAGCAGGAAAAAGAAGATAATGAGATCATTGCCAACCCTAAGAACACTTTTGCTCTGAAAGAAGCCATTGATCGAAGAATGCGACATAGCCTAGCAGAGGGCAGTCTTAATAACCGTCACAGTGTGCGTTATGCGCTAAAAAGTATGGGATTAACCATCAAGAGAGCAACCAAAAGCAGTATCAGCGTGGCGCATCCTAAAATGAAGCGAAATGTTAGGCTCAAAGGCACTGTTTATGAAGAGGGTTTTCAGGCGTTAGCAGAGCGTGCGCACCTTGTCGAGGAGAGGCAGCAAGATTATGAGAGAGTCAGTGAGTCACGTGGCAATCGAGATTTAAGGACATGGACTAAAGGTATGAAAATCAAAAAAGCGTATCATCAAGAGTTATATGGTGACATCAAAGCGCCTGAGCCTTTAGATTTAGAGATCAAGGACGTTGTCAGCATGGAGCAATCACAGGATGCTACCCCTAGAGTAGATACACCAACCCCGCAGCGTTCTTACAATGGGCCAAGGCCGTAATCGTTTGACTGCACTGTTCAGCAGTCAAAACCTAAACCCAAACCATCTTTTTCTTTTGGTAGGTCTGGGCGCACCTGCGGCTTCTTTTTCAGATAGCGGCTCAGGCTCTAATGATACTTGTTGCTGGTGATCGCTATGTTTAGGGGCAGGGCCTTTAAATTCTAGCAGTCGGATCTGCGTTAAGTCATGAATACTGGCATTGGCTTTTTCTAGTGTTTTGTTGAGCTGACTTATTTGCTCTTGGTAATTCGCTATCAGCTGTTTTTGATCACGGACTTGCTGCTCTAAGTGTTCATTCTTCATCTTTTCAAGTGCTAACTGATGTTCAAGCGCTGTACAGTCTGGTACGTTTTGACTGTTCAAGGACGTACTGTTTCTAGTGTTCACTGATTGTTCAGTACGTTTTTTGGAAGTTGGCTCACCAAACACGCGCAACATTTCTGAAACGTCTATTTTCTTATCTGCTGTTCTAGAAATCTCACCATCATTGATTTTCTGATAGATCGTCGTTCTTGATACACCCCATTCTCTTGCTGCTTTTGTCACCGATATGTTCATTGTTCACCTAGTGTTCAAGTACGTTTTTAAGACCTGTACAGTGCAACTGTACAGAACGTTCAGTGAACAACTATCGCACTAACGTAGCGTCTAAACAAATTTTATATTTCAGTTAATAGTAATAGCCGATATTTAAAAACTATTGGAAACACTCTAGGAAAACTAGGAAAAGGTTTACCTTATGTAACTAGTACGATAATATTGCGTAACATAGCTATTTACGCTTCAACTATATCGGGTTTAAAAATATTATGTTTAATTTGAATAGAATTATTACTTTGATTACCGTAACTTTGTTTATGACTGCTTGTACCTCCACTCCTAGACCTTATCAAGTATCAACTTGGTATAAAGAAGGTATAACTAAAAGTGTAACTAACGACAAAATAGGTCATTGTAAAGTAGAGGTTGGGGCAAGCAATTTGTCACAAGAACAAGCTCGAAAGCTTGTCACCTACTGTATGAAGGCCGATGGATATAGATTAGTAACAGAAACTAAATATAGATAAAACTTAAGGGGCTGTCCTAGGGCGTGTCCTCATTTTGAAAATGGTGATAAAAATGAGATAAATAGCCGTCAAACAAGGAAGATAGCGCAGATAATATCGAGATATTCGTCAGCTATTTGACACCGTTTGGCCAGATTTAGCCCATTTATATGGCTATCGATTGAATTGAGGACACGCCCTAGATAAGTAAAATTATTTAGGATAGCACTATGAGAAAGAGTAAACTAAGTTGGTATAAACAAAGCAGACTAATCGAGCTATTTGTTCAGCTAGTTTCTTAATGTCAGATTGAGTCGTCATTGCTATAAGCAGTTACACAGAATCTGGGATGGGCTCGATAGATTTGTACAATATCATTATTTCCTCATTAACTTCATCATACAAATCTTCCCTTAATAGACTATATTTATTTGTCGTATTTAGAGTCTTGAACTTATCAATCTCTCTGTCAAAAGACACAGAACACATAATAAGCTGATTCCTATCTGATAAACGATCAACACATAGGTCAAATATTTTTTTCGTTATGTTCTGATCGGGGTCTTGTTGTTTAGGAGAATCAATCACAACAGGAAGCATAGGGATTGATGATTTATCCCTAATTGTGTTTAAAAGAGCGTAATGGTAAGCCAAAACAGATCTTGGAGCGCGACTCCCTGTTTCTCTTTTTGTAATGGCGTGGTAATGAGTAGCATCTTTCACAACAGGGTTTTTAATTTCTAATTCACGCTGAGCAAATTTTAAATGCTTCTTGAATGCATTATTAATTTCTATAGTGTTTTTTCTGCTGGTGCACTCAGACATCTCTGTAACTAGCCTAGCTTTAGAAACAACTAGTTCGCTGATTTCTTCCGATAGCTCGTTCATTTGCTCATCAAACGTAAACTCAACTTCCTTACTAGCTTGCGATCTAATGATATCTTGCAAGGTTAACTCACCTTCTGTTTTTTGCAGCATATTCTTTAGTTCAGAGCTTGTTTCTTGAGCATCTTTAAGTTTGCCTTGAATATTTTCTATATCTTGATCGTATTTAGCCTTTTGTTCATAAAGTTTAGGTATGACTTCTAATAGTATTTCTTGATTCTTGAGCACTGCATATCTATCATCTAAGCTTGCTATTTTAGATAAAGAATTAATATCATTTTCTGCAAGTTGTTTCTTAGACTCTTCAATATCAGACGCTATCTCGTCTCGCAATGACAACGTTTGGATTAGCTCTGTTCTGTACGCAGTTTCCTGCTTATGTAGTTTCTGAGACTTGATCAGAAACCCTTGGAGTAGTACTTCGTAATACTCCACATCAATATCAAAAAGCACTCTACCAAAGGAGGATTCAAACCTTTCCTTAGCAGCTTCAAGTGCTTGTAATATGCCACGTAGTCTAGCTAAATCAAAATCTATTAAACTGATTTCACCTTGTAACTTATAGTATTTTTTTGGTCTAACCCCTGTATGGAACTGAAGAATGCTTTTCTGCCAATCCTTATACATACCTAGACCATTAAACGACTCTAATACACTACTCCATCCGTTATCTTGGTCAATATAAAAAGGTAAATAGAGAGCAGCTGGATATGCTTGTGCTTGTATTCCTGTGTTCTTTACGATCAATTTCAGATTAAAATCAAAAATATCACCTACTACTTTAGCTATTTCTAGGCGCTGTACGGACGATACGAGTTTCTTACTGTTATCACTAAGGTCAAATATAGAGATACGTTTATCATGACGTATAAAGGCATAATCTCGACCCTTAATGCATATAATTACTTTTGAAATGAAATTGTCATCTATCCACTTATTATCGAGACGAACATCAGCTCCTAACGTATAGTATAAGCTCTTAATGAGACTAGATTTCCCAGTATCATTCTCACCATAGATAAGGTTAATATCCGGTGAAAACTCAAAAGAGAACCCTTTTTTTTGGTCAAGAGAGAGTAAGTGAGTGCTTTTAAAGTAGATGCTTTTCATTTCTCACCTTCTAATAACTGCTGAATTATTGAGTAGACTACGATACATTCTTTTTTACCTGATTTTTCTAAAGCCATGGCGTATGCTGGGTGGAGCTCATCAATATATTTTATAGTATCTTTTATATATGCACTCAAATCTAAGACAATTTTTGCTGGGTCATAAAGAGAGCTAGCAACATCCAAATACTTACTCGACGGGCTCTTCTCTTTCTTATTTATATCCATACAGACTCGAGAAAACACCCCTTCTAAACGTATCATCTGTAACGTGTCTGCATTCAAGTCCATGAAGATAAGTTTTGCCTTTTCCCAATTAGGTCTTAAGTCATCATTTGCTCTGAGAGAATCAATAACCTTGTTAAACGCTTTTGATGAAAACCCCTTTTTCGACACTAAATCTACAATTTCAATAATACCATCGGACTTGAATTTTGATTTTTCCCTACATTCTGTAGTGAGTAGATTGATCAAAGCCTCAATATGAAGGTTCGTATTTACTCCATATTTTTTGCTTAAAAAATCGCATAGCTTCCCTTTTAAGTGAGTTAAATGATCATGTAAACTCAGAGAAGACTGTACAAACAGCAAAGTAGAAAGATCGATGTCTTTCTCGGCAACCTTAGCTTGAGCTACGATTGCTTGTTTCAAGTTATCTTGCTCTTTAACTTCCAAAGTGCTCGCATGAAAAGACGTTTTGCCTCCCACTTTGGAAAAATTAATCACGGCATTAGTTACGAACATCAGCTTGGGTGCTTTAGGTGTATAGCTTGAAAATATTTTTTGTAATAAAAACTGCTTACTAATGATAGAAATAGGAGCCTGAACAGTTTCTTTATATAAGCTGGTAGGTGTCCAGTGTGATTCTTTAGTTTTAACTTGTACGAATGTTAAATCCTGAGGGTTACTTTCACAATCAACTATTACTACGTCATCGTGGTATTCGAAAATAAATACATAATCCTTTCCCTTTAGTTCGTATTCAAGCATTTCTGATAGCGCCCAACAGCTCTGATAGTCAAATCCTCTCTGAGCTATTTCGCCCCCTCTTTCAGTTTGAGGGATATTGATTAGAGCATCACCTAGAACCATACATTACCTTACACTTTCTAATACAGATTATATGAAACCAAGTTGGGAGATATTAAAATTCGGGCACACTATAGCATTGCCACTATAGGTTTATAGCAAATAATAAGTTTATAGATGTTTTTATATTTTTATTACCCAATAGGTTAACAACCGAACTATAGCTGTTTGTTTAGTAAGAAAGCTAGAACTATAATTCATAAACTTAATTTTTTAAATGTGTAATGTTTGAGTCCCTCTGACTAAGAGCGCGTTTTCGAGAACTGTGATATATTCACCTAACGGTTCATATTTCCCAATTCTCAAAACACGTTGGGGACACCCCAAACCCCAAAAACCAAGCTCGAAATAGGTAGTCGTTATGGCGATATTCATGGCAAGCACCAAGTCAGTATCAAGAGGGCAAGGGCAAAATGCGGTTGCTGCTGCTGCCTATCGTGCCGGTGATAAATTGCTTGATGAAGATAAAGAACATGGAAAAACGCACGACTATGAAAAACGCAGTGGCGTATTAAGTGCTGATATTATTTTGCCGACTGCCTTAGCTGGTGGCGACATTGGCAGATCCGAATTATGGAACATGGCTGAACGTAATGAGACTCGAAAAAATAGTCGCGTGGCTCGTGAATGGCTGATCGCCCTACCGCATGAATTGAGTGAACAAGATCGTAAAGTCTTAGCTCATGACTTCGCCAGAACCCTAGCCGATAGATATCAGGTGATCGCCGATTGCGCGATCCATGTACCAACCGCTAAAGAAATCGAGCGCGGTGCAAGCCCTCTTAACTTCCATGCCCATATTTTATTGACCACGCGCACTGCCACGATCGACGATGACGGCAAAATCTACTTAACCAAAGACAAAGCCGACAGCGAAATATCAGACGATGACCGTAGGAAAAAAGGCTTACCACGCATGAGCGCTGAAATTAAGACAGTGCGTGAGCTGTGGGAACATACCGCCAACAAGGTACTGGAAGCGAAAGGGCATCATTTAATCGACAGCCGTAGTTATAAATCACAAGGTATCGATCTAGTACCCCAAATCAAGATGGGTAAAGACGCTACGCACATGGAACGTAAAGGGATACCGACCGAAAAAGGTAGGTTTAACCGTGAGATTATCCAGTCTAATGAGTTGGTTTGGAACAAGCACTTAAACGACAACCAAAAAACCAATGCTAAAGCAGATCGAACCATTGCAGATCTACGCGAAAGCAAGCTGTTCATCGTCCCAGCTGTGCCAAAACCTAATTTTAAAGAGCGCAAAGTCTCTGATGTAGACCTAGCACGCGCCTACGATACGGCAAATAGACTTAAAAACATAAAGCTCGATCGTGAGAAAGCACAGCAAGCCGAGCAAGAGCGACTAAGGCAGAAGCAAATAGCTGACGCTGCACAAAAAAAGCAAGAACAGTTAGAACAAGAGAAGCGAGAGCAACAACAGCGCAGAGAGCAAATACGCGAAAGGATTGCTATGGAGACACGGCAATTTAATCAGCACTATAAACAATTAGCACAGCAACTCATTAAGTTTGATAAGCCACACTTGCAGAAAATAGATCCAAACAGTGAGTTTGGCAAACATCTTGTGGCTATTGTAGCCGCAGATACTCTTATGCGAGAGCTTACACGCTATCAACGCGATCCTAGTACCACAAAGCACCAACGAGAGCTTGCAGAGATCCAATACGAGCGTTTAGGCAACACCCTTATCGCGCAATCGCAATCAGCATTAGATAGCAGCAAAAGCACACGACAGAGCATGACGCAAAAAGAGTATACAGCAGCATTAAAGGGCGTTTTTGATGCTATGGTACCTGAACATAAGCAGAACCTCACACAAACGCAGCAGGAGCGCCTACAGAGCGTCTCATCAGCCCTTAATGACCATAGCTATGATATCAATCGCAGTCGTAGCAGAGGACTAGGATTTCAGATATGACCGATAACGCCCAGTCGATTGAAATAGCAGAAATAATATTTACCCTTCAAATACTCATCGAACACCAGCAAGAGCTATTAGCAGAAGGTAAAGCTCAGGGTCAAACTAACGATGAACATGTAAAACAAATTTCAGCAATGATAAGGCAGTTAACTGAGCTATTAAAAACGTATCAAGATAACGCCCAGTCGATCACAGACAACACCATTCAATCTATCAAAAACACTATAAGCGTAGCCTTTGAGAAAAACCAAGAAAGCTATCATGCCCTGATAAATAAGGGCTTTACTACCCATATAGACACAGCGACTAAAAAGCTATCAATGGTTGCTGATAAGGTTGGACAGGAATTAGACGATATTAAGATTGCTGCTACCAACTCGAAAACAGAGTTTAAAGAGAGACAGGGATTTTTTAAATTGTATGAGAGCACGTATGACGATCAAAGCAAGAAGCTCAAAGAGAGTGTAGAAGGTGCCGTTACTGCTATTATCAAAGATACTAAAGACAAGCTTGAAGATATTGGCAGTGACTTTAGCGATGATTTAGCAAAAAAACTTAGCTGGAAGGTAACTATGATATTTAGTGCTGTTTGCTTTTCAATTGTGCTTTTCACATTTGGTTTATCTTGGTTATTTATTCCCAGTAAAGCTGAAATCAGTGATCGACAAGCAGACTATGATGAACTCGCTAAGGCTCAAGTCATGCCTAGTATTACTAAACGTGCAGATGGTTATTATGCACGGGTTGATTCTAAAATATGTATTGATAACCCTGATTCATACCCATGGAACAAATCCCTGTTATGCAAAATTAAGTAAGCTAGTTCATGTTTTAGTCATTAAAAAAAAAGCTTTTAATTCTTTAGTTATCAACAACCAATAATGCTTTTAATGCTTTTAATGCTTTTAAATGCTTTTAAGTACTCTACAGCCCTTTCCAGTCATGACTTGTAGCCTTCATATAAGGACGTTTAGTTACCCATATAAGGACGTTTAGTTACCCATATAAGGACGTTTAGTTACCCATATAAGGACGTTTAGTTACCTTATAATGACTATAATTAATTTGTCATTATAAGGACTTTAATATAGCATGTCATTTAATAATAACAGGGAGGTGATCTCGTGAGTAAAGGTAACTTAGTCGTTAAAACAAATCAGCTTAATTCAGCCCTACAAAATTTATCTTTGCCTGAAATCCGCATTGTTCAATTGGCGATAGTGGACGCTAGGGAAACCAATACAGGACTAAGTACCGATAAGCCTTTACGCATTGATGCTTTGCGCTATGCTGAGATGTTCGAAACCACTCGACAGAATGGCTATAAGCGTATGAAAGAAGCTGAGGAAACCTTATTTAATAGACGTTTTAGCTATATTGACGATGAGGGTAAAGTTATTAAATCTCGTTGGATACAGCAAGTACGATATCTTGATGACGAAGGTGCAATTGAATTAGTCTTTACCCTTGCTGTGGTTAATGGCATTAGCCGTATTAATGGTGCAGAAGATTTTTTCACCTCATACCTGCTTGAGCAAACAGCCAGTATGGACAGTATTTACTCCGTTAGGCTTTACGAGTTATTAGTACAGTGGAAAGCTGCAAAGCAAACCCCAATGTTTGATCTTGAGAAATTTAGAGAGCAGCTCGGTGTTGAGGTTAGTGAATATAAGGCAATGTGCGACTTTAAAAAGCGTGTATTGCAAGTAGCTATTGATGAGATTAACGAAAAATCAGATATTAAAGTTAGCTATGAACAAGTTAAAAAAGGGCGGAGCATAGCTGGCTTTAAATTCAAGGTTTTAGCTAAAGATAAGCCAAAAAACGCAAAGCAAGAAGGTAATAGAGACATAACCACAGCAGATATGTTTACAATTGAAGGACTAAACGACAAGCAATTAGGTCGTATTGCTCGCAATCCTAGCTTTATGGCAGATTACAATCACTTAGTGAGCTCCACTAGCCCAGCCGGTCAAGACGTTAGAGTGTGGGAATCAGTAATAATAGATCGCCTTAAGCAAGACCCTTCAGATTTTACCAAGCGACCAATTAAAGATTATCTTAAATACTAAAATACTTAAGGTAGGCATTAGAATACGCGGTATATAATAAGTTTCATATAAAAGAGAGATAAAAATGAAAATTCTACAAGTTACTACCAAAGATTATGATGGCAATCAAATAGATATCGCTGAATTTAAAAAAGAAGACGGAGCTGTAGCCCGTATCAAACAATGGGTTTTAGAAAGTGCTCAAAGAAATCAGTCAGAAGTTTTAGATGAACTTGAAGGTCGAGAAAAAGAAGAGTTAGAAGTTATAAATGATTTAAATAATGCGGCTATATCTCATCAAAAAGAAAGCTTTATTGAGTCATTAAAAGAGATAGATGAACATGACTTTGAGACTAGCAATGAATTAGAAACCTCTATGGGCTTAGATTTTAAAATAACAGAAAAGACCTTATTGTAATGCAGTATAGGCATTATCAGATCTTCTATCTGAAGTAGATAGAAGGGTTGATAATGCCTAATCAACAAAGTTTAAATTGATTCGCTATTATAGATAGATTGAGCCTTTCCCAAACTCTGTGTAACTGCTTATTCTCCTGTTAGTGGATTATAAGCAGTTACACACTTTTTAGGAAAGGCTCTAGAGGGCGATTTCTGACTATTGTTTATTACCAATTTTAATAAACTAAATACTCTCTAATAGGGCGTTTTTTAAACTGCAAAGCATCTTCTTTAATTCGCTTGATCATCTCAACCTCCCAAACTTTCATATCCTGACCAGCTGGGCTAGTTGAGCTAACTAACTCGTTATAATCTGCTACAAAGCTAGGATTACGCGCAATACGCCCTAGTTGCTTATCATTTAGTCCATCAATAGTGTACATATCATCATTAGCGTCATCATGAGTCACTTCAGCACCGATCTTTTTCTTGTCTTTTTTCACCTTAAATCGGAAAGTAAATCCCGTGATAACTCTGCCATTTTTATGCTGTTCGTATTCAACTGTAATATCAGTATGTTCATTAATTTGTTTAACTGCTAGATCTAACACCCTTCTTTTAAATGCTTCTATTCGCTTGTATTCATCCACTAATCCCAACTTTTCTCGTAATTCCTTAAGTGATATCTGGTTAGTTTTCCCCACTGAACGCCATTGGATAATTAGCTCATAGAGCCTTATAGCATACTCACTTTGTAGACCTACGACTTGTTTTAATTCGTATTCTGTATATCTAGCTTCTAGTCTAGTAATTAACGGTATTACATCACTCGCAAAAACCAATTCAACACATCCTAAGTCATCGATATAGCCAATCTTATCGACCCACCGACTTTTATAACGCCCTGTTTTCCCTGACCGTTCATCAAGCTTACTATAGGCAAAACCTGCTTCATACAATCCCTCTACAGCTCTCTTCATCGCTTCGTACGACGTATGTTTTTCTACATCAAATTGCTTAGCGTAACTTTGAGCGTAAATCCGTAATAACCCTCCAGCTTCTATCAGGGTCTTTTGTTCTCTAGCTTCAATAATGGCTAGGAAGATTAACCTCTGCTCAACCACACCCAAGCTATAACTTGCACCAATTAAAGAATTATCTTTAGTAACCAACTGTTTGTTCATATCGACCCCTTGTATCCTGTAAGCAACACTAATACATAAAAGCCTATAAAGCAACTCAATTATACTATTGTTGCTTTATAGGTCGTAAAACGTTGCTTTATAGGTCGTAAAACGTTGCTTTATAGGTCGTAAAACGTTGCTTTATAGGTCGTAAAACGTTGCTTTATTAGCTGCGAGAGCCTTTGCTATCAAGGGATACAGCTTACTTAAAAGCTTTTAAAAACTATTAAAAACATTAAAAACCTTTTACTTCTTATTTTCTAATTCTTCTTCAGTAGGATACTTCTCTCTAGCTTTACGTATAGCTGGTTGTACAAACCACTCCCAGTAATTCATTAGCTCATCATAATGCTCACTGATATAGCCCATTAGCTGAGCAGCAGTAAAATCGTATCTATGATCTTTAGGTTTAGAGAATTGAGTTAATTTTGATTTACTGACATTAACTCCAAAGTACCTAGCTATTTGCATAGCTCTATAAGAGTTAACTTCACGTTCTAACCTATACCCATCTTCTATACCAAGTTGGCAAAGTTCAGTACCACCAAAATCAATATCCTTTAAGAACTCAATCATGGCTTCAACTCGAGCAGAACGTACCGCATTGTAACGTTGCATATTCCTACGTCTCTTATCCATAAATAACTCACTCACTTTTAGAATAGGTACAGACAATAATAATACCATAGGTACAGTCATTTATCGTATGTAGGTACACACAATAGACAATCTATAGGTACAGCCATTTATTTCTAATTAGGTACAGCCAAATATAAATTATATGCTATTATTTATTAAGCCAGCAGTCCTAAGAGGGGGCTATTTCCGCTTCGCTACAATATCCTCTCTTAGGTGCTGACAAAGGGGCTATCGCCCCCTTGACCCCCAACCACCCCTATGCCTAGAACAGGAGCCAGTCTTATGCCACCAATTAGCGGTAAAAAAAGGACTAAAGAGATTGCGATTCGAGTCACTGAGGATGAGTTAGCTGAGCTAAAAAAGCGACAACAAGGAACGACAATGGCAGGATGGATGCGTGATTTAGGTTTAGGGGTAACTCCAATGAAGCCAGCTGACCCTGAGTTGGTTCGCGCACTTGGCCGCATTGGTTCTAACCTCAATCAGCTCACCAAACACGTTAATATCAATAAGCAGGTAGATGAAAACGTACTTGAGCAGATCAAAGCGATTAGGGCGTCTATCGATGCGCTGCTTAATGAGCATTTGCGAGGTGAGGAATGATTGTTAAATTCTTTAGGCGAGGGCAAGGATCAGGCGCAGGGCCGCTTAATTACTTATTGGGCGGTAAGGATACTCCTAGGGAGGGTGCAAAGGTGCTCTACGGCGATCCTAGGCTCACTGAGCAGCTGATTAATACCACACTATTCAAGCAAAAGTATAAAGCAGGGGTGCTGTCTTTTACCGAAGATGCCGAAGGGTTTACGGATAAGCAGAAAAAAGACATCATGCAGCGCTTTGAAGAGACACTGTTTGTAGGGCTTGAGCCCGATCAGTACGATATATTGTGGGTTGAACATACTGATAAGGGTGGACGGCTTGAGCTAAATTTTGTGATCCCGTGTCAAGAGCTGCGAAGTGGTAAGCGGCTGCAGCCGTTTTATGCCGGTGCTGATATGGTACGAGTCAATGCGTTTAAGAACATTATCAATCAAGAATATGACCTAACAGATCCTAATGATCCAGAGCGTAAGCGGCTAATCAACCCTTATGTGAATAATGCGCCACG
>NZ_CAJHAZ010000032.1 GCF_904846525.1 Psychrobacter sp. 1044 | reverse complement strand
CTCAGGAGTGTAGGTTTGTCTTTTCATTGTCGTATTCTCTCAGAATGTTAAGTCTCCGACAATACCGGGGCGGTTCACTTGAGCATAGCTCTCGTCTTGCGTCGGGACGAAGCAGTGCTTCGTTTTATCCCTCCTCGTTTAAGATGTCGCGCTCCATAGTCAGCCGCTTAACCTGTTTACGCAGATCTTGGAGCTCGCGCTGTTCATCCGTTAAAGCGTTGCCGACTTTAGGCGCTTGGCCACTCATTTCTTGACGGTATTGACTCAGCCATTTCTGCAAGGTGGATTTACCTATCCCTAAGGAATTGGCCACGTCAGGTATTTTACGTTTGTGATCAACAACTAAGCTAATCGCTTCTAATTTGAATTCTCGGGTGTATTGGTTGCGTTTGGTGGTCATACTATTTTCCTCTTTGGGTTAGTATAAACCTCTTCCGTGCTGTCCTAATTTATTATGCCACTACACATAGATAAAAGGGCTCAAGAACACTACTCGATGAAAGATTAAGCTTTTATTTTTGACGCTCATTTTTAAAATGAGGACAGCTCTTACTTCGCTCGATTAGATAAAATGACGCCAACTGTGCTTAACACGATGCCGCACATCATTGCGATTGATAAAGACTCATTGAGTATTAATGCTGCGAGTAAAGCGGTTAATCCAGGAGACAAGGAGCCAAGCAATAAGGTGCGAATGGAACCGAGCTTGTTGACCGCATAAGAAAACCCAATGGTTGAGACAATACCAACACCAACGCCCTGTATTAAGATAAAAGGTAGGGCATCGTCAAACGAAACAGCCCCGAGGTTGGTCTCTAAAAGTCCAGATAGAATCATCACTAATGTCACCAAAAATGCGGTATAAGAAAGGACGATAGCAACCGCTACTGGACTCAAACTCGTACTTTTTAAACCTAATGTGTAACCTGCCCAAACCAAACTCGCAATCACTAGAAAGGTCATACCCTGTAGCAGACTATTAGGTGTTGGCCCTGCATTTCCCACCATCATCGTGGCTACGCCAAAGAAAATAATCATGAATGCCAAAAATTTCTTTAGCGATATACGTTGGCGATAAAAAACAAAGGATAAGAGTGCGGCAAAGAATACTGGCGTCCCTGTCAAAATAGTACCAACGTAAGCTGCAGGAGCAGTGCTCGCGCCAAAAGTGGCAAGCAACAGAAAAGGAGCACCGCCAAATAAAATAAAAATGGCATCAGCCCCTCTAATGTTTCTGATTTCCTTCAAACTAGAGAATACCCAAGGCGTCAATAAAAGTAATGGCACGCTAAATCGAATGACCATGACATCAGCAATGCTTAACGACGATGCCCCGACCGCCCTTACCGTTAATGCAAAGCCTGACCAAATCAATATCACAACAATCATCGCCGCATAGCCTTTCATCAGCGGAGATAGTGTAAACAAGGGGTTTTTACGTGATGAGGGCTGAGAAATGGTATTCATATGGATGGCTTATGCTTGTATATAAAGCCTAATTATCAATCAAAAATCGCGCTTTTATCTCTATTCATTTATTGCAAATCTATAGTTATTTAGCGGATAATGCCAAATAATATAGAATTATTGGCTGAAAACACCAGAAAGGCAATATATGGACAGAATCGACCGTCATATTTTGGAAGCGCTTCAGAAAGAAGGACGCTTATCAACAGCTGAATTAGCCGAGCGCATTGGTCTGTCACCCTCACCTTGTGCTAGGCGCCTGAAACGTTTAGAAGATGAATTTTATATAGAGGGTTACCAAGCGAACATAAATAGAGCTAAAGCTGGCATTACGATGAGCTTTTTTGTGGAAGTCAGTCTGAGCAACCATCAAGAAGGATCGATTACAGCCTTCGAACAAGCGTTATCCGAGATGGATGAGGTAATCAATGGACATGTTGTTTCGGGCCCTTATGATTACTTATTGGAAGTAGTCAGCGCAGACCTCAATGATTATGAAGAGTTTACTCGTAAATTGCATAAGCTTACTAGCGTTAAAGGCATACATACCCACTTATCAGTGAGAAAAGTGATTAATAAAACAACGTTGCCTATTTTTACGTGATATGGTAGGTAATCGTCCCAACCATAAGACACTTATCAAATAGAATTGAGCTGCGTGGTTTAGTTTCTGTATCGGCGTAAAGCCGCCATTGTCCATGTTCGGGCGCTCGTAATTGTAGTGATATAACCAATCCTCTGCTTGCTGACGGACTTGATCTAAATCCGTAAACAGCTCTTGGTTCAACCAATCATAGCGCATCGTTCTGTTAAAACGCTCCACATAAGCATTTTGTTGTGGATTGCCAGGCTCAATACAACTAATGGTGATGCCTTGATCGAAAGCCTAGTTTCTGAGCGCACTACTAAGATATTCAGGTCCGTTATCACATCTCACTTGAACCGTTTTACCTCGGTATTCAATCAGCTGATTTAAACTGTGTATGACTCTGTGAGCGGGTAATGAGAAGTCGATCTCAACCGTTAAGGCTTCACGGTTGTAATCATCAATGACATTGAATAGTCTAAAGCCGCTGCCATCAGTTAAGGCATCATGCATAAAGTCCACGCTCCAGCTTTGGTTTATTTTATCTGGTACAGCCAAGGGTAGCGGTTTAGCGCGCTTAATGCGACGCTTAGGTTTAATTCTAAGGTTCAGTTCAAGCTCACGGTAAATGCGATACACGCGCTTATGGTTGTATGGTAGCCCCAGTACATTACGCAGGCTTAAAAAGCACAATCCAAAGCCCCAGTTCTTGTTCTGCTCGGTCAGCTCTATAAGCAAGTGCGCGATCTGCTGATTCTCATCCGTTGCTAACGACTTGTGATAATAACAGGTGACGCTGATATTAAAGATCAGGCAAGCCCTGCGGATACTGATGCCATGCTCTTTAATATAGTGACAAGCCATCTCTTTGCGCCTGAGGGGCGCTACCACTTTTTTGACATGGCATCCTGTAATATGTCTGATTTAAGACATTCATCAGCGTACATCTTTTTTAATCGAGCATTCTCAACTTCAAGCTCTTTGAGGCGGCTGATGAGCGCAGCATCCATGTCACCATATTTAGAACGCCAGTTGTAAAAGGTGCTTTGGCCGACATTGTGCTCACGGCACAAGTCAGCAATAGGGACGCCTTGTTCTGCTTGTTTGAGGATGTTAACGATTTGATTATCAGTAAAGCGTGTCTTTTTCATAGGAGTCTCCTGCTGGTATATTTTAGCAGTTAATCTCTATTTCTAGGTGTTCTTATTTATTGGGGGGATTACCGCCCTATCTACTCACTGGATTATACCTATGGTTCGGTTCCCTAGTGAGGACTTGAACGCTAAGCTGTGGGCGAATGGTATCAACGCTTTAACTCGCTGAAATAGCCACAGTGCACTTCATGGTGTACTTACCATAAATATTCGGTGGTGTGTCAAAAAGTATGCTGATCAAAATTTGAACAATTTTTGAAGCTTTGAAAGCCATATAGAATCAGAGAACTTAGCATAGACTTCTTATTGATTTTTAGCGCCAGCATACTTTTTAGAACACCACCAAATATTTCATCAGTTGTTCAGTTTACTGACTTAGATGTTTGGCATGAAAGCGCAAATGCTCTTCAATAAAGCTGGCGATAAAATAGTAACTATGGTCATAGCCCTCATGCAATTGATACATTAAAGGATAATCGTTTGATTCTGCAGCTGCGAGTAAAGCTTCTGGCTTGAGCTGCTCTACAAGGAAGTTGTCAGACTCACCCTGATCTACTTTAGCAGGAACTAATTCAGTTGCTCGTTTCATGAGCTCACTAGGATCGTAGTTCAGCCAATTGGCTTTATCTTCACCTAAATAAGCAGTAAAAGCTTTTTGTCCCCATGGAGAATTCACAGGGTTACTGATAGGACTAAAAGCAGATATTGAACTATAGCGCTCTGGGTTAAGCATGCCAATGTTCAACGCACCAAGACCACCCATCGAATGACCAGAAATGGCTCTCTTATCAGATACTGGAAACGATGCCTCAATTAACTCAGGCAACTCATTGACCACATAATCATACATCTGGTAGTGCTTGCTCCAAGGCATCTCAGTAGCATTAACGTAGAATCCTGCCCCTTGACCTAAATCGTAGGCTGCATCATCAGCAACATCTTCACCACGAGGGCTAGTATCTGGGGCGACAATAGCGATACCCAATTCTGCAGCAATACGCTGTATCCCAGACTTCTGCATGACGTTCTCATCTGTGCAGGTCAAGCCTGACAACCAATAAAGGACAGGGACTTTTGTACCACTGCCCATCTGAGGCGGCAAGTAAATAGCAAACTGCATACTACAATTTAATGATTTTGAATGATGGCTATACTGCTTATGCCAGCCACCAAAACTTTTATTGACACTAATATTCTCTATGGACATACTAAAACACCTCTGTTAAAACATTAAATGCTGCCCCCAAAAAGAGACAGCACTGTTATCATGACAACATAACTACTTAATGTTAATCACCTATAAATGACCGATCATTTGTTAAAAAAGATCATGATGACTCATTCTTAAAAATGAATAACCGTACGAATACTCTCGCCTTTATGCATCAAGTCAAACGCTTCATTGATGTCTTCTAATGGCATGGTATGAGTAATGAAATCCTGTAATGGGATTTCGCCCGCTAGATAGCGCTCAACATAACCTGGCAATTCCGTACGACCTTTCACGCCGCCAAATGCTGAACCTTTCCAGACACGACCAGTCACTAACTGGAATGGACGGGTTGAAATTTCTTTACCTGCACCAGCCACGCCGATAATAACCGACTCGCCCCAGCCTTTATGGCAGCACTCAAGCGCGGAACGCATCACATCGACGTTACCGATACATTCAAACGAATAATCAACACCGCCATCGGTTAACTCAACGATGACTTCCTGAATTGGTTTGTCATAATCTTTTGGATTAATACAGTCAGTTGCGCCTAGTTTTTTGGCTAACTCAAACTTGCTTTCATTGATATCAATCACAATGATGCGGCTGGCTTTTGCCATTGCAGCACCGATGACCGCTGACAGACCAATACCGCCCATGCCAAAGATAGCGACCGTAGCACCCTCTTCGACTTTTGCAGTGTTCATGACCGCGCCCATACCAGTCGTGACGCCACAACCTAGCAAGCAAACTTCTTCTAATGGCGCTTCTTTATTGACTTTAGCCAATGAAATCTCTGGCAAGACAGTATATTCAGAAAAAGTTGAGCAGCCCATGTAATGATAAATTGGCTCACCATCTTTATAAAAACGCGTTGTGCCGTCTGGCATCAGACCTTTACCTTGAGTCTCGCGCACTGCTGAGCATAGGTTGGTTTTACCTGAAGTACAGAATTTACATTCACCACATTCTGCGGTGTATAGAGGAATGACATGGTCGCCAACTTGGACACTGGTGACGCCTTCACCAATTTGCTCAACGATACCACCACCTTCATGACCCAAAATCGCTGGGAATACACCTTCTGGGTCTTCACCAGATAAGGTAAAGGCATCGGTATGACAAACGCCACTGGCGATGATTTTTACCAAGACTTCGCCTTTGCGCGGCAGCATGACATCCACTTCTTCGATAGATAGCGGCTGATTTGGCCCCCAAGCAATGGCGGCTTTCGATTTAATAAATTTATCTGACATAAGAGTCTCTCTTTTTGGTTAGTTGATTGTTGTCCCTGTTCAACTCAGACATATTTCTAGAACACCATGTTGAGCTGAGCGAAAAATTTGATCTCTATTTACCTTACCATTTTGTGATATGAGTGTTCTACTGCTTTACTATTATCTTTTAGCCCCATCAAATGCAGCTACTTAAAAGGATACAGTACTTCGTTGCTACTTTACATCAATGGCTATGCCCTTGTGATAGGCTAATGGTAGCAACGCCTACTGCAACCAACCCCATGCCGATCCAAGTGCTCAAATCGAGATGTTGTCGGTAGATAACCGCAGACAATGCCGTTACCGTCACTATCGCAAGTCCTGCCCATAGCGCATGAACAATACCAACCGGCATTCCTTTCATAGCCTGTCCTAAAAAAACAAATGCAGCTAGATGTCCTAACAGAACTAACATACTTGCTAACGGCTTAGTGAAGCCATCCGTCTGTTTTAATGCAACGTGAGATAAAGCTTCTGCAACCACTCCGAAAAAAAGAAACATCCAACTCATTTTGCACCTCTTGTATTAGCAAGCTTTAGTTGCAATGAACTGGAGCCTGTTTGAATTTATGCTTGTATTATATCTATTTCTGATTAGATGATAATATGCTATATTCGAAACTATCTTTTGCATATAGGTAATAATGATGAAATGGGATGGTATCAGTGAGTTCGTTTACGTGGCTGAATACGAGAGTTTTACGAAAGCTGCAAAGAAAATAGGCATCTCGACCGCTCAAGTAAGTCGACAAGTCAGCGCCTTAGAACAACGTCTCAATATTAAATTACTTTACCGAACGACTCGTAAGGTCTCGCTAACAGAAGAAGGCCGTGTTTTTTATCAGCACTGCCGCGGGGTACTTGATGGTCTCGATGCCGCAGAGCAAGCGGTGACTAATTTGCAGTCAAAACCGCAAGGCATGATTAAACTGACAACTCCTGTCACTTATGGTGAACAACAATTGATGCCATTGGTGAATGACTTTATGGTGCAATATAGTGATATTGAAGTGACTGCCTTTTTGAGTAATCAGCAGGTTGATTTGATTGAAGAGGGCTATGATTTAGCCATTCGCATTGGAAAGCTTCGTGATTCGACTATGATGGCAAAAAAACTCAGTAGTCGTACTAATTTTGTCTGTGCGGCGCCCTCCTATATTGAGAAATACGGCATACCGCATTCTCTGACCGAACTTGGTCAACATAACTGTCTGCTGGGGACGCTAGACTACTGGCACTTTAAAGAGTCTGGTAAAGAGAAAAACATTCGAGTGACAGGTAGCGTGCGTTATAACAGCGGTTATAGTTTAGTCGATGCGGCTATAAAGGGATTGGGTATTGTGCAGCTACCTGATTACTACGTACAAAAGCATTTAGAATCGGGGGAGCTGGTCAGCTTATTGGATAATCTTAGGGAACCTGAGGAAGCTATTTGGGCTCTATATCCTCATAATCGCCATTTGTCGCCAAAAATTAGGCTGCTACTAGATTATTTAGCAGCACATTTATCTAAACCCTAACTGGGTGATAGTAAGAACTACCCATACTTTAAGGCCTCGCACCTCGAAAGATAAATCATCTAATTACTTGGAGGTCTTGCACACTACTCTAACCAACTCGATCGTTAGGAGGCTGACATGATCGTCAAGCAAAAACCGAACGCACTCAAGCTGTTTTTTACCTTGCGCGGCTCTATCCTACCAAAAATTTATCCTCAGATTTTTCTCACCATCTTGCTTAGCACTCTAATAGCAGGCATCCAGTACTGGTTTCCAGGCTTCTTCTCCTCTTATAGTACGGCTCCCTTCACTTTTCTAGGGGTTGCTTTATCATTGTTCCTCGGCTTTCGTAACAATGCCAGCTATCAACGCTGGTGGGAAGCTAGGGGTCAATGGGGTCAGCTAGTAGTGGATGCTCGTAGCTTGGCCCGCCAAGTGCTCTCATTTATGGATGAAGAAACGGAGACTGGACGGCAAACCCAGCGCCGTATGATTCACCTAACCATCGCCTTTACTCATGCTCTGCGCCATCGACTACGTGACACTGAACCTTGGCAGGACGTTGATCGTTTTGTAGAACCCGAGCATCACCTCAGCATGCGCCAAGCGCAAAATCTGCCCGAGTACCTGCTGCGGCTGATGGGGAAAAAGGTCGGTTATAGCCGACGTGAGCGATTATTATAGGAATTTCTAGTACAGAACATGGATGAACGGCTGACCTCTATGACTGTAGTTTTGGCCGCCTGCGAGCGCATTCATTATACGCCACTACCATTTGCTTATACGCTGTTAGTACATCGCACCACCTACTTATATTGCTTTATGTTGCCTTTTGGTTTGGTGTCATCTCTGGGATGGGCTACTCCGTTTGTCTGTGCAGTGATCGCCTATACTTTTTTTGGTTTAGATGCTCTTAGTGAGGAGTTGGAATCGCCTTTTGGCTTGGCCGCTAACAATCTACCACTGAGTGCTCTGTCGCGTACCATCGAAATTAACTTACTAGAGGCACTGGGAGAAACCGATCTGCCGCCCGATATAAAATCTAAAAATGGCTACTTACAGTAAATTATTTTGCGTAAGCAGTTAGCCTTAAGTCTCTGGCTGAGTAGTTATATAAACAGTCTTGATGGTGACGGAACAAATAATGGCATTGTTCAAACATGAGTAGATATACGAGCCTCTATTAATAAAAATTATTATTACCTTATGGTAAAAGTCATTTTCTTTTTAGACCTATTATCTTTTATATGAAATAACGTATGATGGTTTCTATCGACAGACGACGCGGCAAACTTGCTGCAACTCGATAGAAAAACTATTGATAAAAAATCATCCACAACCGGAGAACAACACATGAGCATTTTTACTCACGTTACCCTTGGCACTAACGATGTTAATCAAGCACGTACATTCTATGACAACGTTTTAGAGATTCTAGGGCTTAAACGTATTGCTGACCTAGGTGATAATGGTTCAATATGGGGCGTAGATGCACCATCTTTATTTGTTATGAAACCTAATAATGGTCAACCAGCTAGTGTTGGTAATGGTAATATGGTGAGCTTTGAAGCACCAAGCCGCGCTGCTATTGACGCATTTCATGCAGCAGCATTGAGCGCTGGTGCTCAAGATGAAGGCCAGCCTGGTACACGCGATTGGGCGCCTAACGCTTACGCGGCCTATGTTCGTGATCTAGATGGTAATAAGCTTGCCGTTTATTGCTTCAAAGAAGCATAACAGCAGTCTTACGGACCGCTCGTTCGTAACCGCTAATATTAGTATCAATACTACCGAAAAAGGGTCCTGCAAATTTTGCAGGACCCTTTTTCGTCATTGAAATCAGCTTTATAACACTTGATACCCTGTCTATTTATGTGAGTCCGCGTACTATGTAAGTAACGCACAGACTCTGTAATAGCAACAAAATGTTAAAATTCTTCTTATTACATTCAACCTTTTATAAAGAATATCAATAGATAAATAACACTTATCCATGACTGCAAACGTCAATGAGCAAAATCCAAATATATTTAAAATCAAGAAATACAATTCAATAGGAGTCGCCTGTTTATGGCTACCAATAACAATAAACATATCAATAAAGACATTCTCTGTGACACTGACCACAGTGTTCGAGTCAGGGGAGCTCGCGTTCACAACTTAAAGAATATCGATGTAGATTTACCTCGTGATGCACTGGTTGTTTTTACCGGTATATCAGGATCAGGTAAGTCATCACTTGCTTTTGGCACTTTATTTGCTGAGTCACAACGTCGTTATTTAGATTCAGTATCCCCTTATGCGCGTCGATTGATAGATCAGGTTGATGAGCCTGATGTTGATATGGTAGAAGGTCTGCCGCCAGCAGTTGCTCTACAACAACAACGAGGTACGCCCTCAGTGCGCTCATCAGTAGGCAGTGTTACTTCTATCTCAAACGGGCTACGCATGCTCTATTCACGAGCTGGAGATTATCCTACCGGTCAAGAGATATTGTATGGCGATGCGTTTTCGCCAAATACACCTGAGGGTGCCTGTCCTACTTGCTCTGGTATTGGCCGCGTGTTTGAAGTCACCGAAGAGTTACTAGTACCTGATAACACCAAAACCATTCGAGAGCGTGCTATCGTAGCATGGCCACCAGCGTGGCAAGGCAAAAACCTAAGCCGCATACTGGTGTCACTCGGCTACGATATTGACACGCCTTGGCATAAACTGCCAAAAGAAACCCGCGATTGGATCTTGTTTACAGATGAAACCCCAACCGTTCCTGTCTACCCTGAATACAGCCTTGAGCAAGTAAGAAAAGCGATTGAGAGCGGCGAAAAGCCCAACTATATGGGCACGTTTTCGAGTGCAAAGCGCTTCATACTGCATTCTTTTGCCACTACTCAGAGCTCATTGACAAAAAAGCGCGTTTCTCAGTTTATGCAAATCTCTGTATGTCCGGAATGTGATGGTAAAAAACTGAAAAAAGAATCACTATCCGTTACGTTCGCAGGACTCGATATTGGGGAGCTGTCGCAACTGACCTTTATCGAACTGGCGCGCAAGCTTGAGACTGCGGCCAATAAAGTCCCAACTGACAATATGGCAAATCGTGAAAAGGCTATCGTCGCTCAGCGCATTGCCAGTGATATGTTATCTCGGGTAAAAGCACTGACCCTATTGGGTTTGGGGTACTTATCACTTGAGCGCACCACACCTACACTATCTCCTGGTGAGCTACAACGCTTACGCCTAGCCACTCAAATTCGCTCACAACTTTTTGGGGTGGTTTATGTACTAGATGAACCATCCGCTGGTCTTCATCCAGCAGATACCCAAGCATTACTAAGTGCCTTAGATGAGCTCATTGCCGCTGGTAACTCAGTGTTTGTCGTCGAGCATGATGTGAGCGTCATCAGACACGCTGATTGGATCGTAGACGTTGGCCCCAATGCGGGTACTCATGGCGGCGAGGTGATTTATAGTGGTCCTGTAGAGGGATTGCGCGACGTGACTCACTCGCATACCAGCCGCTATCTGTTCAGCACTGACGCTATCGTAAAACGCACACCAAGAGAGCCGACAGCGTGGCTTAAACTTACAGGGATTACGCGTAATAACTTACAAGAGCTGGATGTCGGTTTTCCATTGGGTGTGATGACTACTGTCACGGGTGTATCAGGTTCAGGCAAGTCGAGTCTAGTGAGTCAAGCTTTGGTAGAGCTCGTTTATGAGGCTCTAGGACAAAAACAAACGGTTGAAGCTCCAACTGGCGAAGCCGATCTACTTGAGCAAGAGTTGGAGACGCCAACCGGTGGACAAATCATTGAGGGTATGGATGATGTCAAACGACTGGTAACCGTCGATCAAAAAGCCATTGGGCGTACGCCGCGCTCAAACCTTGCTACCTATACCGGACTGTTTGATCATGTCCGTAAGCTATTCGCGTCAACGAGCGAGGCAAAATCTCGTCGTTACAACGCAGGGCGTTTTTCATTCAACACGACTAAAGGTCGTTGTCCTAATTGTGAAGGCTTAGGCTTTGTGAGTGTCGAGCTACTGTTTCTTCCTAGCGTCTATTCGCCTTGCCAAGTCTGTCACGGACAGCGCTACAATGAGGACACGCTAGAGGTCACGTATCATGACAAAAACATCGCCGATGTGCTGGCGCTCACGGTTGAATCAGCTTATGAATTCTTTGCAGACGACCCTGCTATCTTGCGAGCATTAAGTGCCTTGCTACAAGTCGGGCTTGGCTACTTACGACTTGGCCAACCAGCAACTGAGCTATCTGGCGGTGAAGCCCAACGTATTAAACTTGCCACTGAATTGCAGCGAACGCAGCGCGGCGATACGCTGTATATCCTAGATGAGCCAACAACGGGTTTGCACCCAAAAGATATCTCGATGTTGATGGCGCAATTGAATGGACTTGTTGATGCCGGTAACAGCGTTATCATGGTCGAACACGACATGCAGGTTGCTAGTAATAGTGATTGGGTAATTGATATTGGCCCTGGTGCAGGTGATGCAGGTGGCCTTATCGTGGCGCAAGGATTACCTGAAACAGTCGCTGAGTCGAAGACCAGCCGAACTGCACCTTTCATGCGCTTCTAGTGCCCGTCGCAAACCTCTTATGACAGTGCAAAAAACGACAGCGATAATCAGTTTATCGCTGTCGTTTTGCTTAATGTAATTTGATCTTTGGACGACCTATGCGTAATATTTTTTCGCTGATCCATAAAGCAAATGTCTTGAAGGCACCATGAATAGACATTTGATGCATGCGATAGAGCGATATGTACATAAAACGGGCAATCTTTCCTTCAATGAAAAAGCTGTTATTGGTGAGATTACCCATTAAGTTTCCCACAGTACCGTAACGTGATAGATTAACCAGTGACCCATAATCGTTATAGGTAAAACCTCGTAGTGGCTGCTTTCTTAGCGTTGCAATTATATTTTTTTCAACACATTTTGCCATTTGATGTGCAGATTGCGCGCGCGGTGGCACTTGTTTGCCATCGGTTTGGGTGAAGGCGCAGCAATCGCCTAATACAAAGATACTGTCATCAACCGTGCTTTGTAAAAATTTATTTACCCGAATTTGATTATTAGAAGTAAGCTCAAAAACCCCCAAATCTTTAATAAAATCAGGGGCTTTTACGCCTGCCGCCCATACCATGATATCAGCCTCAATCTGCTCATCATCTTTCGTAATAAAGCCGTACTTCGTCGCCTCTTTCACCTGTGTATGTTCACGTACATGAACGCCTAGTTTCAATAATTCGCGCTTAGCACTTGATGCAATACGCTCAGGCAAGGCAGGTAAAATGCGTGGTCCCGCTTCAATTAAATGGATGTGTAAACGTTTCGGCGACATATTTGTCAAGCCGTATAGCTTTAATAGATTAGACACATGGTACAGCTCAGCTGAAAGTTCTACTCCCGTTGCACCTCCACCAACAATGGCGATATTAAGTGCTTGCTGCTGGTTATCATCTTGATGAAGACGCGTAAAACCATCAAGCAATGAATGCTGAAAACGTTGAGCTTGCTGAGTTGAGTCCAAAAAGTAGCAGTTTTCCTTCACCCCAGGGGTATTGAAGTCGTTACTTATGCTGCCAATGGCAATAACAAGATGATCGTAGTGCACGTGGCGTTCCGGCAAGATAGTATGGCCTGATTCATCATACAGTGCAGCAAGAGTGATGGTTTTAGTTTTTTGATCAATATTATCAAATTCCCCCAGCTGAAAGTGGTAATGATGCTGAGCAGCATGCGCCGAGTACACCACACCATCTAAATCAGAATCAATAGAGCCTGTCGCGACTTCATGCAGTAACGGTTTCCAAATATGAGTACGGTTTTTATCTATTAATAATATATCGGCTTGCTTTTTCTTTCCTAACTTGTGTCCTAATTGGGTTACAAGCTCTAAACCACCAGCACCGCCGCCAATAACGACAATTTTAGGTGTGATTATATTCATAACGTTGTCCTAGACAATAACATATTCAAATAACTGACAATCTATTCGCAAGGTAGGTTATGAAAACCAGAGTAACTAATAGACTGCTGTCATTATGAGGTGAGATTCATGAAAGCTAAAATCATAAATCAGGCTTTTACGTGGCAGGAAATGGTGAGCTTATGGCCATCACAATCATGAATATTAGAAGCTTAATCGTGAGTACTTGATGTATCTACCCTCCTCAATAGATCGAAGGCAGATGACTTGTTCAAATCGTTATTAACAACCATGAAATCAGCTAACAGGCTCATCATGTATTTTTCATAATAAGCCTGAAATTTTACTTAGGTGCAAACATGTTATCAGCACTGCGATGTGCGGTATAAACTGCCTCACCATCACTTTCGCCATCAAATATAACCGTCACGTTAGGTGTAAATAGTAAGATATCACCTACTTCTGCCACATACTTGTTGCCTTGTAAGTCTCGCATCACAATCTTACCTTTAGTGATTACTTTGTATTCTACAAATTCATAAGTAAACTCAAAATCAACACCAGGTTGCATGGCAAAAAAACCAACCGTTAAGCCATTGGCATTATCGGTGACATTAACTTCTGCCATTTGACTTTTTAGGTTGTTAACTTCAAGTAAGCCAGCGAGTTGGTTTAGCTTATAAGTACCTGCTTTAATAAGTTGGATACCAGATTCTTGAGCAAGTGAGTCTACATTGTTTTTGTTTACGGAAAGAGTCATTATTTTAATCCTAATAAGGTTGACTTAAAGATCAGTATCTGTAAATCATATGTTTTTTAGCACTATAGATTCAGCTCGTTACTTACTATCTGATCTATAACGCCTACTTTACATTGTTTATGAGAAATGATAACCAGCATTAGAATCAAATGACTTTTACATGTTAGTAATAATAGAAGATAATTGCAGAGTATAAATAAGGCTTCCATCATCAGCATTTGAGCTTTGCAGATATTAGTTTAGTTACTATTGAGCATATATAAAGTACGACCGCTAGTGTTGCCAATATGAAGGATAACGGCAAAAAGAAACTTTCTTGCAATATACCATCGGCATTAATACCGTTGTAAAACACAATTTCCAGTAGCCCTGACAAACCAGATAAAAATAACAGTATGAGCACCACAATGACTAGCTTAGACTTCATAATAATTTTTCCATTTGATTGTTTGTAAGTTTACGCCAATGCAAAAACTAAACTAGGCAGCTTAATTCTATTGGATAAGTATCTTATGCTTGGGAGAGTTAGCTAACTACTTTGAATGATATGAAAATTACCAACAAGTCTTTTTTGGACTTATTAATTTAAAGTGTGGATTGTAAATTAGGGTATACCCCAAGGAAACCAGTTATTTTACCTTTCAAACCTATTAACAGACTACTTAAAGCAGACTGTTAGCATGGAACCATCTATAACAGACTTTTGAATTATAAGACTGGCTGCTGTGCTTTTTTCCTATCATTAGCCTATACCCAAAATATAAAACCTTTAAATGATAATCTATCTATCATTAGACTTTTTTCTATTATCAAATGATAGTAATATCCTGCTATTATCAATAAACATTAATGATTAAGTCTAAGTAATAGAGGGGGCGTTATGACCGTTCGTATTTATGTGAGAGCCAGTACTAAGGATCAAGACGCTAAGAGAGCGTTGTCTGACTTGATTAGCTTTAGCCAAAGCTATGATGATAACCATGTTGAGTACGTTGAGCATTTCAGTGGTACTAAGCTTGATAGACCAGCACTCACTCTGTTACTCAATGATGCTGAAGAAGGCGATATTCTGCTGGTTGAAAGCGTGGATAGATTAAGCAGGCTATCTCAAGATGATTTTGCGATTCTAAAGCAGCGTATAAAAGACAAGGGCTTACGATTGGTGGTAGCTGATCTACCAACGACGCATACGGTAAGTAAGGGCATGACAGGTGAGATCCTAACAGTGATTAACCATATGCTGATCGACTTGTTAGCAACGATGGCAAAGCTTGATAATGACAAGCGTAGAGAGCGTATCAAGCAGGGATTAAGCTATGCTGAAAAAACTGTAGAACCCGTTTTGGTAAATTAAAGACTTAATAGAGCGTTTATCATGACTAAGATAACCAGGACTCATAGTGCCGCTTTTATGACTGAAACCGTCAAAAACTAGCAGATGACAACGACAACGGCAAAGTAGCTAGGCAGCTCAGGATGAATGAGACTTCTTAAATGAGGAAGGAGGAAGCGAAGCAGTATTACGCCCCGAGGCAAGATAGTGGCTATGCTAGCAGTAGAATTCAATAGCGTTTAAGCTATAGAACGCCAAGAAAAATGTGGTTTGACTTTCATTATCAGACTGCGTAAATAAAACCCCCTAAGTCAAGTTCTACAGGATTGATAGTATAGGTCTGTAATATAAGTATCTATTAGTTCACATAAAAAAATACTGCCCTACTTTTATCAAAAATATTCAATATAAATCGTAAAACACTCATTCATTGGAATGATTGGGGTAGTAACATATCATAATTTTGATAATTGAATGATTATCATTTACAATAATCTGTAAAAAACTACCTGCAAATACAGTTTATTCTCTAATAAAAATATTCGCAGTTCGCTAAATAACTGGCTGCTACTCTTTAACTATCGAGCTACTTTCTTATGAACAATGTGCAACCTTCAACAAATTCATCGAATTTACAAAAAAAAGTAATGCTCAACCAAATTCATCATAACCGCATAATACGAATATTATTTATGGCGCTAGGCGGTTTTTTCTTCTTCATAGGCTTAGTCGGTATTATTCTTCCAGTATTACCTACCACCCCTTTCATTTTACTAACGGCAGCATGCTGGGCTAAAGGGTCTGATAAATTCAATCAGTGGCTTCTCAAACATAAAGTGTTCGGTGAAATGGTAAAGAACTGGCAGCAGCATCGAGCTATTCCTCGTAAGGCAAAATATTTGGCTTGGTCAATGATGGCTATGTCATGCGGTATGTTGTTTTACCGATTTTCTGATAGTTTGCAGTGGCTTGCTTGGGTTACATGCGCAATATGCATCACTGTTACTGTGTGGATGTCTCGACTGCCGGACGCTTAATTTTTCCTACTATTACAAGACGTTTTCCTGACTCCTTGCTAAGCCTTTGCAAAAAGTAAAATACTCTAAGATAATATAT
>NZ_CAJHAZ010000031.1 GCF_904846525.1 Psychrobacter sp. 1044 | reverse complement strand
GATGGAAAATGACTTATCCAAATTATTTTATGATGTTTGTCCTAGACATAACACTTTTGTTTTGAACTGACTATATGCAGAAAGAATACCAGAGCTGGCACAAGCACTTGTCGATGAGCAAGCTTCAAATTAATAGTACTCATTGTTTTATCTTTTCGCTAACTGCTATAATTAAAAGTAACAACTCCCCTGGTTTTGCCAATCTATGTGGTTGGAGCTCAAGACTAGGGGCTTTTTATTGTCTGTTTTTTTATTAGTTAGAACAAAAACGTTTAAAGTATATGAGTTTAATTTAAATTAGCAGTCCTTAATCAGTCTCATTACAACCCCTTAATTCAATCTTACCTGTGACCGCTATAAATATTAAAGCGATGCAACCTTCATGTATGAGTTAGATAGTTTGTATGACTATTCAAAATTAATTTGATGAGACTGTTTTATGGACATAACGAATATACCTGATGAAATAAAGCCTATAGCTGTAGTAATCCTTATTATTATTTCATTTTTACCTTTACTCAAGTTTTTTAAAGATAGCTATATTGATTTTGAGATGTCCAAGTTCAAACAAATAATCAATACCAAAGGCTACGAAGATGGACTAAGCGATCAGATGAAAGCAAGTCTTATGGACACAAGAGATAGAGCCGTTTTCAAAAAAATATATGGTTTAAATCTTAGCAAAAAATATAGAGACATTGCATTAAAAATAGAGTGTCAACCTGATACTAATATTGATTGCGAAGATTTAAAGCGAGCTGCACATCATCTAGAATTCAAAGACAGCAATATAGTCGTAAATTACAAACCTTGGTTAATTTTCAATCGAAAGGTAGTGAATGTTTCAGGGTTCTTATATTTTTTGCTCGGTATATTAATGATACTTGTTCCAATTACGGTAGTCTTAATCAACTATTTCGGTCTACCTTTAAGTAAAAAAGTAGAAGTATCAGATCTGATTTTTTGGATTTTTATGGGATGCTTATATTTAGGCATCGCCTACGATCAACTTAGACAAAGAGAAGCTTTAAAAGCTGTAATTAAAATAATAGTTCAATCTGAGAAGCTACCCAATCTGATTAGCATAAATAATAACTGGAAAGGTAAGAATTTTCTTAAAAAGTTAGGGCTTGAGTTTAAATCACCAGACGAAATCGATTTTGAACAGTAAGAGATAATATACATCACACCGTCGTAAAGAGTCTTAGTGAAGATGGTTTTTGGTTAAGATGCTAATCTTGCAATGGTGCGTTTTACGGAACAATTGCATTTTCGATTTAAATGATGCACGAATCGCACCATATATATTCTAACTCCCATTAGCAGGTGCTCGCCAGCCGCGAACATCAATCTTACCAGTAACAACAGCCGATATTAAAGCGGTGCGGCGTTCCTGCATGAGTTGAATGGCTTGTAAGGTTGTAAATATTGGGGTTTTGCATTAGCACCCCTACGATAGCCTAGCGCTGTTTCTCACCACCTGATAAGGTCTATATCATCAATCTTTCTCAACTACTTCTCAATACCACCCCACCCTGCTTCTGGATAACGCTCGCCAGCAATATTACAGGTATTAAATAATTCATCCAGCTTATCTATTTGCTCGGGCTTAAGCGTAATCTTGGTTGCTTGGGCATTTTCTATGAGATATTTTTCGTGACGTGTACCCGCGATAGGAATGACATGCGGATGTTTATTTAGTAGCCATGCCAGACAAAGCTGGGCATTACTGTATTGCCATTCGGTAGCTAGCTTACTGAACTGCTTTACTATCTGCTGATTATTAGTGAGCGCTTCTCCGTTTAAGCGCGGTACAGCATGACGAAAATCGCCTGCTTCCAAACTCTCAGTATCAAGCTTACCGGTTAAAAAAGCCCGTCCCAATGGACTATAAGCGACAAAACTGACACCCAACTCACGACACGTCTCTAATAGCTCCTCTTCTGGTTGCCGCGACCAAAGCGAATACTCGCTTTGTACCGCTGTGATAGGATGAATGGCATGCGCTTGACGCAAAGTCTCGCTTGAAACCTCAGATAGACCGATAGATAGACCGATACCGCGTATATCTCCTTGCTTTACTAAAGCGCTTAACGTCTGCATCATGTCTTCAATCGGCGTGTTGTGGTCACGGCGATGGCAATAATATAAGTCAATATAATCTGTGCCCAACCGCTGTAAAGAGTTATGGCAAGTCTGCTTAATATAATCAGGGCTGTTATCTAAACGACGCTCATATTGATCCTTGGCGCGGACAATACCGAACTTAGTGGCAATCACTATTTGCTCTCGCTGCGCTTTATGTGCGGCTATAAATTGTCCTAGTAACGTTTCATTGTGACCAAAACCATAAGTATCAGCACTATCAAAGAAATTAATGCCAAGATTCAATGCTTTATCAAGTAACGCTAACGATTGACTATCGTCACTGTCTCCATAGAACTCACTCATGCCCATACTGACCCCTGCCTTCAAATCCGTACAGTTAAACCTGAGAGGTTTTAGTTACGCAGCCTGACGATAAAAGTCAAACCACACCTGTCTTGGCGTTTTATAGCCAAAACCCTTTTTGGATTCTAGCCCCACTGTGAGCCTATAGTAAAAGAAACATAAATCCGCTACAGTATATAATATGGCATACTCAAAAGACTACCGACAACTGATCCTGAGCAAGCTTGAAGAAGGCTATAGCATTCGACAACTTGCAGAGGAGTATCAAATTAGCACCAACACTATTCAGCGTTGGAAAACATTTCCTGAGCGTAAAAGACGTCAATTTACCCCGACAAAGATAGACGATGATTTACTGAGAGCTTATGTAGACGCTTATCCTGATGACTATCAGCACGAGCGAGCTCGGTGCTTTAACTGCACTCAAAGAGCGATAGGTATCGCTTTAAAACGAATCGGCATCACCCAAAAAAAAGAGCTTAACTCATCCAAAAGTGGATGATGAAAAACGTTTTATATTTTTTGAAAAGTTAGCGCAATTTAAACTTGATGATAAGCCTATTATCTATCTTGATGAAAGTGGTTTTAAATCTCATGAGAACAGGCCTCACGGTTACTCTAATAGAGGTAAAAAATGCTTTGGACAATACAACTGGCAGCTTAAAAACCAAACCAATGCGATAGGTGCTATTTACAATAATCAGCTGTTCGCTGTTGGACTTTATGATCGCAGTGTCAATAGTGATGTATTTCATAGCTGGGTTGAACAACTGCTGCTACCAAGCTTACCGAAAGACAGTGTAATCGTTATGGATAATGCAACCTTTCATAAGCGGAAAGACACGACTGAACTTATAGAAAGTGCAAATCACACTATTTTATGGTTGCCGCCTTACAGTCCTGATTTGAATCCTATCGAGCAGATGTGGGCTTGGGTCAAACAAAAACGTAAAGAGTGGCGGCTAGATTGTGTTGATACCTTGTTCTTTTATTTCTTATGGCTGTGTGGCAATTTATAAGCTCTTTAACTATAGCTGTTGCCTTATGTCGCTGCAAAGCAGTGCTTTGCTAGTCGTTCCTCATTTAGAATGTCTCGCTCTTCCTAGGCAACTTTGAAATCACGTTTACGGCGTTTATTTTCTTCTAGTATAGCAATGAGTTCAGGGTCATACTGCTTAGTGCCGATAAGTTTGCCTTCATCAGCTTTGTTTTACCAATTAGATAAAGCCTGCATAGCGATACTGAGCTGCTTTGCGGTCGCTGAGACATTGCCATTATTTTCAGCTATCTTCTTGACGGCTTCAGCTTTGAATGTTGCACTATAGGTTCTGATTTTCTTAATCATGTTAAACTCCTCATTGAGTCGTTAGTTTACCAAGTTTGGTTCTACAGTTTTTTCAGCATAGCTCCTCAGCTTTTGAGTTTGAAAAACGGTATTATGATAATTTAACCCTGTCAGGCATTACTGCATCACTCAAGAAGATTAACATTCGATATAGTCGGAGCGATTGAGTTTATTCAGCAGAGCTAACCTCTAACGCTCTCCCAAGCCTTCAGAAAATGTTTTGGTAAGTGGTTTAGTTAGATATGATAATACCGAACGCTGTCGTGATTTGATATCGACAGATGCCGTCATACCGGGCTTAATAACAATTTCATCACGGCGCCCAGAGAATTCAGCTCCCGTAATTTTGATCTGTATACGGTAATACGGTTCTTCGCCTTTTGGCGTTTGCTCCATTAAGGTATCAGGGCTTATATACACAACGTTACCAGTCATCGCACCAAAGATAGAATAATCGTAGGCGTCCAGCTTGACGCTAGCAACTTGTTGCTCCTTTACATAGGCAATATCTACAGGGCTTACCTTAGCCTCAACAATCAAATCACTACTGGTCGGCAATATCTCCATAATGATTTCTCCTGGTTTAACTACCCCTCCAATGGTCGTCACCAAAATATTTTTCACCGTACCATCTGTCGGTGCAAATAATTTCTTTTCTTCTAATACTTGCGAATGATCACGCAATTGCTCAAGTTCAGTATTTAATTCCTCTTGCGCTTTGGTCATCTCTAATTGGGCTTCTTCAAAATATTTATTACGCTTATTAGTAATTTGAGCTTGAATTTCAGCTACTTGCCGACGCAACTTTATGACATCAGCCTGACTCACATCACCATACGATAATAATGGCTCATTCATACTCAGCTCTTGCTGTGCCAAGACCATCATCTTTTGTAGTGAGCTGACATCTTGGTCAATCGCTTGCTTGCGACGGTTATAAAGTTGAGTTTGGTTTTTTATATATTCACTATAGTTCTTGATGCCTTCCGGAAATACTAATGGTCGCTCAAATATCTCAGCCTCAAGACGCGCAAGCTTGGCTTTAAGTGCTGCTATTTTAGAGCCTGAATTAGCAACGGCTGCTTGCGCACGCTCTTCTTCTAAAGTAACTATCAGCTGTCCTTTAGTGACATCCTTGCCTTCTTTGACTAATATCTCAGTCAATACACCACCTTCTACGGCTTGGATATCTTGTGTGCGGGCACTAGCAATGATAGTCCCTGTCGCCCTTGTGACTTGATCAATTTGGGCAAAATAGGCCCAAACAACTAATATGATTATCCCGATCAGCGAGCCCCAAATAATGATGCGCGTACGTCCAACTTTAGGGTCATGAGGTTTATATTTATAGTTATCCATTATCCTGCCCTAAGTTATCACGTTCATCTTTATTTTTTGATGAGATACTTGCAGTCTTATTACTGATCACTTTCACTCTAGGTGTACTGACTTTGATTGACGGTTTATTAGCAGTTTTCTGCTCATCATTGCCTTTTAATTGCTCAAGAACTTGTGCTTTAGGACCATCCATTACGATTTTTTGATTGTCCATAATAATAATGCGATCGACCAATTGGAGGAGTGGCATTTTATGCGTGGAAACAATGAGAGTTTGTCCTTGTCCAAATTCTTTTTTGAGTACCTCAATACATTGTAGTTCTTGCCGATTATCCATAGAAGCAGTCGGTTCGTCCATCAACAATATGGAAGGTTTCGTCAGTAGCAAACGGGTAAATGCTACCAATTGTTTTTGACCCCCTGACAACCCTTTGCCGCCTTCACTAATCGGTAAATCTAAACCACTAGAGTGGCTGGCTACCAGCTTGATCAGTCCAGTCTTGACGAGGGCGTCGCGCATCACATCATCACTGGGCGCTGGTAGGCCAATCAATAGGTTCTCTCGCAGTGTGCCTTCGAACAAACGATGATCTTGTTGCAGATAACCGACTTGTTCACTCACAGACTGACGACTAATCTGCTGAATATCTAATCCGTCTAGTAATATCCTGCCTTGGGTAGGAGCATACAGCCCTGATAGTACTTTTAGTAAAGTCGATTTACCTGAACCGATAGGACCCAATACTGCAACACGCTCACCCGCTGTTATATTCAGGCTACTAATTGCTAGTGCAGGCTGGTCATTATTTTGATAATTAAAAATAACTTTATTTAAATTAAAATTACCAGCGATTTTGCTAGGCGATAATGGATGACTGACACCGTGATTGTCTTGCTCTAGTGAGAATAGTTGTTCAATATTAAGCTTGGCAGCTTTGGCATGCGAATGTTGTACTAGCAAGTTAGGAATAGCCATTATCGGAGCCAAGATACGGCCACCTAGGATCGAGCATGCAATGAGTCCACCCATTGTCATATCGCCTGACATTACTACAAACGAGCCGACAATCACGATACCAACATAGCTGGTCTGTTGAATCATCTGCGACAGATAGCTCAGATTGTCATTGGCATGCTTCATATCCAGATCATTCTTAGTCGTAATGCTCATCACATCAAGCCAACGTGATAAAAACTTCCAATTCCCTGATCCGGCCTTGATAGTCTCGACACCTTCTACTGTCTCAACAAGGATGCCTGTTTTACGATAAGATGCTGCTGCGCCAATTGCCGCAATACTGTCGATTTTTCTACGTGCACCGAATCCTAGTATTATAGCGAGAACAGCGGCAACAATAGGAACCAAAGCCACTAAAGGATTACCAATGATGACGATTAGCGTCACAAATATAATAGCCATTGGAATATCAACAAGACCGAATAAGGTGCTGGCAGTATAAAACCCTCTGACTTGCTCATAACCGCGTAGCTGCGCTGCCATCGAACCCACCGATCCTGGCATTTGATCAATTCGCACATTTAACAGACGTTGGAACACTTCACGGGATAAATATTGATCAAGATTGACCACTACTTTATCCATAATCTTTGAGCGGGCGAACTTCATAAAAGTTTCGAATAAAATAACCAAGCCTACGCCACTTGCCAAAATAATCAGCGTGTACTCGCTACGCGTTGGGATGACACGGTCATAAACTTGCATTGAGAATAGGGATACAGCTAGTGCTAACATATTAATTAAGAATGAGGCGACTACCGCTTCAACGACGATACCACGATAGTTCCTCAAGTCTTTTTTGAGCAATTGATCAAACGAGAACTGCCTACGCTTGCTAGGCTCGTCCCCTAAACGAACACGCAACAGGTGTGAAAACGCGTCACTACGATAAGCGCTTGTCTGTCCCAGTTGACTGAACTGCCATAGTCCTTGCGGATTTTTTTGATTAATGACGCCCCAACCCTGCGTAGGATGCAAAGCCAGTAATGGTAAAAATGCAGCATCTGGTACTGGAAAAACTTCTGGTAATTGCTCAATTCCTAGTTGATTAAGCACACTAATGATACTAGAAAGTGCTAGTAAATCCTGCTGTTGATAAATCACGCCATTTAGCCTGACATTATCAACAGGATACCCTTGCTCCGTTAGTAAGGTATGTAACGCCGCTGACAGCTGTACTGCTTGCGCGTTGTGTAGCTCATCTGATGCTAACGTTATCAACGGTTGCAAATCGGGTGTCACTACCAGCTTACCGTCAGATGTCTGGCTATTTGAATCTGGAACAGATGTACTCATGATGAACATATCCTACTGATTAGCCATATTGTAATAATCACTCAGCGTGAATAAGAAGAGAGCTTTATATTTAAAATGACGTATTTATATTTAGTTGGCTATATATTTAAGGTTCGTCTGATAATAACAAGTTATTATTATAGCTAGTATCAGTAACGTCATAGCTAACATCCTGATTAATAGGATAGGTCTTGATATCGTTATCTTGTCTCACTACAGTTTTCGGTCTAGTATCACTTTGATTCATAAACCAGTTTTTGACGGGGTCTAGAGGATGAAATAATTCAGTTGGCTGACGACTTTTATCGAACTGTTGCCACGACATCATGCCAAAATCAACCTGTAGTTTATAGTAGGCTGCAATAATAGCAGTTCGACTTTCTACCAGCTGTATCTGATATTGTGAATGCTCACGTACTGCATTGAGTACTTCAAGCCAAGATTTGCGCCCAGCGATGAACTGACGGCGATAGGAGCTGACGACAATCTGAGCCCCTGCAACTGCTGCAATTAATGAGCGCTCTTGATCTTGAGCGCTAGCAAATTGCTGATACTGCGTTTGTATGGTTTCAAGTACCAGACGTCTTGATGCTTCTTTTGACTGTACTAAGCTGTTAACGCGTGACTCTGACGCTTTCGCTAACGCTAAATTAGAAAGTCCTGCACCTGGGTCATAGCTAAGCCCTACTGAGAATCCGTTATTATTATCATTGTCATTATTGTTATCATGATAGTAGTCATATTCATATTGCGCATACAAAGTTGGATAACGCGATGACTGTATCGATTTCACCCCTTGCTTGGCGGCTTCAACACGATAATGCTCTTTTATCACTGTGGGACTATAAAAACTGGCTTGGTCAAATGCCATTTTCTCAAAAGCTTGTGAGGAGCTTTTAGCACGGCTAACAATTTCGCTCAAGTTCGGTGTTGGTAAACCAGCCACTGCTATCCGACGTCCCGCAATTTGTTCTAGTCGAGCAATAGCAATACGCTGTTGTTCAACAGCTCCTTGATAAGCATTTTGCTCCTGTAAAATGCGATTAGTGACTAGGTCTAATTCAATACGAGCGGATACACCTTGACTCACACGGCGCTGCATCATTGACTCAAATTCTGCTAGCAGCTGTAAGTTGTCATAATAAACACTCTGTTTAGATACGGCGGTAATATAGCTCTGCCACGCTTCAATAGTAGTTTTAGCAACTTGATTTTGTTGCTCATAAACATATTCTGTCGCTGCTTTATCATCAAATATGGCTTGATTCACATTGGCAGTCAACTTTCCACCCGTCCACAGCGATTGTCTAATCTGTAGCTGTGATATCATTCCGTCCTCTCGGTCATAACCCGTAGATAGCGTTGGAGCTGGTAACATATTCAGCTTTGCCGCACGAATGCTTTCGGTAGTCGCCTGTTGTTCTGCTCGCGCTGAACCTATTAAGGGATGGCTTTGAATCGCTTGATTAATAAGCGTATTCATGTAAGTGTCAGCATTGGCAAATGCTGTACCTGATAATGATATAGATAGCATACTAAAAGCTATGCTATGCCATACTCGCTTCATAGCGAACACTTTATTAATTGATGTTTTCATGGGTAAATTGTACTGATAAACATTCATTCAGTTCTGCTTTAGACAAATGGAAGATGCAAATACTAGCAAATGAGATACATATGATTGACTCATTGGAAATTTTTAATAAAAATGCGAGTCTGTTACTTGTTATATAGGACGACACTTAAGTTTAAAACTTTATTTACCGCCTAAACAAATACTCTAAGAGGCATAATGGTAGAACAATAATATACAGTACAGCAAGAAATTATAACAATTATTTAATATAAACTATCTATTAAATCCCTATTTTTGCCGTATGGATCACAACCTTATGACTCAATTATTACCACCATCTAATCAGCTAAAAAGACCAAAAGACCGATCGCCCGTAGCTATTACGCTAGCAATATTAATCCATGTGTTGGTTACAGTGGTCATCTATTTTACGGTCTTTAATGATAAGGAATCATCAACAGAAGTTTCATCGCTTAATGACAATGGCTTAGTATCCACTTCTGTTATAGAAGATGACGGGTTAACACCATTCGATGATAAAAAAACCATGGCTATCCAATCGAATGACCTGCAAACTAATAAGACAAGTACTACTAACATTAATATGGTAGCAAATACCGAAAATAATTTAGCTGATAAAAATACGCTCATCGCTCAACAGCCAACGTCTACTGTTCAAAACGCGGCACAACAAAATAGTAACTCCTCAGTAGAGCAAGCATCAAGGCTTAATGCTAACAACAATTTAAAACCCAATACTAATTCAGTCCTCGACACTCAACGAGAGCAGCCTGAATATACGCTTAAACAAACTAAAGAATATCAACAATTAGATGCTGACATCGATAAGGATACTGAGCAACTTTCTAAACTTATTGGCGAAGTTAAAAGCTACAATCAAAGCCAGATACAACAGTATCAATCAGACAAACCCTCTAATAAGATTGTAACGGCAGCGCCTTCAGTACAATACGACTACCGTATCACCCCTATTACTTCACTACCAGCAGTCACAGATAGCAAAGATAACGTGCAGGCAGATCAATAGCTTTAATTTTAATACCAAAAGCCATAATTAATTATGGCTTTCGATATGCAGGATAATTAAAAAACCTCAACTTATGAACCGACCCCCATAAGTTGGACACAACTTATGGGGGTCAGTTCACTTGTCCCAATTATATTATCGTAGGGGTAATGTCCGTATCAATATATAACTTCACAGTTGCATCAGTAGCGCTTTGATACTGATTATATCCAGCTTCAGTAGAAGTTTGTTTGGTAAATCCTACTAAAGAGACCAGATCAGCGCTATCACCATCAATAAATAACTTATTATTGCTATCGGTCATGTCAATAACGTCGCTAGTTTTGATATTGAATAACGACTGCTTACCATTACCCGTCATATCAATGGTCTCGATATTATCAAATACCCCTGCATTAAAATTGCTAAAGTTAATGCTAGTATCAGCAATGTTGATTAATAGAGTATCATTACCAATACCACCATCTATCAATAGGTTGTCAGCTGCGAATACTAGCGTATCGTTACCAGCACCGCCACGTAGCGTATCTGCGCCTGCATTGCCGCTTAGGAAGTCATCACCAGCACCACCTTCTAGGATATCTTTACCGCTACCACCGATTAGCGTATCGTTGCCAGCACCGCCTTTATAACTCACGGCTGTATTTTGACCAGAAGCATCGAGAATATCATCTTCTGTCCCACCCTCAAATACAGAGGTAAATTCAATATCAACTAATACTGGTTTGGTCACAGGAGTAGATACGTTACTCATACTGCCAGCAGAGTCAACTGTACTGAGCGTAAATTTGAGATCACCATCAAGTGGTACTGAAGATTGAATCTGCAGATCATTGATTTGCTCAGGCTTGATTCCCGTTATGGTATAGCTATTACCATTCCAAGTGATATCAAGAACAGCGTTAGGATCACTCTTGACTCTAAAGCGTAGCACATCATCGGTTAATGCTGTGCCATTGTCTGTGATAACCATGGTCACGGTTTCACTACCATCTACGTCTATCATACTAGCATTTAGATTCAGTAGTGCCCACTTACCTTGAGAGCCTAATATGGTTGTAGGGTCAAAAGTCACGCCATCAGCGATAGGTATGATATCAAGATCGATAATCAGTGGATCGCTGATGCTACCACTATTATTAATAACTTTTATCTCGATACCTGTTATAGCAGTACCACTAATATTTTCAGGAGGCTTGATGAATATATTGCTAGTCTCGCCATTAACAGCTGCTCCTAAATTAGAAGTGTTTATTGACCATAAGTTATTGCCATCACTATCTATGTCACCGTTATTATTGGCAATTACTTTCACTCCGCTGTTATTGGTGTAGTACACCACATAGCCATCTGGAATATTATCCAGACTAATAGCAGCTGCCGTATCGCCTTCATCGATATTAGTGATTTTATAATTGATAGCAATGAAGCTATCCTCATTACCAATAGCTACCGCGCTAGAGCCATCGGTACTACTGGTTATTTTAAGATTATCAGGCTGCTTTGATACACTGACATTATAAGTATGCTCATAGGTTAGCGTACCGCTATCATGTCCTGCGATATCACTGACTTCTTTGTGCGCGGTATATACCTTAATATTGGCGGTACCATCTGCGTTTTCAGCAGGAGTATATTTAATCGTGATATTATCTGGTGGATTTATACCATTCACAGAACTATCAGTATCTGCCATATTTAAAACATAATAAGTGCCAGCAGGGATATTACCAACAGCATTAGCTAATAATGTAACTGGTAGTAACACATTACCACTAGCGTCAGTCAATACTCCAGCAGGCCCAGTACCTGTGACTAGCTGGGTCTCATTAAGTTGGATATACAACTTGCCATCGATAAGCTGTACATAATCGCCATCTGCTTTATTCTTTAAGTTAATATTAATATTAACAGTAGTATCTTCAGCGGTCTGTATGACCGTGTTTTTACCAGCGGCATCCATTGGATCAGTTAGTGGCTTTATTGTGACCTTAACATCATTTATTGTAGTTACATCCTCACGACCATCACTATCCAAAGCGGTAAATATCACATCAAAAGTAATATCCTGATTGGCTCCAGATACGTTGGTACTAAAGTTGAGCGGTGGTGTCACTGTAATGGTGTCAAGCGCCTGTTCTGGAGTGAGGTTACTGGCTTCTTTAACTTCAATAAGATATATTCCATTGACTTGTTGTATGCTAACATCACCACTACTGCTCTGTACCGCAGTACCTGCTGGTAGATCACTGATAAAGAAAGTATAAGCGATTACGGGTTTTGAGAGACCAGAGACCAAGGTGGCGTTTAATATATTGCCCAATAATATACTGGCATCCTCGTTTGACTGTGATGGTGCGGTTGGCTCTTTGCCAAAATTATTAATCAACGTAGCCGTATTAGTAGGGTCATTACTTTCATCAGTAGGTCTAGTCAGAACGATATTAATAGTTTGAGTAGCACGCGCTTCCCCACCATCACGACCGTCTCCATTGATATCTTGGGTGACGCCAGTTACCTTAATCGCGAACGTACCTTCAGGAATGTTAGGGCTGGTTTTATTAAGCTCCAATACCAGCTGGTAGGTCGCTGAACTGGTAGCAATAGCTGTATTTGGTATATCAACATACCATATACTATCTGACAGTATACCCCCTACTACAATCAGTCCTTCAGGGACATCTGTGACCTCTAAACGGGTAAAGCTCTCTGAACCATCTTTATCTGGTGAATTCATAGCGACGGTTACCGATAAAGTATCATCCATCCCGCTGTTATTAATGGTATTGTCTGTTGAGCTCAGGGTGATGAATGGCTGGTCAGTGACTGCTTGGAAAGTTATATTGACTAGTTGGCCGTTAATAACTGGTGAAGTAGTATTAATAACTGATCCATCAACTAGTGTTGTACTATCGGTATACGTATAGCTAAACGGAATATCGATAGAATTATCACTATGCAACTTATCATTATCATATTTAAACTCCACTTTTTGGCTGGCATTAATAGTAATATTTTGACCAGCAGTAAGTGTCACACCAGTACCATCTAGCTGTAACAGCAAATCATTCGCTAATAAGAAATCAGCAGAGATGATGATCGTCTCTAACGCCTCATAACCTGACGCTTTGTTAGCGACATTCACCGTATCATTGCTCTCAAAAGCAGTTTTGAAATTTATGGTAGTCCACAAATCTTCAGTGGCAATGATTTGCGGATTATTCATTTTACTATCGGCGGCATCTGGTTTTATTAAGATAGAGACTGGTTTGGTACCATGACTAGCACTGTTTCCTGATCCTGTCTCTGTAGTTGTACCCGTAATAGTAAAATTAACGTCACCAGCAAAGTTATTAGGTACTTTTAATTGAGCCGTGTTATCTTTTAGGGCTTCTAGAGTGACTGACCATACTCGTCCTGTACCACTACCTCCCAAGAAGGTAACGCCTGCACCTGACAAGTCAAAACCTGCAGGCAATCCTTTAACGCTATAAACAACCTGTTCCGCTGTTGGCGAGCCATTATCATAAGGATTTATATTACTAACATTAGCGAATAGACTCGACATTGCGATAGTGCTGGTACCATCTACCGTCACCTCATCAGTGACATAATTATAATTTTTGCCATTATCAGTCATCACTTTTAGGCTATCATTGGAGATAGTATCAGCCTTACCATTAACTTTTACAGATAGGGTCAGCTGCGGACTTGGCGCACTAATGTCACCATCGATTTCTGTACTAGTTGAGGATACTTTTAGTGCTACAGTACCACTATAATTCTCAGCTGGGACGAGATATAGATTCTTTACAGCATTCGTATAGTCATTGATGGTTACAGAACCACTTGTGATAGAGACTTCGGTTATCGTCGTGCCATTATCAATATATAGCTTCGCTCCTACTGGGATATCACTGATAGTCACATTATAAGTCTCAGAACCATCATTATCCCGTGAGCTTGGGGTAATCTTTAATGGAATACCCGCAGCAGGATTGATATCAGTACTCATATTGGCAGCAGTATCACGCTTATTACCGCCGACTATTGCTTGATCCTCATTACCAATAGCAGGAGAAACCGCTAATGTCGTTGGATCAGCTACTCCTTTGACTACAAAGGTTAGATAGCTCTCACCACTAACTACTGGCGTAGTACTGGCTCCTGTATCTTCATCATAGTCGATAGTTTTTGCTTGGACTTTTACGACTGTACTAGCGCCACTCGCTAAGTTGTAATCACTATAGTTCAATGGTGGCTTGACAGTGACGCTGTTTAGATAAGCCGCTGGAATATCCACCCCTGAACCATTATCGGTCAGGTTTATGACTACGCTATTTTTGGTATAACTAAAGACAGCACCCACTACTGACGTAAACACACCACCTACGCCATCTACCTTATTGCCAAAGCTTAAGTGAGCATAAGTCTCTTCTGAATCTTTAGGGTTAGCGGTATGAGACTCTTGACCAAAGTTGACGGTATCATCTTGATTTGACCAACCCGTTTGTAATCTAAAGCTACCGTTGGTACCAAGATTAAATGATGCGTCCTCATTAGCCTTAGCTGTATAGGTATGATTTGGATTAATAGTCAAATCATCTATCGCATCACTATCAGTACGTCCACCAACCACTTCGGCAACGGGAGTGACGGTTACTTTTTTAGCGGGTAGCGTCGTTGTAGTTTCTACGTTAACACCGCCATCATCATCGATGTCTTTGCTGGTTACTTTGAACACAAAACTCGCATCTTTTGAGGACTGCGCTGGCGGCTTAATAGATAATCCCCCTAAGAAGGTATTGAGGTTAGTCACACTAGAAGTATCTATACTAATCGTGGTACCGCCTGCTGCCCCTACTGTGCTGCCGCTAGTATTGGTATAGGTCCACCCTTCTAACAATGTAAACTCAATCTTTGTGATAGTCTCAGGGTTAGTGCTGTTAGTACCTGATTTATCATCAAGCACTCTGAAGCCAAAGGTATCAAGGGTAACCGCTGTATCTTCTGTTGTACTAATCGCGTTAGAGGTTATCGCGACTTGACCCGCTACTGGCGTAACCGTTAGGTTGACATTCACTGTACCAATCAGCTCTATAGAGGCATCTTTCTGAATACCAGTAAGAGTTGAGTTAAGATCAGAGTCAGCATCATGATCTTGAGTGTATAGCGATACGGTAATACCGCTCATATCTTTTGAATCATACTCTGCTGACTTAATACTGATTTTTGGCATAGTACCGCCTGCGGCAACTAGACTAGTCCCAGTAATAGCACCACTACCGTTTTGGGTAGCGCCGATTAATAATTGACCAGTAGCATCAACCGTATAGAGCGTTGCTGTACTGCTGCCCGCAGGCGTAAACTCAACGATTGCGCCAGGGTTTAAGCCTTTTAGTACAAAGCCATAAGTCTCTTTATTACCAGTACCGCCTACTAAGTCACCAAAGGTAGTTGTTATCGGCAGTGCAACAAATTCATTTTCTGTACGAGTAACGGTCAAAGTCCTATCAACGACCCCTGCACCTGACTGGTAGCTAAAACTGCTAGCATCGTCGCCGCTTGCGTTGTTAGTAGCGCTATCTGTCACCGCTTGAACATCGACATTAACTTTGACCGTAGTAGTAGCCCCTGCAATGGCGTTGCCTCCTGTAGTCACTATAGTTCCATTACTATCTACCTTAATCACACTACCACTATTATCCACCTCAAATTCTGTGGCGGACATATTGATAGAGATGTTCGTAGCATTGTCTCTAGGCGGAGTTAATTCTAGTCCCTCAAACTCAGCCTTAGTCATCGTAATAGTTGGTGTACCAGGGTTACTAATGATTTTACCTTCGGTCACAAAGTCACTTATTAGTACGGTGATATTGTTACCTGTTGAGGTAAAGCTGGTACTACCATAACTCAATACTGCGCCATTAGGAACGCCACTTAAGGTAATTAAGCCAATACGTTCTGGATTATCAGTAAAGTTGCTAGTCCCATCGAGGTCAGTCTTGTCCGTGATCGTAGGTGCTTTTAGTCCTAGCGCGACTTTTGTATCCTCAGGCGTTGAGACGCTAACTGCCGTGAGACCAGGTCCATCCGATACTGGATCGACGGTAATATTGAGCTTCTCCTCACCATTGAATCGATTAGGATTGGTGCTAGCTAAGCCGTTTGATACTTGTACTGTGATCTCAGGAACTTTGCCACTGAAGTTAGCCACTGGGGTGAAAGTATAGCTGCCATCACTATTAATAACGATGCTACCTATCTTAACCGTATCTATAGTGACATCTTTGGCTGTGTTACTGCCTGTGGTCACGGTTACTAGATAGGACGTACCATTGATAGAATAAGACTCTACCGTTAATTTTTCGCCAAAATCAATATCGTTTGTATCATTGCTAAACAGATTAGCGGCAAGTAAATTATCTTCTTGAATACGGGCTGTATCATTGACCAAAATCGGATTGTCATTAGTACCAGTAATAGTGACCTCAACATAGCGTACGCTACTGCTGCTAAGCTCATTACCATTAGCAACGGTCGTGATACCCTTACCATCATTGACTTGTACGGCATAACGAATAGTAACGCTTTGTCCTACAGGAATAAAATCAAGTGCGGTACTGGACGCATTAATATTCCAATTACCTGAGCTATTATCAGTTTTAGTTACAGAAAATATGTTCTCTAATGCTGTCTTTTGCGCATTAGTCAAGGAAGTCAAAGTATTACCACTACCATAACTGAACTGATTCTGAGCTTTTACATAATTAAGGGTTAAGATATCAGTCGTATCTACATCAGTGAAGTTGATCATCCCTGATTGAGTAATAGATATCTTATCCGTCTGCTCTACAATCTGTTTGGAATCGATAACACCAGCAGCGGTAGCACCATTAGTAATAACAGGTCTATCGTTAGTACCTGTTATGGTGATAGTAAGACTTGAAGTTGAGGTCTGACCATCTTGATCGGTAATAGTATAGGTAAAGACTTCCGTTACTTCCTGATCTTTAGCAAGCGCTTGTACGTTTGCACTGGCATTGTTCAAGGTATAACTATATGAGCCATCAGCATTTTTGGTAACGCTACCATAATTGGCAGTTTCACTACCCCAAGTAAGGTCTTGAGTTGGCGTATTGCCTAGATTATCGTTAGTTAATACGTTACCAGTTACGTTATATGATCCTAGATCTTCTGTAAGGGTTTTGGAATCAGGATTGGCATTAGGATTTAGATTCGGATAATCCAAAGTAATGGTTGCTTGATTGGATTTTAGACCACCAGTGTCAGATACCACATATTTGACAGGTGTTGGATCAGAATTAAAGTTGCTAACAGGAGTAAAGGTGACAGCACCTGTCGTAACATTAACCGTCCAAGTGCCCTCACCTTTGACTACTAAACTTGTAACCTCATTACCTAAAGAATCAATAAGCTTAACTGTTTTTGGATCAATATTACTTTCAAGATCCGCGTCATTGCTAATAACGTTAATGGTAGTTGGCTGTCCACTTATACCATTGCTATTGTCATTCACCGCAATCGGTGCATCATTGACCGCCGTGACGGTGATGGTCTCTGTAGCAGTATCTGTACCGCCTTTG
>NZ_CAJHAZ010000030.1 GCF_904846525.1 Psychrobacter sp. 1044 | reverse complement strand
GATAGCTTTGCAGCGGCGGTAATGCTCGCTTGTGTCTTTATCTGGTTGCCCTTGATTTGAATTCTATACACACCCTATTATAACCTCTAGTGAAAACTAATTTTTATTATTCAATATGCCTCATTCGTTACTAACGCTTTTCTCAATTCGTTTTTGGGTTATCTGATTCAGTAATGATATCGCCTTTATGATTAAAGAGATTACCATTGGTTTTAATTTGAGAGTCATTCAAATCTTTAGGGATAAGAATCTCATTATCCTGCTCATCGCATTCAATATCACTGTCTTTATCATAAGCTATTGGGTCAAAGTGTGGGGTGTCTTTGATCGGCGCATTCTTGTCTAATGCTGCAGTGGTCGCCGAGGTTTTTCTAAATAAATTTGATTGACCGCCTTTGATGCCTTTTCCATTAGAATCAGCTTTTTTACGTGGCTCACTATTGGCAAAAATAGCATTTAACGGTAGATCTAACTGTTGCTTGGCATAAGCTTCCGTATTTTCAAAACGATTGACTAGCAAGCTAAGCCAAGGTTTTTGATCCTCTGGCCCCATCTCATCTAGCTCATCTTTGATAGGCAAGGGATAAGGTAGCGTGCGATAAAAATCCCATAATGTCATTTTGCTCAAATCTCTCTTGAGCACATAATCATTATCTTCAGTCATGGTGATTAGATTGCTGTCTTGCAGATAATTAATATAGGTATACCATTTCGGTAGCTCTTTGCGTCCTAGCACGTTACGTAGCGCTTGTTCGCTTACCGCTTCCCCTTTTAAATGATGGGTATAAACGAGGTTTAGCATATCGAGCAAACTTAGGAGCGGGTGGCGTGGATAGACCTCTTCAGTCTCAAAAATCGTCAAGGTATAGCTAATCTCAACACCTAATAGAATTAAATTCCACGACAAATATATCCATAATAAGAAGATGGGCAGTGCCGCAAAAGCCCCGTAAATCGCTTCATAACTGGTGAAATTTGCCATTACTGTACCAAACAGGTGCTTCATCAGCTCGAATACGATAGCGACGAAGAGACCAGCAATGGCTGCATTTTTCGCGGGTACGCGTGCTTTTGGAATGAACCAGTACATACCAATAAAGCCTGCGACAGTGATACCAATGGATACGGCTTGTACCCAAAAAGACCAGTCAATGCCATAACCAGCGATTTGTCGATTTAAAAAACTCAAGCTTTGTACCGCGCTTGAAGCAAGAAATGCCGTACCCAGTACTAACGGTCCTAACGTGACGATGGTCCAATAGCGCAGCATACTTTTCATACCGCCAGAGCGATTTTCTACCCGCCAGATTTGGTTAAAAGCGCGCTCGATGGTTGTTAGCGTCATAATGGTCGTAAAAAATAACACCATTGCCCCAATGATGGTTAGATTTGAGGATTTTTCAGCAAAGCTATTGATATACTCACTGACCTGCATGCTTGATTGTGGTAGCAAGTTACTATAAATCACTTCATATATCTGTGCTCTAACGGACGCAAGTGCGGGTACAGAAGATAGGATCATCAATAGGACGGTTAGAACGGGTACAATTGACAACATAGTCGTGTAGGTCAGCGATGCCGCTTTTTGCTGGCAATTGTCTTCAAAAAAGTGCCGAGTCAAGAATCGTAAAAATTGAAACCAGCGTTGATGTAAAAACGGGATTTTTTTTGATAAATTTTCCATATCGACCATTTAACAGGTGTTTGAGTGACAGTAGTGTAACAAAGATATGCTGTTACCATCTGCGGTTTAATTGTGTCAAAATGCACAGCAGCAACCTTTCTAGCAGGTTATTAGCGACAATGTGTACCAAGGCTGTTTGCATGTCGGTGAATGACTGGGGCATAATATATGCCTATATTGCGTTATCTGTCACAGATTATGTATATAGTCATTCCACTATAAAATTATTACAGCGTTAACCTCGCTTGAAATATTTAATATACATCTACACTCGGTTGCCTTGTACTAGTACTATTTTTAAATTGAATCGACTATAGCTACATAATAAGTAAGGTTTTATGCTAAAGAAATAGAGTGCATAGAAGCTGTTGTAGGTGATGAGAATCAACAATAACATTAATGGTTTTATGAGGAAGTATTGCTAATGAGTCAGACCGCCCCTTATGTTTTGGTGCTCTATTATTCAAATTACGGTACGACTAAGACATTGGCTTATGCTATCGCTCAAGGTATTGAGGATGCTGGTATGACAGCCCGTATCCGTACTGTACCAACGGTTGCACCCGAGACCACATCGAGCAAGCCTGCAATACCTGATGAAGGTGACTTGTATTGCACTATGGACGATCTAAAAGACTGTATGGGTTTGGCGCTTGGTAGCCCGACGCACTTTGGTAATATGGCTGCTCCCATGAAATATTTTTGGGATAATACGGTCACTATTTGGCTGGCAGGTAATTTACAGAACAAGCCTGCTGCTGTATTTACTGCGACCGGCTCGATGCATGGCGGGCAGGAGACAACGTTGTTGACCATGATGTTGCCGTTGCTGCATCACGGCATGATCCTTGTTGGTGTGCCTTATGCTGAGCCTGCGCTTAATCGTACTCATCGTGGTGGCTCGCCTTATGGTGCCAGCCACGTGAGTGGGGCGTTGCATGATCAACCCGTCTCAGCTGATGAGCGCGAGTTGGCTATCGCCCAAGGTCGTCGCTTGGCGATTAGTGCTACTGCATTGGCGCAAGCTAATTGGACTCGCTAAGCGGATTTTTATAGCATGCAAGGTCTTATATAACGCTATTAATTAGGAAGTAAATATATCTAATGGTTACAAACCGCTCCGATAGTGAGATAAGCGCACCAGCCAAAAAATCTGCCAAACCTGCTAAGCTTAAAAAGCCAATTACGCCCATTCGTCAGCGCTTGATGGTGACTTGGCTGATTTGGTTGGTTTATAGACTGCTTGGGCTACCTATTTTTATCAATGTTTTTAATCCCAGTAGTCCTGATGTCATTGGCGGTATCGCTTGGCAAGCATTATGGCTAGTGCCAGCATTTATTTTGACGCCCGCGATACTACGGGGTCGTTCGCCATATGTGCTATTGATAGGCAGTATGCTTACCTTGGTTTATTTGGGGGCGAGTGGTGTGGTGCTGTTTACCCGCGTTTACGGCAGCAGCTGGGCAGAGATAGTGGTTTATCTGCTTGATTTTGTCTTATTACTGGCAATCAATATTTGGTTATTTATTCTACTAAAGCGTCTTCCTTCAATGAACAACGTCGTTAAGCAGCCACGTTAGTTGATTTAGCGAAGTTTCAGACAAAAAAAGCGGCGCTCTATTTAGAGCGCCGCTTTTTTTATGCTATTTCTGCTTATTTAATAAAAAGCTTAATTTACTTTGGTTAATTCTAAATCCATCTTTTTGCCATCATTAATTTGGCTAACTTTTACTGGTAGGTAATCTAAGCTTGGTGCGAGCCAAAAACTGGTAGAACGACTATTGTCATCGTGGATACGGTCGACACGTACGGTATCAAATGTGCCAGCTGGAACGGTAATCTTGGTGTTACCAGATTTTTTGAAAGGGGTTTTCTCTATTTTGTCTTTTTTCGCCATGTAATAGTTGCCAGAGAATTTACCGTTCAATAAATCTTGGCGAATTTGTACTTCCAAACTTAAATCATCAAAAGCTTGTTGTGCCATGTTCATGGTCGTCGATTTGCCTTTATAGTTACTCACCACCTTTTTACTGCTTGGATTGAAGTCTAATTTGTGCGTACGACCAACGCCTAATAGCTTATAAGTGGTGCTGGCTTGAGTCGGAATGACATTATTACCGTTGATGGTAAAAGTGCTGTTTTGCGAAGCACTTGCAACACCTGCCACCCGAGCATTGACATTATATTTCCAAGTATTGCCTGATTTGTTAAGCGTGCGAGTAGCCGTGCCTTTATATTTGTCTTCAACCGTAAAGCTGTAGTTGGCGCTTGAAGGTTCGATATTCTTTGCGCTGGCAAGGGTAGGTGCAGTCATACTTATCGCTCCAATCGTAGCAATACTGGCCCCAGTGGTTAGGGCGGTTAAAAACTTAGACTTGCTACGTTTAGTATTATTAGTATCGGTTGTTAATGACTTTTGATCGTTTGGTAAAAAACTCATGGACATTCCTTAATCGCTATTTATGGCATTGCTTATAACTATTGTTATTTTCTCAAGGACTATAATGGTCATGTCCTGCTATCTTTTCAAGAGTGCCAGCTGTCCCTGTGGTGTTGCTATTGTAGTCAAGGTTGCTGGCATCGAGCGCGATATCATCAGGCGTCACTTGCTGTAACTTGAGTAAGCAGGAGTAAGTTAATCGGTCAGTTGTAAATGATATGCGGTAACTTAACTAATTCAATTCGGTGTTGAAATTTAGCACTCATATGGCGGCTTTTAAAGTCGTGCTAAGGCCTTTAATACGGTGCAATTCAATCAAATGACTGTTCATAAACGTCATTACCAACTAAATAATCCACGATATGCAAAATTCTTGTAAATTTTTGGGCTTTACACTTGAAGCTAACTCACTTTGCCCCCACTTTTTGATACAAGCTCAAAGCTTATCTTTAGAATGCTGTTTTAAGCAGTAGTGCCTATAGATATTGGTATTGAGACCATTAATTCAAATAAACCCTTACTGCAAATAACCAAATTATTGGAGACATATTGATGAATATTCGTCCTTTACATGATCGCATCGTTGTCCGCCGCATAGAAGAAGAAACAAAAACGGCTGGTGGTATCTTGCTTCCTGGTTCTGCTCAAGAAAAACCTTCACAAGGTGAAGTGCTAGCAACTGGTAACGGTCAGATTCGTGACAACGGCGAAACTCGCGCGTTAGATGTAAAAACTGGCGACAAAGTCTTGTTCGGTCAATATGCTGGTCAAACCGTAAAAGTTGACGGCGAAGAACTATTGATTATGAAAGAATCTGATGTATTGGGTGTGTTAGAAGGCTAGTCCTTTTTGAGTATTTTTATACTCAGCGCATTTTGACAACATTATTTAAAAATTATTGAAACATTTAATTGCATTCTCATACTTATAATAGTGGAGTAATTTAACATGGCAAAAGACGTAAAATTCGGCATTGATGCCCGTAAACAAATGATGGACGGCGTAAACGTTCTAGCAAACGCAGTACGAGTGACATTGGGCCCTAAAGGTCGTAACGTGGTTATCGACAAATCATTTGGCGCGCCTACCATCACTAAAGATGGTGTTTCGGTTGCCAAAGAAATCGAACTTGAAAACAAATTCGAAAACATGGGCGCTCAATTGGTCCGTGAAGTGGCTAGCCGCACAAATGATGTCGCTGGTGATGGCACGACGACTGCAACTGTATTGGCGCAATCTATCTTGCAAGAAGGCATGAAATCAGTTGCCGCTGGCATGAACCCAATGGATCTAAAACGCGGTATCGATAAAGCGGTTCGCGCTGCTGTTGAGCAAATTCATTTGCTGGCTACACCAGCTGACGATTCAAAAGCGATTGCTCAAGTGGGCTCTATCTCTGCCAACTCAGACACCAAAATCGGTGAGCTAATTGCTCAAGCGATGGAAAAAGTCGGTAAGCAAGGCGTTATCACTGTTGAAGAAGGTTCAAGCTTTGAAGATACCTTAGAAGTTGTCGAAGGTATGCAGTTTGACCGTGGTTATATCAGCCCGTACTTTGCGAATAAGCAAGATAGCTTAACCGCTGAATTCGAAAATCCATATATCTTGTTGGTTGATAAAAAAATCAGCAATATTCGTGAAATCGTGCCATTACTTGAGCAAGTGATGCAGCAAAGCAAGCCATTGCTAATCATTGCTGAAGACGTTGAAAACGAAGCATTGGCAACATTGGTTGTCAACAACATGCGTGGCGGCTTAAAAACTTGTGCCGTTAAAGCACCAGGTTTCGGCGATCGTCGTAAAGCCATGCTTGAAGATATCGCAACGCTAACTGGGGGTACTGTGATTTCTGAAGAGATTGGCCTAAGTTTAGAGACTGCTACTCTTGAGCAACTTGGTACGGCTAAGAAAGTCACTGTCGGTAAAGAAAACACTGTGATTGTTGATGGCGCTGGTAACTCTGCTGACATCGAAAATCGCGTTGAATCTATTAAACGTCAAGTTGAAGAATCAACGTCTGACTACGATAAAGAGAAGCTTCAAGAGCGTATGGCGAAACTGGCTGGCGGCGTTGCCGTTATCAAAGTTGGCGCTGCGACTGAAACTGAAATGAAAGAGAAGAAAGATCGTGTTGACGATGCGCTACATGCGACTCGTGCAGCGGTTGAAGAAGGCGTTGTCCCTGGCGGCGGTGTTGCCTTAGTTCGTGCAATGAATGCATTGTCTGAGCTACGTGGCGATAACGATGACCAAAACGCGGGTATCAATATCTTACGTCGCGCAATGGAAGCACCATTACGTCAAATCGTTACCAACGCTGGCGAAGAAGCATCAGTGGTAGTGAACGAAGTGAAGAGTGGCAGCGGTAACTATGGTTACAACGCAGCTTCTAGCGAATACGGCGATATGCTAGAGATGGGTATTCTTGATCCAGCTAAAGTAGCTCGTTCAGCGCTAGAAAATGCAGCATCTGTTGCAGGCCTAATGCTAACGACCGAAGTCATGATTACTGATTTGCCACAAGGTGATGACGGTATGGCTGGCATGGGCGGTGCTGGTGGAATGGGCGGTATGGGTGGAATGGGCGGCATGATGTAATTTTACTTCTGTTACAAAGCGATTTCTTTTCGTCAGATGCGCTCAATGTACAACAGGTACTATTTTTGCGCATCTTCCTCGACAAATCGCTTTTCGCTAGAAGTATGATTTTGTCATAAAGTTTATTTGATTATTAGAAGCTCTGTTATCGGAAGATAGCAGGGCTTTTTTTTTGCCTAATTTTTATAGCGCTACTCATTGGTATATGAGGTAATCACGGTTTTATATACATTCATTCGATAGGTTGGATAAGTGTTTTATGCTTGGAAAGGTTGCCAATTGACAGACATAGTGAGGGCGTTGCTGTTTCCCAGACTTAGTGGTGACACTTTACCTGCTATTTACTCATGGTCTTTGATGCATTTCTAAAAACTTCAACAAATAAAATACCCATTAGATCAACAAAATCGACCTCACATTATCAAGAGCATTGAATATATAAAGTTTTTTTATATATGTTATTATTTAAATGTAATTAATGGACTGATACTTTATCAAAGGACAATTGAACATGTGTTAAGGCTGCCCAGCCACAAACTCTTGTGCAATTCAAGGTGATGATGATGAAAAAAATTAGGCTTGGGATTCTTGTAGAAGAGGAAACATTGGCATGGTATAAGTTCAAACCATTAAAATCTCTCGTCGATGAAGGCAAGGTTGAGGTTTGTATTGCTGTCCAACGAGATAAAAAACAAGCGTTTCACATGTCTCGTCTATCCAAAGTTATTCCTTCCATTAATCAAAAGTTATTTTCATTTCTTTCTCGAAATAAGAGTAATACCAAGCGTTATTCTATTCATGACTTGGTGGCTAATGGTACGATGCCCATCGTAATATCAGTAGTAAATCAGGATAAGATTTATGATGAGATTGAGGATTCAGTGATTGAGAAACTTGAAGCCGCCAATCTAGATTATCTGGTCAAATTTGGTTTTCGCACCTTAGCAGGGAGAATTCTGAGTGTTTCAAAAAAAGGAATTCTCTTATTTCGTTACGGCGATGAAACCAAACAAAGACACGGATCAGCATTGTATTGGCAGTTTGCCGAACAATGGGAGAATAGTGTAGTCACGCTACATCTGTTAAATGAGTGTCTTAATGGTGATAAAGTCGTTGGGAGAGGGTATGGCTCTTTATTTTACTGGGACTATAATTTAACCGAGCATAAATTAAATGGTGTCGCAGCATCGATATTGTATTGGTATTTCCATAAAAATAAAATTGGCGTTAAAAATGGAAATTCGACAAATTTAATGCTTGACGATGCAATTTACGAACAACCCCAACAACTGACTGCCATACGGCATTTGATGGGTTTTTTTAAAAACTATACGATAAAGACTTTCTATAAGAGTCTTTATCACAATAACTGGAGTATTTTGATTGGTTCTATTGATCAGTCGATGCAAACATACACTGAGCTATTGCCTGAAAAAGGATGTTTTTGGGCTGACCCTTTTTATATTGAGCAAGATTCAAGGCGTTATATATTTTTTGAGAGCTTAAATTATAGAGAAGGTGTCGGCCGCATAGAGTGGGTGGAACTGGATGAGCACCATCAAGTTATCAATTCTGGACCAGTCGATTTAGGTATTCGCTCTCATTTAAGCTTTCCTAATGTATTCGAGCATGAAAACGCTGTATATATGATTCCAGAAGCCGCCAAGACCAATTGTATTAACCTATTAAAAGCGACGGATTTTCCGCAGAAGTGGGAAAAAGTTCATGAGTTGGTGTCTGGAGTTCAGGCAGCAGATAGTGCCGTTATTGAGCACAATGGCTTATGGTATCTTTTTACCACGCATGGTTCAATTTCAGTCCTTACAATGGATTTGGAATTGCATATTTATACGTCTGATAAGTTGGAGTCAGATAACTGGACCATTCATCCCTCGGCGCCTTTAAAAATTGACGTGCGTGGGTCACGATTAGCAGGTGCACTATTTAAGAGAGATGGTCAGCTGTTTCGTACGGCTCAAGATGGCACTATTAGGTATGGGCGTAGAGTGGCTTTGTATCTGGTAGAAGAGTTGACACCGACATCTTACAAAGAAACCTTTGTGCGTTATATCGAACCCAATTGGGAGAACGATATCGATCGTCTTCATACCTATAACGTATATGATCAAACTGTCGTACTTGATGTTTCAAGAGATAAATTGCGCTTTACCGTATGATCATTGAGAATTTTTACGGCAACTGGTGATGATATGCTGTCGAAAAACCCCGATAGGCTGAGCTTATCGGGGTTTATTTATACAAATTAGATATGTTTTTAAAAACTACTGACTGGCTGCATCCCGTCTAAACGTCCACGTTTTATCATCAGAAGCGGCTTCACAGTAATAATATCCCGCCAAATCAAACTGCTTTAGCTGCTCAGCATTGGTCAGCTTATTATCAGCAGCATACTTCACCATCAGTCCACGTGCTTTTTTGGCATAGAAGCTAATCACTTTGTATTGACCATTCTTTTCATCTTCAAATCGTGGCGTGATAACTTCCGCATTCAGCGCTTTCTTCTTGACCACTTTGAAATATTCATTTGACGCCAGATTAATCAAAATCTTATCATCACTATCTGCCATACGTGCATTAATAATGGCAGTTACTTCCTCGCCCCAAAATTCATAAAGGTTATCACCACGTTCATTTTTCAGTTTGGTACCCATCTCTAAACGATATGGCTGCATCAAATCGAGCGGTTTCAATACGCCATATAATCCAGACAAGATACCCAGATGCTTATTGACGTAAATGGCGGTTTCTTTATCCATATGATACATATCAAGTCCAGTATAAACATCGCCATCGAATAAATAACCTGCAGGTTTGGCATTGTCTAAAGTAAATGGCTTATCGTTGCTCCAACGCCACTCTTGATTGCGCTTGGCATTGAGCTGTGCCAAATCATCAGAGATGCCCATCAGTTCTTGTAAATCAATCGGTTCTTTTGATTTTAAGTTTTTCATCAACGCTTGCGCATGTTCGATGAGCTCTGGTTGACTATAATATTTGTCTAAGTTCACTGGCACCGCATTTTTCTCATTTAAAGATTTGGCAGGGGAAAGTAAAAAATACATCGTCATTCCTTATTATAGTGAGTCAATGGGTATTCTATTTATGTATCAAGTTTTCTTATTATACGATAAGCAGCATTGTATCTTGACCTACCCGTCGTTATTTCGTGTTGTTTAACGTTATCCTTAAAAATGACATAATTGAGTGATATAAGCCGATAGCTTGTCAAGTTTAGCGTTTAATTGAAAAGGAAAAATTTTTAATATAACAATAAAAGTTATGCAGATGGTGTAAATGCCTAACTTTTTATTTTACTTGTGGGTCATCATTAGGCAATGAAAGTTGGCAGATGATGTCTCTATAATAAAAAGACATGATGGCAAAGTCGCTATCATTTATTAGATTGATAATCTTTGGTCATGATGTTGAACCAACCATGACCAAAGGTTTTTTTGTCCCCTGTGCTTTTTAAATGCGCGTTGAGGGTGTTAAAGGTAGTCGTGAGACGTAAGTATAGTCATTAGACGTAAGTAAGGAGACGGTATGAAAATCGGTGTAATCAGTGCAGATATCGCGAGCGAGAGCCGTGTAGCGATAACCCCAGACGCAGTCAAAAAATTGCGTAAGCTTGGGTTTGAAGTCCTCATACAGTCAGGTGCAGGTAGAGCGGCATATTATGCGGATGAGTTATATCAGGCTGCAGGTGCCGACATTGCCAGCAGCAGCGCCGAGGTAATCACACAGTCTCGAATTATTACCACCGTCAATGACTTGCCTGCTGCAGCTATTGAAGGCTTGACGTCAGGTCAGATTGTCATTGGCATGCTTGACCCATATCGTAATACTCAGCTTGATACTTATGCGACCAAAGGTGTCACTGCCTTTGCCATGGAGTTATTGCCTCGCACACTGTCACGCGCACAGAATATGGACGTACTGTCATCACAGGCCAACCTTGCAGGTTACAAAGCAGTATTGCTGGCGGCTAATGAATACTCGCGTCCTTTCCCGATGTTTATGACCTCAGCTGGTACAGTTAAGCCTGCCAAAGTGGTCATCTTGGGTGTCGGCGTTGCAGGTTTGCAGGCGATTGCAACGGCTAAGCGTTTAGGTGCAGTGGTAGAAGCGAGCGATTTACGTCCGACTGCTCGTGAGCAAGTAGAGTCATTGGGTGGTAAATGGCTGGATGTGCCGATGAGTGCAGAGGAGGCTGAGACTGCCAAGTCTACTGGTGGTTATGCGTGGACGCCATCAGAGCAATATGTCAAAGACCAAGCGGCAGTGGTTGACAAGGCATTAAGCAATGCTGATATCGTCATCACTACAGCGCAGATTCCTGGTCGTAACGCTCCTCGTCTGGTGCACGGCGCAACCCTTGCTAAAATGAAGGCGGGTTCCGTATTGATCGATATGGCTGCTGGTACAGGTGGTAACGTCGAAGGCAGTGTGCCTAATGAGACCATTACTACAGACAACGGCGTACGTATCGTTGGTGCTGCCAACATCCCATCGATGCTCGCCGCGCAGTCTTCAGATTTGTATGCCAACAATTTGGTTAACTTTATCACCACATTAATTGCGCCTGCTAGCGATGACGCGTCAGCAAGTGACGCATCAGCTAATTTGGCACTTAAATTAGACATGGAAGACGAGATTCAAGGCGCACTGGCAGTGACACATAACAGTCAGGTACGACTAGCCAAACGCTAAGTTTTAACTGCCTTTCACTACACATTTGCCAGTAACGAATAAATTTTTAGGAGGATGAGATGATTGCCACTATTTTAGCGGCAGCGCCAGCTGGTGCGGCCATGAGTAGCACCCCATTTGTAGCGATTTTTACCGTATTTGTACTCGCTATTTTTGTCGGATATTACGTCGTTTGGGGCGTCACGCCTGCATTGCACACACCATTAATGGCTGTCACCAACGCACTATCGAGTATCGTCATCGTCGGTGCCATGCTACAGACCGTCACTATTGACGGCTCTGTCTTTACACCGACCAGTATCCTTGGCGCTTTTGCCGTATTCTTAGCCAGTATCAATATCTTCGGTGGCTTTGCCGTGACTGAGCGTATGCTTGCGATGTTTAAACCGAAAGTAAAAAAAGCACCAGTAGCAACCACTGATGTTGGAGGTGACGCATGAATGATTTCTCAGCAATGATTGCGGCAAATGCGGATTGGTTCTATCTGGTCGGCGCTATCCTTTTCGTTTTAACCTTGCGTGGTTTATCCAGCCCAAAGACCGCTATCCGTGGTAACCGTTTTGGTATGGTAGCGATGGCGATTGCGGTCGTCACGACATTCTTCTTAGCAGAAGGCCCTGTCCTTTGGTTAATTATCGGTGCGATGATTTTGGGTGCCCTCGTCGGCATGTGGAAAGCGAAAACAGTCGCGATGACGCAAATGCCAGAAACCGTTGCTTTAATGCATTCCTTTGTCGGTTTAGCTGCGGTCGCCATTGCATTGGCAACGGTACTGCATACGGAACAACAGCATGGCGCGGTTGCGCGAGTTGAGCTGTTTATTGGTTGCTTCATCGGTGCGATTACCTTTTCAGCTTCTGTCTTTGCCTTTGGTAAATTAGCCGCAAAAAGCTGGGCTAAAACATTGGTTGGGGGTTGGGTAAAACCCGTCCAAGCATTATTATTCATTGCGATGATTGCTTTCGGTGGCGTCTATTTCATCACTGACTCATTACCAGCATTTTATGCGATGGCAGTGATTGCCGTGATATTTGGTTGGATGTGGATTGCGCCGATTGGTGGCGGTGATATGCCAGTGGTTGTCTCACTATTGAACTCGTTCTCAGGTTGGGCGGCGGCAGGCATTGGTTTCACCCTTGGTAACTCGATGCTGATTATCGCAGGTTCATTGGTTGGTTCATCAGGTGCAATCTTGTCCTACATCATGTGTAAAGCCATGAACCGCTCATTACTCAACGTCTTATTTGGCGGTATGGGTACAGGAGCCGTAGCAGCAGGCGCTGATGATGGTGCACCTAAAAACTACAAGGCAGGTTCAGCAGAAGATGCCGGCTTCTTGATGGCCAATGCCAGTAGTGTGGTTATTGTTCCGGGTTACGGCATGGCGCAAGGTCGTGCACAGAACGCGGTAAAAGAGCTATATGAGTTGCTAAAAGAAGAAGGCGTGAACGTGCGTTTTGCCATTCATCCAGTCGCTGGTCGTATGCCAGGTCACATGAACGTACTGTTGGCTGAAGCGGATGTGCCTTACGATGATATTTTAGAGATGGATGAGATCAACTCAGACTTCGCGAGTACAGATGTCGTCTTGGTAATCGGTGCAAATGATGTGGTCAACCCCTCTGCAAAAGATGATCCAACGTCGCCAATCTTTGGTATGCCGATTCTAGAAGTCACTAAAGCCCAAACGGTCATGGTCATCAAGCGCTCAATGAATACAGGTTATGCAGGGCTTGATAATAGTCTGTTCTACATGGACAAGACTATGATGATCTTTGGTGATGCTAAGAAAATGGTGGAAGAGATGGTACGTAGTATCAATGGTGCAGGTCATTAATCTCTAATATAAGAGGCTTAATCTAAGTTATAAGCGTACATTTTCAAATAAAAAAGTCACTGAGGTGGCTTTTTTTGCGTTAAAGTGTGCGGCATTTATGGCCGAGATGGCATTACCGAATATTATCGCCAATGATAACTATAATGAAATAAAATTAGAGAGTTTTTTATGAATATGTTACTGCGTTTTTTTATTATGGTCAGTTTGCTCAAGCAACAGCTCAAGCAGCAATCGACGAGTGAGACAATTAGTATAGAGTCATTGATGGCACCCACTGTTCGCCACTATCGAGTATTACCGCATGACATGGGCTTTCGGAATCATCTGCCTAATTATCGTTATCTGTCTTTTATTGAGCTAAACGTTACTCGCTGGCTGATGGCGTGCTGTCATCAAAAAGGTATTAAACCATTAAATTGGGTTATCGCCATGCAAGAGATGGTTTATCTGAAAGAAATTAAATTTTTAGATAAAATGATGGTAAGTAGCACGCTTGCGGGCTGGGATAAAAAATACGTTTATTTTGAGACGCGCTTTTTTGTAAAAAACCAGTTGATGGGCGTTGGTATGACTAAGTTTGTATTGACCAATAAAAAAGGCAAATGTGCGCCAGAGATATTGGATATGATAGGCGAGCGGTTGAATGAGGTAATTGATTCTTGGAATCAGCATCAAGTGGCGATTAAATCTGCCAAATCTGCTGAAACGAGTAAAACGACAAGTGCTGTATAACGAACTTGTCTATAATCAGCGAGCGAATTTTGGTAGGATAGCGGTTATTAAGTTGCCAATTAGATCACCATTCAAATTGACCACTGATTTGATGACGTGTCTAAAAATGATTAAAAGTTAAGGAGCTACCATGACCCCGCAAAAATTAAAATGGACAGACAGCTTAGATATCGCTATTGAGCTGTATGAGAAGTTTCCAGAGACCGATCCGCAGTACATCCGTTTTACTGATTTACATCGTTGGGTGACTGAGCTTGAAGGTTTTGATGATGATCCACAAAAATCAAACGAAGGCATCTTGGAAGCGATTCAAATGAATTGGATTGATGAAGCAGATTAGATTTATACCCTGAAGCGCTATTTTTAATACCATCTCAAATAGAAAACTGAATAAATATATAGGACTTACAGATCATGACTTCACAAATTAAAGAGCTACCTGAAGCAATAACTTGTAAAGGTATTAGCGTTCGTACGACCAATAACGCTGAGATTAGCGAAGACACGGCGAAACTGGGTCGTTTATGGCAAAAGTTTTACCAAAATCATGCCAGTGATCTGCCTAAAGGCGAAGACATTTATGGTGTCTATCATAACTATGAGAGCGATGATTTGGTCGGCGCTTTTGACGTGGTTGCCAGTTGGAAAGTAGCCAGTGAGCAAGAGCCATCAGACAGTGAAGATATGTCTAAGGCTGCAAACCTAGTAACAGTAGATATTCCTGCAGGAAAGTATTTGGTATTCTCTGAGCAGGGTAGAATGCCATACACGGTGATGAATGCTTGGGAAAAGGCTTGGACCTATTTTAATGATCGCAGCTGTGAACATACCCGAACTTTTGATGTCGATTTTGAGCATTATATCGGTGGTAATCTAGAGTATGGTCAAGTTGATCTCTATATTGGTATTGAGTAAAATTAGTATTGAATAAATCAGTCAAAATAATAAAAAAGCGCCAAGTCTGCTATCAGACTTGGCGCTTTCTTTGCTTACTTCAACGAATGATTAATTTAGTAGCAGGTTCTCTAAAATCCCTTCATAAATCTGCGCAAGCTTGCCTAAGTCATCGACTTCTACCTTTTCATCAACTTGGTGAATCGTCGCATTTCTTACACCAAGCTCAACGACTTGTGCACCCGTTGGTGCAATAAAGCGTCCATCAGATGTACCGCCTGATGTAGATAGTGTCGTGTCAGTATCAGTTACCTTTTTGATCGCTTTTTGACAGGCAGAAACCAATTTACCTTCAGGGGTCAAAAACGGCTGACCAGATAATTTCCAATGGATATCATAACTGGCCTTACTATTAGTAAAGTATTTGTCAAAGATAGCATGCGTTTTTGCTTTTAGCTCATCTTCAGTGGTTTCCGTTGAAAAGCGGAAGTTGAAGATAACTCTTAACGTCTCAGGAATGACGTTGGTGGCGCCTGTACCGCCATTGATATTAGAGATTTGCAGTGAAGTCGCAGGGAAGTAGTCATTGCCACTATCCCAAGTAGCGGCAGTCAGTTCTGCCAAAGCTGCCATCGTTGCATGAATAGGGTTGCAAGCTAAATGTGGATATGCAACATGACCTTGTTTGCCAGTGACCGTAAGTTCCGCACCCAATGAGCCGCGGCGACCGTTTTTAATGATATCGCCGAGCGTATCCGTGCTCGATGGTTCGCCAACAAGACAATAAGTGATTTTTTCATTGCGGGCTTCTAAGGTCTCTATGACTTTGACCGTGCCATTAATAGACGGGCCTTCTTCATCTGAGGTGATTAAAAAAGCAATCGAACCATTGTGCTTAGGATAATTAGCGACGAAACGCTCGGCAGCGACGGTAAAAGCCGCAATCCCCGTTTTCATGTCAGCTGCACCGCGAGCCCATAGGTAACCATCAGCGATGGTTGGCGTAAATGGCGGATACGTCCAATTGCTTTCATCACCCGTAGGCACAACGTCGGTATGACCAGCAAAACAAATAACTGGATCAGTGGTACCACGGCGCGCCCATAGATTTTTGACTTCAGCGTGTTCGCCGCTTTGATCTCTATCGCCAAAATACATAAATTCGCAGTCAAACCCAGCTTGTGATAATCGTTCTGACAAGATATCTTGACAGCCATCATCATCTGGTGTCACTGAAGGGCGTTCAAGTAGCGCAATACTTAAATCTAGCGTTTGCTGCTGATGGTTTTGTTGTTGATGGATGGTTTGTTTATTAAAGTCCGACATGAATAAACCTTTTTATTATAAATTAAAATGATAAATTTTTAAGATTGGCAGCCACGATACAATACAATCAGTCGTTGCTCGTTATTTGCTAATGCGTTTTAAATATTGTCTTCAACAAAAGGCACCAAACCATCACGGCGCATCCACGTAGCGATAGAATAACGCTGCCGATGGGCAATTTGTACTTGATGTTGTAGGTCACTGTCAAATATCACCAATCTATTGGCGACAGGCATGACGTTATGATGAACGCCATATTTATCAATGATTTCTAGTGCGCCGCCGTCAGTTGGTTCCCATTCATCATTGAGATAAAACACCGCAGAGATAACGCGTTCATCACGCCCAGCTGGATTGTCACTATGCCATTGATAGCCAAACCCCACCGGATAGCAAGCATAATGCGCTTCACTGTGGCGAATACCGGCAAATAAACTGCGATTAAATAAGCTAGCAAGCGCATTGATACTTTGCAAATAATAAAACCCAGCAAAGAAGTTTTCCGTAATCCAGCGGATGCGATCACCGCGAATATCACTGACACGAATCCCAGCCGTCAGTTCTGCATCACGATAGTCAATAAAACCACTCTCTGCTTGCAAGGCTAACAGCGCTTTCGTTTCAAAGATATCATCAATAATGATCCAACCATCATCAACGAATGTATCCAGTTGTGTATCAGTCAGCTTATCTTGCCAACTGATATCGAAATCAGACTGTTGTAATACGCGCTGAGTCAGTGGTTTTTGGCTTGGGTCGTCGCTATGAGGAAATAATAATGGTGGATTATCTTCTCCTATCGGATGATCAATCACCAACTTTGTCACATCAAGATTGCTAATAATCTCTGTCATTTCGTCTCACTATGGTCAGTTAGCTAGCAATACATAGCCAATCAATGCCTTTTTACCAAAACCATCGTTATCTTTTACTCTGCCTATGCTACCATAGATGTAATTTTTCTTATTTAAACTTTTGAGATTATGAACTATAAACACGCCTACCACGCTGGTAACTTTGCTGATGTGGTTAAACACATTTTATTGGTACAACTCCTTAATCAATTGGGGCAAAAAAACAAACCTTTTTATGTGCTTGATGCTTATGGTGGTCGCGGACTGTATTCACTGAGCAGTGAAGAAGCGCGCAAGACAGGTGAGGCCAAAGGTGGTATCCAAGCGTTACTAAATGCCAATACCGACAAGGCACCCGCTGCTGTCAAAGATTATATGGAAGGCATTAAGCAAGCCCGTTTCACTTATGACAATAAAGTCTATCCTGGTTCTCCTTGGTGGGTTGCCCATCATATCGAGAAAAATCCAGATGCAGGCGTGCGCGGTGAAGCTTTTGAAGCCAAAGCTAGCGAATATGATGCGCTAAATTATCAGTTGCACAAGTTACCCATTGGTATACAGCATCGTGATGCCTTTGAAGGTATTACCGCCGTTATTCCACCAAAAGAAAAGCGCGGTCTGATTTTTCTTGATCCGCCTTATGAGCAAGAGCACAAAGATTTTACACGCCTTATAAATTTACTCGTTGCTGCTTATAATAAATGGCCACAAGGCACTTACGCGCTTTGGTTCCCTATTAAGAACGTTGAAGCCGTTGAATTGTTTTACAAAAAACTGAAGCGTACCGAAATGCGCCGCCAGTTGGTTTGTGAGCTGAATATTTATCCAAATGATGTGGCGGTTGGTCTTAACGGTACAGGTTTACTGGTCATCAATCCACCTTGGCAATTTGATAATCATGCACGTGAGATATTACGCTTCTTACAGCCTGCATTAAAAGTGGCTGATGCTCCAGACTTAACGCCTGATAGCGCAACCAATGTACGCTGGCTAGTCGGCGAATAACCATGTTAGTGAATAACTATGCCGGCAAATAAGGATATTGAGATGACTAACGTGCAATCACCTAAAGACGAATCAAATCATCCGCCTCTAAATGATGGATTGTTACAAGACAGCGCAGCCGCCCAGCCGCCCTTTGTCGATGAGCATGATTTCAATATTCGCTTAGCGGATAATGAGAGTTATGATGGCTTGACCTTTGAAGTGATTGAAGCAGAAGTTGCTGAAGGGCAGCGAGTAGTCAGTCGCGGTGTCTATTTAGCGCCAAACCTAATTACAACCTTGTCACTGCTATCTGGCTTTTATTCGATTTTAGCCAGTACGCAAGGCGAGTTCTACAAAGCTTCTTTAGCCATCTTTTTGTCCGCTATTCTCGACGGTGCTGATGGGCGAGTGGCGCGTATGCTTAATGCGCAAAGCCCCTTTGGCGAGCAATATGATTCGCTTGCCGATATGCTGGCTTTTGGTGTTGCACCAGCGATCTTAGTTTATAGTTTTGCGCTACAGCCGTTAGGTCGCATTGGCTTGGGCTGTGCGTTTGTCTTTACCGCCTGTGCCGCCTTCCGTCTCGCACGTTTTAACGTTCAGGTCGGTATTGTTGATAAAAAATACTTTGTCGGTTTGGCCAGTCCACTTGCTGCTATATTAGTAACGGCAGCCGTTATGGTCGCTGTTGACCATAATGAATGGGTTGGGCAGTACGATACGGCAGTCATATTCTTATTTGCTGCTTGGGTGGTGATTTGTGGTTTACTGATGGTTAGTAATGTCAAATACTATAGCTTTAAAGAGTTTGATAAAAAGAAAGTACCTTTTGTAGTTCTAATAATTGGTGTGTTGGTTATGAGTATTGTGCTCTATGATATACCTGTTGGTATCTTGGCGATTGGTATTATTTATGCGTTATCGGGTATTGTTACGACGATTAAAGCAAAAGCAAATTTTTAGAATTGATTGTTGGTGTCATATTAAGGAATTTACCGTAGGGTAAGTTCCTTTTTTTATGCGCTTTATATATCAAGCTGGCTATCAGTGTATTCATCACGACAAAATAAAGAAGAACCACTCATTTTTTAGCTAATGATCATTAATAACGACTCGTTAAAGAAACCCACATGATTGAGATGAAATAAGCATGCTTATTTACGAGCTTACCTCAGCCCAGCCCCAAATAAGCATCCACTACTACCCGATTGAAGCAAAAGTAGCGTCGCCATTCCTTCAATTTAGTCTAATCACCAAGATTATTCAAATTAAG
>NZ_CAJHAZ010000029.1 GCF_904846525.1 Psychrobacter sp. 1044 | reverse complement strand
TTGTAAGACACCTTCATAGAAGTAACTGACAAAGGTAAAGTCCATAACGCCGAAATATAAGATGAGACCAGTATTGACGAGCCCAAGTTGTAAGACACCTTCATAGAAGTAACTGACAAAGGTAAAGTCCATAACGCCGAAATATAAGATGAGACCAGTATTGACGAGCCCAAGCCATAATAACCATAGCGCAGGGAAGCGGGCGATGATTACCCAAGGAATAATCAATATTGCCCAACCGAAAAACAGCTGCCACGTATCAGCACCCGTTTGATAAACCTGCCCGAATAGCGCCAATAAGCTACCCGTAATCACGCTGGCAATTAACAATAGCATCTGCCGAATAAGCTGAAACCGTCGCCTAAAAGACAGTGCAACGTACAAGGCAATAGTGACAACCAATGCCCCTTCGACAAAAGCGAACTTGCCCATTTTGCCCATATTTACCCAGTTATAGGCAATAAAAAATACCAGCGATAATACCAGCGCTATCGCCCCGATAATCAGCATGGCTTTATCAAAAAAGACCAGCCATGAGCGTTTGCTAGGATAGACTTGCAAATGAATCGCTGCATCGTTGGCATGCGTCAATGGCAGTATGCCTTGCTTGAGTAAATGCTCGATAGTACGCCGTGGTTGGCTCATAGCGTCCTCTAAATAAAAAAATGATGTTGCTTATCTTAGCTTTTTTGTGAGAGGCAGATGTACTAAAGTTTATAGTTTTTTACTCAATAAAACTCAATAAAGCTCAATAAAGCTCAATAAAGCTCAATACGACTGAGCAAATGCTTTTGGATGAGATAGGCGCAAATATAAGCGCTCGGCCACGCGACTATACAATCAAAATTTCATCAAGAGATCAGCATTATCAGCTTTATAAAAAGGAATTAATAGTGATATTGGTAGGTATTTATTCTAAATTTAGTGATTTTTATCATGGTCTTACTCAGCTATTACAAAAATAAGTAATTGCAAAAATCAAAAAATTGTACGATTTTGAATAGCGAATAAATCTGGTTTTGAGTGTCGAAAACACCACACTATTATTCATCAGCATCGGCTTAAAGATTCTAGTGAATGATTAGTTATTAATAATAGTCTTATAAATAAAATTCATCATATCTACTAGGGTTTTATTGCTTGATAGCATTGATTTCATTCACTTGACAGTGATAATTAGTGATTTAGAAACTGAGATTTGTAGTAATAAGACAGGTTTCGAATGAGCGGTAGTATATTGCTGATGAAAGGTAATAAGTAGCTATAAAAATTACTAAAATAATAGTAGTCTCATCTGATTTTTGGTCGTTGAAACTGCTTTGACTGCAAGCTTATTTTGCTTGTTAGTATCGGGGAGGAATTAAAACTTATTGACATTTGTATCGTTTTTAATTACTAATAGTTGTCTACAATATGACCAATAGTTAGTCAAAGTATTGTTAATAAACATAGTCAATATACGGATATATTAACTCGAATCACTACTATTTAGTTGATCCGCCCAGCCACTGACCAGCAAGGATAGCTATTATATGATGCGCACTCCTAATCACCTTTTGTCCTCTATATTTTTGCCTACCTCTCTTGCGCTCGCCATGTCTATGACTGGCTGTAGTAGCGATAAGTCTGGCACTGACAGCCAAGCAGCTGCCGTTGATCCTAATGTACTGGCTGATACTCAAGCGCTCGTCGTCAATAACGGTACCGAACCTGAATCACTTGATCCACACAAAGTATCGGGGGTACCAGAATCTACCCTTGGCCGCCAGATGTTAGAAGGTTTAACCAATACGGATGCCGAAGGTAAGACCATTCCAGCAATGGCAACCAGTTGGGAAAGCGAAGACAATAAAGTATGGACCTTTAAGCTGCGCGATGCTAAATGGTCAAATGATGATCCAGTAACGGCAGAGGATTTTGTCTACAGTATGCGCCGCTTGGTCGATCCAAATACTGCGTCGCCGTATTCAAGCTATTTGGTCGATGCCAAAGTAGTAGGCGCTGATAAAATTGTTGATGGTAAGGCTGGTATTGAAACCCTTGGCGTAAAGGCTATCGATGATAAAACCTTACAGATTACGTTATCAGAGCCCGTGCCTTATTTCCCAGATATGTTGATTCATAATTCAGTCAAGCCCGTTCATAAAAAGACCGTTGAAGCCTTTGGTGATAAGTGGACAGCTCCTGAGAACATCGTGGTTAACGGCCCTTACAAGCCTACCCAGTGGCAAATTAACGACAAAATCGTTTTAACGCGCAACGCTTCTTATTACGACGATGCCAATACGACTATCGATACCGTCACTTTCCTGCCGATTCCTTCTAGTACGACTGACGTCGCACGCTATCAGGCGGGTGAAATCGATGTGACCTACAATGAGATTCCAACCGAGCAGTTCGCTTCGCTTAAAGAGCAAGTGGGCGATCAGCTAACCGTATCTCCTTACCTTTGTACTTATTATTACGAGTTTAATACGGTCAAGCCACCGTTCAACGATCCCAAAGTACGCCGCGCTTTAGCCTTAGCTTTGGATCGCGATACCATTGCGGATAAAGTTATCGGTCAAGGACAGACGGCCGCTTATCAGTTGACACCCCCTGCCACCAATGGCGATATTGCAAATAATCCAGAATGGTCGACTTGGGATCAAGAAAAGCGGGTTACTGAGGCCAAAAAACTGCTCACTGAAGCAGGCTATAGCGATAGCAATCCACTGACTTTTGAGCTGCTATACAACACCAATGACAATCATAAAAAGACTGCGGTCGCGGCTACTTCACTATGGAAGCAAGCGCTCGGCTTCGTCGATGTGACTTTGACCAATAAAGAATGGAAAACCTATTTGGATACCCGCCGTAATGGTAACTATCAAATTGCGCGTGCTGGCTGGTGTGGTGATTATAACGAAGCGTCAGCTTTCTTAAATATTGCCAAATCTGACAATAGTGGCAACTACGGTAAATACAATAACGCTAACTTTGACAGTTTAATGGCGCAAACGCTGAAAGCTGGCGTTAGCCCTGAGCAGCGTGCCAATCTATACAAGCAAGCTGAAGCTCAGCTCGATCAAGATATGGGTTTACTTAACATTTATCATTACGTCAGCCCGCGTCTAGTAAAACCTTATGTCATTGGGTTTCCAACTAAGGATATATTAGACAATTGGCAGGTAAAAAATCTCTCAATTGCTAAGCACTAATTGTTTGACTGATCGCTGAATAATTCTATTGAGTAAGTATCTGAGAGCGGTAAAATTAGCTGGTTTTATTTATCGCTCCTATCAAACAACGCTGATAGTGCCATTAGTTTCATTTTTCACGGCCACTCTTATTAGGCGTGTTAGATGAAACTTTTGTTATTTATAAACGACGATTATCGATATTTTAGTTAAAACCAAGTCATTGAAGATTGCTAGTTGAACGATAACTGGGCGTTAGGTTTGTGCTAGTTATCTCATTTTAATTTAGCTGAAAAATAAGCATCATTATAAAAGAGGCATTATGCTAAAACTGATTTTTCGGCGTATCTTAGAGGCCATTCCGACCTTATTTGTATTGATCACGGTCTCCTTTTTTATGATGCGTTTGGCGCCAGGCAGTCCGTTTACGGGTGAGCGTAGCTTGCCACCTGCGGTACTGGCCAATATCGAGGCCAAATACAATCTCAACGATCCTATGTGGCTACAGTATGTTAATTATCTAAAGCAGCTAGCGGTAGGCGACTTTGGACCGTCTTTTAAGTATAAAGATTATACGGTTAACGAGTTGTTGTCGCAGTCGTTTCCCGTCTCTATGGAGTTGGGTCTATACGCTTTTATATTGGCATTGGTCTTAGGACTTATCTTCGGTGTTATCGCAGCCCTTAAGCAAAACTCATGGATAGACTACGTACTGATGGCCTTTGCTATGACAGGCGTTGTGATTCCAAGCTTCGTTAAAGCGCCATTATTAGTGCTGATTTTTGCCATTATTTTGCAATGGCTACCGGCTGGTGGCTGGAATGACGGGGCACTCAAAAACCTTGTATTACCAGTCGCCGCTTTAGCGCTCGCTTATGTTGCGAGTATTGCTCGTATCATGCGCGGCTCGATGATTGAGGTGATGAATAGCCAGTATATCCGAACGGCCAAGGCGAAAGGTTTGCCGATGCGCCAAATAGTGATGAGGCATGCGCTGAGACCCGCACTACTACCCGTTATCTCTTATTTAGGTCCAGCCTTTGTCGGTATTATCACAGGCTCTATTGTGATTGAGACTATCTTTGGTTTACCTGGTATCGGACAGTTATTCATTAACGGCGCACTTAATCGTGATTATGGGGTAGTGCTTAGTTTGACTATTTTAGTCGGTGTATTGACCATTGCCTTTAATGCTATCGTCGATATTTTATACGCGGTAATTGATCCAAAAATTCAGTATTAAGGCGACCATTTAAGCGCATTATCATTCCAATACGGTTTGATGGGTATCATTCATTATTATTATGCTAAATAGATTATTAAAAGGACGACTATGAGCCTTACCGCAGACCAGACAACTGACCTAGCAGAAATAGGGGCTCAGGAAATCAAAGGCCGCAGCCTTTTGCAAGATGCTAAGCGCCGTTTTTATCGCAACAAGGCCGCCGTAGCCAGTCTTTTTATCTTGCTACTCGTGGCTGCTTTCGTCATCTTTGTGCCGATGTTAGCACCTTTTGGTTATGCCGAAACCGACTGGAACTTTATGCAGTCCGCGCCAGCCATCGATAACAAGCACTACTTCGGTACTGACTCACTCGGTCGTGATTTGTTAGTGCGAACCGCAGTAGGTGGTCGTATCTCCTTGATGGTAGGCGTCGCCGGCGCTACGGTTGCAGTGATTTTCGGTACGATATACGGTGCAACGTCAGGCTATCTTGGTGGCAAAGTCGATACCGTGATGATGCGTGTATTAGAGATTTTAAGCGCCTTCCCCTTCATGTTCTTTGTGATTTTATTAGTCACTATCTTTGGTCGTAACCTTATCTTAATCTTTGTGGCGATTGGACTGGTATCGTGGCTGGATGTTGCGCGTATCGTTCGCGGGCAAACGCTAAGCCTGAAGAGTAAAGAGTTTATCGAAGCTGCGCACGTAGGCGGCGTATCAGGCTTCAATATTATCTTACGCCATATCGTGCCCAATGTACTCGGGGTGGTGGTGGTTTATGCCTCTTTATTAGTGCCAACGATGATTTTGTTTGAGTCATTTTTAAGCTTTTTGGGACTTGGTGTTCAAGAGCCGATGACCAGTTGGGGAGCGCTGTTGCAAGAAGGCTCAAAAACCATGCAGGTAGCACCTTGGCAGATTTTGATTCCCTCAGCTTTTTTGGTCATTACTTTATTTTGCTTTAACTTTATTGGCGACGGTCTGCGTGATGCGTTTGACCCTAAAGACCGCTAAGAGGGTGCATCATGAAAAACCAAAGTATGAAGGATAAAAGCATGGAAGATAAAAACATAACAACTCAAAAGATTCATAACGCCGCCAACGCGTCTAGTGCTCCTGAGAAAATAGAGTCTACTACCTTTAAGATGGGTACTGGTTCAGCGCTCGATAAGCCAGCTAATGCAGAAAATACCTTGTTAGCAGTCAAAGATTTATCGGTACAGTTCACGACCGAGGAGGGTCTGGTAACGGCAGTTAATGGCTTAAATTTTAACCTACATGAAGGTGAAACCTTAGGTATCGTTGGTGAGTCCGGTTCAGGTAAGTCGCAGACAGCATTTGCTATTATGGGGTTATTGGCAAATAACGGTTATGCCAAAGGTGCGGTACGCTTTGAGGGTAATGAGCTACTAGGATTGTCACAAAAAGCACTAAATAAGATTCGCGCCGAGCAGATCGCGATGATCTTTCAAGATCCGATGACCTCATTAAATCCTTATATGAAGATAGGCGACCAGCTCGCTGAAGTATTGATTTTACATAAAGGCATGAGTAAAAAAGATGCTTGGGCCGAATCCATACGAATGCTAGACGCGGTTAAGATTCCAGAAGCCAAGAACCGTATTGGCATGTATCCGCATGAGTTCTCAGGTGGTATGCGTCAGCGGGTCATGATTGCGATGGCATTATTATGTCGCCCTAAGTTGTTGATTGCTGATGAGCCAACCACCGCGCTCGACGTTACTGTTCAGGCGCAGATTATGGTTCTATTAAACGAGCTAAAACGTGACTTTGGCACCACCATTATTATGATTACCCATGATTTGGGAGTTGTGGCGGGTATCTGTGATCGAGTACTGGTGATGTATGCTGGGCGTACCATGGCGTATGGAGAGACTGAAGAGATTTTTTATGCCCCAAGTCATCCATATACTATTGGATTACTAAAAGCGATTCCTCGTTTAGATAACGATATGGGCAAGCTTGAAACCATTCCAGGTAGTCCACCAAATTTATTAGATTTGCCTGCAGGCTGTCCTTTTTATGAGCGCTGTTCTCATGCTATGGAAATCTGCCGTGATACACCGCCACCGCTGGAATTTCTACCGAACGAGCGTCAACGCGCTTGCCACTGGCATCCTGAAACACCCGTTGATCACTCACTAGATAGCTCAACAGATAGCGATGCCAATAATCAATCAGGGATGGAGGGCTAGCTCATGATGATACAGAATTTAGATAGCGCCAAAAGCAATAATCCAGCACCGTTATTGCAAGTAAAGGACATTCATACCACCTTTAATATCAAACAAAAAGGTACTTACTTTTGGCAGAAGCCTGTCACTCTAAAAGCAGTTAATGGGGTATCGTTTGAGCTATTTGCTGGTGAGACTTTAGGGGTGGTAGGCGAATCAGGCTGCGGCAAATCAACACTCGCTCGTACTATCATCGGATTGATACAAGCTGACTCTGGCAGTATCAAGTTTTGTGATGAAGAGATGGTGGGTGCGTCCAAAAAGACCATGAGATTAAAGCGAAAAGACATTCAAATGATCTTCCAAGATCCGCTGGCATCACTTAACCCGCGCATGACGGTAGGGGATATTATCGCCGAGCCTCTTCGCACTTATTATCCTGAAATGAAGAAGCCTGAGGTGCAAAACGAGGTACGCGCCATCATGAAAAAGGTGGGGCTACTGTCCAATCAAATTAACCGATATCCGCATGAGTTTTCAGGTGGTCAGTGCCAGCGAATAGGCATTGCTCGAGCACTGATATTAAAGCCCAAAATTATTATCTGTGATGAGCCAGTCTCCGCCCTTGATGTCTCGATTCAGGCGCAGGTCATTAATTTATTGCAAGATGTGCAAGAAGAGATGGGATTAGCGCTTATCTTCATTGCCCATGATCTTTCTGTGATTAAGCACATTGCTGATCGAGTCTTGGTCATGTATTTAGGCAACGCCGCCGAACTGGGTTTGAACAAAGCCGTATACGGCAATCCGACTCATCCCTATACCAAAGCACTGATGTCTGCTGTACCGCTACCTGATCCTATTGCTGAGCGTAACAAGGTCATTCAGTTATTAGAGGGTGATTTACCCAGTCCGATCAATCCGCCGTCAGGTTGCGTTTTTCGCACCCGTTGTCCACTAGCTGATGAAGAATGCGCACAGATTAAACCCGTGTTAGAAGGCACCATAAATCACCGAGTGGCTTGTTTAAAAAATAAGGTCGAGGTGGCTTAAAAGTGGTTTTTGGTTCATGGATATTGACTGTATTAAAAGCAGGCGGACTTATTGAAATGCTCTTAATACAATCTAATACTTTTACTCATTGGTTTTAAACGTCAGCAGTTAGCATCAATCAATCAGTTTCACCGATATCAATAGCCATTTCATTAAGTAATGTTGTTAGCTGACCACGATGATGGGCTTGGGGGTTGATTTATTACGGGAGTAATTAGGAAGATCATTAAAGCCTCTTATCCAGATCCAGTCACTTATCATAAGATGACTCAACGTGCCTAATATCCAATCAAAAAATACCCTTTTATCTTCGCATAAAATACCTTCAGCAAGGCTGTGTATACGACCACGGATTTCTTAATTCATAGCGGCATGATGATTTACCATCAACTCACAGCAATGCTTCATCATGGCATTCTCATACTTTGACTTCTAGCTGGTTCAATAAAACTCAATACGACTGAGCAAATGCTCTTGGATGAGATAGGCGCAAATATAAGCGCTCGGCCACGCGACTATAAAGGCATATTTCCATGAGTGAAACAGCGTGATAAAGAACCCATCGACGAATCCTACATTGATCAGTAGTAATGCAGTTGAGATAATCGTGGACATCAGCAGTGCCATTAAAAAGGTAAAAATAAGCCGGTAGTACTTGCGCCGTGTGCGTATTCTGATGGTAGGGAATTTTGCCATAGTGTGGAGGTGTCCTACATGGTGATGGTGGCGTTTGATGAACGATGAACGATGTTGCGTAGCGTCATGAGTCGTCATTACCAACCATGATATCGTATGTTGATAAGTGGATAAAATCGTTATTATCAATGGTGACATTCGTTATATTTTAATGACTGTTGTCTCATGCATTAAAATAAAAATTCCTGAAAAATAACAAACTAAAGATGATTAATTTTGCTACGATAAAATCGATTACAACCCACAAATAAGGCAATAAAATGACCGTGCACAAGCAGCGAACATTGGGCATCATCGGTGGTATGAGTTGGGAGAGTAGCGAAAGCTATTATCGGCTGATAAATGAGGGTGTCAAGGATAAGCTGGGTGGATTACATTCAGCAGATTTATTCATACATAGCGTGGACTTTGCGTTGATTAATAAGCACCAAGAGCAAGATGAATGGGCAGCGCTGGGTGTAATCATGGCTAGCAGTGCGCAGCGTTTGCAAGCCGCTGGCGTACAAGGACTCATGATTGCCTCTAATACAATGCATAAATTACTCGATGATGTGCAAGCCGTGACGCATTTACCCGTTATACATATCGCTGATACCACTATTGCCGCCATCAAAAAACAGAATCTGTCTAAAATTGTTTTACTGGGCACTGAGTTTACGATGACGGAAGATTTTTATAGGCAGCGTTTGGTGGATGCAGGGCTTCAAGTATTGATACCAGAGAGTGATGCACGAGCAGAGGTACATCGAATTATCAAAAAAGAGCTGTGCGTCGGTCAATTTAAAGACAGCTCGCGCCAGTATTATCAGCAGGTGATTAAAGATTTAGCGAATCAAGGCGCAGAGGGCGTCATCTTAGGCTGTACAGAAATTGGACTGCTCATTAAGCAAGCAGACAGCCCAATTCCGGTATTTGATACCACGGTGATTCATGCAGCGGCAGCGGTGGATTTTTTATTAGAGTAGCGCGGACTGATAAAAGCATTTAAGCCTATAACGTTTTGACCAAGCGCTCTAGTAACTCAATCGTGCGCTCTTGTCTGACCAAAGCGACGCCTTGTCCTGCCCATAAAGACTGATACTCCGGGTCAAGATTATTGGTCGCATGACCACGCAAAAATTTGGTCATCGCATTTAATTGTGGATAGGGCGGTAGCTCATGCGCGCTTTCAAATTGAGCAAAATCACGCAAATAATTATTTAATAAACCACGAGCCTGCTTACCTGAAAACAGTCTCGTTAAGCGTGTCTCAGTGCTGCGCTTATCTTCACTAGCGTCGAGTAATGCTTGCTTATAAATGTCATTAATGCCGCATTTATCTGTGGTCAAAAAAGCCGTTCCGATTTGCGCCAGCTCAGCGCCAGCCGTTTGCACCGCTTTGATATCTTGCCCAGTCATGATGCCACCTGCTGCAATTAATGGAATATCGGTACACGCGCGCGTTTGACTAATTAGCGTCAATAATCCCAATGGATCGGTTTCACTTTGCGTGAGCCAGCCACCGCGATGCCCACCCGCTTCGACCCCTTGTACACATACCGCATCAGCACCAATATCGCTCCATGCTTTTGCTTCTAATGGATGATTTGCCGTCCCGATGACGCGCGTGCCTAGACCTTGCAGATGCTGAACTTGCTCGGCGCTAATAATACCAAAAGTAAAGCTAGCGACAGGAACAGGATTGTCATAGAGCACTTGTAGCTGATCGGAAAAACTTAGCGCTGGGCGTTCAGGTAGGGCACATTCGATATTGTTTTCTTGATAGTAATGACTTAGCCAAGCAGGGATTTCGGTATCAAAGGTGCTCGACTCATGCTCAGAGAGCACCATTAAATTAATCATAAAAGGGCGATCGGTGAGCGATTTAATGGTGTCAATATGGCTATGCAAAACCTCTGGCGGCGTCATGCCCGATCCCAATGAACCCAATCCACCAAAGTTACTCACTGTCGCTGCCAGCTCAGGAGTGGTTGCGCCTGCCATCGGCGCTTGCACGATAGGATGGGTTAAATTAAGGGTATTCAGTAAGGTCATGACTGGCGTCCTTTTGGTTTTGTTAGGTTTTTTATCTCACTTACTTTAACAGAGGTAAGCAATGAGTATGTTGGATAGTGTTTATTTAGTTGCTGAATATGGGGATGGATTTTGACTACGATTTTGTAGTTAAGATAGTTGACTATAAAACTGTAGTTAAAGCTTGTTAATACATATATTTGATATTATTAAATATCTAACCAAAGAAAGTTGAAATAAATAATGAATAAAATATCTCAAATTACTCGACGTGATATATTTGATATCTTAAAAATAGAGGAGATTTGGTGGGCAGGAAAGCTAGATGAAACGGAATTTTTATCTAGACTGTACGATTTAGAAAGTATGCCTTCTAGAGACCCCAGATTTTCGGATGCAGCAGGTGATATTTGGCAACACAGAATTAATAATGATGATTGGGAAGATAATTGGATATTTAATGATGAAAGATTTAATTTATTAAAATGTAATGATGCGTCTTTTTTAAATTTTTTATGTGAAATGATACACCCAGTGGTAAGAGGATATTTACACGAAGTGGATAAGCTTCATCGTATATTCAATGATAGCCTGAGTAATGATGGGTTTGAAATTATCGAGAGAACACGTATCTCTAATAGACCAGTTTTTAGCGGTAGAATGAAGTTTACAGGCAAATCATCGATCGAGAAAAAGGGTAACGAAATTAAAATTATTTTTAACGCTGATTACGTTTCTCAACAGATTAATTTAATGGAATCGTCAATTGAAACTTCTCCTTATCAGGCTATAGGAGTAGCGAAGGAGTTGATTGAAACTGCTTGTAAATCAATATTCAAAAGTAGGCAAGAAGAATACAATAAAAACTGGGACTTGTCTAAATTGATGAGAGAAACTACTAAACTGCTTAAAATTACGCCTGATGATATATCTAATGAAGCAAAAGCGGCGAAATCAATAAGACAGATTTTAGGTAGTTTATCCGCAGTCGTTCAAGGAATTGCAGAGGTTAGAAACGAATATGGTAGTGGTCATGGTAAAGATAGTAGTTTCAAAGGTCTACAACCTAGGCACGCTAAGTTAGCCGTTGGAGCATCATCCACTTTAGCCATATACTTATTAGAAACAAATGAAATGAGAAAGGATTATTAAAATTTAGCCGTTAAAGTCATTGTGCTTACTTAAAAGATGAAAAATAGGTCAGCTCCTAAACCATCAAAATGATGAATTAGAAAACTGACCTATTTTTATAAACTTATAGCTTAAATTTAACGATTAATTCAACTGCAAAGAACCCTTCGCATTCATCAACAGCTCAACCACATCATCACCACTGATCACTTCAAAGCGCTTGTCGATGGCGGATTCTTCCACGCCGTTGTGCTTCATACACGCGCCGCAGACCAATACGTTACCACCTTTTTCGATAAAGGCTTTTAACAATTCGCCCGCAGGTTCAAATGGCGCGCCAATATTGACCTTATCTAATGCGTTCGGTAATGCCAAATGTACTGCATCTACCATCAATACCACTGAGGCAGAATGACCTTTTTTAAGTGCCACACCTGCCATAGTAAATGCTAAGGTGATTTTGCTTGGATTTGATTCACTATTATCAAATAACGTACCGACATAATCCGTCGTGTTAGCCATATTATTTTCCTTATAAGACTGTTTCAATTAAATAGTATTTAGTTGAGCTGAATATGATGCTCACTACTATCCTAACATTTAATATATGTATTTATATAATGTATTGTTAGGAAATAGTAGTTATAAGGTTAACTGATTGTGAATAGGTGTTTGTGACTTATGAATAAAGCTAAATAATAAATGCTAACTTTGCGGTGGCCATGGGCGATCAGCATCACTGACGATCCATTCTGCGACATAGCCAGTTGGCGGTAGTTGCCAATCTGCTTGCCCCAATGAGGCTAGTACATGTGCTGTTTCTATCACCTTACCTTTTTCAGTCACGCCCGTACGCAGTAGAGCAGAGGAGCAAGGTTTGCCCTTTACCCACATCGACTGCTCGATGTATATCCAACGCTCATCAAAGCCGACGATATGCGTTTTCATAGTGACCTTATCAAAAGCGCGAATCCGCTTTCGATATTGGATGGTGCTGCCAGCGACGACCAAACCCCAACGCTGCTTGAGCAGTTGGCTACCAAGCCCGCTACGCACCGCGAAGTCAGTACGACCCATATCAAAAAGGGTAAGTACGCGACCATTATTCATCTCTAAGAAGTTGTCGATATCTGTCAGACGACAGCGAAAGCTAATCTCACTCGTATCTTTAAACGTTAAGGTATTGCCTTTTTTGACTTGTAGCGCGGCGTGGGCGATGGTGCTGGCATAACGGATAAATGGATACATAGTGCAATCTCAAAAGAGTAAAAGGTAAGGTGAGTATTCTTATTTTAGGGCTTATTAGATGCTACACCGATATGATTAAAATAAGCGCTGACAGTTTCAGGTATCCAGTTGATATCAAATCTTGATTTTTTATAAAGATGCGGCGATTTGTCTTTATAAGAGCGATAACGAATAAAACCCACATGCCCGCCATGCTCAGTGTCTAAAATAGTGACACTGTCAGACACATCGTTTGGCGTGGCGGTAAAACCAAGGAAGGGGTCGTCTTTGGCGCTAATTAACAATAAAGGCTTCGTCACTTTTATTAAATAAGGCAGGGCTGATGAGGCTTGATAGTAGTGATTGTTAGAGCGGTAGCCGTGACGCGGCGCGGTAAAGATATCGTCAAAGTCACTGATGCGATTGACCGCTTTGATCGAGTCGATCTCTTCTTTGCTAATGTCATTGGCTAAGGCTTTTTTGATAATCGGGTTGAGCAAATAAGGGGTGTAAATTCGATGGCTCAAAAAGCTGTGCATACTAAGCGCCGCTGATGACATATCGACGGGAGCGGAGATGACCACAGCGCCTTGGCAGATTGCGTCGTCGCCATATTCGCCCATGTATTTCGCCAAGGCATTGCCACCCAGTGACACCCCAGCCGCATAGATATTGGCGTACTGCTGACTTAAATTTTGCAGTGCGTGATGCACCTCATCGGTATCACCCGCATTATAAAAAACTCGTCCATTTGCAGGAATACCGCCACAACTGCGGAAGTGCGCCACCACAAAATGCCAGCCTTGCGCATGTATTTGATGCGCCAAAGCACGTGCATAATGGCTGTCGCTACTGCCTTCCATTCCATGAAACAGGACGATTAATGGCGTTTGCTCACGTCCGCCATTTTCTACGGTTTCGATAGAATGCGCATCATAAAAGTCATAAGCAATATCTGTTTCAGCAAGCGAGTCTTGTTTGATAACGCGTCTATAAGTTGGCGTTTTGGGCGCAAAAAACTTAGGAAGGATACTTTGCAGGTGCGGATTGGTCAGCCAAAAGGGCGGTTTAAAAGGCGCTGGAGAGAAGGGTTGGCTCGGTTTTGAAGTTAGCGAATTTGAGGTTGGCATAAAGGTGTCTTATTTAATGGGCGTTAAAATCATCTTTAACAATCAGTGCCTTATCATACCCATGACAGTTATCAAAACCAATAAGATTTAGTGAATGCTCAGTGAACGCATGGTTACTCATTTGTTTTTTGCGATTCATCTAATACTCGTCCATCCATCGCCAGGCGTTCTTTTAAATGGTCGATATCTGCCTCAGCAATCGTCACGGTCAATGTCACTTGTTTACTATAAGCGACATCATCGATACTGCCATTTAAACTGTCGACCACATAGCGGCATTGTGCTTCGGTCGCAAACTCTGCCAATATCTGCACTTGTACCATTGGCACATAAGGGCTTAAATCCATCTCATCGACGACCGCTTGCGCTGCGCCTGCATAAGCACGGGTTAGACCGCCTGCGCCCAGTTTAATACCACCAAAATAACGCACCACGATGATAATGACGTTACCGATCGCTTTATGCTGCAACACATTTAATATCGGTCGACCTGCCGTACCATTTGGCTCGCCATCATCATCAAAACCAGCACTAGTGGTGTTATTGGGATCACCAATGATATACGCCCAGCAGTGGTGGCGCGCATCGGCATATTGCTCGCGTAGTTGTTCCACGTGAAACATTGCCTGCTCACGCGAGGTTACAGGATAAGCGTAAGCAATAAACTCGGATTTTTTAATTTCTAAGCGCGCAGTGACAGCACGTTTTAGCGTTTGATAGCTCATATTTCATCAGGTCTAGGTTGGATATGGTAAACTTGTCTAACTTTCACTGTCGTCCACATTGGGTGCAGTGTTCATTTAATTTTTTATTATAGTACCACTTCTGACCCATGAAGATAGCGGACAAGCTCAGTGCGAGTGCTGGTGTCGTTAGCTGCTACGGTAAAGTAGGTATCATCAAACGAATGGTAGGCAATATATGCGTCTAGATAAATTTTTGAGTAAAGCCACTGAGCTATCGCGTAAAGAATCCAAAAAAATTCTGCACGCTGGTGAAGTAACGGTAAACGATCAGGTCATCAAAGACCCAGGCGTCCACGTCGATGTGGTCAATGACGATGTGATTTGGGCAGGCGAGCCATTATCGGTCGCTGCGGGCAGTCGTTATATTCTATTGCATAAGCCTGAAGGCTTTGAATGTACGCTGAAAGTAAAAGAGCATCCAATTGTCACTGAGCTGATTGCGGTGCCAGAGCTTGGTAGCTTGCGCATTGCAGGTCGCCTTGATGTTGATACCACCGGCGCATTATTGATGAGTGATGATGGTAAATGGTTGCACCGTGTCACCAGCCCTAAGCATGAACATGCCAAAATTTATGAGCTGACTTTAGCAGATGCGATGGATGAAGCGGCGCAAGCCAATGCCGTCAAAGAAGTCGCTGAAGGCATCCTTTTAGAAGGCGACCACGAAGAAACAAAACCTGCTGTTCTCGAATTCATTGACGAGACCCATGCACGTTTGACCCTTGAGCAAGGTAAATATCATCAGGTAAAACGGATGATGGGTTACTTTGGTAATCGAGTGGTTGAGCTGCATCGCGCTAGTGTCGGTCATATTACTTTGGAAGGATTAGAGAAAGGCGACAGTCGCTTTTTAACACCTGAAGAAGTGGCTAAGTTCTAAGTTTTTCATCTTGAAATGAACTCGCAAGCACTTCTTTACCATCAGCAGCCACTCAACAGTGTGCTGCTTTTTTTCACCGTAGTGTTTGACCATGGTTTTTAACTGTAGTTTTTAACTATCACTTTTACCCTGTTATGTCTCGTGTGCACACTGTGTTGCCTATCTCTTAAAGCTCAGTAGCAGTTTTGCAAAATTGAGCCGTTAAACCTTTGCAAAAGTATTCCTTGTGCTAAAGTCTGCCTATCTTTTTTTAATCTATTTTTTTACATAATATCGTTATCTTTATTAAAAGTAGCTATTGTTAGAAGCGAGTATTATTAGAAACAGCTATTCTTAAGATTGAGTGTTGTTAAAATTAAAGGTTATTAAAAATCGTTGTTACTGAAACACGGTGTTATTAAAAGCTGTTTTTGTTAAAACCAGATAGGACTGTCTCTGTGAAATCATCTCTATTAAAATCTGCCAGTTTAATTGGCGCCATGTTATTGGCAACCACCGCTTGTGCCCAGTCTAGTGATACTGCCGCTACTAACCAAAAAGCGAGCCAGAGTACTCAAAATACAAAAGCCGCTGGCACTGTTAGCAAGTCTGTTGACAGTCGCTTGCGCCAATTGCTCACTCAGGCAGGGATCAAAACACAAATCAGCTCTATTGTGCCGTCCAACTTGCCCAATATGTATCAAGTCAATTTGGCGGGGCAGTTGCCTTTGCATATCACTGAAGATGGCAAATATGTCATTCAAGGCGAGCTACAAAAGAATCCAAGCAAGCGTGTAGTCACCAAGACGCCAGCGCGTAGCACCAGTGCGCAGGCAGGCAAACCTGTCAGTGCGAGTGTCAAATCTGATATATTGGCAAATATGGATGCGCTGAAAAATATGAGCACTAAGACGCCGTTCTTTTATACCGCAGTGCCAGGTGTGATTTGGGGTGCGACATTGGAAGGCGTGCCTTTTTTACTATCGGATGATGCACAATATATTACTGATGGCGAGATATCTGTCATCGAAAACGGTCAATTCATCGGACTCGATGAGCAGTTTGAAAAGCGTAAAAATCAGTCTGTGTTTGCGACTTTAGATGAAAGCCAGCTGATTAATTATCCAGCGACAGGCCCTGAGAGAGCGGTTATTTATGTGGCAAATGATGTCAATTGTCCTTATTGCCGCCGCTTGCATCAACAGCTACCGATGCTTAATGCCAAAGGTGTGACGGTCAAAACCATTGGTTATCCGATATACGAGCAGTCCCCTGAGCAAATGCGTGGCATTTGGTGCCAAGGTGACGAGGGCAGCCGCCGTAAAGCTTTTGATAAAGCAATGTTGCAGGGTGAGATGACACCTGCACCAGCAAGTTGTAAAGCCGATCATGTAACGCCCAATCGTGAAAAAGCAGCAGGGCTTGCGGTGATGGCAACGCCTGCTATCTACCGTGAAGATGGCGTGTTGTTTCAAGCGAGCTTTGAGAGTCCAGAGTTTTTAGAATTTTTGGGTGTGCAGTAGCTCACATAGATGTTTAATCTTGCATAGATGTTTAATAAAGTTATAAATAAAAAATGTATTAAGAGATGATATTCCTTAATATTGATAAAAAAACCGCCACATAAGTAATCTATGTGGCGGTTTTTTATTACCTCTAACCGTTAGGGATAGCAAGTCTATTGTGGCAACACGATATCAACGATTTTCCAATCAATTAAGCCGTTACGCTGCATCTCTATTGTCAAAGGATAACCTTTCACCTGACCGCTAATAGTGAAGCAATTAATACCGCAATAGCCCAATGTTGGCTTGTCACTGTCAGACCCTTGCGCTACCTGTTGCTCCAGTTCAGCGGCTTGTTTTTCCATGATTTGCTGCATTTGGCTTTTGACCACTGCATCTACATCACCGCGCTGGATGATAAGATTTTGAATCAAATTTTTGAGATCGACTTGATTACTGGCGATTGCCCATGCGGCGGCCAGCTCTTTGGTCGCGGTGTTGGCCTGACCTTGGGTATCGATGACTTTTTCGATATTTTGTGGCGTGATAGCACCATCTACCGCCTGCGTTATAAAGCTATTGGCGGCTTGGGTCAATGGTTCGCCGCCCAACTCAGCGACCAATGGATAATTGGCCATAGTCGCCGTAAACTGACTGGTGAGTTGGTTTTGGATACTAGGTCGCACTTGCTCATAGTCGATCGCTGCGGCGATGGTCGCGCCGTCTTTGGCATCGTAGGCGTTTTTAAGCTGATAAGCGCTGTAATAGGGCGAGCCTGCATAGGCAGCGACGGCAATGACGATTAATAAAATAATCAGCTTCTTCATAAAAATCAAACCCTTATCGCAAAACAAAAACGTAATGATGGGCAAATTTAATACTGGTGAGTATAAATTTAAAACCCCAAAAATATAGCGATAAATATTAGCATGGCTGAGCCTTTTTAAGGTATGAAAACCTTTGTTCATTCCTTAATAAAACCTTTTTGTATGGCTAAGCGCACTATAGTGGATACTTTCCCTGCCTAATCGCTTGATAAATCACCATAGCATCTCCATAAATAGCGCAAACTTTTAATAATTGATTTGGCTAAGCAGCATCCCGCCGTATTCGCTTGTAAGATTCATAGCAGTATCACCTCTTTTCTCTCACTATTTATGATGTTTCATGTGAAACCTTTGAGTGCCATAGTGAGTCGTATTAAGGTGGTGGTTGACTAGAACTACTGAATCGACTGTCCGGTGGACTGTAAAGACGATAGGAGAGCCCATGAGTAAGCGCGATTTTTATGAAGTATTAGGTGTGAGCAAGACCGCTGAAAGCAAAGAAATTAAGCGAGCTTACCGCAAGCTGGCTATGAAATATCACCCTGACCGTAATTCTGATGATCCAGATGCTGAGGATAAATTCAAAGAAGCATCCATGGCTTACGAAGTACTAAGCAGCGAAGAGAAGCGCTCTGCTTACGATCGCATGGGTCATTCAGCCTTCGAAAATGGTATGGGCGGCGGCGGCTTTGGCGGTGCAGGTGGTGGCAACTTCCAAGATATTTTCGGTGATATTTTCGGCAACTTTGGCGATATCTTCGGTCAGCAGCGTGGTGGCGGCGGTGGACGTTCGCGCCGTGGCTCAGATTTGCGTTATGTGATCGAGCTGACTTTAGAAGAAGCGGTACGTGGCTGTAAAAAAGAAATCAGTTTCACAGCGCCTGCGCCATGCGACACGTGCGATGGTAAAGGGGCAAAAAATGCCTCTGATATCGTGACTTGTCAGACCTGTCATGGACAAGGTCAAGTGCGTATGCAGCAAGGATTTTTTGCCGTGCAGCAGGCCTGCCCACATTGCGGCGGCACTGGTAAGCAAATCAAAAACCCATGCTCTGACTGTCATGGTAATGGCGTTAAAGACAAATCACGTACGCTAGAAGTGTCTATCCCAGCTGGTGTTGATGATGGTGATCGCGTCCGTCTAGCAGGCGAAGGCGAAGCGGGCGGCGCGGGCGTCCAAAACGGCGACTTATACGTTGAAGTACGCGTAAAACCGCACAACGTCTTTACCCGTCAAGGGGCTGATCTATATATGGACGTACCCGTTAGCATCACCGATGCAGCACTGGGTAAAGAGGTCGAAATACCAACCCTAGATGGTAAAGTGAAAATCAAGGTTGCAGAGGGCACGCAAAGTGGTAAGTTGCTACGTGTACGCGGCAAAGGCGTGACGCCAGTACGCACCACCATGAAAGGTGATTTGATTTGCCGTGTGGTTATCGAAACCCCAGTGAACTTAACTCGCGAGCAAAAAGACCTGTTGCGCCAGTTCCAAGATACGCTCGACGGTGATAGCAAGCATCAGCAGTCGCCACATAAGAAGTCATTCTTTAAAAAGATTGGTGACTTATTTGATTAACTGAGTTGTTTTAATCACTCGTTTGGTTAAATGACTAGATACAAAACCCCCAGTGTTTCATGTGAAACACTGGGGGTTTTTATTGACGCTATAAAAAACCATTCAGGTGGTGATATTTGCTAAACTTAGCATCATAACATTTAAAACCTTTCTTATTAATATAGAGCTTTTAGGGTAAAAATATGAGCCAACAGATAACAGCGCAAGAAAATACAAATAAACAAGCCATCAAAGTCGGGGTTATTGGTGCTGGTGGTCGTATGGGGCGCATGCTAATAGAAGCGGTACAAGATAACTCGCAAACGGCATTAAATGCCGCGATAGAACGTCAAGGCTCAAGCCTTGTTGGTGCGGATGCTGGCGAAGTCGCCGCTATCGGTCGCTTAGAGGTACAGATTGTCGATGATTTAAAAGTTGTCATTAATGACATCGATGTACTCATTGACTTTAGCTTGCCTGATGCTACTGAGCAAAATATGCAGATTTGTGCGGCAAACAATGTCGCGATGGTCATTGGCACCACAGGATTCAATGAGCAGCAAGAGCAAGTGTTGGCAAAAGCCAGCGAGAAAATTGCGATTGTCTATGCTGGTAACTATTCAACAGGTGTTAATCTGTCATTAAAGTTGCTCGGCATGGCCGCGAAGGCATTTGGCGAGGATGCCGATGTGGAAGTCATTGAAGCCCACCATAAGCATAAAATTGATGCGCCATCAGGCACAGCATATATGATGGCAGAAGCCGTGGCAGAAGCTCGTGGACAGAATCTAAAAGACGTCGCTGTTTATGGCCGCGAAGGACAAACGGGCGAACGCAAAGCAGGTACTATTGGTATTCATGCTATTCGCGGTGGTGAAATCATTGGCGATCATACCGTGATGTTTATTGCCGATGGTGAGGTGGTTGAAATTACCCATCGTGCCCGCGCGCGTATGACGTTTGCCGCGGGTGCTGTACGTGCCGCGACTTGGGTTATCAAACAAGAGGTCGGGCAATATAATATGCAGGATGTGTTGGGCCTAAATGACTAATGTTTGAGCCATCTAACGTAATTGAGGTTGATATGGAAAATAATGCCAGTATCACTATCAAGAATTTTAAAAGGTATAAAGAAGCGACTTTGCCGCTTTCACCTCTGACTTTACTGATAGGGGCGAATGCGTCAGGTAAAAGTAACGCTATCGAAGCCTTTCGATTTTTGAGCTGGGTGGCTGGTGGCGAGCGTCTATCTACACTCAAAAATAGAGTGAATGATAGTGATAAAGTCGTTCGAGGTAGTGTTTTTGATTTGGCACTAAATGATAAAAATTTTACTTTATCAATGGAGCTAAACGAGGCAAATTATAAAATTGATTTTATAGTCGACTTAGATGAGTTATATATTCTAGACGAATGCTTGTCATTGAATATATCAAATAATATATAGAAGCTTTATATATTGAGGGATGCACTGCTAAATAAAGAATACTTAAAGACTTTAGACTTGGAAAGCTTTATATATGAAAAATTCTTGTTAACAAATAACGAGGAGTACAATGTATTCATTACTCATAATAATAGTTTCATAGGTCTAAGTTCAATTAAGACAGAATATTCTAAAGATTTAGCATTTCTTCATACTCTTGTAGAGTTACATGACAAAATCTATCACAATAAGAGTTTTGGAAAGGATATTAAAGAATCTATAAATAATTTTGAAAACAATATTCATGAGATTGATAGTAAGTTCAGATTAACTCGTTTCTTTGACTTTCAACCAAGTAATATGAGAAAAGAGAGTATTGTGAGTAAGGAGCTTAATTATAACGGTTCTAATGTTGCTGGTGTCTTATCTCACACATTAGATAAAAACAGTGACTATAAAAACAAATTATTAAATTTCATTAAGCATATACCTGAACAAAACATTGTTGATATTAGATTTTGCGTAGATAGCAGACGTAGAGTTGAGTTCGTTCTAATAGAAAAATTTGGCAGAAACAAAAGAGAATGCCCAATGGATCTATTATCTGACGGCACTCTAAAAGTATTAGGAATAGCCGCAGCGCTATTATCTGTACCAGAAGGGTCAACCGTAGTAATAGAAGAGATTGATAATAGTATTCATCCTACGCGAGCTCATGAAATACTAAGTTTGCTGCGCCAGTATGCCAAAGAGCGTCAGCTTAATTTATTACTATCAACACATAACCCTGCGCTAATGGATGCGCTACCTGATGAGGCGTTGGCAGATGTGGTATTTTGCTATAGAGATCCAAAACAAGGTGATAGTAAGCTAGTCCGCTTGGGTGATTTAGATGATTATCTGGGTTTAGTCGCTCAAGGAACGCTTGGCGACTTAGTGACGCAAGGTATTGTTGAGCGCTTTGTTAAGCATCCAACCACGCCAGAGCAGCGTAAAAAACAAGCATTGGACTGGCTAAATCAGCTACAAGGAGCTGATTAAATGGCAGATATTTGTATATTGGACACTAATATAATATTAAATATATTAAATGTTCCGAGCAAGAGCCAAGATAGAGTTAAGGTTCTAGGGCGTGTCCCTAATCTGTAAAAGTAAGTATAAAGGCTTTAAAATAAAGAGACTATTTCAAACAGGGCTCTCT
>NZ_CAJHAZ010000028.1 GCF_904846525.1 Psychrobacter sp. 1044 | reverse complement strand
TTATAAAATTATTTATTATTTTATTGTTTTTTATCAAAAGTTAATAAGTCCACTATTACCTGCTCGTTGCCGCTATTACCCTACGTGCTCGAATTATGGTAAACAAGCTTTGGCATGGCATGGAGTCCGAGCAGGCAGTTGGTTATTATTAAAACGTATCAGCAGTTGTCATCCTTTGGGTGGACACGGCATTGATTTTGTGCCGCTACCGTTATCTTCTTATCATTATCAATATGTACCTTTTAACGCACTAGCTACTGGTGTCAAAGTTCAAGGTTTATATGTTTTTAGAGATAATAAAGGCTATGTGTCTCGCTTAAACGATATGATGAAACTAACATAGCGTTCGTCATCGACTGCGAAGTTGTGGATATCTATTTAGTTACCCACAAGTTATCCACACTCTTGGTATCATTTAAGGCAGATTTTTAGTAAAATGATGCACATTTTATGTAAATGACTGGCAATACTGTTGTCACATATGATGATAATTGTACGGTCATGACACATGCCCTAATTTTTCATTCCCTAATTTTTTAATCTAGGAAAGGTTTATGCAAAAGATATTTCGGGTGATGATCATCATTGCGATGTTAATCACCGCTTATCTGCTGATTTTGGCATGGCGAGATGATTATGCCGATGCGCCAGCTGTAGATGCGGTGTCAGAAACCACTACTTCAGTAGGTGCTGACATCCCTTCGACAACTGGTGCCGCAGGTGATATTCCGGTACAGACATTGCCTGTTGATAACAATACAGTCGCTAATGATGCTGTGACGGCAACGCCTGCTAAAGACACGGGATTAATCACGGTCACTACTGATCGCTATGATATAAAGATCAACCCAGAAGGCGGCGATATTGTTTATGCTGCTCTTAAGCAGTATGACGCAACACTCGATAGCGATAAGCCTTTCGTATTGCTAGAGAATAATAGTAATCGCGTGTATGTGGCTCAGTCTGGTCTTATTGGTCCTAACGGTATTGATACTGCAGAAGGTCGTGCCAAATACAGCCACACTGCTAATAATTACGTCATGGAAGCAGGGCAACAGACGCTGTCAGTACCGCTTACTTATAAAAAAGATGGCGTGACCGTTACTAAGACATTTACCTTTACTGAAAATAAATATCCGATTGATATTAGCTATCAAATACAAAATGCTTCTACACAACCGTGGCAAGGTCAGCTATTTGCCCAGTTGAAACGTGATGACAGTAAAGATCCAGGTATGTCTGATAAGGGTGCGCTTAGTATGGCGACTTATTTAGGCGGCGCTTGGGGTATCCCTGATGACCCCTATAACAAGCTCAAATTTAAAGACTTTAATGATGGTGAGCTAGCTGTTAGTAGTGATAAAGGTTGGGTTGGTGTTGTGCAGCATTATTTTGTATCAGCATGGATACCTGAAAACTTTACTGCTACTTTCTTTAGCCGTGAAACAGGCGATGATTACTTCATCGGTTTCAACAGTCAACCTGTCAATGTCGCGCCAAATAAACAAGTGACATTAGATGCCACGTTATACGCTGGCCCTAAAGTACAATCTGAGCTAAAAGATGTGGCAGTAGGCCTTAATAAAACGGTTGATTATGGGTTGTTATGGCCAATATCGAAAATTTTATTTGCCATCTTGGACGGTATTCATAAAGTCATCGGTAACTGGGGTTGGTCAATCATTGTATTGACGATTTTAGTCAAAATTGCTCTGATGTGGTTCTCGAATAAGAGCTATTATTCGATGGCGAAGATGCGTGCGATTGCGCCAAGATTAGCCGCACTTAAAGAAGAGCATGGCGACGATCGAATGAAGATGTCGCAAGAAATGATGGCTATTTATAAAGAAGAAAAAGTCAACCCAATGGCAGGTTGTTTGCCTATTTTGATGCAAATGCCTATCTTCTTAGCACTATATTGGGTGTTGGTTGAAAGTGTTGAGCTGCGTCATGCGCCTTGGATTTTATGGATTCAGGATTTATCGGCGATGGATCCTTGGTTTATTTTACCATTACTGATGGGTGCTTCGATGTTTGTACAGCAGCAGCTAAACCCGCAGCCAGCTGATCCGATGCAAGCGAAAGTGATGAAGTTCTTACCAATCATTTTTACTGCTTTCATGCTGTTTTTCCCAGCTGGTCTCGTACTGTACTGGACAGTCAACAACTTGTTCAGTATGACTCAGCAATATATTGTCAATAAAAAAGTCGAAGAAGAGCAAAAGCGTCGTACTGTGAAAGTATTGGACTAAGTAGCTCATCAATTGATAAAAGACCATCGCAACGGCGGTGGTTTTTTTATGCGTGACATTTCTATTATCGCTCACTGACTTGAAATAAAATAAGCGCAAAGCATGGCTATTTAAAGTTTGCTTTGTCAGTCTGTGTCCAGCCGTCTATAATGGGGTTTTTAGCTATTGAGAGTAATTGTGGATTCCCTAGAGATGGCGTCAAACGTACCTAAAGCATCTGAATCACCTAAAGCATCTGGCTTGGCCACGATTGCTGCTATTGCCACACCGCTTGGAAGAGGTGGCGTTGGTGTTGTACGTCTGTCTGGTGCGCGTGCTTATGACATTGCCTGTACACTAACAGGTAAGTCTGCTTTTACGCCACGCATGGCCAGTTTTTGTCGTTTTTATCAGGCTGATGGTACAGTCATTGATGAAGGGTTAGTGCTGTACTTTAAAGGCCCGCATTCGTTCACAGGGGAAGATGTGATTGAGCTGCAAGGGCATGGCGGCATGATTCTACAAAACCAACTGCTAGCAAGGGTATTTGAGCTGGGCGCAAAACAAGCGGGTGCTGGGGAATTCTCTTATCGTGCTTTTGATAATGATAAATTGGATTTGGTACAAGCAGAGGCTATCGCTGATGCCATTGATGCGACCAGTGCTGCCGCTGCGAGTAGTGCCATTCGCTCCCTAAGTGGTGAGTTTTCAAAGAAGATTAATCAGCTATTAGAGCAGCTTATTCATCTGCGTTTGCATGTTGAAGCGGCGATTGATTTCCCTGACGAAGAAGACGTGGATTTTTTATCAGACGGTGTTATACAAAGTAAACTTGAGCAAACGCAAGACAAGATACAGCAAGTATTGGCGACTGCCAAGCAGGGTCAGCTCTTACGTGATGGTATCCATGTGGTCCTAGCAGGTAGACCAAATGCGGGTAAATCAAGCTTGCTGAATCGTCTGGCAGGGCAAGAACGTGCTATCGTTACTGACGTTGCAGGTACGACTCGTGATACGCTACAGGAGACCGTCGTGCTCAATGGTTTGACGCTGCATTTGACCGATACAGCAGGTCTGCGCGATACAGAAGACATGGTAGAGCGTATTGGGATTGAACGAGCACGTACCGCCATTACACAGGCTGATATGCTACTGATGGTCTACGATGTGACTCGTGATCTTGAAGAAGAAGATACACCGTTACAGCTTGCAGAACAATTATTTGGTGAGTTGCCAGAGGCTAAACGCTTATTGATTATTGCTAATAAGAGTGATTTGTTAAGTGACTTACTAGATGATAGTAGCAGTCAAATACCCTCTGTCTCGCAAATCGCAATAAAAGAACGTGGTTATGAACAAGTTAATGTTTCATGTGAAACAGGTGCTGGTATCGATAATCTGGTAGAAGCCTTGTGTGCTAAGGTCGGTTTTCATCCACCAGAAAACAGCCTAATTGCTCGCACACGTCATATAGATGCACTTAGACGCACAGCCGACTCTTTAGCAGAGGCGCATGAGCAGTTAACGGTCTTTCAAGCAGGAGAGTTAGTCGCTGAAAGCTTACGCCAAGCTCAGAACAGTTTGGGTGAGATTACGGGAGCGTTTAGTGCGGATGACTTGTTGGGCAAAATCTTTGGTAGTTTCTGTATTGGAAAATAATAAGACGATTTTTTTGAATTGCCTGATACAGCTCGTTAATTCTCAGAAATTTCGGTCTTATCATTCGCTCTTATAAATAGTGACTGTGATTCTTGCGCTTAATATTGAAATAAGGAAACGCTATGCATTGCCCGTATTGTAACGCGTCAGAGACTAAAGTTATTGATTCGCGTCTGGCGGCAGAAGGTGCGCAAGTCCGTCGTCGCCGCTCATGCAATAGCTGCCAAGAGCGTTTCACTACTTTTGAGATGGTAGAAGTAGTGATGCCAAGAATCATCAAGTCAAGCGGTAAAATTGAGCCTTATGATAACGAAAAACTGCGTCGTTCTATCTTATTACCTCTACAAAAGCGCCCTATCACCATTGATGAACAAGAAGCGATGATCAGTCGTATTGAGAAGCGTGTTAGACAGATGGGTGAGCGTGAAATCAGTAGCAAAGTGTTGGGTGAGATTATCATGAGTGAGCTTAAGACGTTAGATGATGTTGCTTATGTGCGCTTCGCTAGTGTTTACCGCGACTTTCAAGATATTGATGCTTTCCATCAAGAAATTGCCAATATTCGTCCAAATGATAAGTAAATTGATGAATATAATCGAATCTTCAGCAATTGTTTTTGAGCTTAACACGCTTGTTTTCTTAGATAGAATTTACTGTAATCATTAATGAAGTCTACTTTTATGCCAGTCTCAAATCATACTCAGAATGCGCAAGACCGTTACTTTATGATGCTTGCGATCGAACAAGCCAAACAGGGTTTATATACCACCAGACCTAATCCAGCGGTAGGCTGTGTCATCGTGCAAGCAGAAGCAATCGTCGGTCAAGGGTTTCATCCAAAAGCTGGTCAGCCTCATGCAGAAGTATTTGCGCTAAAAGAAGCGGGTGCGAGGGCTTTAGGTGCAACTGCCTATGTGACTTTAGAGCCTTGTAGTCATACAGGGCGTACGCCACCTTGTGCTTTGGGCCTTATTGATGCTGGTGTGCAACGTGTCGTGATCGCAGGGCTTGATCCCAATCCGCAAGTGGCAGGACGCGGTGTGAAACTGTTAGAGCAGGCTGGGATTCAAGTGACAGTCGGTATATTAACTGAGCAAGCAGAAGCTTTAAATCGTGGGTTTTTAAAGGCAATGCGCACACAGATGCCTTATGTACGACTTAAAATTGCCACTAGCCTTGACGGTCGTACCGCGATGGCATCTGGCGAGTCAAAATGGATTACCTCAGCGGCTGCCCGCGAAGATGTGCAGAAGCTACGTGCTCAAAGTGGCGCGATTATTACCGGTAGTGAGACGGTTATCACGGATAATCCACAGCTTAATGTACGTTCCAACCAATTAGCTGTGCCACCTGAACAAGTTCCTGCTCCTAAGGTTGTCGTACTCGATAGGCGTCAGCGCTTAGAACACAGCTTACAGTCTGACTATCAATTATGCCGTCGACCGGATACGATTTATTGGCGCGACGATAACTTGACTGAATTACTAAAAAAATTAGTCAGTGATGATCAGTGTTATGACGTGTTGGTAGAGGCAGGAGCTAGTGTTGCTGGTAGTTTCTTAAGCCAACAATTGGTAGATGAGTTGATTGTCTATCAGGCGCCTTGTTTGTTAGGCGCGCAAGCCAGACCGATGGTCGATTTTAACCCATTGTCTTTAGCTCAGCAGTTGCGTTTTAATATTTATAGCCATGAAACATTAACTCCTGACCTTAAATTGACTTTATTACCGCTATAACTTGTTATTTATAAACAGCTTATCCACAGTCTGTGCTAAATTTTTGCTCAATGTGGATAAGCAGCCAGTGCCTTACAAGGTTCCACATGAAACTGTGTATAACTTTGTTTCACATGAAACAGAAAACTAGGCCTTTTATAAAAAATTTTATATTAATCTTGTATAATCAGTAACTTAGGTTTTATTTCTAATCTTTGTTGATATTAGCCAACATCTTGCTTTCTGTGGATAACTTAACGGAAATTCGTTTTTTAATACGTTATGAGTTGATTTATCAGTACTTATCCACAATCTATCCCATCATAGGCTCAATTAAGCCCAAGTTGCCATAAAAAACTGGCTTAGACAAATGCTGCCACAATCTTAATAGATCGAGATATGTTGTCTATAAAGACAACATCATAATGAAATGAGGTCGATATGTTTACTGGAATTATAGAGAGTGTTGGAAAGGTTAAGTCCATGCAGCCTACGGGCGGTGATATACGTTTGACGATAGAGTCTGATGATTTGGACTTTAGTGATGTGAAGCTAGGAGATTCTATTGCCTCCAATGGTATCTGCTTAACCGTTGTAGACCTAGGTAGTAATCATTACTCGGTCGATGTCTCACGTGAAACTATTGCTCGTACCGCATTAGAAACCTTGAAGGCTGGTCACACGGTGAATTTAGAGAAAGCGATGCTACCAACCACGCGTTTTGGTGGTCATATCGTCGCGGGTCACGTCGATGGCGTCGGCGTGGTCAGCAAGCTGCAACAAGATGCGCGCTCTATCTATATCGAAATCGAGATACCACAAGAGCTGGCGCACTATACAGCGACTAAAGGCTCCATCACGGTTGATGGTATTAGTCTGACGACCAACATTGTACGAGACAATATTGTCTCTTTAAATATCATTCCACATACCGCACAAGTGACCAATATCGCTAAGCATTGGCTGGTTGGAAATAAAGTCAATATCGAAGTGGATATCGTCGCGCGCTATTTAGAACGTTTGTTAAATAAGTCGCAAACCAGTGGTATGAATACGCCAAGTCCGCAAAGCCAAATTACAGAAGCATTTTTAGCAGATAATGGTTTTATGAAATAGCTGATTTATGAAGTAATTGGCTTATAAAGTAATGGTTTAAACCTAAAAAGTCAGTTTTACAGATTGTCATGATTTTATGAAGCTCTGTAAAACCGACTCTAGCTCTTTTTTATTGATCGGTTTGGCTAAAAATTCATCCATTCCTACTTCTATACAAGCGTCGCGATCTTCTTTGGTGTTGTTTGCAGTCAGCGCCACAATCGCAATTTTATCGCCTTGCGCACGAATCGCTTGGGTAGCCTGTAGCCCATCCATGACAGGCATGCGACAGTCCATCAAAATGAGTGAGATATCTTGACGCTGTTGTTGTAGCATATCTAACGCTTGCTGACCATCTTCTGCGACCACACTACGATAACCAAGTTTACTCAATATCTTGCACGTTATTTTCTGATTGGTTGGACTGTCTTCTACTACCAAGATAAGTGGCAATACATTCTCATTGGCCGCTTTATCTGCTTCGTTTGCTAGCTGCTTACACTCTTCTTTTATCTCTATGGTTTGAACCAGCTTCTGTCTCGCTGGTAAGGTTAAGCGCAGTAATTCAGAGAGCAATAAAGTCGCATCTAATGGTTTGCTCAAGAATCCTTCATATTTATCTAATAGTATAGAGGGAATACGGCGCTCAGGTTTCATACTAAGTAGTATCTTTGGTAGCGACGGATTATCGAGTAGGGTATTTAATGCTTGTTGTCTATCATCATTCCCTATCGCCTGATTAGCGGAAGCAATAGACAGGGTTTCATAATATTCGTAATCTAATAGCAAGATAGGGGCGAGTCTTCGCTCGTCTTGCGCCAGTTTTCCGTTTAATTGTTGTAGATCTGATTTATCTATAGAGGTATAGATAGTAGCTGGCATCGATAAATATGCGCAAAAATCGCGCAGATGTTTGGCACGTAGTGGTTGTTTAATCACTGCTATTAGATGGATATGAGTCAAATGCTGACTATGATGATAAATAGGCTGATAATTTGGACGTCTGCAAGGCAGATAAAGATTCAGACTGCTGCCTGCTGTCATCGTGCTTTTTATTTCAATAAAACCACCCAATAATCGTGCAAAACTATTGACGTTATTTAACCCTAGGCCTTGCCCAGTCGTATTCTTTTGAATGTAATTAACGTTTCGATGGGTGTTTTGATTGCTGCTTTTATTAAGCTGAACCAACAGTTGATGTTGCTTCGCTATATCGATGCCCATACCGCTGTCTTTTATGCTAAAACGAATCCAGTCGTGTGAGGCATGATTGGAATTGTCTTTATTGATTTGACTATTTTTAACCAGCGTAGGGTCTTTATTAAGATTTACTAAGCTTCGGTTTTTTGTTGCTAATAGCTCTGCATTACTGACTGTTTCGATGGTCAGTGATACATAGCCAGAAGTGGTAAATTTCACTGCGTTATCTAATAAGTCGTACAAGATTTGCTGTAGGCGCTGATGGTCTGTATCAATACAACGCGGACCGTCAGGTGTAAAAAAATACAGCAGCTCAAGTCCCTGCTGCCTTATCCTTTCTATAAATGACTGACTGACCTGTTGCCCCAGTCTATAAATATCGACAGGCTCAATGCTTAGGCGGGTTTTTCTTACCGCTATCTCCTCAATGTCTAGCACATCATTAAGTGTCGTTAGCATACTCTGACTGCTTTTAATTAAGGATATTAAAATGTCATTCTGCGCAGCAGTCAACGTCTCAGGATCAATCGGTTCTAGCGTGTCAATCATTGCTTCTAATGGCAGGCGCAAATCATGACCCATCGTCGATTTAATCGTATTAAATTCATCAATTTGGCGTTGTAGCCGTTGATTTTTTTGCTGTAATTGCCCTATTTGACTGGCAAATTCATTAACATTATTCAGCAGTACGGTAAAGCCGTGAACCTGACCATGTTCACCAAACCATGGCGTAATGTGCAATTGATAAGCCTGTCCATTTTCTAACCCATAGACTGTTAAGGTACGAGTAACGCGTAGGTTGGATAACGTTTGCAGCAATCGTTGCGTGGATTCATCTTTACCCGCGATAAAATCCGTCAGTTCATAGTTGCTATCGCTTTGCGGTAAAGAAATGAATATTTGTTCAAAGCGTTTATTGAAAAAGCTGATTTGACCATGACGCATGATCATTAGCATCGGTAAAGGGGATTGATCAACCAAACGTTCAAGACGGTGTGTTAGGGTTTTAATGCGGCGATAATCATTATGCAACTGGTAGCTGACACGGCTCAGCGCATGGCCTAAACGCAGAAACTCAGGCGTAGATTTTTTTTGCAAAAAAGGCGGCGGACTATAGGCTTCTTTTGCGTGGCTACTTAGATTGTCCGTATAAATCAGAAGTTGTTCCCAATTGGTGCGACGATTGAGCATATACAGCAAAGCGATAATAAAAAGCATGATCGCTGCCATCAATGGCAACCAGTAGCGATATGATATCCAGTCAATGATAAGCGGTTTATGGCGCAATATAATATAAAGCTGATGACCACTTTTGAGTTTAATGGTGCCGGTTAAGTTGCGATTATTGAGCGTGTAAGCACTATGACTGCCATTATTAGAAGGGGATGAGCTAATGATAGGAAACGTAACGTTAGCAAAAGCACGCTCATTGGACTGAGTATGGCGATGGATATAAGTCTGCCCAGAGGGCATCATAAAAACCAGCTGATAGCTTATGTCTTCAAATACAGGTTTTTCTAAAATCCTTTTAATGTCAGGGTTTAGAAGATCATCACGTTCAGTAACTTCATACTGCAATGTATGGAAAGTATCGATACTGTGTTGTTCACTGTGTTTTTTTATCTCGTGAAACAGCGCAAAATAATAGATAGACAACATGACCAGCAAGGTCAGTGCATAAAATATGAGTAAGCGCTGTAAGGACTGAAACTGTTGCATGAAAGCGTGGTCCTATATCGACACAAGAAACATAGTGAGTAAGTCATCAGTTTGGCACAGTAGCTGGTTTATTCAAGCCGTTTTATCTTTTACAGTTGTACAGCTATTATCTAGAAAAAAATGGTGAATGGCAGTGGAATATCGCTCAATCACGCATTGTTTTGTAAATAAACTCATCAATAAGAGCGCCCTGCTTGCTTTCTATTATAAAGACAAACCGTATCATTGGTAACGCTCGATTACCGTTATTACAATCATGGCACAACATCGCAAACTCACCTATAATGAGTCAATCAACCCTATATAATGCCTGTTTATGACTACAATTGCTTCTGCCTCCGATTTATCCATGCCATCTACGATGAAAGATTGCTCATCGAGTAAGCGCTTAAGAGTTGCGTTTGCTGGCACTCCTGAGTTTGCCGCCGTTAGTCTTGAGGCGCTTATCAGCCAGCAAGAAGCGTTGAATATAGACATCGTCGCTGTGTATACGCAACCTGATCGCAAGGCAGGACGGGGTCAAAAATTATCGGCCTCTGCAGTAAAGCAAGTCGCATTGGCGCATGATATTGCCGTCGAGCAGCCTCTCACCTTTAAAAAATCTAGTAGTGAAGGGTTGATCGCACGTGAGACTCTGCGTAGTTATCAGCCAGATGTGATGATTGTCGCGGCTTATGGCTTGATATTGCCGATTGGGGTATTGACCACACCGACGCTAGGCTGCCTAAATATTCATGCGTCCTTATTACCACGCTGGCGCGGTGCAGCACCTATTCACCGTGCATTATTGGCGGGTGATAGCGAGACTGGCATTACCATTATGCAGATGGATAAGGGCTTAGATACAGGTGATATGATTTACAAAGTCAGCGCTCCTATTGAGGCTGATGATACGGCTGCCAGCCTCCATGATAAAATGGCTGAGCTTGGTGCGACCGCCATTATTACTGTGCTAAAGGACTTGTCACATTATCAAGCTCAGGCTATCGCTCAAGATGACAGTCAAGCCAATTACGCCGAGAAACTGGTCAAAACTGAAGGTGAAATCGACTGGACACAATCCGCTACTGAAATTGAGCGACAAATTCGTGGACTAACGCCATGGCCAGGTTCATATACTTTTTTGGCAGGGCAGCGTGTCAAGATTTTAGCAAGTCTGCCTGTGAATGCATCGCAGCAAACCAATCAGCCTGCTGGTACGGTCATCAGCGTTGGACGCAAAGCGATATTGGTAGCTTGTGGCCATGACAGTAATATTGATAATGGTCTCGAAAAACCGCAATCCAGCACTTTAGCCATTACCGAATTACAGTTTGCTGGTGGTAAACCAATGACAGCCGAGCAAATCTGCCATGGTAACCAGTTAAATGATGGTGACCAGTTCACAGCAGACTCAAAATAATTGCTGCTAAAGCAATTTAATACCGCTTAACCTTATTTATTTTTATATTCGTCATTTAATACCAAATAATCCAACTTTTATCAGACGCTAACTATTAGGCGTCAAGGAAATTCAATTTAATGAGAAGCACTGCGCCAAGAAACAATAAGCTCAAACCGTCAAGCAATCTTATCATGAATGGTAGCGTCCGCGTTCGCGTCATTCGCACTTTACTGGCGATTCAAAATGGTCAGTCGCTTGCAAGCGTCCTTGATCCTTTACTAAACAGTTTACACGACGGGGATAAAGGTTTTGCTCATGCGTTATTGCTAACCACATTGCGCCAATGGTACGCCCTTGAGCGTCTACTCGATAGTCTGGCTGATAACTCGATTGATGAAAAAGAAGTACGTACGACGATCCAAGTGGGTTTGACACAGTTGCTTTATTTACAAGTGGCTGACCATGCGGCGATTCACGAAACCGTCGAAGCAGCAAAAGAAATCGAATTTGCTCATGCGACGGGTTTAATCAATGCTATTTTGCGTAAAGTCGCTAAGAACCCAAATAAGTTCCGTAAGAAGTGTGATAAAAAACACAGCTTACCCAATTGGCTTGCCTATCAGCTTAAGCAAGATTGGAGTGAGCAGTATGACGATCTGATGCAAGGTTTACGTCAACCTGCACCGATGTTTTTACGCGTGAATACAGCGGTTACTTCGGTGGAGGATTATCAGCAAGCATTGGATGGAGCAGAAGTTGAAGCAGATTTGGTTGAGATAACGAGTGGTTTTAATTTACCCAACTCGTCGGATACAGCCACAGCTAATAGCATATTAACCAAAGGATTAAGACTACATCAAAGCACGGCAGTCAATGCCTTGCCGCAATTCGCTCAAGGGGCGGCTAGCGTACAAGATATGCATGCTCAACTCGCCGCACCACTTATTCATAACGCGTTACTCAATAAGCTGAGTGTTAAAAACGATGATGCAGACGACGATATGGATACGAGCAACAATGAAGTCCGTATTCTAGATGCTTGTGCAGCGCCGGGTGGTAAACTTGCGCATTGGTTAGAACTCATTAGCTCAAATGAGTCTTCGTTGTTTCACGTGAAACAAGACATTGCTGAAACGTCGGCTGTGATTTCGAAAGTTAAGATGACTGCGATAGATAATGAAGCGCCACGTATCGAGCGTATTCATACTAATTTACAGCGCTTGAATTTAAGTCAGCATGATTTACAGCAAGCTGAGAAAAATATCGAGCTCAATATTGTTTGTGCTGATGCGACGACATGGCAAGGGGCGGGTAAGAAAAAGAGTAAGCTCGTATTTGACGCTATATTACTAGACTCACCTTGTACAGCGACAGGCGTAATCCGTCGTCATCCTGATATCAGTATCTTGCGTACTGAAGAAGACGTTGAGCAAACGGCATTGCTACAAGCCGATATCTTGCATAATCTATGGCCACAACTTAAAGTTGGTGGTTACCTCTTATACGTCACTTGCTCTATCCTAAAGCAAGAGAACGTCGAGCAGATGCAGGATTTCATGACTTACTATAATAATGTAGAAGCCATTGAATTTAGCGACGACTGCAATTGGGGTATCGAACAAGCGATTGGTCGCCAGTGCTTACCAATAGATAGCGAGAGCGGCGATGGTTTTTATTATGCCTTGCTGCAAAAAACTGCTGAATAAACTGTTTTAATTAATCATCTCATTGTAGACAGGACAATCTAATGAAATATATCAGTACCCGTGGTCAGACAGCGCCGATGGATTTTAGTGATGTGTTATTAATGGGTCTTGCACCAGACGGTGGTTTGATGTTGCCTGAGCATTATCCGAATATTGATAGTGCCACGCTTACTGAGTGGCGTGCGCTGAGCTACCCACAGCTGGCGATGGCGATTATGCAGCGCTTTGCGACCGATATTCCTGCTGCTGATTTGCAAGATATCATTGAGCGCACTTACACTGCTGAGGTATTTGGCTCTGATGAGATTGTTCCTGTCCGCAAACTTGACAATAATTTATATATTTTAGGACTATCAAACGGTCCGACGTTGGCGTTTAAAGACGTTGCCATGCAGTTTTTGGGTAATGCTTTTGAATACGTGCTTAAAAGAAAAGACGCGCGTATTACCATCATTGGCGCGACCAGTGGCGATACTGGCAGTGCAGCAGAATACGCCCTGCGTGGTAAAGAAAACATCGAAGTCTTTATGCTGTCACCGCATGGCAAAATGAGTGAGTTTCAGCGCGCGCAGATGTATAGCTTGACCGATGATAACATTCATAATATCGCCATCGACGGCATGTTTGATGATTGCCAAGATATTGTCAAAGCGCTACAACAGGATGCTAAGTTCAAAGCGGCCTATAATTTAGGTACGGTTAATTCTATTAACTGGGGTCGTATCCTAGCGCAAATTGTTTATTACTTTAAAGCTTACTTTGCTGTGACTTCAAGTAACGACGAAAAGGTTAGTTTTAGCGTGCCATCAGGCAACTTTGGTAATATTTGTGCCGGTCACATTGCACGTGAAATGGGGCTGCCAGTTGATCGTCTAATCGTCGCGACCAATGAAAACGACGTTTTAAACGACTTCTTTAATCAAGGTGCTTATCAGCCGCGTCCGACTGCCAAAACCTATATTACTTCAAGTCCTTCAATGGATATCTCTAAAGCCTCTAACTTTGAGCGTTTTGTTTATCTCTTATTAGATAAAGACAGCGCCCGCGTTCATGAATTGTTTGAAGGGGTGAAATCTGGTCAAGGTTTTGATTTGTCTGACCTAATGGAGGCGGTTAACACTCGCTACGGTTTTGCTGCGGGCAAATCTACTCATGCCGACCGTCTCGATACTATCAAAACACTTTATGAGCAGCATGGAGAGTTGGTTGATCCGCACACTGCTGATGGCATCAAGGTTGCCAAAGAGCTACAGCGCGAAGGTGAGGTGATTGTTTGTGCCGAAACCGCACTGCCAGTGAAATTTGCCGATACGATCATCGAAGCTATTGGATCGATAGAAATCGCACGCGCCGCCCATACCGAAGGCTTAGAAGCGTTACCGCAGCATGTGGTGGTGCTTGATAACAACGCTGAGCTAGTCGCTGAGCAAATTCGTCAGCATGTGATACCAAATCCAGCATAAATCAGAGTTGATTTTAATGCTTATTTTCATGAGGAACTCTATAAATTTTAATGACGAACTATAGAAATAATATTCATATAAAAGTTACGCTATTGTAATAAAGTGTTTATGATTGTGTTATGGTAGATATAATTGTAATATTAGAAACAGCGTCGGCGACTCATCATTTTGCTAGACGCTTTTTTAGTAATCATACCAGCCAATTACACTGAACAGCTGCCCTATAAGCGTTATGATAATCGTACAGTTAAATTCTTTTACGACCCTCATTGCTTGTCACTATTTTAATGACAGTCAAAGATTAAGGTTAAGTAATAGATCTAAATGGTACTAATTGTGGCGACAACAGCGGTACATATTGTGGATATAACAATGAAGATGAGCTTAAAAACGATAGCAAAAGCACTGTTAATCACGACATTTAGTAGTGCAATGCTAATGAGTGCTGCCCACGCTAACAATCCACCACCAGCCATCAAAGCGGATGCGCCCAATCGCTATATCGTCAAAAAAGGCGATACTTTGTGGGACATATCAGGACGTTATTTAGACAGTCCGTGGCGCTGGAAAGAAATCTGGGCAACCAATAAGCAAATCAAAAACCCCAATCTTATTTATCCTAACGACATCCTTATCTTATGCGTGATTCAAGGTAAAACCTTGATTGGTGTTGATACTGGCGAAGGTTGTGCTGGAGTTGAAAAGCAGTTAACGGGTAACGTGGTATCTAGCACAGTCTCAGTCACTTCAACAGCCAACAGTATTCCACCACTTCCGTGGTCTGCTATTCAACACTGGTTAGATAAGACAGTCATCGTTAATCCACAAGATTTTAACACCACGCCTTATATATTGGCCTCTAAAAAAGGCAACTTAATTACCGCTAGTGGCGATAAAGTGTATGCCAAAGGTGTGCCACTGATCGTCGGTCAGCGTTATGGTATCTACCGTGAAGGAGAGCTATATGTTGAGCCAAAAACCCAAGAAGTTATGGGTCTAGAAGTCACGCAAGTTGCGACGGGTTTGGTTACTTCGACAGAAACCAACGGCGTCAGCAGTTTGCAGCTCACCGACAGTTACGATAAAGAAGTACGTGAAGGTGATCGCGTATTCGTTGAGTTGAATAACTCTATTCCACCTGTGTTTTATCCAGCCCCTGCAACGGTCAGTCGTGGTGGCATGATTGTCCGCGTCATGGACTCAATCAGCTCGGCGGCGAAGGGTAGTGTCGTTGCTATCAATTTAGGTAGTACCCATGGTGCTAAGCCTGGTGATGTATTGACTGTCTATCAAAAAGGGGCTTTGATCCGCGATACTAAAGACAATGACACGCCAGTACGCTTACCAAATGAGCCAAGCGGTATGGTCATGGTATTCAATACTTTCGATAATATTAGCTATGCTTATGTGCTTGATTCAGAGTTACCATTAAATGTCGGCGACCAGCTGTTACCACCGCCATATCTATAAATGAGTACACTATAAGTGAGAACATGCTTATTTTTGGACGGGATATACTAACTTAGCCTATACGAGCTAGATGATTATGATGGCAGTTACTTCTTCTTTATCAGATGAGCAGCGCGCAGTACTGGCGCTGTGGACTGAGGTGAATGCATCATTATCTGCTTATCATAAGCTCATTACTTCTTTTAGCACAGCAGAGCTTGCTTGGTACGCCAAAGTAGATGCTTGGCGGCAATTGGGTATTCATCATAGCCATCTTGCCCGTCATGAACAGCCAGAGCAAACGCAAGCCAGTATCGATAAAATTCAGCAAGCGCTCATCGAAGGACGCTACGGTCTGCTATTTGCTGACCAGCCTGATTATCCCGCGCAGCTCTCGCAAATCTATGACCCACCGCCTTTATTATTTTACCGAGGTAATAAAGCACGTTTGCGTCAAGCGCAAATCGCGATCGTCGGTAGCCGAAAACCCACTGCCCATGCCCAAAAAATCACCTTTGATATCGCACAATATTTGGCGCAAGCTGGTTATATCATCACCAGCGGTCTTGCCATGGGTGTCGATAAACGAGCACATCTAGGCGCGTTAGCACAGGCGGATACTGAATATCAAGGTCGAACGATTGGGGTAATGGGTACGGGTATTGAGGTCAATTATCCCAATCATCACGATAAATTGTTTGCCCAAATAATTGAGCAAGGCGGCTGTATTATTAGTGAGTTGTTGCCGCATACAATGCCACATAAGCATACGTTTCCACGGCGCAATCGTTTGGTCGCTGGATTGAGCTTAGCAACGATTGTGACAGAGGCGACCATTCAGAGTGGTTCGTTGATTACCGCGCGTTTAACCTCGGAACAGGGTAAGCAAGTTTTTGCCATTCCAAGTCATATTGATAATAGCAATGCAGAAGGCTGTCATCATTTGATACGTGAAGGCGCGACCTTAATTTATCATCCACAGCAAGTGCTAGAAGACGTCAATGCTCAGTTGGGTTATGAAAGTTATTCTCATAAATCAAAAGATACTGTGGATAGTGGTATAGATATTACCGAATATAATGGCTCTCAAACGAATCATAGCAAAGCTACTAAACATACAAATAAAGATAAAAGCATCGCTGTAATGGCTAACCATCCAATACCCTCTAATATCAAATCTGCTCCCAGTGCTATCGTCGTACCAGAGCATTTGACGCTTGTGTATGAGCAGCTTGATTGGCACGGGCAGGATTTAGACGCGCTGATTATCGCTACCAAACTTGCCACACCGCAGCTGATTGGACAGTTAATGGAGCTTGAATTATTAGGCGTCATTAGTGTGCAAGGTGGACGGTATTTGCGCGTCTAAAATCGTACTTTCTATCGCTTTAGGCTTTTCACTTATCTACTGCCAAGTGATTGACGACAGTACAATCTAGGGCGTGTCATCAATTAGATTGTGAGGCTTAAAATGAGAAAAATTGTAGATAAACAAGGAAGTAATTGCCGTTAATATGAACATATTGACAAAATTGCTGACGATGTTTAGCAAAATTTAGCCACTTTAAGACCACTAAACGTACTAATGTGCTAATTGATGACACACCCTAGGTAGCTGCTAATAAGGTCGCTTTAAACTTCGCTGCCCTAATTTTTCTTAGTCTTATGTTATGATGAGTGCTTAAATTTCTACCTTTTTGAAGCCTTCAAGCCATGGAAAAATCCACATCTTTTACTACTGACTCTGTCACTCAAGCTGCCAAATGGCTTAAAGAAGGACAGCTACTTGCTTATCCCACCGAAAGCGTTTGGGGTATCGGTTGTGACGCTTATGACGAAGCAGCCGTTCAACGTATTTTATCCATTAAACAGCGTCCACAAGCCAAAGGTATGATCGTCATTACTGACAGCGCTGAGTGTTTAATGCCGTTACTAGAGCCTTTAGAAGAAGGTATGCGCCAACAAATCATCAAGAGTTGGCAGGCAGATACTGACAGTATAGAGCTACAAGGTAAGCAAGCCCATACATGGCTACTGCCTATCCCTCAGACACTTGAAACGACTATCCCTCCTTGGATCACAGGGCAGCATCAAACAGTGGCGGTTAGAGTTATTGCGCATCCTATGATTCGTCAATTGTGCCAACAACTGGTCGACCTTCAAAACCCATTTGGGCTATTGGTTTCCACAAGCTGTAATCCATCAGGACAACCGCCTGCTATGACTTTCACTGATGCGTATGGGTATTTTGGCGAGCAAATCAGCTACTTGCAGGCTGAAACATTAGGCTATACTTTACCGAGCCAAATTCGTGACGCAACCACGGGTTTAGTGATTCGTTAGCGCATGACAGTCAATCAAGCGATGAGTGTTATCTATTGATTTCACTATTGACAGAAATAAAAGAATAGCGCAAGATAAGTAAATAAAATAATCAAAACTTATAAATTAGAGTACATATCAATCATGAAACTAAATCCTGTGACCGAAAAATTTATCTTACATTGGGGTGAAATGGGCTCGCAGTGGGGCGTCAATCGCACCATGTCACAGATTCATGCGTTGTTATTCATAATTGGTAAGCCACTAAATGCTGAAGAAATTACCGAAACACTTGGTGTTGCTCGCTCTAACGTCTCAAACAGTATTAAAGAGTTGCAGCATTGGGGCTTAGTACAAAAGGTCTCGATATTGGGTGATCGTCGCGATCACTTCACGACCAGTACTGACGTTTGGGAGCTGGCACGCATCATCGTGGTTGAACGACAAAAGCGTGAGCTTGAGCCAACTGTACAGTTTTTACAAGAATTGATGAACAGTCCTGAATTTGAACATGAAAATAATGAGGTAAAGTCACGTATTCGTGATACCCAAGAATTCGTTAGTACCCTAACCACATGGTCATCTGAGATGCTTAAACTGCCCACAAGCATCCTCAAAAAAGTCCTAAAACTGGGCGCTAGTATTAAAAAGGTCTTACGTTAATAGTTAGCAGTGTAATTTAAAATAAAAAATTTGCAATGTAATTTCTGTTTTGACAGAAATATATGTAATAACTATAAAAGCCAGCTAAGTTTAAGTGAGATAAGTTTCTATAAAATAGCAGCAACAAAAAATAGTAATAACAAATGGATGTGTAAAATGACAGTCAATCAAACACACACTAATAAAGAGCAAGCCATTAAAAAGGCTGTTGCTGCAGTCGAGTGGCAAGACTTGCGCCAGTTAACGCGCGGTCAAATCGCTTACAACGTTATTTTGCCTTATCCGTTTTTATTGTTGTCCTGGTGGTTCGCCAGCCACTCTTGGTATGTCTTAGCATGCGGGGCTTCTTATTTATTCTTTGCTGCCGCATTTCGCCAAGCACACGATGGCTATCATCATAGCTTAGGGACAGGTAAACGCACGACCACCGCTATATTACTGTTGCTTAGCGTGCTACTAATGACCAGTTTGCACAGCATTCGAGCCACCCACATGGAACATCACCGCAATCCATTGGGCGATAGTGACATTGAGGGCAGTCTAGCAAAAGGCTCATGGTGGCAAGCGCTGCTCGGCGGGATAACTTATCGACTCGATATTTATCGTCAAGGACTGCGTCTAAGTAGCCGTCGCAATCAAAAATTGGCGTGGCTAGAGTTTGCTTTGATTGGTTTAGTCATCATAGTTGCTCTTATATTGACTGCCTTTACTATTCCTACTCTCACGATATTAGCGCAAGTATTGATGTATCACCTACTGACCATGATGTTGGCCAATGCCAGTGTTGGCATCATTGCGGTGTGGGGCGTACACCATGATTGTGATGAGACAATCGCCCGAACTGAGCGCAATCTTTTGGTCAACTTGCTGACCTTTAATTTGCTTTATCACGTAGAGCATCATCTCTTTCCTGCTGTGCCATCCAATCATTTACCCAAGCTTGCCAAGCGTTTAGATGCAGCAGCGCCACACCTGACCAAAGCACATGTATTACCAAGTATGGTTAACGTCATAGGTTTTATTAATTATCGTTGGAACAAATTAAAGAATAAATCTCAAAATAGTAATGATAGTGACTGTCCTATTCGTAAGCGTTTTGCTTAATCAGTAGGCAAAACAAAATCAAAATACTTATCCACCAATTATCCACAGGAATTTCATTGGCTTTGGCAACGCCGTATTTATACTCAATTAACGACGAATGTTAATGGGATAAATAGAATGAAAACGAATAATGAGTTAGGTGTGTATCCTTATCTACAAGTGATTATTTTGTTTGCAGGGTTTGGTAGTATGGTTGGTGGAGTGATTGCAGAGCTGGGTTTATTGTTTGTTTTTAGGGATGCGGATTTTGTGCAGATTGGTTATCAGCCATTACTCTATGTTGGTCTGCTTGGTTTTATTCCTGCTTTATTAACGGGTGTTATCGTCGCTTATAAGCAGATATGGCGCGGTGATCATAAGAGTCTACGCACGACATTTTTAGTGGGGTTTATAACGTCAGCAGGTTATATGGGTGCAATCATCCTATATCTAGGCATCAACTCATGGATAGAGGTTGGCGTGCTATTGGCCTTTATGATTGGTATAGGATTGTTTGGCGCTATCAACTTAGCTATAGCCAGCCGCATTGCTTTACCAAAAGTATGTAAAAGTCATTTTGATGTTAGTACTAAAAAAGTAGACGATAACTATAACGGATTAAGTTTTACTAAACGATAAGCGAAAAATATAGGGAGTAGGACATGAATATTTTAATCAGTGGTGGCTCAGGCTTTTTAGGCAGTGCTTTTAGTGACGAGCTTATCAAACGTTATCGTACGCAGGATAAGGACTTACACATTACATGGCTAACACGCGATAGCAGCCAAACGCATCCTGAAGCGATCAGCATGATGACCTACGATGAGCTAGCGAGTTCGGATAAAAGCTTTGATGTTATCTTAAATCTAGCAGGCGCAGGCATTGCTGACTCGCGCTGGAGCGATGCCCGCAAAGAGCAGTTGCTCGCCAGCCGTATCAAGCCTACCGAATCCTTATTGGCATTTATGAAGCGCACCAGTATTAAGCCCAAGCTAATGGTCAGCGGCTCTGCGATTGGCTGGTATGGCGCACAAGGCGATAAACCTCTTACCGAAAGCAGTGGTTTCAAAACTGATTTTGCCCATCAATTATGTCATGAATGGGAGCAGTTAGCGCTCAAAGCCACTGAACATGGCGTGCCTGTGGCTATCGTGCGTACGGGTGTGGTTATCCATCCTGAAGGCGGCATGCTCGGTAAGTTATTAACCCCATTTAAAATGGGTGTCGGTGGACAGTTGGGTGATGGCAAGCAAATCATGAGCTGGATCAGTCGTGAAGACTGGGTTGGGGCGGTGATATTCATCATTGAAAAGCATCTTGCTAATTATGCGGACACTCAGACTACCGATGATCACTCGTTAGAAACTATCAATGATACGCCAGTGCTGGTATATAACCTCACTGCGCCTAATCCAGTGACCAATCATACTTTTACCAAAACGCTCGGAGCATGGTTACACCGTCCCACCTTTTTTACTTTACCCAATTTTCTGCTTAAACTGATATTTGGTGAGATGTCGACGCTACTAATAGATGGACAAAAGGTATTGCCTCAAGCATTACAGGACGCAGGTTATGATTTTAAACAGCCAACACTGAAGCAAGCTTTAGAAGAGCAGAGTTCGTAAAACATTAAGCGACTGTTTCATGTGAAACATCATTATTATTTACATGATGCTTTGTTTCATGTGAAACCTAAATGGAGGTGTTTATGAGTGATATTGAGGTTGGCGCTACAGCAACCAGCTATCCAAAGAGTAAGGTGATAAATCAATATGCACAATTTGGCGGGGCATTAGGTGGGATATTCTTATGGTTAAGCGTAGCAGTACCTGATGTCTTGTTTAATGACTATAATTTTGGTGCGCCCGAAATGTTCAATATTACTAACGTCTATTTCAGCACTGTATTTAATGTAGTTTGGCTGCTAGGGTTTGCGCTGATTTTCTATATAATTTTTGGATTTATATTAGGACTGTTACCTTCGTTATTTACAGGCTGGATTCTTGCGCAAGTAAATGCTTACTGTAATTATAAAGGCCTTCTTATCTCTTTAATTACGGGTGGTTTTATGGGCTTTGCCTTTCTATCTTTACTAGAGCTACCTCTTATTATGCAGGTTTTGACAGGCGGTATCAGCGCTGTAATTACAGGTCTTGTCGCATTACCTAAATACGAATAAAATTTAAATAGTAATTTCACTATTGACAGAAATAAAGTAAATTAAAACAGCCGATTAAATTAAGTGGTCGCGCCAGCAAGACAGCTACTGCTTATCACCAAGTAAGGAGAACATCATGCGTCATCCTTCGTTAGACAGTGTTGAATGGCAAGATTTGCGACAGCTTAGTCTTGGCGAGACTGTTTATAATATTTTCTTATCTTTGCCTTTTTTATTATTGTCATGGTGGAGCGCGTGGCAAGGGTGGTGGTTACTTGCACTTGTGGCGACTTTTTTCTTTTTTACTGCCGCACTGAGACAAGCCCATGATTGCTATCACCGCACTTTAGGGGTGAGTAAAGTCGCCACAGAGCTCATGCTGTTTCTTCTCAGTATCACGATGCTCTGTAGCACGCATGCTATTCGGCATACTCATCTTAACCATCATAGAGATCCACTGGGTGACAGCGATGTCGAGGGTAATTGGGCTCGTCTGCCTTGGTATCAGGCGATATTGGGAGGCGGACTTTTCTCGATTGCGATTCAGTGGTTTGGCTTGACGCATGGTAGCCGCCGCAATCGTATGCTCGTTGGCTTTGATCTGTTGCTCATTTTCGCAGTGATTGCCACCGCTTTTATCACAATGCATCCAGTTTTGATATATCACGTATTGGTGATGATATTGGCCAATATCATGGTGGGATTCTTTGCCGTATGGAGTGTCCATCATGGTTGCGATGATGTGGTATATGCCCGCAGTGAGCGCCATCCATTGATTAATTTGCTAACCTTTAATTTGCTCTATCATATTGAGCATCACCTATTTCCAGCTGTCCCGACTAATCATTTACCAACACTGGCGAAGCGCTTAGATGTTGCCGCACCGCAATGGACGCAGCAGCCAGTCATTCCCTTTTTAGCCGCAGCCAATCAGCACCAAAAATCTAGCGTGACTCAAAAATCCAATGCCAGCCACCTTGATATTTAGTTATCACTCAGAAAGGAGTCGTAAGATGATTATCCAAAACCATATCAACAGCTATAGAGAGCAAGCGAATTTGTCCATTACCATGTACTACGATGATGCGTGCGTGATATGTAGCACCGAGGCGCATAATATGAAAAAACGTCAACCGGAAAAGATACACTTAGTTCCTGTAGACGAGGGGGTTGATGAGTTGGCAGTCGCAGGATTCAGCCGTAAGGATGCGATGACTTATATGTGTGTGCAAGACAGCTACGGCAATTGGTATACTCACATGGATGCCGTGCGGCTGCTCTACAGAACGGGCAGCGTGAAATTGTCAACGTTGTTATTTTTGCCAGTGGTCAAACAACTTGGCGACTTCGCTTATCCGTATGTCGCGCGCAATCGCTATAGAATTCCGAATTGGGTGACCAAGCTGCTCTATGGCAAAGCGCTGATGCAGGCTTGTGAAAACGGCGTTTGCAAAATAGCACCAAATACACGTTAAAGTACGTTTATTGGCAACCATTTATTTTTGTGGCAACAGCACTCTAGACGTAAAGCATATGAAGTTTTCGTGGAAAAAAGGAGGCTATATCCAGAGCATCAAATTTTTCACGTAAGATAGCGTTATCTCTATCTGATTAGACCTTACTATGTGGTTCTTCATCGTTTTTACTCAGTTGCTAGCTGTTATGACCACCGTTCTTATTTACTGGTTAATAAAGCCAAAAACGACTGCTGCAAAAGCTGCACTGATAGCTGTTGTCTTTATTATTAATAATAGTGCTCTCATTTATGGCTTGACTGAGTTTTGGGGTGAGCGCTTTCACGTCTATCTGGTCATTAGTATTTTGCAAGGTTTTATGTTTTATGCCGGTTTGATAACTTCTGTATAGTCAGTTCAAAACAAAAGTGTTATGTCTAGGACAAACATCATAAAATAATTTGGATAAGTCATTTTCCATCC
>NZ_CAJHAZ010000027.1 GCF_904846525.1 Psychrobacter sp. 1044 | reverse complement strand
GTGAGTAAGTCATGATAATTGAGTATATCTGTTGAGATGTTTTATCTTATAACATTTTTATACTTAATGCACTATAGATGTCTCACGATTTCCATATACTTTTCCCGCTTCACTCCAAGCGCTATGATCATCACCATATTTCTCATATGCTGATACAAGAGTTTTAAGCTCATTTGGATCACTATGCGGTTTCATAATATCTATGGCACCATTATCTAGTAACTCTTTTCTGATCATGACACTGTAAATCGCAGCGCCTCCTTCTCCTTTTAGCTTGCTATCAATATAAGCATCTCTACTTGATATGTCGATTTCTCCTTGATAGGTAGCATGACCTACCTCATGAGTGAGCGCATGCATAGCCATGGCTGGCTTATCTTTATAATATTCAGAAACTACTATTTCTTTATCTTCATAATTAGTATATGTTCCTTCAGAATCAGGACCATACATTATGTCCCAACCTGCTTCTTGCAAATCTTTGATATTTTCCTGCAACGTAGGTGAGTCAGCTGCAATTTCATCAACGTCATCACCTAAATTAGTGATGACATAGTCATCTTCAGTAGGCTCCTCATCATCCTCTACAAAGCTATTCCCAAATAAAACATCAGGCTCCGACTTCGCAAACTGCAAAGGCGCTGCCTGTTCAATACTACCCACATCAAATCCTGACTCTGCAAATGACTGCTGACTAGCGATTAGTTTAGCGCCGCAGCTGGTGACATCACCGCCACGAGCAATGGGCGCGCCATCAATGATAAAAGAGGCATCACCACTAAGAATAGTGGTCACCTTTTTGCATTTTTTACAAATGACTTTATCGCCTATACGCGAGATTGGGATACCGTTATGAGTGGTGTGCGGTGAGCCGGAGATGACCGTCCCACCGTGAGAGGTCTTTGCGCCGACTGTGATATAGGCTGCCATAGTGCTACCTTGCTTAAATGCCCAAAGTGTAGACTCTTAACTGGAGTCTATTATTTGCATCACATTATAGATGGCTAAAGCGTTAAATATCAAACTTAAGTTTAACTAGAAGCAGAGCTCATATCTCAAGATTAGCCTGCGCAAAGCATAAAAGCGTTAGAATGACTGACGGTAGTAAGGACTTGAGACTTTTTAATCAGTATTAGTATAAGCAAAAATCTAACCTTCCAGCTGCTCACTCAACCATTTAGATACGTCATCAATCTGCGCCGCCAACTCCGCATGCGCTTTGCCTAATTCGTCCAGCTTGGTTTTGATGTCGGCTTTATTGTATTTAATGCCAGTCAGCGTGTCTTTTAATAGGTCAATCAATTCAACGTTTAGCGCATCAGAGAAAATGACGACCTCGCGTATCACTGCTTGCTTCACATCAAGGTGCAAATCAATAATGCCCCAATCAAAGCGTGTCTCGATATGATGGGAAAATTCAGGCGTCTTACCAAAGCGCCAATCCCAATCTGCCATTTGTTGATAGTATTTATTCAGTGTTGGTTGCTTGGCGAGACTGGCTTCATCCAACTCTTCTACAGGTGCAGTATCTCCATAATACTCACGAAACGCCTCAATAATTGCCTCGGATAAAGTCTCGTGATTAATAGACTTGTTAAATTCTACTAAGTTAGCGACGCGCGCGCGGACAGATTTAATGCCTTTGGCTTTGAGTTTAAGCGGATGCGGATTGAGATAATCGCCCAGCTTTTGCATATTGGCATTTACCAGTAATGTGCCGTGATGAAAGCTGCGATCCGCTGCATGTTTAAAGGCGCTACCTGATATTTTCTTCTCACCGACTTGCATGTCGTTACGACCAGATAAATTCGCGTCTATGCCGAGCTTTTTTAGCGCATTGATAATAATGGTAAAGTTTGCTGCTTGGTCGTAATCGGCTTTGGGTGATAAAAAGGTAAAGTTGGTATTGCCCAAATCATGAAACACCGCGCCACCGCCACTCTGACGCCGCGCCAAAAACACATCGTCGTCTTGCATTTTATCGATTTTGCATTCTACCCATGGGTTTTGCGAGCGCCCAATGACCACGGTCTCGCTATTGCGCCATAAGAATAGTGTGTGCGAGTCGGGATTGAGGGTATTAAATATCCAATCCTCGGTCGCGAGATTAAACCAAGGGTTGGTCACGGCAGACTTTAAAATGCGCAGTTTCATTTTTTGTCCTTTTTCTCGAATGGTTTTTCTAGAGTGAATATTATAAATAGATACCGTCATTGTTGCCGATGCGAGGTCGGAATTCAATGGGGGTGTGGTAGGGAAGAGGATTTGAATATTTTGATTAGATTTTAAGAAGAAGGTTTTTTAAGTTTTTGATGGATGGTTAGTTTTTGGAGCTGATCCTGCTATGCGCTTGTATCTAACTTGTCGATGGCGTGCGGACTGGTTTGTCTGGTGGCGTTCCAACATTCGAGCGACCACCACCAGCCATAGTCCGCATCGCCATCGCCTGCGTTAGGATACCGCTGCTATCAGGGCTAGCGGTGAGACCTGCTACCTTCTACGCATCTAGCGTGATTGAAACTATAGTCGTTAGCAATAATTCATAGATTGACGTTTTAGACTATAGAATTACGGAAAATAAAAGCTAGATAAGATTCCTAGCCTATATACCAAGTAACTTTGCGAGCCTGTCTCTAGCTTCTAACGTACTTTTAGGTACTTCAGAGCTAAGTTGTGAAAAATAATTTAATGTACCATCCAAAGACATACTTTCTTTTTTCAAGAAATCTAAATCTAAATCATTAGAAACTCTCAATAGAAAGTTACTTTTTTGACGTAACTCTTTAAATTTTTCATTAGTTGGTTGTGTTTTACCATTGCATAAGGCAATACCTGTAATGACAGGAACTTGATTGTTTGAATATTTACGAGTTTTCTGCTTATTTATGGTATGACCGTGTCTTTCAACTATTTTAGACATAGTATTAAGCATACCCATATCAACTTTTTCACCTGAGATAGTGACATCGTCAGCATATACTGTAAGACAGATTTTTAGTGTTTCTGCCAAACTATGCATTTCATCAAACATTGTTCTATTAACTAAAAAATTTAAATAGATGCTTACTTGACTTCCTGTAGGAAGATGATTGTCATAACTACATATTTTGGAAAGCAAAAAAGCAATATCGGGAGAGCACTTTAAGTCGTTTTTAAAAAACATCCTAATCTTATCTTGAGTAATGTTTTGATAAAATGCTTTGATATCAAAAGTTATGACTTGTTCTGAGCCTAGATGAGTCTTTGAATTTGTGATATGGGAATATTGCTTTTTAAAAGAATGTAAATAGGTAGGCGTATCTATACGAGACAGAAGACTAGCAAGCTTATTATGTATTACATATATTTCATTGAAAGGCTCTTGAATCTCTCGATCATCTTTGTTCGTAAAAACATTGTAACGACTATCATTGTTACCATTTAGCTTCCTAATATCCTTTAAAGGCATAGCAAGTAGTACTGAAAGCTTTTTTAAACTAGATAGTCTATATAAAGGAGACTGATGAATTGGGTACTGTTTATTGAAGTGTCTAACTTTGAGTTTTCTCTTTTTTTTCATCAACAGAATCACTCCATTCTAGTAATTTTAGTAAAAACTTCCTTGATTTTACTTTAAGCTTGTTAATAGATGAACCAGAGCCACTATTTAGTTCTTCGGAAAAGTATATTAAGGATGATACTGGTATATCAAATAATTCTGAGTACTTTTGAAGCAAATCTAAACTTGGTGACTTTTTACCACTCTCAATCTCAGATAAATATGAGTTAGAAATACCTATACTATTAGCTAATTCGTTTTGTTTCATGTTATGAAATTCACGAATCTTTTTAAGAGCTTGATTAATCATATGAACCTCACATGCGTTTAGGATGACACTCAAGAATCCTTATCAAAATAGCTGTCAAGCAAGTCAAAGAACTTTAACACTACTAACAATCCTTTGAAGAGTTTCCAGATGAATTTTTTCTTACGATTCTTGAGTGCTCGTTGGGATTTAATAGGTTCTTTCATAAATAACTCCTCTAATAAAGTCAGCAAAATGCTGACCTCTCATCGTAATTAGAGGAAAGACGTGTCCCAACGACAAGTCCCAATGCCACACTCTTGCGCTCATCGCAAGAGTGTGAACCCTCGGTTATTATGCTCTCTGTGTCCGTAGAGTTCACAATACCCGGGAAAGGATTAGAGAATAAATATTCTCCACAGGTATGAATTGATACCTAAATAACAATGATGAGATTTCAAGTCTTGAAACCTATTAACGAAATAATAGTAATACATATATTCGTTAAATGCAAACTTAATTCGCTGTCAGCGTATAAAATACTAATAAATATTTTGATTTTTTTAATAAGACATTGTTTTTTTAAAGTTTTTTAATTCACCTCGTGTCAGAGCAAATGTGACTTATATAATTCATCTCCCCTTGTTATGTTAAGGCAACCACAACTACCCAAACCGTGCTAGTGCTTCGCCCAGATGAGTAGATACAAGCAGATGGCAGGAAATAGATTCCACAATTCCAAAACCCAAAAAAACTCCCCTCAAGAGCGCTTTCTATATAACCAAATCCTAAAACCCCAACTCCCTACCCAAAATCTTCCCTCAAAATCCTCGCCATATTCCTCTCAGCAAGTCCAGTGATAAATACGTACGGATTGACTCCCGCGCTACCGGGGATTAACGCGCCATCTTGCACATAGATATTTTTATGGCCTTTAACGCGCCCCACTTCATCCGTCGCCAACCCCAACACGCAGCCACCAAGCGGGTGATAGCAGAAATCATCGCCGAAACCGTTATTGAATAACAGGTTAGCCTTAGTGCCGCCATTGGACTCGCCAAGCTTGTCTAGTAACTCTTGAGCGGCGTTTACTGAGTAATCGTTTTGCTCACGTTTCCAGTTGAGCTTGACGGTTTGCGTCGCTTTATCATAGTAATAATTGCCGCGTTCTGGGTTGTCAGTGATGGCGAGATAGAGCGTCGTCCACGTCTCAAGCCCTAACGGTAATGGTGCAAGCTCAGCAAAGATTTTGTACTTTGAGCCACCTCTATCGCCGTCCCACATATTGATGCCTTTAACGGGAATGGTAGATTGGGTAGTGCCAGCAGCGTGGACAAAATTGCGCCCCGTCATAATGTTGCCATTTGGTCCCCAATGTTGACCAATATGCTCGTTTAGATGATTAAGCTTGCCTTCGGCTTGGCTTTTTAATAATAGCTCTGAGGTGCCCGTACTGCCCGCATTAAGGAAGAGCTTATCGCAGGTATAATGCTCAACTTTATCCACGCCGCCAGTTTTATTGATGACATGCACTTCTAGGCGCAGTTGGTCGTTATCGAGCGCTTGAATAGTATTAACTTTGTGCAAGGTTCTGACCGTGACATTGCCCGTGGCTTCAGCGTCTTTTAGGTAGGTTAAATCCAGTGAATACTTGCCAGCGTTATTGCCATAGATAACTTCACCGCCGAGCGCTGATTTATAGACTTCGCCGCGGGCTTCTTTTTGCATATAGTCAAAATCGTAGCTATTACCGAAAAACTCTGTTTTTAGTCCCGCTTTTTCGGCTTGGCGTTCAGCAGAGCGGGTGAATTCGTAATGCTCGGATTGATTAAAAAATGACTCCGGAATTTGGCTGACTTTTAATGCTCGCATAGCACGCGGGAAGTAAGTGTTGTACATCTCATCAGCATCAATCCAAGGAAACGTTTCTTCAAAGTGCGAGCGTCTGGGCTGAATGGCAATCGCGCCATTGACGATAGAGCCGCCGCCGTAAGCACGCCCTGCAAAGATTTTCATATCCTCATATTCGATTAAATCTAAAACTCCAGGGTACTTTTTGATAGGTATCGGAATGGGGATAGGAGCGTTTGGCATATTGCTAAACCAGCTTGAGCGTTTATCAGCGCTAATCATTTTGCAAAAGATATCATGCTTGGGGCTTCTATCCCAGCGCATACCCATCTCAAGGATTAAAACCTTGTGACCTTTTTCGCTCAATCGCAGCGCCGATACCGCACCGCCATAGCCACTACCAACGATGATATTAGGAAAATGCCCAGCTTGGATGACTTTACTCGGTAGCTTTGGCTGCTTAGCAAGCGTTTGGCAACCACTCACCGCAGCGGAGGTGCTGATAGCGCCTAAGCTTAAACCCATGGCTTTAATCAGTTGGCGTCGTTGCATGGTGTATCCTAATTTGATATTTAAGCTAAAAAAAGCCTGTATGAAATAATATTAGCTTTTGACTATAAAGGTGCGCTAAGCCAAGCGAGCATCATATTAGCAAACATAGGTTGCGTTATTATTTCAGTCACACGATTGCTGTAGTACTTATAGGCAAATCGGGCTTTCGTTCATCGATTACTCTTACCAGTTTTTAGCCAATGACTTAGCCAGTTACTTAGTCAATTATTTTTAGAGTAAGGCGTAAACTTGACCAAATAGGGAATTTCGCTTATTATCTTGTTTCAATGTACTAGAACACAAATACATCAAAACATTTTTATCATTAAAAACACTAAATAATTCGGCAAAGACAACAATAGTAGTAATTAATTTAAAACAATAAGGCTTAACTATGACAACGAAAAATACCGCCACGGGCTACGGTTTACATCAATCCATCTTGCCGAATAGCGATGGTCTATATGGTGAGTTTGGTGGCAAAATTGCTCATCCTGAGCTTGCCAAAGCCATGAGCGAGATCGAAGTAGGTTTTCGTGAAATTATTAAAGACGATGACTTTATCAAAGAGATGAAGCGCTTGCGTGAGACTTATGTCGGTCGTCCAAGTCCCATTTATCATGCGCAGCGTTTGACCCAGCATTGCGGCGGCGCGCAGATTTATTTTAAACGTGAAGATTTAAACCATACGGGCGCGCATAAGATTAATCACTGTTTGGGTGAAGTGTTATTAGCCAAAAAATTAGGCAAAAAAAAGGTAATTGCGGAGACGGGCGCGGGGCAACATGGCGTCGCATTGGCAACGGCAGCGGCCTTGATGGGTATGGAGTGTGAGATTCATATGGGTGTGGTCGATATTAAAAAAGAACATCCAAACGTCAGCCGGATGAAGATTTTGGGTGCCAATATCGTGCCAGTCTCACGCGGCGCAGGGACGCTAAAAGAAGCAGTCGATAGCGCCTTTGAGACTTATTTGAATGAGCTTGATACCAGCATGTTTGCGATTGGCTCGGCATTGGGGCCTGCACCATATCCTGAAATGGTCAGCTATTTTCAGTCGGTGGTTGGGCATGAAGCACGGGCGCAGTTCTTAGCGACGACGGGTAAGCTGCCTAATAAGGTGGTCGCTTGTGTTGGCGGCGGCTCCAATGCTATTGGCATGTTTAGCGGCTTTTTTGATGATGCAGAGGTACAAAAAATCGGCGTAGAACCCGCAGGCGAAGGTCTGGATACTCCTAATCATGCGGCGACGATGTCACTGGGCGTGAAAGGCGAAATTCATGGTTTTAAATGTTACGTGCTGCTCGATGAAAAAGGCGAGCCAGCTCCCGTACATTCGATTGCTTCTGGTCTTGATTATCCTGGGGTTGGACCACAGCATTCGCATCTGCGAGATTTAAAACTGGCCACTTATGAGTCGGCGACTGATGCTGAATGTTTAGAAGCGTTTATGGCATTGTCGCGCCTTGAGGGTATTATTCCTGCCTTAGAGTCGGCACATGCCATCGCTTATGCGATGAAAATCGCCAAGGATATGTCAGCGGATGAGACGATTTTGGTCAATTTGTCAGGGCGCGGCGATAAGGATATTGACTTTATTTTGGATAAAGTAAATTTGTAGAAGAAATCAGTGATAAATACAGAAAATACAACATCAATCGAGCAATTAAAAATTTATCATCGAGGTTTTTTTATCACACGATACTTTTTACGACTGAGCCTTTTATAACTGCGCTTTTATGATGAATTTGTTGATAACAATCATTTCATAACGAGAAGTTCATAAATAGCCATTTTATAAGTAAGGAGCAATCGTCTAACGCTTGATAGGATCACCCCATGTCTAACCGCGACCTCATTATTTTTATCACCTTATCCTTTATGTGGTCGCTGTCTTTTATTTTTTATCGTATCGGCGTGCCTGAATTTGGCTCGTTAGCTTTTGCGAGCCTTCGTGTGGTCTTGGCTGGGCTGACCATGCTGGTTTTTGTTTTAATCAGCCCAAAAAACAGAGAGGGTATACGGGATAATTGGAAAGTGTTGACGCTGGTTGGATTATTTTCTGCGGCTATTCCCTTTATCCTGTTTGCATTTTCAGCGCGCTCGGTAAACGCAGGGGTGTTGGCGGTGCTTAATGCATCTGTGCCGATGATGAGCGGTTTCATCGCCAGTACCTTTTTTAAAGACAGACTGTCAAGAACACAAATTCTCGGTTTAGTTATCGGTGTTATCGGTGTGATTATTTTGATGAGTGAAAACTTATTTGGCGGTAGCGGGCAGGGCGCTGAGTCAAGTTCAGGGTTGCTACCAATGGGCTATGCGTTATTGGCCTGTGTCGGTTATGCCGTCGGTGCCAATATCACCAGAAACTACTTATATAATGTCTCACCAGTCGCTATTACCGCAGGTTCGCTCATCATTGCCAGTATTATCATGTTGCCGATAGCAGTCTATGAATTCCCATATGGTAAAAGCATTAGCCTTACTGCTTGGGTTTCTGTCATTTGTATTGGCGTCTTTTCAACAGCTATTGCCTTGATTTTTATGAATCAATTGATAAAAAGTATTGGTCCTATGCGTGCAACCAGTATTACCTTAGTGATTCCGATTTTTGCGATTATATTGGGTTACTTATTGCTTGGTGAAGCATTGGACACACCTGCGATCATCGGCTCGATGGTGATATTGTTTGGCACTTACTTGTCTTTAGAGTTGTCCATTAAAAAGATGCTCAAGTTGTAAAAATCTCGATTGGGTCTTCGTTCAACACGCTCCAAGTAGACTTTTGACTGAAAGGTTATGAGTGCATATCATTGATAAATAATGTTATTTTGCTATTTATGTTTTTCAATGATTAAAGCCATTCGCTTAATAGGCTAATAAGAGGCGTTGAATAATGAGTATTATCAATACCGATATCATGCCATATTGATATTTTTGTTGGTCATTTTTCCTTGGAATTATCACGTTTGCCCCCTATAAAGACTACGGATTATAAATAGCGTATTAAAAAACGAGCGCGCTATTTATTCATTAATAACAAACCAATCATTATGGTTTTATAACAACAAATAAGGCTTTTTATGGCACACGATAATTTATTTGAACCCGTAAAAATGGGTACGCAAACCCTAAAAAACCGCATCATCATGGCACCGTTGACACGTCTGCGTTCGATCGAACCTGGTGATGTACCGACGGCACTTGCTGGAGAGTATTATTCACAGCGTGCGAGTGCTGGGCTTGTTATTACTGAAGCGACGCAGGTATCTTTTCAGGCAAAAGGCTATGCTGGCGCGCCGGGTATCCATACCCAAGATCAAATCACTGCGTGGAAAACCATCGTTGATAATGTCCATGCCAAAGGTGGCAAAATTGTCGTACAGCTATGGCACACAGGATTGGTTGCGCATGAAAGCGTGCAGCCTGATGGCAAAGCACCGATCTCAGCGTCTGATGTGCATGTCGGTGTGCGTACGTCATTGCGTGATAGCAATAACCACGCCATTCGCGTTGAAGCGACTACGCCACGTCCAGCGACACTTGATGAGATTAAGCAAGTCATCGCTGATTTTGCCCAAGCGACCAAAAATGCTAAAGAAGCAGGCTTTGATGGGGTAGAGATTCATGGTGCGCATGGTTATCTATTGCATCAGTTTTGGGTTGAGCAAACCAATCAGCGTGATGATGAGTATGGCGGTAGCCGTGAGAATCGTGCGCGTCTGACCCTTGATGTTATCGATGCTTGTGTTGATGCGTGGGATGCTGATCATGTGGGTATTCGTATCTCGCCACTTGGCACGTTTAACAATGTAGAAGCAGGCTACAACGAAGACGAAAACATTTGGCTAGTTGAACAGATCAACAAGCGTGGTCTGATGTATTTGCATATCTCTGAGCCTGATTGGGCAGGTGGCACGCCTTATAGTGATGCATTCCGTCAGCGTGTCCGTGATGCTTTTGATAATATGATCATCGCTGCTGGTGGCTATACTGCTGAAAAAGCGGAGAAAAATATCAAGGAAGGCTATATCGATGCGGTTGCTTTTGGCCGTGATTATATCGCCAATCCTGATTTGGTTGAGCGTATCCGACAAGGGGCGGCGCTCAATGAGCAGCACCCAGAGAGCTTTTATGGTGGCGGCAATGAAGGCTATACCGATTATCCATTTCTTAACCAAGCATAATCGATAATCAGCTGCCCTTATGATTAGCTAACCTTAGGGTGTGTTAAAAACACCCTCACCGTTAGCCGATACATAAGCACATAATAAAAAGCCACCTGACGCAGACCGTCAGGTGGCTTTTTGATGCCTGTATTTTAACTATTTGACAAAGTTGCCCGTTTGGTAATCCCGAAACGTTTGGCGGAGCTCTTCTTGGGTATTCATTACAAAGGGTCCATAACCTGCGACTGGTTCACCGATAGGTTCGCCGCTTAATAGTAAAAGCTTGACTGGTGCTTGCTCGTCATTTTCGGTAGCAGGATAATGCAGCTCAATGTTATCAGTAGCCAGTGTTTGCTGAGCTTGGTCATCAGTACGGTGCTGAGTTGGCGCATCAAATTGAATCAAATTACCGGCACTGACTGACGTACCATTGACCAGTAGCTCACCTTCTTGTACCAGTAGTAGCGTATTGTGGGTGTTGGGCACTTTTAGCGTCGTCGCACCCTCAGTATGCAGCTCAATATTCCATAAGTTAATCGGAGTAAAGGTATTTGCCGCGCCTGTGATTTCTTGCCATGCACCAGCAATGATAGCTGCCTTACCAATCGTCGTTTGGTGGTCAGGGTTGCTGCTGTCGATCAACTCAACGATAGGCAGATCTGCCCGTTTGATGCTTTGATAGTTTGGGTCGGTCAGTTTGTGCGCACTTGGCAAGTTAACCCACAGTTGCACCATACTAAAGACGCCACCGCGTTTACCGAAAGCCTCCGAATGAAACTCTTCGTGCATGATGCCACGACCTGCGGTCATCCATTGCACATCGCCTTTTTGAATAATTCCTTGCCCGCCTACTGAATCGGCATGACTGATTTCACCTTCGTAGGCGATAGTGACGGTTTCAAAGCCTTTGTGTGGATGCTGTCCGACTCCATGCGGCTGTGTTTTATAATTGGGGTTCGGATCAAAGGTCGTTGGTTTGCCATAATCGAATAACAAAAACGGGTCGGTATGGCTATAATTAAAATGAGGATTATCGTCAAGATGGTTGATTAAGGTCTTTACATAGAAACCGTCACCTACCCAGTGCGGCGCTTTATCACCATGAATATTTTTAATAGGACGCATTTATTACCTCGTCAGACAAAACGTATTTTTTAATAAAAAAATTCTGTTAAGTTAAGCTACATTTATAGCTACCTATATTGTGTTTATTTTAATAATTTATCAAGGACTAATATAGATAAAAGGCAACTTAAGTAGAATAAAAATAGGGATATCTCGTTAGGGCGTGGTGGGCATTTAGCCATGACACTGTTTATAAATGCTATCTGTAAGTGCTATCTGTAAGTGCTGCCGATAAGCACTGCTTATGATTAAACAATGCTACATCGTTATGATTAAATGAGGCTAAACCACTTCACCGCAGACAAAGCCACTGGCCCATGCCCATTGGAAGTTATAGCCGCCAAGCCAACCAGTAACATCCAGCACTTCACCGATAAAGTATAAGCCCTCTTGCATGTTGCTTTGCATGTTCTTTGAGGAGACTTCATCAGTTTTTACGCCGCCGCGGGTCACCTCAGCGGTACGATAGCCTTCTGTACCAGAGGGTTTGAGCTGCCAGCCATTCAAAGTCGCGCCAAGTTCCGTCAGCCGCTCATCTTTAATATTGGCAAGTTCGGTGTCTTTGATATCGTCCCAAAGGTGCGTTTGTAGCGCGGCAAGCAGCTTTTTTGGTAGCTTATTACTGTCATCGCCACTATCGGTATAATCCGCGACGACTGTCCGAATCAGTTGCTTTGGGTGCGATTTTTTGTGCGCAAGGAGCAGCGCTGTCATGTCGATATTTGGCAGCAGGTTGATACTAATGGTCTCGCCAGTATGCCAATAGTTTGATAGTTGTAGCATAGCAGGGCCTGACAGTCCGCGATGGGTAAACAACATAGGCAATTTAAAAGAGATGCGCTCATTGCTAGCGATGACTGGCAAACTAATACCAGCCAAAGATCGGATAAGCTCACCCGTTTTATCCGTAAAGGTAAAAGGCACTAAGCTGGCATCGGTTGCGATCAGCGTGTGCCCAAATTGCTGCGCCAATTCATATCCCAAACCACTGGCTCCCATCGTTGGAATAGACAGTCCGCCTGTGGCGACCACGAGTGACTCACAGCGGTAGCCTGTTTGCGGCAGTTTGGTTTGATTGGCAGATTCTTTTCTCTCTTGCTTTTCTTTTTTGCTAAGCTGCTTGCTGGTCAGTAATTCAAATTTGGCGTTCTTGTCATTTTCGACAGCCTGTACACTGTTAATCTGCGCATTTAGCTGTACTTGTACACCAGCTGCCGTACATTCTGCGAGGAGCATGGTCAAAATATCTTGCGCTGAATCATCACAAAACAGCTGACCATGTTCGCGCTCATGGTAAGGGATCTTATGTGCTGCCACCATACTGATAAATTCCCAACTGGGATAACGACTGAGCGCTGATTTACAGAAATGTTGATTGGCACCGATAAAGTGTTCAGGCTCCACATAGTAATTGGTAAAGTTGCAGCGTCCGCCACCTGACATGAGGATTTTTTTGCCCGCTTTATTGGCATGGTCTAATACCAGTACGCGGCGACCACGGCGACCCGCTGTGAGCGCACAGTATAGCCCTGACGCGCCAGCGCCGATGATGATGACATCATAGTGGGTGTATTGTGATGCATTGCGGTGATTGCTCATGGTAGTCTCATAAAATAATAGGTTTAAAAACCAGCCACCAAATCCGTCATCGAATCAACAACGCCGATTGCTTATCTTTATAGCAGCAGGTCAATAAAAGGGTTTGGTGAAGGGTGTATTTTGGCGTCGTATCTCGCGTGTAGCTATTGTCCATATTTCATACAAGGTTACAAGGGTTAAATGTCATATCATTATCTGATATCTAGACGGTGATGCCTTTATTTATACCAAAATAAAAGTTTATGCCAAAATCAAAACATGTTTTAAATTAATCAATAGCAAGATTAAAAGCGAGTAGATGCAAAACCACACCTCGTCAATAAATTTTATCATGGGTGATCAAGTATACCGCTATATAGGCATATTGTTATGAATGGCTTTTGATACCTTGCAACCGTTCTGCTTATTTGTCAAACTAACCGTGAGTGTCACACATTATGGAAGATGACCCTTATCACCTGTACAGGCAGTCGTTTTCGACCGTTATGCATGCAGGTCATAATAATTAAAAAGGACAAATACGATGACTCAAAAATCATTCCCCATTGCGGCCGAATTTATCGCTGCTGCCAACACTACCGCTGAACAATACCGCGAAGACTACGAAAAATCTATCGAATCACCTCAGGCTAATGATGCTTTTTGGGCGAAGCGTGCCGAGCTGATCGATTGGATAAAAAAACCGACCAAAATCAGCGACGTTAACTATGATTTGGATGATTTTCGCATAAAATGGTTTGAGAACGGCGAGTTGAATATCTCTGTCAATTGTCTCGACCGACATGTCAAAAAAAATCCTTACAAGCCTGCCATTATTTGGGAGGGTGATCACCCTTCACTGCACAAAATCATCTCCTTTAAAGAGCTGCATCAAGCGGTCTGTCGCTTGGGTAATTCCATGCGTAAGCTTGAGGTTAAAAAAGGCGATCGCGTGACCTTATATATGCCGATGATACCTGAGGCAATGATAGCGATGCTGGCATGTACACGTATTGGTGCTGTACATTCCGTGGTCTTTGGTGGCTTTTCTGCTGAGAGCTTGGGCAATCGCCTGATAGACAGCCGCTCAAAAATCATCATTACGGCTGATGAAGGCTTACGTGGTAATAAGCATACGCCGCTCAAAGCCAATGTCGATCGGGCACTAGATATGGATGGTACTGATAGCGTCACCAACGTCATCGTCGTTCATCGTACGGGCAACTCTGTGCCGATGAGTGGTCGCCGCGATGTTTGGTATCATAATTTGGTCGATGGCGAGTCAGAACATTGCGAGCCAGAAGTCATGAATGCCGAAGACCCGCTATTTTTATTGTATACCTCTGGCTCTACTGGCAAACCTAAAGGTGTGCTGCATACCACGGGCGGCTATATCACCTATGCACTCTCTACTTTTCGAGATGTGTTCGATATTAAAGACGATGACGTCTACTGGTGTACTGCGGACGTAGGCTGGATCACAGGTCATACCTATGCAACCTACGCACCGCTTGCCAATGGTACGACGACGGTGATGTTCGAGGGTGTACCAGAATATCCCACATGGGCACGCATCGGTCATATTATCGATAAGCACGATGTGACCATTCTGTACACTGCACCGACGGCGATTCGAGCGATGATGAAGGAGGGCGATGTCTTTGTGCGGGAGTCTGATCGTTCAAGTTTGCGACTACTCGGAACAGTCGGCGAGCCGATCAATCCAGAAGCATGGGACTGGTATTATCATGTCGTCGGTGGCGGCAAGTGTCCGATTGTAGATACTTGGTGGCAAACTGAGACAGGCGGCATTCTCATGGCACCGATACCAGGCGCGGTCGCCCTCAAGCCGGGTGCAGCGATGAATCCTTTGTATGGTATCAAGCCAGAGATTGTTGATAGTGACGGTACTATGCTAGAAGGCTCTGCTGAAGGAAACTTGGCAATTAACAGCAGTTGGCCGGGGCAAATGCGTACCATTTATAATGACCATGAGCGTTTTTTACAGACGTACTTTAGTGAGTATCCCGGTTATTATTTCACTGGTGATGGGGCGCAGCGTGACGAAGATGGACATTATTGGATCACGGGTCGCGTCGATGATGTGCTTAACGTCGCAGGGCATCGTCTGGGAACAGCAGAAATTGAGAGCGCCGTGGTCGCGCATCCCGCGACAGCGGAGGCCGCCATTGTCGGGATGCCGCACGAGATTCGCGGCATGGGCGTTTGTGCTTTTATTATTTTAAAATCGGGTGAACAAGAGACAGAAGCGCTAAAAGCTGAGCTGAATCGACATGTTCGCGCTGAGATTGGTCCGATTGCCAATTTGGATGCTATTCATATCGTTGAGGCACTACCCAAAACCCGCTCGGGTAAAATTATGCGCCGTATTTTACGTAACCTTGCGGCAGGTCAATATGTTGGTTTGGGTGATTTGTCTACTCTTGCGGATAGCTCGGTGATTAATCAGCTGGTTGAGGTAGTCAAAGCTGCGCGAGGAGAGTAGGCTAAATTATCGATAATGAGATATTGCTAAAAGCACGCTCAGTAAATAGACGATTAGCGTTCAGAAAAGTCATGTTATGAAAACTAGCATGGCTTTTTTACGCAGACGATATTGATATCAACAAACTTTAAAGGTTCAATACTTTCTATAACCATCTTATCTAACGATAACCATATTATCTAAAATATTCCTACTATTATCACTCCCTTTTTTATCAAACATTATATGAGGCCTGCTGTCATTATGACCAATCATTCTTTGCCCGCTGTCGTTACAGAATCACCAAAAATCGCTATCATTGGTGGTGGTTTGACGGGGCTGTTTACCGCTACATTATTAGAGCGCGCCTTTGCTCAGAACATAGCACAAGATAGTGCGCAAACACCCTTACCGCAAATCAATGTCTTTGAAAAGTCACGTAGCGTAGGGCGTTTAGCCACTCGATATCGTACTGATAGTCACACTGGCAAAAACTGGCAAAAACTGGCAATGGGCATTTGGGGCACAGTTTTTTACGGCTAAGACGGCAAGTTTTAAGCAATTCATTACGCCTTGGTTAGAGACGGGATTGCTACAGCCATGGTGCGCGCAGGTGATTGATTTAACACCAGCGAACCATGATATTCAATCGCCTGATATTCACATCAAAGAGCAATGGAACACCACGCAAGCCCGCTATATCAGTACGCCAAAAATGACCAGTTGGGGGCGTACACTGGCTGATGAGTTGCAGTACAGCACCATAAAATTTAAAACCCGCGTTGCACCATTGGCTCAATATGATAATTCTCTAGCGGAAAAGGTTGATAAAAAAACTGAGCTATTTGACGAGACTGGTGCGAGTCTAGGTCACTTTGACTGGGTGATATGTACCGCGCCTAATGGTCAGACCATAGAGCTAATGGCAGAGAGCGGCTTTGCTGAGCAAGCCAAGATTTCTAAGCCAAAAATGCTGGCGTGTTATACCCTGATGTTAGGATGGGATAATTTTGATACATTACCAAAAATGTTAAGCGCTCAAGCAGCGCCACGCTGGGATGTGGCTTATCTGAATGACTCTATACTCGATAGAATATTTGTCGATCACCAAAAACCTGCTCGCGATGACCTGCTACCCAGTGTCACTATTCATGCGCGCAACGACTGGTCAGAGCAGCATGTCGATGACGATATGGAGACGATCAAAGCGCAGTTATTAATAGCTGCCAAGCAAGCATTGAATTGGAATGATGAACATGCTCCTAGCCAAATAGATTGCCATCGTTGGCGCTATGCCGCCACTGTTTCTGATAGTGATAAAGAAGCATTAGGCATCTTGATAGACGAGTCTCATCAATGGATTGTCAGTGGTGATTGGTGCGGACAAGGCAATATCGAAAGTTGCTATCAAATGGCACAGCAGACGGTTGAGGCAATCAACAAAGCAAAATAATGGCGAAAGTTTACTTAGCGACTGACGCTATCCGAAACTGGACTTTAAGGGTGTTTTCTTAATATGACAAGGTGATAACGATGTTTGGATTCGATATAGATTTAGAGCTGATGGGCTATCATTTTTTCCAGTTGGGTATCGCCTTTATATTGTCATTACCGATTGCCCTTAATCGTGAGATGAAAGACAACGGCGCGGGGTTAAGGACGTTTCCACTGGTAACCATTGCGTCATGCGCGTTCATGTTGGTTGGTATGGATATTTATGATGCTACTGGTGAAGCGAGAATCATGTATGCCATCATCACAGGTATGGGATTTATCGGTGGTGGGGCGATTTTTAAAAATGAAAAAGGCTCAAAGGGCACTGCCACGGCAGCGAGCTTATGGAATACAGGTGCCATCGGTATTTCGGTGGCTTACGGTCGTTATGAGATTGCCATTATATTATCGGTCGTTGGCTTTTTGATTTTGCAATTCTCAGAGCCCTTTAAAGTTAAAAAATACTAAGCGATGGGTGCGATGAGTTAACGTGCATATACACTTAAATACTAAAGAGACTATAAATCAATACTATATAGTATCTCTATATCTATATGATATAGCAAGAAATCTATAACTTATTGAAAATAAAGGATAGTTTATGAGTACCAGATTGAGAGGTAGTGTACTGACTTGTGCCATGCTAGCACGAGGGGATAAGCAGGTTTTATGCGCGGTCAGTAATGAGAGCGACGAGCAAGCGATGGCTAGTATCGATAGCACTGAATATGATTCGCTAAAGCACATTATTTCTTTTGATAATGATAACTTCTCCTGTAAAGAAGGCGTTGAATGGCAATGCGCCATACCAGTAAAAAAGTAGAACTTTTTTATGATGATCTAAATCTATAGCCGCTTATAACTGAAAGTTTGTATATTAATTTGTAATACTTTAATTGAAAATAAAGCTGTCCAAATTGCTAAGAAACAGTTATATTCGTATAACATAATATACAAAATAGTACGAAGTTAGAGGTGAATATAGTGCTTAGAGGAAGTGAGCTGACTCGTGTAATGCTTGAGCATGGCTGCCATGAGATATGGTGTGCGGTAGATGATAATAGTGATGAAGAAGCTATGTGTGATCAAGATTCAAACGATTTTACTGCCCAAATCGTGTCTTATCATAACAACAGATTCTATTGTACTGCTGGTACTGCGTGGCTATTCGCTGTGCCAATTAAGATAACTGCGATGACACTGAGTGATGTAAAGCTCTGAATACCTTTCTTTGTCTTATTAAGTCATCGCCGACTCATCATTTGTATTATAAAAACCCACCTTATGGTGGGTTTTTCCTTGTAAGCAATATGCCGCTTTTTAGATTATTGCTCAAACAATACAGATTTTTGCAGATAGTCATACTTGTATATTACAAGAACCTTTAACTAAGCATAAATTACAGGCAAAAAAAGAGCCCACAGAGGAGGAACTGTGGGCCGAGGAAAACTGATCGTGTAAAGGAACTACAGAGGCAGTGGTTGTGACCTATTGTTATTATGAGTGTTTCTATATTAACTAATATTAGGGTGGTGGTGATTAATTCAATAACTGCATATATTTACTTACATATTTAAGTGTACAAGTGTTTTTATCAGAATCGCTATCATAGCGCAATTGGCAGCGGTTTGGCTATTTTGGTTACATGACATTACGTTTAGAGCTTATAAGAGAGAAAATTAATGTCGTATTGTATCTCCAGTAGATGAGTCTTTTAGTCGTGTCATATCTAACATTGAAAAATGCGTAGCAAAGTTTTGTAGTTATATATGAAAGATTGATTAATTTTAATAGTATAGTCATTCCACTATAAAAATATTACTGCGTTAACCTCGCTTGAAGTATTAGATATACATCTACACTGCGATGCCTTGTACTAGGTTTAAATTCAACCGACTGTTTTTAAATGCAACTGACTATATCGATAACTGAATAGCTAAAGAGATGGCATGACGACCTGCGTGAAAAATGCTAAGCTATCTACCATTAATATGTCTATATAAAACTGGGTTTGCCATGACTGAGAATACGCATTTGCATACGCAGGAGCCGCAAAATACCAAGAGTATTTTTAACTTGCCTAATAACCTTACTATCGCGCGGATTTTAATGATTCCGCTATTTGTCGCGATTGCTTATTGGCCACCTGCTATGGGGATTGGCATGCCTGCTATCTCAGACAATGTGATTGCGCGGGTCGGCATGAGCGAGTTTAGTGATAGCTTGTTACGCCATTTACTTTTGACTAGCGTTTTTATTATTGCAGCGATTACTGATTGGCTTGATGGATATTTTGCCCGTAAGCTTAATGTTATGTCAGCCTTTGGTCGTTTTTTAGACCCTGTCGCTGATAAGTTAATGGTGGCGGCGGCGCTTATTATCTTGGTGCAATGGCATCCCAATATTATTATGGCAATCGCCGCGATTGTGATTATCTCGCGTGAGATTGCGGTGTCAGCGCTACGTGAATGGATGGCAGAGTTGGGCAAAAGTACCAGTGTGGCAGTGTCATATGTCGGCAAGCTAAAAACGACGTTTCAAATGGTGGCTATTACGGTACTTTTATTAAACTGGGAGTCGCTCGAAACGATCGGTTATGTGCTGATGGTTGCTGCTGTTATTTTGACACTATGGTCGATGATGATTTATCTCAAAGCGGCTTGGCCGTACCTAAAGCAAAGCGGGTAAATATATAACGCAGATATGGTCAACAAACAACATAGACAACAAAAAACGCCAGTCGCATTAGCCGCTGGCGTTTTTTATGGTCTGTTTGAAATACGGCTGATGTTGCCTATTTGTCTTAGACATTGTTTGTATGGTTGATATATACTCAAAATTAGTAAACAAAATACAAGAAAATTGATCGAGCTATCATGAAACGGCATTCAAATAAGGAAATAAGCATGACATTACATCAGACACAGTCGGGCGTTGCCGTATTATTGTTGGCATTATTAACGGGGTGTTCTTCTGGCTCAAACATGCAAGAAGAGTCCACCTCAACCATTCAGCGAGAAAAATCTACCCAAACAGATGCTACTGCAGAACGTTCCACTCAGGACGCGGCAGAATCTGAGCGTTTGGGGACAAAATGGGGCGATGACGTCGACTCAAAAGTGACGACTGTTGATCTGCGCCGTACGAGCAGTGAGCCTATCGAGCAGATGCAAGTCCGTTATGCTGATAAGTCTTATAATGGACGTGCGGTTAATAGCATATCACTACTGGCGGGCAAGATGGATTTTTCGATGGAAACGGACACAGATACGTTATCGATCTATCGAGATTCGGGTAATTATTACGTCCAAGGTCAAGCGGGTCAGGCCTACCGTTTGGTGTATCATAATAACAGCGACAACACTTATGAAATCGTCGCTAGTGTCGATGGAATCAATGTCCTCAATGGCAGCGCTGCCAGTCGCTATGACAGTGGATATGTGCTAAATCCAAATGATAATTTGGTGATTGAAGGCTTCCGTAAGAGCCAAAGCTCAGTAGCATCCTTTATATTTAGCAAACCAGAAAGTGCCTATGCTGCCAATACCAGCTCAGGCTCTATCAATAATACAGGTGTAATAGGTACAGCAGTTTATGGCCTATATGATCCATCTAAGCCGAAGCCTCAACAGCCGCAAGCTTACCCTGCGGACAATGGTTATGCGAAACCACCGCAGTAATGCCTATCGATAGAAAATAGATAACGCATAAAGAAACGCCAGTCGCATTAGCAACTGGCGTTTTTGTTCTTATTATTTAGGATTTGTGTAGCTTATACCATTTATAAAAACTAGAGTAGCAAGGAAAACGAGTGCAAGTACTACGCATTGTAGACTAAACAAGTTTGACACCGCTAATCGTAGTTTTTGGGATTGGTATTACAGCGTGACTGAGTTGTTTTCGCCCAAATTGGTCGCTTTTTTGCCATCCATTACGGCAGCAGTGGTCATCTTAAACATATTGACAACCGAGCTACCACTTAGCCAATATTCTGCACCATGTGGTACGACTTTAATCAGCTGTACATTTGGATCTTCTTTACCTTGCTCATAAAAAGCATTGTAGATCGGCGACCATAGCTCGTCTAATTTCTCTTGGTCTTCGACCAGTTCCGCTTTGCCATTAATTGAGACATAATTTTTGGCATCTTGACTGACATAAGCCAAGTTTACTTGCGGGTCTTTCTCAATGTCACTCACGGTTTCGGTACTCTTGTCACCGATGAACCAAATCTCTTTTGCACCGATGCTCGTCTCGCTCGTTGTCATTGGGCAGGCATGCAAATGACCTTCGTGAGTACGAGTTGTCATCATAGCAAACTTGATGTCTTTTACCAATTCTTGCACTTTATTGATATGGTCTTGTCTACTCATAGTAAATCTCCCTTTCTTTATTTTGATTAAGTCGTAGTGATTAAATAGTTGATTGTTTATAGTAGTTTTTATTCAGGCTAAGTGTTTTCCAAATTAAGCGTTTTTCAAATATCGAAAATCAGATGAATTGAGAAAAACAATCATCGCCTTAACAACTGAAACTAGAATACCGAGTTGTGACCTTGTGTTTATATAGGTTGCCCGTAAGGCGATGTGAGGGTTTGTAAGGACTATAAGCTTTAGGTAAAAATTGTGACGATATCGCTGTTAAGTTTCTATTGTGAAAGTACCATGTTGTAAAAGTAACAAGGGTTTCAACGATGGCAAAGATTTCACTATTATTGAATAGCAAGCATCAGCAATTTATCTTGGTTTTGACCTGCTTATTACAGGGCTTCTTGTTATAATACCCAGACCATTTACTTTGCATGGCAGAGATGCCTTGATCTTACGGATTATGCCTTTATGATGACCATCGCCGGACAACCGTTTCTTACCGATTTTCAGACGCAGCAACTCATCAGTCAGTTCCAGCAAAAAACCGAGCTAAATGTCAGCCAAATCCATACCCAGCAAGTGTATGTGTTATCACGAGAACTCGAAGGTGATGAGCATAAAAAAGCGCTAGACTTACTTGCTGTCGATAGTAGTACTGTCCTTGCAGCCCCAAAAAACAATCAGTTACAAGTCATCGTAGGTCCACGTTTTGGCACGATTTCGCCATGGGCAAGTAAAGCGACCGATATCTTTAATAACTGTGAAATTGCGATCAATCGCGTCGAGCGTGTCGTTGTCTATACGCTGACCATCGATAGCAAGATCAGTGAAAAGCTGTCTACTGCCGCTGAGCAGGTGTTGTTTGACCGTATGACGCAGAGTTTGGTCTATAACTTGAGCGATGTCAGTAAATTGTTCGACGATCAAGCGCCAGCATCACTGAATCATATCGATGTCATCGGACAAGGTCAGTCGGCGCTAGAGTCTGCCAACACCCAGTTTGGCTTTGCGCTATCTGTCGAAGATATTGATTATTTGATGAATGCGTATGTCAATGAGCTAAAACGCAATCCAACGGACGTTGAGCTGATGATGTTTGCACAGGCAAACTCAGAGCATTGCCGTCATAAGATTTTTAACGCTGAATGGACAGTCGATGGCGCAGTACAGCCAAAATCACTGTTCCAAATGATTAAGAACACTTATAAAGCCAATCCACAAGGTATCTTGTCAGCGTATAAAGACAACGCTGCGGTGATGGCAGGTTCTGAGGGTATGCGTTTTTATCCAATTCCTACCGACGCGATGGATGCCAATTCAATTCATCCTTATGACTTTCATCAAGAAGAAATCGATATTTTAATGAAAGTCGAAACCCATAACCATCCAACAGCGATTGCCCCTTATTCGGGTGCGGCGACGGGTGCTGGTGGCGAGATTCGTGATGAAGGCGCAACTGGTCGTGGCGGTAAGCCAAAAGCAGGTCTCACAGGCTTCCACGTATCACATCTACATATCCCAGAGCTTAGCGAAAAGTGGGAGCAGTCAGGTCAACTGAGTACGCAGGCTTACGGTACGCCAGATCGTATGGCAACCAGTCTTGAAATTATGACTGAAGCGCCACTCGGTTCAGCCAACTTCTCAAACGAATTTGGTCGCCCTAACCTATGCGGTTATTTCCGTAGCTTTCAGTTGGATACGTCAGCGGCAAAAGACGGCAGTGAGATGCGCGGCTATCATAAGCCAATCATGCTTGCCGGTGGTTACGGTAATATCAAACGCAACCTCATTGAAAAAAATACCATTCAACAAGGTGATTTATTAATCGTCCTTGGTGGCCCTGCGATGCAGATTGGTCTAGGCGGTGGTGCAGCGTCTTCTGTTGATAGTGGTTCACTTGATGAAGGCTTGGATTTTGCCTCAGTTCAGCGTGACAATGCTGAGATGGAGCGTCGTTGCCAAGAAGTGATGGATCGTTGTTGGGCACTAGCCGGTAGTGATGTAGATGTAAGTAATGGCGGCAAAGACGGCAACCCAATCGTTTCACTACATGATGTAGGGGCAGGTGGTCTGTCTAATGCCATGCCAGAGCTGGTCAATGACCACGAGATGGGCGCGGTACTAAATCTGCGTAAAGTTCCATCATTAGAAGCTGGCATGTCGCCAATGGCCATCTGGTCAAACGAAGCGCAAGAGCGTTATGTCCTCGCGATTCATCCAGAAAGCGAAGCCCAATTCGATGCGATCTGTGCACGTGAGCGTTGCCCGTATGCCATCTTGGGAACAGCCACGGATGTCCGTCAGCTAGTTGTTGACGATACGCTATTGGATGAGCAGCCAGTTGATATGCCGATGCAAGTATTGCTCGGTGGTACGCCGAAGATGAAGCGTAGCTTTGAGCGTCATGACACGAGCTTACCTGCATTAGAGTTAGGCGATGTTAATTTAGCTGAGTCTATCAAAGACGTGTTGCGTCACCCAACGGTCGCCAGCAAATCATTCTTGATTAGCATTGGTGACCGTTCTATCACGGGTATGGTAGTCCGTGATCAGTATGTTGGTCGTTATCAAGTGCCTGTATCAGATTGTGCTGTGACAGCGTCAGGCTTGATTGCGCTTGATGGTCAGGTGATGAGCGGTGAAGCCATGAGTATCGGTGAGCGTACACCAGTTGCGCTAATTAGCCCACAAGCCTCAGCACGACTTGCCATTGGCGAAGCGATTACCAATATCGCTGGTGCACGTATTGCACAGTTATCAGATATCACGATGTCAGCGAACTGGATGGCAGCTTGCGGTGATGATGCGGAAGACGCAGCATTATTTGACGCTGTTTATACCGTCGGCGAAGAGTTGTGCCCAGCACTAGGTATCGCGATTCCAGTCGGTAAAGATTCTCTATCGATGCGTGCCAACTGGACTGACAGCAGTGAAGCAGGTGAGACGGACAAATCAGTTGTGTCACCAATGAGCCTTGTGATTACCGCATTTGCTCCTGTGGTTGATGTGGCAAAAACGCTAACCCCTGAGCTAATCAATGGCGACAGCGCGTTCTACCGTATTGACTTGTCTAAAGGTAAGCTACGTCTAGGCGGTTCAATCCTTGCGCAGACGCTGAGCCAATTAGGTAACGATTGCCCAGATTTGGCACAGCCAAGCGACTTGGTTGACTTCTTTAACTTTGTCCAAGCGGGTAACGCGCAAGGCGTCATCAGCGCCTATCACGATATCGGTGATGGTGGTCTATTGGCAACTATCGCTGAGATGCAATTCACCAGTCGTCAAGGTATCAAACTGTCATTGACTGATGATAACTTACTCGGTCAATTGTTCAGCGAAGAATTGGGCGCGGTCATCCAAGTGTTACCAGAAAACTTCGCCGCATTGATGCAATTGGCAGAAGAGTTTAATGTTGCTGATATGCTCAGCCTCGTCGGTCAAAGCTCAGAAGAAGACAGCCTCATTATCCAAACGCCAACGCTTATGGGTGATGATACTCTCAGCTTTAGCCGTACTGAATTACAGCAAGCGTGGACTCAGGTCAGCTATCAAATCGCTCGTCGCCGTGATAATCCAGCGTGCGTACAGCAAGAGTATGACTTGATTGCTGATGCGAGCCATCAAGGTCTGATCGCTGCGCCGAACTTTGATTTGAATCAAAAGGTTGAAGAGCCATATGTAAACAGTCGTGCTGATTCTGATAACAGCAAACCAAGAGTCGCCATCTTGCGTGAGCAAGGCGTCAACGGTCAGACAGAAATGGCAGCAGGCTTCACGCAAGCTGGTTTTGAAGCAGTCGATGTACACATGAGCGATCTACTCAGTGGTCGCATCAATCTACGTGACTTTGATGGTCTAGTCGCTTGTGGTGGCTTTAGTTATGGTGATGTATTGGGCGCTGGCTCTGGCTGGGCAAACTCTATCTTGTTCCATGACGAGTTACGCATGCAGTTTGTCCGCTTCTTTGCCCGTCCTGAAACCTTCTCACTAGGCGTCTGTAACGGTTGTCAGATGATGGCTCAGTTAAAAGACCTCATCCCAGGTGCAGATAATTTCCCACGCTTCATCGCCAACCAATCGGCTCGTTTTGAAGCGCGTACGGTCAATGTGAAAATCGAGCGTACCAAGTCTATCCTGTTTAAAGGTATGCAAGACAGCATCTTGCCAATCGCTGTGGCGCATGGTGAAGGCTATGCCACACTAGACAATACCGAAATCGACGGTATGGCCAAACACGGTCAGCTTGCGATGCGTTATGTCGATAGCCAAGGTCATCCAACTGAGACGTATCCGCTCAATCCAAACGGTTCGGTCGGCGGTGTCACGGGTCTGTGTAGCACTGATGGTCGTGTGACGATTATGATGCCACATCCTGAGCGCAACCTAAAAGCCTATAACCACAGCTGGAAACCAGAAGAGTGGGATGAAGACGGCGCGTGGATGCGTATGTTCCGCAACGCTCGTGCTTGGTTAAGATAGACTGGTTGGAGTTATTTTAGATAATAAAAAAAGGTGGGCGTAAAGCTCACCTTTTTTTTATGTTTAGCGCTAATATATATCTTTGATTTTAACTTTAATAAAAAATTAATTTTAATATCTGAATTCTTGAAAAGGATGCTATATGTCAGAAAAATTTGGTAGCTTCTTGAATAGGCTTCGCCCTCTATCTTACCATGTTAATAATGAGCTCAAAGAAACCTTGTTTAAAAACGAGGCTTATCTAGATAACCGTTCAAGCTTTATTGAGTCAAGCGTAGTTTCTTGGTCAAACTCTTACAAAAAATATTTATTTCTATTAGTGGTATTATGTTTTGCAATTAGCATAAATATATATTTATGGACGAAATTTCTTTCATCTTACGTTCAAGCTAAGCCAGACTCCAATTGGCTAGGCATATTATTGACTGGCCAAATTACAATTGTAGGTTTAATTTATCCCTTAGTAATTTCGCTTGTTAGTATTTTATTTCAAGATAAAGCGGGCAAAAAAGTCATCTTTTCTTTATATCAAAAATTTTCTGGTTTTATGTTTGCTGGTTTGAGTGGCCTATCATTAGCTATTGTTCTTGCGTTCAGTCTGATTCTTAATGAAAGTTTGATACCTGAGTTCAGCTTACTGTTGAGCATGACTCTAATTTCTTGGTTTGCTTTTAACTTATTTTTGACAATTTGGTTCTTTTTAAAAACACTAAGCATTCTAGATGAAAATAAGAAAAATGAGTTTGTCTTTCGATTTGTGACAAATGAAGTGTGTAAATCTGATTTAAAACAGAGAATACGAAAGATTTATCTTGAAAACTTATTTCAAAACGGGTTATTAAGAGCTGTTGATAGTAATATATTAGACTTATCGAATAGTTTGATGTTAAATCAATACGATAAAGAAATTAGCTATAGTGCATTAAGTATAAAAATGTTATAAGATAAAACATCTCAACAGATATACTCAATTATCATGACTTACTCAC
>NZ_CAJHAZ010000026.1 GCF_904846525.1 Psychrobacter sp. 1044 | reverse complement strand
TTGCTAGCTCTAACCAGTCACAGCACTGCTCAAAGGCAGTTGTCAAAGCAATTAAAAAGCTATGGGATAGCAATCAAACCCCAATATTAACAATATCACCTAAGTAAAATGCCAAATTAAAAAAGGTTACCGAGGCTATATTTGGTATAGCATTGGCAACCTTTTTTTTATGTTTTTAATATTTAAAAGTAAGTTTATACGTTCATTATAATCAGATTTTCAGTCCCTCGATAGCGAAGTCATCATCACCTAAGCAGTTATGTTCTGGCTAGTACATTGCAGTCGCTGAGAAACAGATCAAAAATACAAATATTTAGTGTAGGAGTAGGTTTTTAATCAACTGTCTGAGTAATCCGATGATGAATAGACCTTAGGTGCAGCCATAGTTTTCCAAGCCTAAATAGTACGTTTTACCGTACCTTGCCTTATATCAAATAAATATGCCTCAACATCACGAATAACAGAAATGCCTGAACCAGCTCATTCAGAACTAGTTATTGGCATACCTATTCCAAGTTTAATTCAAGTGGTAACCCACCCAAACCTAAGACACTAATCTAATAGAATTAAGCTGCGTGAAATAGTTTCTGCATTGGCGTAAAGCCGCCATTGCCCATGTTCGGGCGCTCGTTATTGTAGTGGTACAACCAGTGTTCTGCTTGTTCTCTGACTTGAGCTAAAGTAGTAAACAGCTCTTGGTTTAACCAATCATACCGCATCGTTCTATTATAGCGCTCTACATAAGCATTTTGCTGTGGATGACCAGGCTCAATATATCTGATAGCAATATCTTGCTCTAGTGCCCAGTCTTTGAGTGCATTACTAATGTACTCAGGACCGTTGTCACATCTCACTTGATCAGGCTTGCCTCGATATTCAATCAGCTGATTCAGACCGCGTATCACTCTTTGAGCAGGTAGTGAAAAGTCAATCTCAACGGTTAGCGCATCAGGCATAAAGTCCATGCTTCAGCTTTGATTGATACTATCAGGTACTGCTAGAGGTATGGGTTTGTCACGTTTAATACGGCGCTTGGGCTTGATTCTAAGGTTCAATTCAAGATCGCAGTAGATGCGATACACGACGCGTTTGTGGTTGTAGGGCAACCCCAGAAAGTTATACAGACTTAAAAAGCATAATCCAAAGCCCCAATTCTTATTCTTCTGCGTCAGATCTATTAATAAATCCGCTATTAGCTTGTTTTCATCAGAGGCAACTGACTTATGATAGTAGCAAGTGACGCTGATGTTAAAGATATGGCAAGCCCTGCGTATGCTAATAAAACGCTCTTCAAGGTAGTGACAAGCCATCTCACGGCGCCTTGATGGCGCTACCATTTTTTTGACATGACATTCTGTAATATGTCAGATTTAAGACATTCATCGGCATACATCTTCTTTAGTCGAGCGTTCTCAATTTCAAGCTCTTTAAGACGTGAGATTAAAGAGGCATCCATACCGCCGTATTTAGAACGCCAGTTATAAAAGGTGCTTTGTCCAATATTGTGGTCACGGCATAGCTCAGTGATAGGGACACCTTGCTCTGCTTGCTTTAAGATGTTGACGATTTGGTTGTCGCTAAAGCGGATCTTTTTCATAGGGTTCTTCTGATAGTTTAGCAGTTAATCTCTATTTCTAAGCGTTCTTATTTATCGGGAGGATTGCCGGAGTATGCGCAGTACTGAAGGGATGGCCGAACGGATCGATCAAGGTTTGCAGCGACGCAAACGCTGGATATTGCCTGAACCTGTTTCGCACCTTGGCAGCTTACTGTAGCGAGTCGCACCGGCTCTGTACTTGCATCAGGTGCGTAAACGCTTTAAAGGCGAACTACGATAAATTAATTATTGGATTCGTCTCAGCTTTTATTCTAATATTGTGCCGTTTAAAAAATAATGTTGCTAGCAACGGTATTTTAAACGGTATTTTTTATCACCACCTAGAAATGTCATGACATATTACTCACTATATGAGTGTTTGGTTTTTAGCTTCCTAAGCTAGCCTTAAGGTTTGTTTGTTGTAATAGCAGTAGAGCAGATGATGTAACGTCTAGCCTACTAGCGGTATCTCGCCTAGGTTTGATGTTTAGCAATTATATCGTCAAAAAACAAACGAACTATTAGGGGAGTGATGACCATGAACCAAAACAGTACAACGAATCCGACCCACGAGTCTGATATATTGTTATCAAACATTCCTAAAACTCAGAAAGTACGAGTTTGGGATATTTTGGTCAGAGTGACTCACTGGGCCGTCGCGGCTGGTATCACTGCTAATTTGCTTTTTACCGAAGAAGGCAGTGAGCTGCATCAATATGTCGGTTATACCGTGGTAGGGCTAGTGGTTATCCGTCTACTTTGGGGATTTGTGGGTACACGTTATGCACGCTTTAGTAACTTTTTCCCCACGCCGTCTCGTATTAAACACCACCTATCTGATTTAAGTATCCGCCGTACAGATGAGCAGCATTTGGGTCATAATCCACTGGCTGCTATTATGATGCTGTCGTTATGGGCCGTGATTATAGGATTGGGCATCAGTGGTTATCTGATGGAAGCCAAAATTTTCGGTAGTAAAGATATCCTTGAAGAAATCCATGGAATACTAGCCAATAGTTTATACTTGCTGGTGCCGTTGCATATTATCTCTGCAATTGCCATGAGCTATTGGGAACGGCAAAATCTGATCAAGTCGATGATAACGGGTAATAAAACGGTGACGACGCGTCGCCCACAATAAAAACAAGATAGCAGGATACATAACGTAATAGGACAGTCATGGCACGCATACTATTAATAGAAGACGATAGCAATATTGCTGAAGGCCTCGTTGTTGGGCTAAAGAGCCATGGCATGATGGTTGATTGGTTTAGTGATGCTAGGCAAGGTGAGATGGCACTGCAAGAGGATATGTTTGACGCGGTGCTACTTGATTTGACGTTGCCAAGAGGGGATGGCATGACGGTGCTACAAAATTGGCGATACAAACAGTTAGACACACCAGTGCTGATCATTACCGCTCGTGATGCCATTGCCAATCGCGTGGCGGGACTCAATGCGGGCGCCGATGATTACTTGGTCAAGCCATTTGCACTAGATGAGGTGGTTGCCCGCCTGCAAGCATTGATACGGCGCAGTCAGGGACGTAGCCAGCCTGAGATTCGTTATGGTGACGTCGCTTATTGGCCTCATAATCATCAGGTTTCTTATCAAGGGCAAGTCGTTGAGCTGACCATCAAAGAAGTGGCGATACTAGAGCAAATGCTGACCCATCCCAAACAGATACATAGCCGAGCGAGCTTAGAGGACAAACTCTATGGCTGGCAACAGGATATTGAGAGTAATGCGATTGAAGTACATATTCATCATTTACGCAAAAAGTTGGGCAATGACTTTATTTTAACCAAACGCGGTATCGGCTACTACCTCAATCCAGCACATAACCATTAATATATTTATAGTCAATTTGGCTTTCAACATACGAACAATATATGAGCAACATGTGAGCTTATGAAAAGTATCCAGCAGCGACTGTTCATCTCCTTACTCATTGGTCTGCCCTTGCTATGGCTTGTCACGTCGAGCTTTATTGCTTGGCGGTTGTGGCACGAAATCAATGAAATGAATGACACGCAAATCACCCAAGTGGTTCGTTACTTGATGGGTATCTCGGCTGATGACAGTGACTTAAAAGAGGTAGATTCCAAAGACGGGATTCCAAAAACTGGAGATTCAGAAAATAGTGATCAAGAAGACGATGACGACGATCATCATAAACAGAAGAGCGAACATGCTGCCAAAATATATAATTTAAAAAGTAAAGAGCTGTCAGGGGATCTTGGTGATGCGGAAGATGACTATATGGGCTTTGCTATTTGGGATAAAGAGGGACGACTATTAATGGCTGATGAAAACGGACAGTCGTTTTCTTTCCTGCCAGATCAGCGTGGTTTTATAGAAGAATACAACTCTGCTTATCAGCGTCTGAATCCCTTTAGCAAACGTTGGCGGTTGTTTTATGCGCACGATGACTATCATAGCGATGATATGCACGAAGGGCGTGTGATTGCGATTGGCCAAAATCTTGATTCTCGCCGAGAAATGATTGTTGAAGCGATGTCTGTACAAGTGCTGCCGATGTTAATTGGGCTGCTTTCCTTGATGATCTTGACTATCGGATTGATACGACACGGACTGATGCCATTAAGTCAAATCAGCGCCGAAGTGGAACAGCGCAAGCTGCAAGACGATCATCCGATCACAGCAGACGTCCCACAAGAGATTCAGCCTTTAGTGACCGCTTTAAACGTGTTGTTTGTGAAAGTGGCAGATACTTTGGCACGTGAACAACGCTTTACTGCTGATGCTTCTCATGAGCTGCGTAGTCCACTGGCTGCGCTAAAACTACAAGCAGACTTGTTACAGCTGTCGGGTATAGAAAACGACAGTCAACTGTTTTATCACACGCTAAAAATTAGCGATGGTATCGAGCGTGCCACCCATTTGGTCGATCAATTATTGGTTTTAGCCAAAATAGAGCCGCAACAGCAGTTGCCCCCTGAGCAATTAGAACGTCCAGACTGGCTGATGCTCACCGATACTGTGCTGAGTGACGTCAACCGCTTGGCGCGTGAAAAACACATTCAATTAAAACGCACCGTACACTGTGACAATCCTGCCGATATTTTGCCCATTCTTATCAATCCAGTATTATTTAAACTATTAATCCGTAACTTACTAGACAATGCCATTCGCTATTGCCCAGAGGGCTGCCAGATCGAACTGCAGTTGGATACTGATAGTATCAAAGTGGTGGATAATGGCTTGGGCGTAGAACCAGAACAGCTAGCACGCCTGAGCGAACGCTTCTATCGCCCAGCCGGTCAAACTCAAATAGGCAGTGGGCTAGGACTGTCAATCGCCAATCGAATCGCAGATCTGCACAACCTCACCTTAGCATTTGCCAACCACCCTCAACCAGAAACAGGCTTTGTGGTAACGGTAAGAAGTAAAAACGTACTCTCAAAACCATTGTAAAAAAATAAATCATACTGTCTTAAGCTTGAGTTAATATTCGGTGCGTATGCTACTCGTATTCCCTAATAACATTATATGGAGTACAACCTGTGAGCCTACCGCTCTTAAAACCACTATTATTAACTGTCGGTGCGACTTCCTTAGTATTCTTTGGTGGGGTTATTGCCTTAGCCGTGCAGTCTCCCGAACCTGCTAGTACTTTATCAGTAGCTGATCCCATCACTCAAAATGCTGACATCACACCTAACGCATCATCCTCATCGGTGCAGCAGTTACCTCTTGCTGCGCTTAGTCCTGCGCAAGCGACAGCACTGGCAAAACAAGACGCACCCAATGCGATATTGCAGGCCAATCCAGAGCTCATCAACTATAACGGTAAGGTCGCTTATGAAGTGCTATTAGATAATAGCGCCACTTATATTGACGCCAATTTAGGCACGGTTCTAAATCCGGTAGCGACCAATAATTATCGTGTTGAGAATTTTTATGAAGACTACGATGAAGATGATCGAGATGAGCATCATGATGACGACAGGGACGAAAATGAAAAAGTCGGCAAATACCGTGACGAGGATTACAAAAAGAGTGATCATCTAATCGCAACGAGCTACAAACACCATGAGGAGGAAGATGATTATGATGACTAATACACAATCAACGGCCCAAGCAACTCCAAAGAAACCTGCTAATAAGACGAGTAAAAAAGCTGATCCGTTCGCCTTTCTTAAAAGCAGTATCATGATTGCATCGATTGCAGGCACGATGGGTGGATGGTTATTTTTACTCAATCAAGAGACAGACAGCCCATCTGTGAGCGCCGTCACTGTAAATACTACAGATTCTGGGAGTGGTGAGCTAGCTGCTGCATCAATACCCATTGTTGACATCACACAGCTGAGGCAGGTCAATGAAGCTGCTCCTGTAGAGGCAATAACAGTCGTCGCCCGTACGCGTTCTTCTCAATAACCAGCAAATCAATAAATAAGCAAAGATGAGTAATTATTGAGCTTATACCCTATCGCAAAAAATGGAGTCTTCTGATGAGTAAGAACACGACAAAATTGGCGACTCTGAAACTGGCGGCGATGGGTTGCCACATTCAAATAACGTTAAACATTACCAAGATTGGCACACAGCACTCGCAGGAAATAATAGATCACCAAATTTCTTTGTTAAAAAGTGAAACTCAGCAGCGTTTAGCACGCTGGGAGCATATATTTAGTCGTTTCGATGAAACCAGTGAGCTCATGAGACTTAATAATCATACCGACCAATGGAGGGAGGTAAGTGCAGAGTTGTTTGAGGTCTTAGGTCGCGCCATATATTTTGTTGTAGAAACTCAAGGTCTCATAACCCCAACCTTACTCAAACCGCTCTGGGCTGCTGGTTATAGGCAGTCATTTGAAACCTTGCCAAAAATGTCTACGCCATCTATACCCGTAATTACCTCAAACTCTGGCTCAAATGCCGCCACATACTTACAAGCTCAACCCAATGCTAACAATCCTAATCAGCAAATAGACAGTATTCAGTGTCGCCGATTGGTTGATGGTCAGCATCAGATCTACCTGCCCGCTGGAATAGCACTTGATTTGAATGGTTATGTCAAAGGCTGGTGTGCCATGCAATTAGCTGAGCAGATTAGTCGAAGTCATGACTGGCAACTCCCTTGTTTGGTAGATATGGGCGGTGATATAGCAATCGGTGTCCCAAGAAGCCAAGCCCTAGATAATGCAATAGACAGTCCAATTGTTTGGGGCGTGGCAATTGCTAAACCTTACTGTGCTAATGGCGAGCATATGCAAAACGACCAAGATGTCGCAATTCTTACTTTGAGATCTGGTGCTGTCGCCACTTCTGGGCAAGATTATCGGCGCTGGTGGCATAAAGGTCGTTGGCAGCATCATTTAATTCACCCTCATTATTCCCGTCCGGCTATCAGTGATGTCCTGACAGCAACGGTCATGGCTGCGGATACTGTAACAGCAGAGGTATACGCAAAATATTGTGTGCTCCTCGGCGTTACAGAAGCAATAACATGGCTGAACCAGCATCATATTGCGGCGCTCTTAATTGATACGAATAACAACGTGATATCGTCCATTGCTATTGAGCCAAATTTGAGTGAGCCCAACTTGGTTGCCGTCTAACGACTCACGCTCTATACGCCAGATACCAATATATTAAGTAGATGCATTCATAGGAGTATCGTCATGCATACAGACAATCTTACTCACAGCCAGGCTACTTCTAATACGTCGCTTCTTGTTCAGGTTATGTGGATTGTATTGATTTTGAGTATTGCCATCGGAGTCGGCAGCTACATGCTATTGATGTGGGGAGAGACGGTCTCACAACTACTGACCGCCACAGATAAGCATTTTTGGTATTTATCACGGGCAAGTGGTGTGATTGCTTATGCTTTATTTTGGCTGGCAGTGGTTTTTGGTTTATTACTGAGTACACGCTTAGGAAAGCATTTTAATGCGGCTAGGGTATTTGCCTTGCATCAGTATTTAAGTCTGATAGCGGTAGGCTTTGCCGCTTTTCATGCTGGTATTTTATTGGCGGATAACTATCTAAATCTGCATATATGGCAGATTTTAGTACCTTTTGGTTTCCAGACTGATCGGGTGGGCGTGGCATTGGGACAGATGGGGTTTTGGCTGTTATTTATCTGTGCATTCAGTTTCTATATTAAGAAGTATATTGGTCAATCAGTGTGGCGATGGCTACACTTTTTGACCTTTACAGCTTATATGCTTATTAGCATCCATGTGTTTATGGTGGGATCTGACAGTCGAGCATTACCGTTGCTGTTATTTTATGCAAGTAGTCAGACATTGGTTTTTGTATTGACTAGCTATAGATTATTGATGATGAAACAAGTCAAGTGACTATTTAATTGGCAATTCGATTGACCGTTCAAATGACTATGTATGGAGCGTTATAGTATCAAGCGGTATAAACTGCAGTGATATTATAAGCTACACTAGGATATACCAATCCGTGTCTATACCTTTTAAGGATTTTATGCATCATTATTCTATTCATGACGAAGCACATTTGAGCAATCGCAATCATTGGTTGAGGGCAGCAGTGCTGGGTGCGAATGATGGTTTGATTTCGACAGCCAGTTTATTGGTTGGGGTAGCGGCTGCCAGTCCAAGCAGTCAGACATTGCTGTTGACTGGCATGGCCGCGTTGACCGCAGGTGCGTTGTCGATGGCGGCTGGCGAGTATATTTCTGTCTCATCACAAGCGGATACCGAAAAGGCGGATCTCGATAAAGAGAGACATGAGCTGACGCATAATGCTGAGCGTGAGCTAATAGAGCTCACAAAAATTTATGAAGCGCGGGGACTTGAGCATGATTTGGCACATCAAGTGGCCGTAAGCTTGACTGAGCACAATGCCCTGGAGGCCCATGCTCGTGATGAGATAGGCTTAACGGATCTTAGTGAAGCGAAGCCTATTCATGCATCAGTTGCCTCTGGACTATCATTTATAGCGGGGGCGATACTACCGATCATTGGGATACTACTATTACCAGCGGAAACACTGGTTTGGTCACTGGCCTCTTTGACGATAGTAGGCTTAATGCTACTTGGGATCATCTCTGCTCGTTTGGGCGGTGCGCCTGTTGTTCCTGCTACTACTAGAGTAGTAGTTTGGGGGGTACTAGCTATGGTAGCAACCTCATTGATTGGCCGCTTATTTGGCGTGGCCATTTAACAACATACTCACTCCATGACAACCTAACTGGTTACTGTCCTTTTTTAGCGTATTGTTTGATGGTGGGTAGGTCTTTGACAATGGCATTGCCAACAATGTTGGGAAACAGTCGATTGAGCCATGCAAAAAAACGCTCGGGAAACCCCAAATGCTGATGCGCCTGCTTGGTTGATATAAAGCGAATCAACGCTTTTGCGACGGTCTTAGGCGAGTCCATTTTCACTTTCAATGCCTCATTCATGGCGACGACTGCATCTTTATTCATGGTGGTCTTGGTGGCTCTAGGCGCAAAATATCGAAACTTCACTGAGGTGTCGGCATACTCGCGGCCTAACGCTTCACTTGCGCCGCGTAAGGCAAACTTGCTAGCGCTATAAGCACTAAAACCTGGGTAGCCAATACTGCCAAAGGTTGAGCCAACACTGATTATTTGGCTCGGACTATGCTGTGCTATCAAGATAGGCAGTAGTCTTTTTATGAGCTGTAGTGGATACGCCACATTGACCAACATCATCTGTTCGATCGTATCATCACTTTGATCCGTGAGTAATGCAAAGTCATTGATACCTGCATTGAGTATGACAGTATCAATGACGTTTCCATGGCCTTGTGTCATTTCACCCAGCCCCTCTAACAGTAGCGATTGCGACGCCTGCGAGCTTAAGTCACATGTATGAGACAGAAGCGGGACATCAGGATAGTCTTTGGTCAACTCATCCACTAAATGCGTCAAGGTTTGATTGTTACGCCCGATCAAGATTACCGGTCGATTATTGGCACATAATTGCCGTGCGATCTCTTGTCCGATACCACCCGTGGCACCAATTAGTATGGTGTATTGCAGGGTAGACTGTATTAGGGCTGATTGACCATTAGGTAGTGTCATGATATCGCATCCTTGTTGAACAATTATTATTAAAGCATGGATTATTGAAGCACGGATTGTAGTGATATGCGCTGTTGCTAATCGTCTGAGTGATTAATGCCATGCTTAATTCCAAGACCCATCGCAATATACAGCTTACGCTCTGCTAAGGGCACGTCAATTTGTCGACGACCATGCATGATGCGTTTGTTGTCTAGTATCACCACATCACCATTTTGCCACGCAATTTCTTGAGTATGCACTTCACAGATTCGAGTCAGCTTGGCTATTAGCTCATCATCAACGCTTTGACTATTCGCTAGGGTGAACTTAGGTTTTTCATAGTTAAATGATGGCCCAAGTAATGTGTTTGCAAAGGCGAACTGCCCGCTTAAGTTGTCCTCTCGGATAGCAGGTACCTGTAACACGTACCGAACGCCGCCATCTGTCTGAGGCTCTACATGATGCGTTAACGTCTTGCTCGTCGTCGCAGCGATAAATTTATCTAAATCATCCAAGCTTATTTGATCAGCGGCATCAGTTCTGCCGGTCGCAGTAGCCACGTAATTTTGCCAAATTGCTTGAGGTAAATAGCGACTGATACGCATCGGCTGACTAAAAGTGGCTTTTAGCTCAGGTGATAGTGCTTGATACACAGCATATCCATCACATATCGTTGTTTGTGAGCCTTTTTTGGCGCTTAACTCACTAAAAAAGGCAATGACATCAGGTGGCATCGGCGTATTGCCATTTTCGATATGTAGTCCAATAGCATGCGCACCTGCGTCCACTTTTTGGGCTTCAGAAGTGATGTTTTGACGGGCAGGATCATAGGTTAAGGTCTGACACAGTTGACTCATCAACTGACTAAACGTGTCCACATCGTAGTGATGACCTCGAAGTAACATCCAACCATGGGTTTTTAAGGCCGTTAAAATATCAGAGGTCTTAGGTAATGATACGCTGGCAGACACTTGAGAGGTTAGTACCTCAGGAGTGTCAATTTCGATAACGTCACTTTTTATCAAATCATTTAGCATAAGAGTGGTTTGCATAATGCTGTCCTATAACGATAAGTGGTAAAAATATATGTAGGCTAACGGCTAGCTTGGATCTATTTAGGTTTGGTCTATTTATGTACTATCTAAACGGTCAACGGCATTTTTCCTACTATGTTTTATTAAAAGCTTAGTAACAGAGTCTGTTGTGCTGCTGGTGAGAGTGTCCGTTATAAGCCGAGTGCTGATTTATAAGTCTCAAGAATTTGTAGTCGTCGCAATTTACCGTTATCGGTTAATAATCCATTGTCAGTGCTGAAAGGTAGCTCGGCTAGATGCCACTGTTTGATACGAGCATAGTCAGGCAAGGTTTGGTTTACGATATCTAGTGCTTGTTTGATAGCAGATTGTAAATCACTGCTATCTGCTGATGCCGCGTTAGGGTTGGCGACTATCACCGCAGATAGATAAGGCTCACCATCTCCGAGTACCGCTACCTGATAAATAATAGGCTGCGTTAGGAGCTGCGCTTCTACCCATTCAGGAGAGATATTGCGTCCAAAACTACTGATGAGCACGTTTTTGCGTCGACCCGTAATGTATAAATATCCGTCGTCATCTAGATGACCGATATCCCCTGTGGCAATGATGCCATTGTCTTCGTTGCTATTGTCATGGTTTAAGTAGCCTTGCATCGCATTGCCTTTGACCATTACTTCGCCACTATCTGCGATGTTAACTGACGCATGAGGCATGGGTTTGCCTACACTGCCTTCACGCTTTGCTTTTGGTGTATTGAGACTGACCACAGAGCCGCATTCAGACAGGCCATAGCCCTCATAGACAGGCAAGCTTAGTGCATTAGCCTCTTGTAGTAATTGAGGGGAGACTTTGCCGCCACCGACTGCCATAAATCTTAATGATGGCAAAGTAGTACTAGGCGTACACTCGCCACTAGTGCTTGTGCAAATTTGGGATTTTTCATTGGCTACCATGTGCTCGCAAATTGCTTTTAGCATTTGTGGTAATAAAATAACGCTGGCGATATCATGGGCTCGTACGATTTTTATCAGCCGCTCGGCGTCAAATGCTTGATTGGATAACAATCCAAATTGATCAATCTGCCCTGTCACCAAGGTACGCCCCATATATAGGCTCACGTAGACGCCTGCCACGTTTTCTAATAAAGTGGCAAAAGGCAACACACTTAAATGACCAAAATTGCTTGTGGTATCGGTAACTTGTGAAGTGTTAGAGGTATCGTTTACCAACGTATCAGCCAGCGCGTCCGATAAAGACTCGACAATACGCATTAAGGTGTCTTGACCCAAACATACGCCTTTTGGCATACCGGTACTGCCTGAGGTGTAAGTGACTTTGCAAAAATCGCTGGCAATAGGGGGCGTTTGAGAGGTGAGGGTATTGTCAGTAAGTTGATAAAATCTGCCTGTGATATGATTCGACTGCTCAAGCTTTAAAGCTTCTATTTCTGGCGTATCAGCAATCACCCAATGATCCATATTATCTATGACTGGCAGTGCTAAACCTACTCCAACATATACCATCTCTATCTGTGCATCTTGTAGTAAATGGGCAATTTGCGAGGCACTAAAAAATAATGGAATTGGCACAACGATTGCGCCGACGTAACTCAGTGCCAAATCGAGTATCACCCAATCTATATCATTATGCGCATATAAGGCGATACGCTTGCCTTGCCATGTCTCTAATGTTTCATGAAGCGCTGACAACTTGCGTTGGAGCTGGCCATAAGTCAGACTGATCGTTTTATCATTGTCTATGGTTTTTATCGCCACCTGCATGGGTGACTGGCGAGCATGCTCACATATCGCGGTATAAATGGGTTTCATATTGTTCTCACTGTCTTGTAATTGTGCAGTGTTAGGGGTTAAGTAGATGCTAAACGGCTATCTTATTTAGCGTCAAACGAGTGGCATAATTCATCTCTAACGTTTCGTTATAGCGATAATGAGGGGCGCATACCCGCTTAGCATCTGCCACATTGATGGCGACCACCAAAGGGTTGTGCTGATAGTAATGGCCCCATGATGATACTTGCTCAGGGTCTTCTAGCGCTTCTGCAGTGGCCTTGGCAATAACATGGCTGCGAATGCCCATATGCGCCAATATATGTCGCACAGCATCGGTGCCAGTACACACTACCCAGTCTGCTTTGGTTTGGTATTCATGAGTCGTAGGATTCAGGGTAGGGGTAGATAAATAAAACACCAAAAATGCTATCATAAGCCGCGCGCTACCAGCACAACCTGATGCTAAATTGCCAATCTCAAAAATGCGCTGACGATTGACTGGCTCGCCTGCTACTCTACTGATCTCATTTTGTATTGGCGTGTTTAAATACTGCTCTAAAAATATCTTATCTTCACAGATAGATTTTAGACCGATAGCAACGCTCGTGCCTTTAAACGCGGGCAAAGTATCATCGTCAGCGGATAACCAATCGCCATAGGATGGCATATCGGCAAAACCTGAAAACAAAATAGGCATAAAGTAGCTTAATCTAGCGTGATGGATGTACTCATATATTTGTTTGATGAATGCTTGGGCATCTTGATTTTGAGTATATGAAGTAGGCGATGTCGCTATTGGAATTTGAGTGCTGGCGCGTATATATAGGGATGAAGGTATTCCTTGCACCTCCAATATTGACATTGGCTTAACGGCTTCAATATAGAAGGTCGTATTTAGAACATTCTGCAAGGTATGAGTGCTATCAATAGATAATGACATCAGCTGTCTCCAAATGGCTAAAAGCTTTTAGCACGATTAACATCATGGAAGCATGATAAAGGAGCAACCTTAACTGAACCTTAAGGTTGTATCGTTTTTAACAATCAAACCCCGGTATTGACAAACCCCAATATTAAGCACATCAACTAAGTAAAATACCAATTAAAGAAAGGTTGCTAACACTATGCAAAATATAGTGTTGGCAACCTTTTTTACTTCTATAAAAATCAGTCACATCGTATATGAATTTATGATATTGATATTCTTATAACCGCACTAATGAGGTGGTTAGCATCTGACAAATCTCAAGCCAGCCTATATCTAGCTTAAAAGTAGCGAATCTATATATCTGATCAGACAATAAGATACTACTCTCGCTGTTGCCAGTCATTTTGACCTACAGGCAACCGATCAAGTAAGTCACGTCTCGATCTCCAGTCAGATATGTGTGTATCTAATAATGCTTTAAATCTATCGTTGTGCTATCGTTCCTTAAAGTGTAATAACTCATGCACGATAATATACTCTAAACCGGGAAGGGCTTTTTAGCCAATTCAAGATTAAGTAATATTCGCCATTGCTCGATATTGCAGCTACCCCATTTAGTTTTCATCTTTTGTACTTGCTAGCCACAGACAGTCCCATTGAACCGCCCCGAGATTGTCGGAGACTCAACATTCTGAGAGAATACGACAATGAAAAGACAAACCTACACTCCTGAGATTAAAGAACGCGCCGTTCGCATGCTGATCGAAGCAGCAAACGACTATCCCTCTACATGGTCAGCCATTCAAGCCATTGCCCCTAAGATTGGCTGTACGCCTGAAACCCTACGATCATGGCATAAAAAACACATCGATCAAACTATTCCTGCCTCAGTGCAAGCGCAAAGCGACAAAGAACGCATCAAAGAGCTTGAACGCGAGAATAAAGAGCTCAAGCAAGCTAATGAAATCATCAGAAAGGCTGCGGCTTTTTTCGCCCAGGCGGAGCTCGACCGCTGACTAAAATCATGATTCAATTCATCGACGACAATAAACATCTTTATGGGGTCGAGCTGATCTGTAGAGTATTACCGATTGCCCCGTCAACTTATTATCGTGCTAAAGACTTGGAGGATTGCCCTGAGAAGCGTTCCCTTCGCAGTCAGCATGACGACTTTTACATCAGTGAAATCAGACGCATCTGGACTGACAGCAAATGCCGTTATGGTGCGCGTAAAGTCTGGCAGCAGATGAAAGCTGATGGGTTAAAGGTTGCTCGTTGTACCATAGAGCGTTTAATGAGACAGCATGGCCTACAAGGTGTCTGGCGCGGTAAGGGTAAAATAACAACTCACAGCCGTGATGATCAAAAGCGTGCTGATGACTTGGTTAATCGTAACTTTAGCGCTCATCGCCCTAACCAGCTCTGGGTGGCAGACTTTACCTATATCAAGACGATAAGCGGCTGGGCGAATACCGCTTTTGTTATTGATGTGTTTGCTCGCGCTATCGTCGGCTGGAAAGTATCTAATCGTATGAATACCGATATGGTAATGGCAGCATTAAATCAAGCGATAACAGATAGAAACAATCCCAAAGATGTGATTCATCACAGTGATCGAGGGGTTCAGTACTTATCTATTCGCTATACCGATAAGATGACGGACTGCGGCGTGATTGCTTCTGTTGGTACAAACCCCAATTTTCACAGAGATACCTGACAAATATTATTAGTAACTTGTGCTATAAGCTTTACATGAATAGGCTTGGAGAGATTATTAATATATTGTGTTCTGATTAGTATAGCTATAAACACTATTTATAGACTCGTAATATTATAGATAGTCGCAATGAATAATTTTCAAATATATGTATATAAGCCAATTATTTTGAAACTATCTTACCGGCCACACCATTCATTCGATATTTTTTAATATCCCATGTGATAACAACACCAAAGAGCTTATCATCTGTTTAATAATTTTTTATGAATTATGATAAAACATGGTATATGCTAATTCGTTAAATTTATATATTTATCAATACATTTAACTAAGCTTATGTAACAAGATAAAACATTTGTGTTATATTATGAGGGAGGTAAAAATTCACGACGAATGTTAACTATTGGAGTGGTAATGAAATCCACTTATTTATTATCTTTAGCTTTCTTGAGCCTGTCATTTCTTGTATCTACTAGTGCATTGGCAGCCCCTAGTTTCTCAGATGGTATTAATGTCTATACTAGTCAAGACGGTGGTGTGTATACCACTACTTGGACTGCGTATCCTATGACAATAGGAGGGTATACAGGCGCTAATCTCAAAAAGCCAGACAATCTGCTGATTGCTTTAACAGCTGATGGTAAAACAAGTAGTTTTAGAGGAGTGCTAAGTATTACTTGTTCAAACCCAATAAGTTCAAACATAGTAAGTGATACAGATTACAAAAGCCTGAAAGAAGCGATGGCTGATTACACGCTACCTCGCCCCGTAGTGAATAACCTCTTTGCCAAATTCTGTAAATAGCTATTACCATTTTAAAAAATCATTAAGAGTTGTCTATATAAACTATGGGCGACTTTTTTGTTTGTTTAGCAGATCCATAGGTTAATGAATTTAAAACTGCAAAAGTGTTCGGTACATGAATGGAGGTTTATTCGTACCCATTATTCTTTGCTAAAGATTAATTCTTGTTCCTATAGTCCTTCCACTCATTTTCAATATTAAGAGCTTAACTATGAAATCAGGTCATGTTTTATCATTAGTTGCTATAAGCAGTATTATTGCGTTATCTGGCTGTATGGACAATAAAGAAGCAGAAGCTACTCAAGAAGTTACTACTGAAAATTCGGCTGTTAACAAAGAGGTGGTTGCAGTAGAACCAGCAGTTGCTGAAGAAGAGATCGTTGTTATTGAAGAAGAGGTTGTCGAAGAAGAAAACGCACCTAGCTTCTCCAAGGTTACTGATTATCTCGCTTTAAAGCCCAATACTGATTGGCAATGGGAGACGCTGGCTGAAATACCTGGTGTGCGAGAATGGCGAAACAAGATACCTACTTTAGATGGAGGTACCAACTATTCCATCATTGGTGACTTAGATGATCATAGCTATGTTGTAGCTTACGGCACTAAAACAAAACCAAGTTTAATTAATATTAGTTCTGGTCAGGGCATAGCAGAAGATGAAACAACAAGTGCCGTTTATAAGCTTGAAGATCTATTTAGAGAAAAAGAATTAACGCGTGTGCAATCTAATTGTGATACAGGTGAAGACTTTCCTTTTTCCCAGCATTTTTACAAATGGCAAAAAGAAGGCTATCAGCCTCTTTATGTTCTCGCAATGATAGAAGAAGGCAATTCTGGTACATCCAAGGATTTTGGTATCGCTAAAAGCTTCGAAGACTTTTATAAACCTGAAAACAGAGATATGTACCCTAATTTAATAGATTCTGATGATGATGGTAATGAGATAACCTGTACTTTTGACCTGTAATATTTATTCAGTATTTTAAACGCTAATGGATTAAATTATGAAATCGAATCATATGTTGTCATTGGTTGCTATTAGCAGCCTTATTGCTCTATCAGGCTGTGCTGAGAGTCAAACAATGGGCACAACAGTAGTAAAAAGTGTTGGTTCTTTGGTGAATGAGGTAGTGACAGGCACTATAGCAGGTGTACAACAAGGCTTAGGTGGCTCTTCTGTGGATACTAATAAAGTAGCGATAAGCAGCTCTCAAAAATTACCAACAAGTGATATGCTTTATTTATTTGGTGATATGGAAGGCGGATGTGTAGGTAAAAATTTATCTTTTAAAACTTTCGACCAAAGTCAGTTGTCATTAGAGGATAGTATTAAAGGGGTATCACAAGACTACCGATACTTTGTTAAGCCGAGGTCACAATGGTTATCAGCATATCGAGATACGATAAAGGAAGTAAAAATAAAAGAGGGAGGTGAGTTTACCGCATATCATCTAATATTCAAAGACGGTATTAAATATCGCGGCCAGCCTTTAGAGGAATACGTATTTATGTTTAGACCAGAATCTTCAGGTGCAGGTGAAGCCTTAAAGTTCGCACCAACCGCCAATCTCTCCACTATTTTGCCTAATTTTAAATCTTACAAGATGGAGTATTGGGATGAAATAATAGATATGGGTGCAACCTATAATTCTAAAAACAAAACGTTTACTTGTCTTTTTGATTAAATACTCTAATCGTATTATGCGATAACGTACACAGTCTAAACCCAACTATTGCAGCAAAATAGCTAACCCACAAAAGGATTTCAAATGAAAAACAAATTGGTATCACTTACTGTAGCAGCAGCATTAGCCCTTACTGGTGTATCAGCTTATGCCGCTCCCGCGGCAAAGCCAGCTACGCCATTAAAGGTCGGTACTACGGATAATGAGGGCCTGACAAGATATAAAGGAAAGACTGTAGTCTCAGGAATTCTCGAATATAATATGGTTAACGAAGCAAGATTTCCGGCTGAATTTACTGTTGATAACAAATCAAAAGCGATGATTCCCAAAGCATCTAAGACAAACTATCCTACTCAGTTTGCGCTTGAGTCAGACAATCCTGAGATTGAGAGATTAAAGCTTAATAAAAAGAAGTGCTATCGCATTCCAATGACAATAGAAATCGACGGATACTATAGTAGTAGTTATGAGGGTGAAAGTGATGGTGCTAATTTAATCAAAATCATCAAAAAAGGTACGCCAGTGCTAACAAGTTGTAATGTAGGATAAGACTATTGCTGGCATGCCAGCACATATTTGAAATTATATATGTAATAAATCACTACTAATTAGTTTGTATTAATAAATACCAGTATCACAAACATGACTTGAGTAAAAAAATAGGCTGCTAATGCTATGTTTCATATATAGCTAGTAGCCTATTTACTACTATCGAAACTGCATCCATGAAATAAAATCACTAGTAATCCTTTTTATGTATTTGTAACTCGTATGATTGCCAACCAATGACATGAAAGTAAAGATATTAAATAGTTTTGACTGAACTACTAGCCTATTAATACAAGAAGCTTTATAACCTTACTACGCAAGTATAAAAGCTAGTTGTTCATTAGCAATGGAGTATCGTGTGAACGCCCCACAAATAGCAGTGATTATTGCGACTAAAAACAGACCAAACCTGCTAAAACAACGAGCTATATACTCAGTATCAAAGCAATCTATATCACCGAGCTATATCATCGTTGTAGACGATTCTGCTGAAAAAATTCAGCTCCAAAACAGACTGATAGTCGAATCTATTCCATCAACTAACTGCCATGTTAGATATTTATTAAACCAGAGAACTCTAGGTGCTAGTGGAGCATGGAATACGGCAATAGAATATCTGAGCAACGAACAAAAACAGGGCTTCAGTTCACTATTTTTAGCATTTCTTGACGACGATGATGAATGGCATCCTAACTACTTAGAAAACTGCAAATCGTTAGCAATCACACAGCATTGCAATATGGTGGCAGCTGGCTTTTACCGTTATGAAGGTAATGCACAACAGCCTATCAAATGTATACCTCCTGACTCACTAAATGAAGAGCTGTTTTTATGCGGAAATCCAGGTATTCAAGGTTCTAACTTATTCTTATCACTAGATATTATGTTGATGGCAGGCGGTTTTGATGAGCAACTATCAAGTTGCACTGATCGAGACTTGTGTATACGTCTCTGTGAATTAGACGCAATACGCTACTGCAATATAAAAAAACCACTACTAAATCACTATGCCGATAGTGATCGTCAACGCCTTAGTACACCAAACTCACCAACCAAGAATAATGGATTGGCAGTTTTTTGGCAGAAATACCATGGACGTATGAGCGCTGATCAAAGTAACGCGTTTCTTGAACGCGCACAGCGCTTGTTTTTCTGGCAGCCAGAAATATTACCAAAAAAGATACTAAAGCAGGAATCTCAAATCGCATTAACTCTTGGCGTTGAATTAGGAAGTCTTTTATTTAACCAATTAGAGCAAGCTATTGAAAGAATTCATCATTTAGGCCAAAAAAGTCTGGTTAGCTTCAATATCGTTTTGACCACAACTAAAAAATTAGATCAGATTGATTTGCGTGCGTTTATTGAGCGGATGAATCAACTGGGAGTTACTTGCTATAATTTATGCCATCAGCAAACGAGTATTGAAACAGCCACAGCATTTGTTGCCAAAGAAACTATTGGTAATAGCGCATGGGTATTAAAAGATGGTGACTTTCAAAAGCACCGCTCTATTGAGAGCGAGAAAGATTTATTAGCAATACTGACGTATTTAGGCGCTCATCATTTATGTACTAACCGCTGTAATGAGCTCCTCATCAAACCGCATGCGACACTCGCTAATAGAATAAAACAATGCCGCATTGATGCAACTAATGATCGTATCAGAAGGCTATTTGGTATTCATGAGCTTTTACTACTTGGTATGGGCTCTGAAGCTGTTGTTATGACAGATGGTCAGCGTGTTTTTAAATGCATTGACTATTGGAAAACCAACATACCTGCTGAGCAAATCAAATTTTTAAAATGGTTCAGTTCACAACAGTACAATCTACCTGGTTTGTATACCCTTGATGAAGTTATATCAGATGGAAAAACTTTGGTACTCACTTATCCCTTTGAAAATAGCATTCCTTATCAAGGTGGCAACTGCGAACAAGTGATGGACTTGCTACACAGTTGCAGCAAAGCAGGAATTGTATGTAATAACATGCACCCGAAAAACTTAATAAAAACCCAGGGTGAAGTGAAACTGATTGATTATGGCGCGGATATTCGCCCATGGAATGAATTAGGGTTCGAACACATGGCTCGGAGGGCTTATCTGACTATTCATCATGTGGATCATCCAAATCTCAAGCACTTAATGCGCCAATCTCTGCATACAATAAATTTCTCAGAAATGCAGGGCTATCAAGCATTTCGCCAAAGATTAACTGGTATTGATTGTAACCTTAAACAAGCACAGGAGGCATGGCTGCCACTTGCTTCACTAGAAAAACCATCCAAGCCATTTGCCCTAACTATTGGTGTGATTACCGGTGATGCACATAAATTATTGCCATTATTAAATAGTATTGCTGAACTTGCACAATGTGATTTTTTATCCAGTATAAACTCCATAGTACTATGCAACGGTTGCTCAGATACCTCTGTGAAAGAAACGCTTTCATTCAGCAAAAGGTCAGTGGGTGATATAAAAATAATAAGCGAAACACAACAGACAGAAGATGCTGCAAGCGGCCTATTTGGTTCCGACTTGGCAAAACGACCAAAAGGCCAAGTGGGAATTGCACATGCACGGAGCATGCTGCAAAAATATGTTGGTTTAAAATGTACAATGACTCCAAATAACTATGCTTGGATCCTTGATGACGATATGCGTTTAGATGCCCGAGCCAAACAGTTTCTAGCTTGGCTACCAGTGTTTAAGCAAGCAGATGTCGATATAGTGATCGGACAATACGAAGGCTCATCGCCTAATCCTCCATTAAATGGCCTACGTGGCCAATTGGTAGATCTGCTTCATAACTTACGCTGGCTTGATAAACTACCAAACAATATCGAACTGCCTGATCGCAGCCACGAAAATACAATACTTCGAGATAAGTATCCTGATTATTACTATGACTTATCTCGTAAACATACGGCTCATATCGAAGCACCATTTTGGCTTGAACCCGCCTACAAAGGTGAAAGTGTCACTGAAGCTCGCTCTCGATTGATTGCACATGCGCCTTTATTGGTCACGGGCTTCCCGCTCACTCGTGGTATTGTTCCAGCATGTTCAACATCTCCATTAGCTGCAGCAAAAGATACGGTAAACCGTGGAGGCAACACCTTTGTACTAAACGCTAAAGCCTTAATACAAACGCCTAACCTAATTTTTAAGATTAATGGCCGTGAAGCTCGCCGTTCAGACATGGTCTGGGCAATAGTCAATAAACATTACCATGGACTAACTATTAAAAGTGCGCCATTTCCTGTTCAACATACTGGGCGCATACAGCACGAACCAATTTTGAATTTAAGTAAAGTACAGGATGAAATCATGGGATCGGCATTGTATGCTGGTCTGCAAGAATTTCTACGAAACAACGAACGACATAACTTGGTCTTTACTGATATTGAGATTAGCCAAGTATGGAAAGCGACCAAATCAGAATGCAATACTCGTCTTTCACGTTTAAGGCTCAGTTTTTACCGAATCAATGGTTTAACGCAAGCTTTATCCAAATATCCAGAACTGAGCGAGTTGTATAAGTACTTGGCTAGCTCTTTTAACCCAGATGCTTTTACTAAATTAGAAACCCAAGTTAAACAAATGAACGAGTGCCATATTTACGAATTTTTAAATCAAATAGTGCCGCAGAGTGACCTCTTTGCAAAAGCACATCAGAAAACCCTTGAGAGAATAGAATAAAATGCCTTTTAAAAATTACTGCGAACTCCCAACACCACACGGCACATTTAGAATGTACGATACCGGCAACGAAATGTTACGAGTAGTCACCTTTGGTGATATCAATAAACTAGAAAGTAAACCAATACTGCGATTACATTCTTCTTGCCTAGCCTCTGAAGTATTTGAAGCAAGGGACTGTGACTGTGCCGACCAATTGCGCGAATCCATGAAAATAATGGCACACAATGGAAGTGGGATCATTTTCCACTTACATCAAGAAGGCCGTGGACAGGGCCTTTCTAATAAGATTCAAGCAGTATACAAAATGCAGAGTGAAGCTTTAGATGCAGCAGAGTCATTTGAGGCACTGGGTTTAGAACAAGACGTTCGCGATTATGCACCAGCTATAAATGTGCTAAAAGAAATGGCAATAAAACAAGTGCGCTTGGTATCAAACAACCCGCGTAAGCGACGCGCACTAGAACAAGCAGGAATCGAAGTAGAACTACTTAATACACACCCACAAATACGGCCTGAAAATATAGATTACTTGAAAAGTAAAAACGAAAAATTAGGGCACTGCCTGCCTTTAGGTTTCGAGTATGACAATATTAACTCTATTTTATTTTACCATTCAGACCAAACCTGGGGAGAGCTTTCCAACTTTTCAAAACATGCCATATATCTGCATAATAAAATTTGGCCGACAACAGAGCACTTTTACCAAGCACAAAAATTTAGAGACCATACATTGCAAGAGCGCATACGCTGTGCAGCAAGTCCTATGTTGGCTAAACAAATGGCTAAGCAGTTAGAATCACAACACCTACAACCTAACTGGCATAACATTAAGGAAGATATAATGCTGCAAGCACTTACAGCCAAATTTACTCAGAACCCTGAACTTGAAGTGCTATTATTATCAACCCAGCAATATCACATAGCCGAACATACACTCAATGACAGCTATTGGGGCGATGCAGAAGATGGTAGTGGCTTGAATCGGTTAGGTGAACTGTTAATGCAATTGCGTAATCAGCTACAGTTCAACAAAGAATCGCAACTATGTGCGGAATAGTCGTGCTTCACGGTGATACCGCCGAACAGAATATATCAGCTGCTTTAACTCGCCTTGCTCATCGAGGTCCTGATGACCAACACTATTGGATCAAGGGGAAATTAGCTATTGGGTTTGCACGTTTGGCAATTAATGATGAAAGCATTACAGGACGCCAACCTTACAAATCCAGCTGTATGATAGGAGCTTTTAATGGCGAGATTTACAATGCAGATTTACTTGAAAAACAATATGATCTTTTCCGTAATAGCGACTGCGATACACATGTAATCGCACCACTATTCGCTCAACTGGGTGAGCAGGTACTAAGCGAGTTAGACGGATTTTATTCAGGGGTTATCTATCAACTGGAGACAGATTCAATTCTATTGTTTCGCGACCATATGGGTAAAAAGCCACTGTTTTACGGTCACGCCGATAACAACCTATTTGTTGTCAGTGAACTTAAAGCCCTACAAAATATTGACTGGTTCGAGCAAGTACCCCTTGGTATTAGTCAGCTTGACTTACCCACGGGCACGCTTACCCAGATAGCACACCACCAACAGTTAACCAGTACAACATCTAATCTGCTTTCAGCAATGGAACAAGCAGTCATTAAACGCTTACCTAAACAGCCCTTCGGTGTTTTCCTGAGCGGAGGTCTAGATAGCTCGATTATTGCGGCTATAACTTGTCAGCATCGCCAAGATGTAACTTATTTTACTCTGGGAGATTCCGATAGTATTGATGTTGCTATGGTTGAAATGCTTGTTAAACACCTAGGATTAAAACGAGTTATCTACATCCCATTACCAAGTGAGCAAAAGTTACCCGGATTGATTGATAAGGTACTTTACGCAACTGAAAGTTACAATCCATCGATCATTAGCAATGGTCTTGCGACCTATTTATTAGCTCAAGCAGTACAGAGGAAAGGCTTAAAGGTAGTACTAACCGGAGAGGGGGCAGATGAGCTATTTGCTGGTTACCATGAGCAACTATCCGAACAAGAGTGGCAAATTACTCGTACCAAGCTGATAACCGATATGCACTTTACGGAACTTCGTAGGCTTGATAAGTGCAGCATGGTACATAGTATTGAAGCTCGTTGCCCATTTTTAGATCGTACAGTAAAAAGGGTTGCCGATGACCTTGAGCATAAGCAGTTTTATATTCCCGGTCATAACAAGATAGCACTTAGAGATGCCTTTAGGCACTTATTGCCTGTCGAGATCGCAAACCGAAAAAAGACCTCTTTTGATGTTGGTAGTGGCATCCGAAAGTTGGTAGTGGACTATTTAACCCGTAACGGTAATACAGAAATAGCAGAACTTAAGGAAATATGGCAAGCCACATTCACGTACGATGTAGACGATCCTTACTTTTTTAGCTATCCAACATTTGATTCTGCTATTGCTAAACGAGGAGGGGCTCATAGATGACTGTACATTTAGCCCAACAAATACTACTCGATAAATTTAAGCAAGAGCCATTTCATAACTTATACCTACTCAACAACGTACACCCTGCAACGATGGCATATGGCGGTACCTGTTCAGACAAAGCTCTAAGCTACTTAGATGCAACCAAAGCAGTTGGGTTAGATGCATACTTGCACTCTGCTCGCATTGGTGGAAAAGATATCCACCGACTAGTAAGACTGGAAATAGGCAACCAGCGCTACTTTGCAGATATTGGCAATGGGTGGCCATCCATTCAACTTATCCCAGCCGCAACCCCCATTTTATATGAGTGTTACGGCATGCGCTTTAGGACTACGATAGAAAACGATGTGATCACAGTCTACCACCGAAAACGTAATGTAGAAAAAAAACAAATGGAAATTGATATTGCCGCAAAGTCTGAAACCGAAATTTATCACAGTATTGAAAACCGCTTTTCTGCCGATATTATCTATCCATTTAGTAGCCAGTTACGTTTCTCGATGGTTGTTGGTAAACGCTTTTTATTTATTCGCGATACCCAATTAGAAATTTACAGCAATAGTGGCTACGAGGAGGTGCTGAACATCAGTATGAATAACCTGCAAGACGTTATAGAGGAATATTTTGGCTATGATATTAAGCCACTCGAATCTCAATTTAGCAATAGAAACTAATTCTAAAATTTGATCTGATAGTTTCATTCCACATGTAATACTACTATCTCCCAAGTTGATGTGTACGGATTTGACGGCATAGGTCCCACGTCAGTGGGCCTATCTTCCTGAAGATACAATCATTGTCAGGGTAACGCAAACCACTGATAGCGGCAATTCAGTATGACCGATATAGTGGGTAGATATGCAGCGAGCCAGCTTACCGACCAGTGAGTATATTGGTTCGATTGTAAAAAGCCACAAAGTGGGCGAGCTTGAGCAAGCGATCGCGGATATATTTGCACAAATGGTTGATGATTATTCTCTTAATGCGCTCAATGGTATTTTCAACTATATTTAACTATAGCGTGCCGTGCCAGGGTCGTCAGTCGGTCGTAGAGTGCTTTACTAAGCTAAACGGTCTGGTGGTATTCAGGCGTGATGATGACGGGCTATCTGATACACTGATGCGGATTATCTATGCCAATTGGCAAGCGCTGGCAAGTGAGCGCTGGCTGGGATTTTTGCAGTTTGTTCTTGATATGCTATACCCCAAACAAAATGAAATTATGAGGCTTTGGCACTCTAAATCCTTAGCGCACAAATATCCCTCATATCTGACCGATACCGTGCGTACAGATAGGTTTTTGACCAGTCGTATTCGTATTAAACTTGATGCAGTGGTAAATATCTGCGAGCTGTCAGAGCTTGCTCCTACATTATCACGGCTTGTGCCGTGGCAGGTTGTGCCAGAGATTACGGTTAACCTACCATCAACTCAGAATATGGACGTCAAGGTTGCGGTGGCTGGCGAGGTTATCGCAGTAGCTGATTTTTCCCCTTTTTGAAATATTTAAGAATAAATTTGACATATAATAACCCTAGGGTTATATTGTACTTAATAATTTATAACCCTAGGGTTATGGTTATTACAATAGAAATGAATTTTGATTATAGGAGGTTTTTATTAAGTCATCCGAGCTTATAGATATGCTCATAGCAGATGGATGGTATTGGGTCGCTAAGGGTAGTCATTTTCAGTACAAGCATAAAACTAAAAAGGGCAGGGTTACTGTCCCACACCCTAAAAAAGACCTACCGAAAGGTACTGTTAATAGTATTTTCAAACAAGCTGGATTGAAATGATCCAGTGGCTTTAGCAATAGTTAGCTTTGTTTGCAAACGAAGCTAACGTTTGACTACAGCTAACTTGTAAATACTAATAAAAAATCTGTTTTGAAATAATCTATACCGTTGAATTAATAAAACCTATATAAAGGAGTCTAGCCATGTTTTATCCTATCGCAATCGAGAGAGGAGATAGTCATACAGCGCATGGTATCCGTGTACCTGATTTACCAGGATGCTTTTCTGCCGCTGATAACTATCAAGATGCTGTTGATATGGCGATTGAAGCTATCGAGCTGCATTTAGAAGGCTTGGTAGAAGACGGAGAACAAATCCCACTTCCTTCTGATATCGGTGCTTATATGGATAATCCAGAGTACGAAGGTGTAACTTGGGCTTTAGCGCCAGTCGATGTAAATCGTTATCTCGGAAAAACTGAAAAAATCAATGTAACTTTACCAAGTCGTCTGATTCATATGATTGATGAGAAAGTTGCAAGCAATAAAGAACGTTATAAGAGTAGAAGTAATTTTATTGCATTATTAGCAGAAAAGAATTTTTTTGCGCATTGATATTAGTGTTTTAATAAAAAGCCTCGCATTTGCGGGGCTTTTTTATATATTTTGAAAGTTTTAAAATAGATAATATAAGAGAATATTGTAGTGTAGAGACCATCCCAGATTCTGTGTAACTGCCATTTAGATTAAATGCCTGCTGATGCGATCATCAAACATAATCATAAAGCGATTAAGAGCAGACGTCCAGTTACGGATTGGCATCGACCACTTTTTGGATGCCTGCTGGGTTGCTAGATAGACTACCTTGAAAGCTGCGTGATCAGATGGGAACACCTTACGCTTATTCACCGCTGTCCGAATCACACTGTTCAGTGACTCAATAGCATTGGTAGTGTATATGACTTTTCTGATGTCTTTAGGGTACTCAAAGAACACTGTTAGGCCCTCCCAGTTATTACGCCAAGACTTGATGACATGCGGATATTCCTTGCCCCAAGTCTCATCAAAGTGCTCAAGATTGGCCTCTGCCATCTCAAGGGTATCAGCGCCGTAAATGGCCTTTAA
>NZ_CAJHAZ010000025.1 GCF_904846525.1 Psychrobacter sp. 1044 | reverse complement strand
CGTTGTTGAGCCTGAACCCGTTGTTGAGCCTGAACCCGTTGTTGAGCCTGAACCCGTTGTTGAGCCTGAACCCGTTGTTGAGCCTGATGCAAATAATTCTCAGTTAACAACGCAACTGGATGATCCTCGTACTTTGCTGCGTTGCTCACCGCAAGAACTGCTTGGTGAGTGGACACCAGAAAAATGGGATTATTGGCTACAAACGGCTCGTGAAGCGGAGATATTGGCTCAAGACGAATTGGCACTTGCGCGTCAAGGCATGATGACGGGCTTATGCGATGGCAAGGCAATATTTATAACCAGTGTAGATAGTCGGCACTTACAAACCACTTTTCAGCAATTAGCGGCTAAACTGCAACAGCAGTTCACCCAAGCAGAAATTGACTTGCAAATCGATGGCAGCGTCATGCAAGCAGAGGATAAGACGCCTGAGCGTCGCCAACAAAAGCGCTTGGTGCATGCCAAAACGGTTGCAGAAGCAAGACTGCTTGCTACGCCTGTGATGCAGTATTTGAATGAGCGCGGTGAAGGAAAAATGGGTAAGATTCAGTTGTATTAAACAGTCAGAAAAACTGTTGTTAAAATTATTTAAAAGTCTATATAGTTATTAAAGACAACTTTCATATAAAATATCAAGGCGATGTTGTACTATCGCCTTGATATTTTTGTTTTTATTGCAGAGTAAATGGGCTTTTTTAAACAAGAGAGAAATATTTAATAACGATAAGATAAATTAAGATTCGTTATAATGGTTAAGTTATATTAAAAACTGAAATGAAGTTTAGGTGAGAATATGTTGGATAATTTACGTGGTATGGCTGTGTTCGCCAGTGTGGTTGGACATGGCTCTTTTAGTGGCTCAGCACGTGAGCTTGGCATTACAACCAGTGCAGTCAGTCAGCAAATCCGCTCATTAGAAAATGAGCTGGGCGTCGTGCTATTACACCGCTCAACTCGTAAGCTGAGCTTAACAGAAGCTGGTGAAAGCTTTTATGAAGCCGCAAAGGATGTGGTAAGTGCTGCTGAACAAGGCCGGATTAAGGTCAATCAGTTGCGTGATGAGTTGGCAGGCAGCTTACGAGTGGCGACAACACCGGAGCTTGGCGTTAATCACATCTTGCCGGCACTCTCTACGTGGATGGCGGCACATGATGATCTTAGCATTACCTATCTAGCAGACAACCACTATATTGACATGATTGATGAGCGGATCGATATTGCGATTCGTATGAGTCCATCGATTAATGACTCGAGCCTCAGCAGTCATCCATTGACCGATGTGCGCCAAATGTTGGTTGCTTCACCGCAGTACCTACGCCAACATACCAAACTGCAGACGCCTAAAGATTTGGCTGACCATCAGCTGATTTGTATTGAAATCATGAAAGATGCCAATCAAATTGATCTCATTCAGACAGAAACGGGTAAAAAGACGCGTACGAAAATGAATTCACGCATTTATACCAATAATGTCTTTATGGCGACCACCTTGGCAAAAGAAGGTCATGGCTTGGTTAGAATGATGGAAATGGACATCAAAAAAGAGCTTGAAAATGGTGATTTGGTCGAAGTGTTGACCGGTTATCAATTACCAAGTTTTGTACTATATGCTGTCACCTTAAACCGTGATCAACAGCCAGCCAAAATCACTCGCTGTTTAGAGGTGTTAAAAAAGTATTTTCATGCTAATTAGATGACGTTTGAATAATGCACCGTAGAGAGTAGTTTAAAGCCTCCAAAAGCAAAAAGCCTATAGACATATTATCTATAGGCTTTTTTAGTGTTAGCGTCTAGTGTGACCAATCATCTAAAATGATGGTTTTAGCAAGTCAATCAAACGCTCAGCCACTTGTGTGCTCTCATCGCGGCTCATATTAAGCGGCGGTAGCAAGCGCACAACATGCCCACCAGTGACATTGATGATTAGCTTTTGCTCATCACGCGCACGATCAACCAACTGACTACAGTCCATGTCTTCAGGCAAAGCGATACCAATCATCATACCTGCACCACGACTGCTGACGCTGTATTGTCCTAGTGTATCGACCAGCGTCTCACGAATAAACAGCCCTTCGGTTACGGCATTGGTCATGATATCACTGTTAGCCAACACGTCATACACGCTATGTACCACACGACTGGCGAGCGGCGTGCCGCCATAAGTAGAACCATGGCTACCAGCACCAAACAGGCCATTAGCGCGGCCACGTACCATACACGCGCCTACTGGAAAACCGTTACCCAAGCCCTTAGCTGTCGTCAATACATCAGGACGCGCATTACTATGTTGATAAGCGAAGTATTTACCCGTACGACCATTACCTGTTTGCACTTCATCCAGCATAAATAGCCAGTTGTGGGCTTCACACTCTGCTTGTAGTTCTTCAAGATACGTAAATCCGTTGGCAGCAGTATTTAAACCGCCTTCACCTTGAATAGGCTCTACAAAGATGGCGCAAATTTCATCATGATCTTGCGCGGCTTGCTTAATCGCGGCAATATCGCCAAAGGGTACACGGATAAAGTCCTCATCTAATGTGTAAAACCCTTCACGGGCTTTTGGGTTGGCGGTGGCTGACAATGATAGTAAGGTACGACCATGGAATGACTGCTCCATAACGATGACTTTTGGGCGTTTAAAACCTTGCTGATAGGCATATAGACGCGCCAATTTGAGCGCCGCCTCGTTCGCTTCAGCACCACTATTGGCAAAGAACACACTGTCCATTTGGGCGGCTGTACATAGCACTTCACCCGCACGCTCTTGCCAGTCGATACCGAATAAATTACTGGTATGTACTAAAGTCGCTGCTTGCTGCTGAATGGCGTCAGTCACTTGCGGGTGGCAATGCCCTAGACCGCATACAGCAATACCAGTCAGCGCATCTAAATAAGGCGTGTCATCTTTGGTATATAGCCAGCTGCCTGAACCGCGTGTAAAGCTGATTGGCTGACGGTTATAAGTGGGCATCAGATAAGTAGCAGACATATAAAACATCCTTAAGATGATAAATTAGTTAAAAGAGAAGGTGTTGATTATAGCTCGTCAGAAAAAGGCGTGGTTTCTGCAGGTAAGGTATAGTCTTCATTTGCCCATGCACCTAAGTCGATAAGTTTGCATTGACTGCTACAAAACGGCTTGTATTTATTGTCTTGCCATGCTGTTTTAGTACCACAACGTGGGCAAGGATAGGTTTTAGGGGAGCTGTGGGGGGTAGATTCAGTCATGATAAGGGTGGGAGTATCCTCAATTTATTTGTATGATGAACGTCATTAGCGAGCGGCAGTCGGTAATTGCATCTATTTTCATCTCGTATGCGCTTGATAGACTACGATAGCGCGTTACTCGCTGTCGCCATATTACTATTGAAGTGGATTGGCTATATAATAGCATGCGCCTGAATAATGGCAAAAGACAAATACTTTAAGGATAGTAGATGACCGATAATATTGAGCTTACACATCAGCAACAGCGAGCATTTCAACCAGAAAAGCTTTCAGCACCACGTGATTTTATTATGCCAAATATCATTCACGACAATAAAAGCGCTGTCCCTTTAATATTAGAAATTGGTGCAGGGAAGGGTAAGCATGCGCTTGGTTTCGCCGCAAAAAATACCGATAAGCATCTGATTGCGATCGAACGTACGCGCAATAAGTTTGACGCTTTCGCTAAACTGGCAGTGCTACAAGATTCACCGAATTTAACTGCCATTCATGCTGATGCGATCGCATGGATTGTGCATGCCATTGAACCCAATAGCGTCAGTCAAATCTTCATACTGTACCCCAATCCTGAACAGCACAATCCCAACCAGCAATGGCTAAACATGCCTTTCTTCGAGTTTCTATTGTCGCGCTTGCAAGTAGGTGGAGAGGTGGTACTAGTAACCAACATCGAAGCCTATATCAATAATGCAGAGCAGCGAGCAACGGAGATATGGTCGTTGCCTAATGAGCGCTATCAAGTCGCTGATGACAGTCAGCGCACGCATTTTGAAATAAAATATTTAGCCCGTGGAGAGGTATGCTGGGAACTTATTATGCGTAAGCCCGAGGGTTATAAAACTAGGTTTGATGAGTGGCAGGCCGACACTGTGAATCAAGTTAAATAGCCTAAGTAATAAATCAAGACCAATATTGCCAATAATAAGTACTAATTTGTAATATGTAAAATAGCCTAAGCAAATAAAATATTAAAAAATAAAACCGCCACTAAAAGGCGGTTTAAAAATTACTTACTCTTACATTAAGACCATAAATAAGGTTTTACTAAGGTATCGGAATCAGTATAAGCGTTAAGCACCGTCAAAAAGGTGTAAGCACCAATAAATTTTCGACTAATAAACATAAATTCTTTTGGTGGTAAGTTAAACTCAAAAGACTGCATCGCTTTTGTGGCTTGTGTTGAGAGGCGAGAGTGGAGTTTGCTGTTCGCCCAAATATAACGGTCGTCCTTATCTAGACAATCGGTAGGAATATCAGGATTGGTCGCCGGATCACTAAACGGTTCGGTTGCCAATAAAAATAGTGACGCCATATCAGAGCGTACTTTATCACTCATACTATCAAAGAAGTCATAACCCGTCATCGCAAGCATCATCGCCTGATGGTCATGGCGGTAACCAGCTTTTAGTAAGCCATGCGCAATGGTCAAAAGGTTGTTATCAAATTGACGAATAGCACCAAAATCTAATAATACTAATTTATCGATATCGCCTTCATTTTCACTGACACGAACCAGATAATTACCAAAGTTAGGGTCTGTCTGCATTTCGCCCCACACAAAAATCTCTTGCATCATGATTTCGATGGCCGCCTGACCAATAGCGTTCCGACGCTCATGAGGTAATAATTGTAATGCCTCAGAAACTACGGTAATACCTGGCTCATAAGACATACAGAGTAGGCGTTTTTTGGAATAAGTGCGATTAATCTTGGGAACTATGTAACGCGGATCATTACTCAGACGGTCATAAAACCGTTCTGTCGTCGCGGCTTCAGCTTCATAGTCCACCTCATGATGGAGTAGGTCACGTATCTCTTCGAACCAAGCATCGAGCGAACGGGTCTGCGGAACGATATTACTCACTCTTAATAGTTGCTTAAATAAAGCAAGATCTGAGTTGATCGCATCAGCAACACCCGGATACTGAATTTTTAATACAACTTGCTCGCCAGTTGCAATCACGGTGGCTCGATGAACTTGAGCGAGCGACGCAGTACCTATAGGAACCGTATCGACATCTAATTCATGTAGTTTTTCACCCAATAATTGCTGCAGGGTTTGTTGCATGGTTGGCCATGATAGCGTAGCGGTATCGTCATTGAGCGTTTGCAAGGCACGGGTGATTTCTGGTGGTAAAATATGTTCGCCATAAATCGCTAGCATTTGACCAATTTTGACGACCGAACCTTTTAGCTTACCTAGCTCTTCTGCGAGGTAATTTGCTTGGGCTTCCATAAATACTTGGTTGCGTGCTGTGCGTGCTTCTTTATTTAAGAACATGCCAGACACACTATTACCCGCCCAGCGGCGACCAATATTTAAGGAGGTTTTAGCAATCGACATTCGTCTATCAAACCCTGAGGTTTTTAAGTTATCGATGGATTGCTTGGTGCTAGAAGGTTTAGACGTATCATTTGCCATAAATATAATCATTCATCCAGTTGGTATTGATTTGTGGGTTCAAAACCTACAATACAAGGGAGATGCGATGTACGAGTACAAAATTGTATCATATAAAGCACATTTGGTTGATGAGCCTAAGCTTGCCAATAGCAGTTACTTTGTAAGCCGCAGTATATATTTGCAGATTATCACTTCGTAAAAAATAATATCAAAAAATAAGACCTAGCATGATGCTAGGTCGAATCATAAAAGCTAAGAATAATTTGATGTATCAGACTAAAACTGCGAACAGCTCTCGCCTGAGTAATATTGATTTTTAACTGTTTTCACGAGCAATGGCATGATGACCAATATCACGGCGATACTGTGCACCATCAAAACTAATCGCACCTGTTACCGCAAGTGCGGCTTGCTGAGCATCTGAAATACTATCGGCAAGAGCAGTCACGCATAGTACACGTCCGCCATTCGTCACCACTTCTTTTTCACGGTCTATGGCATCGCTGTCAGAAAAAGCAGTGCCAGCATGGAAGACTTTGACAGCGTTGTCATTATTATCATCTAGTTCTGGCAAGCCAGCAATTACATCACCTTTTGATGATGTTTCAGGATAGCCTTTTGAAGCAATGACGATACCGAGGGCAGGGCGGCTATCCCATTGAGCATCACTAGGCAACTGTCCTGCTAGACCTTGTGCCACCAAATCTACCATTGATGATTGTAAACGCATCAAGATAGGCTGAGTTTCTGGATCACCAAAACGGCAGTTAAATTCGATCACATAAGGGTCACCTGCTTCATCAATCATGAGACCTGCATATAAAAATCCCGTATAAGGGTGACCAGCATTATTCATTGCATCAACCACTGGCTGAATGACTTGGGCCATGACTTTTTCATGGACATCTTGAGTGACCACTGGCGCAGGAGAGTATGCTCCCATACCGCCTGTGTTCGGACCTGTATCGCCTTCAAAAGCCCGTTTATGGTCTTGGCTTGTTGCCATTGGCAAGATATTTTTACCATCAATCATGCAGATAAAGCTGGCTTCTTCACCTTGCAAAAACTGCTCAATCACCACGCGGCTGCCTGCATCACCAAACTTATTGTCCGCAAGCATATCATCGATGGCCTCATATGCCTGTTCGATAGTTTCTGCGACGATGACCCCTTTACCAGCGGCAAGGCCATCGGCTTTGATAACAATGGGTGCGCCTTGTTCATCGATATAAGCTTTGGCAGCTACCGCTTCCGTGAAGCCTTTATAGGCTGCGGTAGGGATATTGTTTTGCTCCATAAATTCTTTGGCGAAGGTTTTGGAGCCTTCTAACTGCGCACAGTAAGCGGTCGGTCCCCATGCCTTAATACCAGCATCGCGGCAAGCATCAACGATACCAGTGACCAAAGGCGCTTCTGGTCCAACAATGACCATATCAATGGCATTGTTTTGGCAAAAATCGATGATTGCACTATGCTCACTAGCGTTCTCATCTGTCGATACTAGGACAACGTTTTGGCATTTAGGTTCAAGCGCTGTACCAGCATTACCAGGCGCGACGTAGACATTATTGACCTTATCGTCTTTTGCACATTGCCATGCTAGCGCGTGTTCGCGACCACCTGAACCAATCACCAAAATATTCATCATACGTCTTGCCCTTAGCATTAAAATTAGTTATGAGTTAGCCACACACTCTCAAATATACTGGCATATTCTAACAAAAAAGTCGTACTGATTGCCATGAGTATCCACTTGCCAGCAATTAATCATCAATAAACGGAAAAACCTGTCTCATGAGCAAATGTTATCGACATGTTGCTGATTCATGAAATGATGTTGTACGCTTTAGCTGGCGCGCTATGTACGTTACACTTCACTAAATTAATGGCATTAAATCCCAATTGCGACATATTCCTAAAAATAAGGGTGAAAAAAGGAGAGAAACTTAAAATATCAAGAAAAAACAGAATAAATTGCGTAAATGGATATACTGCTCCGCAGCACTAATAATGTTTCACATATTTATGCGCTGCCATTAGTTATTACGAATCAATAAACTTAAATAAATGATAAATCAAATCTATAAAAAAGGATGAAGGACATGCCAAACTCCCTCAGTATCGCAAAAGAGCGCATCAGCCAGATAAGCGATATTGCTACCAGTTATGTACAAAAAGACAAATCGTTATTTGATCATTTTATTCATAGCTACTATCAGCCATTGCACGCAGAGGCAGCTGAGACTATCAGTAATGCTGACCTAGCGGGCATGGCATTACATCATTTTACGTTGCTCCAAGCCTATGATGGCAGCAAGCCACAACTGAAGGTGCTGAACCCCAAAGCAGAAGAGCAGCATTTTCATAGCTCACATACGGTTATTCAAATTGTTGCCTATGACAGACCGTTTTTAGTCGATACGATTTTGATGAGTCTTGAGTCTGAAGGCATCGATGTTCATCGTACTTATAACATCATTGTCAGTGTTGCACGTGATGATAATGGTCATATTATTCATGTCGAAGGCGCACATGAAAGCGCGACCTCTCATTTGTCTTTGATTCATTGTGAAATTGCCTATCAAGATGATGAAGATCTGGCTGCATTACAGCAAATGTTATTGGCAAAAATTGATACGCTAGATACAGTCGTTGGCGATTGGAAGCAGATGCGTGCGCAGTTGACGGATATCAAAGCTGAGCTATCAAACAAACCACTGCCAGAAGTTTTTTACTCGCAGCAAGAGATACAAGCGTTTTTAGATTGGATATTAGACGATCATTTTATATTCTTAGGTTATCGCGAATACCGTTTGGAAGGCGGGCAGGCTGTCGAAGTGAATGCTGAACCTGCTGATTTAGATTTATTCGCCATTGGTAATAGCGGTCTTGGTCTATTACGCGGTGCCGAAGAAGATAAACTGTCAGAAAGTTTTAGCCAATTGCCAAAAGTATTAAAGCAACTATTGACTGAACCACGAGTGTTGATGTTGTCCAAATCAAGCCGTGTATCGCCTGTGCATCGTCCCGTATATATGGATTTTTTAGGTATTCATAAGTTTGATGATAGTGGTAAGCTGGTTGGTGAATATCGATTTATTGGTCTATTGACCTCACAAGCGTATCAACTAACGGTACAGCAAATTCCGCTATTACGTGACAAAGCCAATAAGATTATGGCGATGGCAGAATTGCCGCGTGACGGTCATGCACACCATAAAATGATGCATGTGATTAACACCTTGCCGCGTGACGACCTCTTTCAAGCCAGCGTCGAAGAGCTATATCCTATCGTTTCTGGTATCAGCCAGTTGCAAGATAAAAAGAGCCTGCGCCTATTCAGCCGTGTGGATCATTATCAACGTTTTGTCTCATGCTTGGTCTATATCCCGCGCGACAAGTTCAACACCGAGCTACGTATCAAAGTACAGAACGTCCTAAAAGAAGCCTACGGTGGCACATCATCAGGGTTTACCACAGAATTCAATGAATCAGCTCACGCACGTGTGCATGTCCATGTGCGTACAGTGCCAGGTCAAGTGAAAGACGTCGATACTGCTGCACTTGAAGCAAAACTATCTGCTTTAATGCAATCATGGAGCGACAGCTATCAAAAGATGCTGCTGGATAATGTGGGTGAGCAACAAGCCAATGCTTTAAACCGTCGCTTTTTGAATTATATCCCTGCCGCTTATCAAGAGCGTTTTGATGCCCGTACTGCGGTTGAAGACACCAAGCGTTTGGCTGTATTGACATCAGAACAGCCGATGATTTGGCATTTATACCAGTCAACGGGCGATGCAAGCAATCAATTACACCTAAAACTGTATGGTCGTGAGCAACCCGTTATTTTGTCTAAAGTCCTGCCAATCCTTGAAAACTTTGGTGTGTCTGTCATTTCAGCACAAACCTATGAGTTTGATTTGCCAGAGCAGCCCATTTGGATGCAAGAGTATGAACTAACACTGGAGCATGTCGATACTGTCAACATGCAAGTGGTGCGTGGTCAGTTTGAAGACAGTCTCAAGCAGATTTGGGCGGGACATGTCGAGAGCGACTCCTTTAACGAATTGGTATTGACGACCAACTTAGATACTTATGATGTGGTGGTACTACGAGCATTGTCACGCTATATGATGCAAGCGAAAGCACCATTCTCTAGTACGTATATTCAGCAAACGGTAGTAAAAAATAGCGACATTAGCGTGGCGCTCGGTAGTCTGTTTGATGCCCGTATGAACCCTAAGTACAGTGAAGATGAGCGCACAGAAAAAACCGCGCAGATTCAACAGAAAATCACGGCGGCATTGGCAGGTGTGGATAGCTTGGATGAAGACCGTATCTTACGTTGGTACTTAGATTTAATTAACGCCATGGTACGCACTAACTTCTATCAAACCGATAGCGATGGTCAGCGTAAAGATCGTTTATCGTTTAAGTTTTTGGCAGCAGATATTCCTAATCTACCAAAACCAAAACCGATGTTTGAGATATTCGTGTATTCGCCGCGTGTTGAAGCCGTGCATTTGCGCGGTGGTAAAGTGGCTCGTGGCGGTCTGCGTTGGTCGGATCGTATGGAAGATTTCCGCACCGAAGTACTTGGTTTGGTCAAAGCACAAATGGTCAAAAACGCCGTAATCGTTCCTGTTGGTTCAAAAGGCGGTTTTATCGTCAAAACCAAAACCATGGCAGATGGTCGCGACGCATTCCAAGCCGAAGGCATTGCTTGTTATCAAGCATTCCTACGCGGCATGCTCGATGTGACGGATAATATCGTTGATGGAAAAATTGTCCCGCCAGCCAACACCGTGCGTCATGATGAAGATGATCCGTACTTAGTGGTTGCGGCTGATAAAGGAACGGCCAGCTTCTCTGATATTGCCAATGCCTTGTCTGCTGAATATGATTTCTGGCTCGACGATGCCTTTGCTTCGGGAGGCTCGGTTGGTTACGATCACAAAGCCATGGGTATCACTGCACGCGGTGGTTGGGAGTCGGTTAAACGTCACTTCCGTATGCGCGGCATGGACATTCAGAACCGTGACAACTTTACCGTGGTTGGTATTGGCGATATGAGTGGTGACGTATTCGGCAATGGTATGCTGCTCTCAACCCATACCCAGCTGGTCGCTGCATTTAACCATCTACATATCTTTATTGATCCGAATCCAGATGCTGCTGCTTCACACGCAGAACGTGCCCGCTTATTTGACATGCCGCGTTCGACGTGGGATGACTATGAAAAGTCGCTTATTAGCCAAGGAGGTGGCGTTTTCTCCCGCCAAGATAAGAGCATCACGCTCAGTGCTGAGATGAAACAGCGTTTTGATATCGCTGAAGATAGCATGGCACCCAATGAGTTAATCAGTGCGTTGTTAAAATCGCCTGTTGACCTTATTTGGAATGGCGGTATCGGTACTTATGTGAAAAGCGTGAATGAGAGCCATGCTGATGTCGGCGACCGTGCCAATGACGCAGTACGAGTCAACGGCAATGAGCTACGTACGGCTATCGTTGGTGAAGGTGGTAACTTAGGCTTTACCCAGCAAGGGCGTATCGAATATGCACAAACAGGCGGTCGCATTTATACCGACGCTATCGATAACTCAGGCGGCGTAAACTGCTCAGATCATGAAGTCAATATCAAAATTCTACTTGGTAAAGTGGTCGAGCAAGGCGACATGACTTTAAAGCAGCGTAATGAGTTGCTTGAAAGCATGACTGATAGCGTGGCAGAGCTGGTATTGCGTCAAAATTACCTTCAACCACAAGCCATTGAGCTTAGCCACATTCGTGCGGCGGCTAACTTAAGCGATCATCAGCGTTTTATTCAGATGTTAGAAGGCGAAGGGCGTCTTGATCGGGCGATTGAATATCTGCCATCAGATGAAGAAATTGCCAAACGTCAAAAAGCAGATACTGGCTTGACCAACCCTGAGCTGGCAGTTGTCATGGCTTATGGCAAAATGTGGGTGTATGACAACTTGTTATCATCAGACTTGCCAGATGATGCGTACTTTATCAATGAGCTGCGCAAGTATTTCCCTGATGAGCTGGCGACGCGGTTTTTTGATGAGATGACTGAACATCGCTTACATCGTGAGATTATCAGCACCTATTTGACCAATAGTGTGGTCAATCGTTTGGGCATTGAAGCACTGTTCCGTCTTTATGAGGAAACAGATCAATCGCTGGCGACCATCGTACGTGGTTATGCGATTAGCCGTGATGTCTTCAATGTATCAAAAGCTTGGAACACGCTTGAAGCATTGGACAATCAAGTCGATGCTACATTACTGCTAACTCTTGAACTACGTCTACGTGACGCGCTTGAGCAAGGTGTGGTTTGGTTTATCAATGCCTTTGGTCAAGAATTACAAGTCGCTGACATGATCAGTCGCTTTAGCGATAGTGTTGAGAAATTAACCAAATCAGGCGGCTTTATTGAGCAACAATTTGCAGAATACTTGCAAGAAGATACTACTAGCCTGATGCAGAATGATCTGTCTAATAGTGATGCCGCGTTGTTTGCGATGCTGCCTTATCATGTTGATGCACTTGATGCCGCACTGCTCGCTGAGCAATATGAGCGTCCTGTTGATGAGATTGCAACGTTGTACTTTGATGCCTATCACGTCTTGCAGTTAGATTGGATGATGGACAACATCGCAACGTTACCACAGCAAGACTACTGGGATCGCCGCGCACGCCATGCGTTGATGAACGAGCTGTCACGTAGCCTACGTCTACTGATGGATGCCATATTATCTAAACCAGATGCAAAGCAAGCGTTTGGTGAATGGCGTTCACGTCACTTGGATCATCTGGAGTCTGTCACCACAGAGATGAGCAAGTTAGATAATCTGCATAGCAATGATGAAAATGGTCAAATTGGTCTTTCAACGTTGTCAGTATTGATGAGTGAGCTAAGCGGTTTGGTAACCAAGTAACTAAACTAAGCAACTAATCATTCAATAAACAACAAGATAAAGATCTTTTCAAAAAAACCACCGTTAATTAATAACGGTGGTTTTTTATTGTCTGGCTAAGCGTAATAAGCGTAAAAAGTAATCAACTGCGTGATGCACGCTCGACTCTTGATGACCGCTTTAACTTACGAGGCTTTTTCATTAGTAATATTGACCACTCGGCGACAGCCTTGACCACTGATTTGGCTAAAACCACCCGAGATTTTTTCAACCTTGATTTGAGTCAAGATGCGATCTTTTAACGCCTGTACGTGAGAGATAATACCAATAAGCTTACCTTCTTGCTGTAAGCTCGTTAAAGTATCGAGCGCAATATCAAGCGACTCTTCATCAAGCGTACCAAACCCTTCATCCAAAAACAGTGAATCCACGCGAATGTTGTGACTCGCCATCTGCGATAGCCCAAGGGCGAGCGCCAAGCTGATAATAAATCCTTCGCCGCCCGATAGATTTTTGGTACTGCGAATATCACCGCCTTGATAGTTATCAATCACATTAAGCTCAAGCGGATTACTGTCATCATGAATGAGCAAATAGCGGTCACTCATTTTTTGCAGTTGCGTATTGGCATGGCTAATCATGACCTCAAACGTTAATCCTTGCGCAAAGGTGCGATATTTTTTGCCATCAGCAGAACCAATTAACGTATGTAGCTGCTGCCAAACTTGTAGTTTTTGTTTTTGTTCATCGATTGCAATCAGCTGTGTCGCCTGTTGCCCTTTTTGACTGTCGTTATCCTTAAGCTTTTGGTCAATCGCACCGATTTTTTGACTTAACTCATCAATATCTATTTGTATTTGATGATGCTTGCCAGCAAGTGTTTCTCGGTCTTCATCTGTCATAGGTGTGGCAAGTTTTTGCTCTAATGCTTGCTGGGTACTATTTAAATGCAACTTAGCCTGTTGTAGGGCATTATCAATCGCTAGTTTACGTATATGTAATGCCTCACGCTCTTCTTTAGGCAGACGCGCACTCAAAAAATCTGCTTCATCGGCGAACTTTGACTCTGCGAGTAAGTTAGTAAAAATACTGTCCTGTGTATTTACGGTAGTAGTCGCCAACTGTCGCTCTTTGGCTAGCTGTTGCTCTCTGAGCTTTAATTGTTCTAAAGATTGCAGTACAGAATCTAGCTGTCTTTGCGCTATGATTTGTTTGGCTTTAGCCTCATCAGCAGCGCTGCGTAACTGGTTTTCTTCATAATCTGTATCTTTATCTGCGAATAGCGCTTTTCTATCTGTCTTTAATTTTTCGATATCCTCTGTTTTATTATCAATTAATGTCTCTAATTCTTTGAGTGCGGTCTCATCATTGGCGAGCTGTGCTTGCTTACTCTCAATATTCGCAGTCAGGCTGCTCAGAGTATTGGTGAGTTGCTGTTGGCGGCTACTTTGCTCATGGTGATATTGCTTTAATTGCTTCAAAGCATGACGTTGTGCCCGCAACTGGTCAATATGCTCATCATAATCTGCGCTTGCTAATACTGTTTGCTTATGAAGGCTTTCAATGAGCTGCTGCAGTGCGCCTTGAACGTCAGTCGCTTTGAGCGCTATCGTTAAATGATTCTCGTATTTAGCCGTTGGATACTTACTCACCAAAGATGAAATATCGGTCATCATGAGTATGAGTTCAGAAAAATTAGTGGCAATCTTATCTTCGACACTTTCAACTTTTTGAGCATTTAGCTTGATATCAGTCGTCAGATTATTAATGTCGCGACTAAGTAGCTGTTGCTGCTGTTCATCGGCTTCGATGGCAGTACTGAGCGTTGCAGCACTTTCAGCTAGGTTGTCATATTTGACGACTATCGTTTTAAGAGACTGTTTATGCTCAGTCAGTTTGTGTTTGATGATGCTTAATAAGGATAAACCGTGATCAATATGAATATCAGTATCGTTGTTAATCTGCGCCAGTGGATTGATAATTGCCACAGTCGATTTCGAATAACTATTTTCAGTGTTAAATAGCGAGGAAAGGTTAGACTGAATATCAGCGTGTAAAATTTTAGATTGCTGCTGCAAGGGCGCTAACTGCTGCTGTTGATTATTGATGGCTTCTTTTTTGGTGGCATGGTCGATATGATGTTTAGATAAAGCCTGCTCAAGATTATCAATAATAGTTTCTAATTCAGCTATGTGCTGCTGAGTTAATTGCGCCTTAGTCTGTTTTATTGTGGACGACTGTTTTTGATCGTCATTGGCGTCGGTATTATTATTTTTGGTACTAGGGTCTAATAACGGATGATGTTTACCATAAGGATGCTCATGCGCGCCGCAAAGCGGGCAGGGCGACCCATCCTCTAGCTCTACTATATAATCTTCAAGCTTAGCGACCTTTTGTAGTAGATGTAGATGCTCTTGCCTATCTTGCTTTTTGAGCTTAACCTCTTCAATATTTATCTTGTGACTGTCAATCAAACCTTCTAAAGTCTTAAGCTCTTGGTTCAGTGTGGGTAACGTTGCATTGATGTGTTGAGTTTGGTTGGTACGCTCAGACAGCTGCTGTAATTTAAAGCTGGCTTGCGCAATCTGGGTGCTGATTTGATCGATTTGCTCTTGCTCGCTACGCATATTAGCAATGGGCTGGTTTTGAATGAGTGTGGCTTGCTGCTGTTGTACGCTGACCAATTTCTCGCGTTTTTGCTTAATTAACAATTCATCTGCGGCTTGTTGCTTAGATAATTTATCGAAATCAGCTTGTAGCTGGCTTGATTGATTGTCATGCGCAAGCTTATCCGCCGCTGAGCTGACATTATCTTCTAGCAACACCACTAATCGGCTGCAGCTACTGTCAAAGGTCACCATATCTGTATCGAGGTCGTTTAGCTCTTGGTAATCGCGGAAGTATTTTTCTATACTGCTAAGCTGAGTTCTGACATCTTGCTCTGTTTGCTTTTGGTCAGCTATATCTTGACCTAATTGTTGAGTGTTACTAACTAATGCATCTTTACTTTTATTATCGCTAGCTAAAGAATAAGAGTGCTGTTTTATCTCAGTATCCAACTCACGCGTCTTTTTAATAATAGGCAAAGTAGCATGTAGGCTATCTGTGGCTTGCTTTTCAATGGTATTGATATTATTTAAATGGATTGAAGCTTGTGCCAGTACTTCTTGCTGAGTTGGAATCTTATTAAGTAAACCTTGCTGCTCAACCTCTAACTGTTTGACCAAATTTCGGTTGTAGCTCAGCTCTCGGAAGTGACTGTCAATCTCTAGAGCTTTATTAGCAATGTTTAAGCGCTGTGCTTCTGGCATAAAGGCTTGCTGCGCTTGTTGTGCCGCTGAAAAATCACTCTGATAGGTCGAGAGATTTTTCTGTAGCTGCTGAACGCTATCCAGCCACTGTAGCTGTTCACTTAGGGTTTTGAATGTTTGGCGCTGTGTGTTTTGCTGTTGGTTAAAGCGCTCTAAATCTGCTACCAGTAGCTTTTCGTCTTCAATACCTAATAACGACAAGCTATTCACGCCTGCCTGTAGTTTGCCAAGTACGTCTTCCTCAGAGCGTTTTTTTTCATGAACGTTTAGCGATATTTTGGCATAAATAGCAGTGCCCGTTATTTTCTCTAAAATCGCGGCTCTATCGCCAATATCAGACTTTAAAAACGCGGCAAAACTGCCCTGTGCTAGCATGATGGAGCGCGTAAATTGATTAAAATCCATGCCGATGAGGTTTTGTATATGGGCAGAAGTTTTGGACTTCTTCTCTTCTAAAATCTTGCCGGTCTGCACCTCACTAATCTCATGCTTAATTGGTAATAGGTTGCCCTTGGCTTTTTTGTGGGCACGATGTTGATACCAGTAGCATTGATAACGCTTGGAATCAATCTCGATAATGACTTCTGCTGAGCATTCACCTGTACCTTGGGTCATGATCTCGTTCGTTGAACCAGTGATATCGCCGAGTCTCGGCGTTTGGCTATAGAGTGCTAAACAAATCGCATCCAATATGGTCGTCTTGCCAGCCCCCGTTTGCCCAGTAATGGCAAAGATGCCTTCATTAAGAAAAGCGGGATCACTAAAATCAATGTGCCATTCGCCTTTTAAAGAATTCAAGTTTTTAAGTCGTAGTTCGATTAGGCGCATGATAGGGTCTTATTTTTATAGGTAGTAATAAAGAGGGTAATAATGATAAATGAAGCTGTTATTCTGGCTAGCTTCTATCAACAGCGTTGCTTGATTACATAATGCTATTCAGCCTGAGTATCTTCGTGACGTAAGTTATAAACGATTTGATCATAGGCGTCACGTAAGGATGATTTTTGCTCATCAGGAATATCATGAGCAATCAAGCAACGCTCGAATACTTCTTCCTCATTTAAATCTTGTAGCGTCTCAGAGATCTGTTGTTGATTTAGTACTTTATTATAGGTACGAGTGTTTTTGATTTTTAACACCTCGCACGGCAAATTATCTACCATCGTTTGGATGTGCTCACGTAACTCGCTGATAATCTCCTCACCCGTATAAATAATTTCGAGCCATACAGACTGTGTTGCGTCAAGAGATTGAATGACTTTATCTATAGCCTGATTAATGCACTCCAAATCACCTGAAACTTGCGCCAGTTGTTGAAACTTTGGAATAGGTAAGGAAATAACCTGCATCTGCTGTGATTCGTCATGATGTAATAGGTTGGAGGATGCAATAGAGTTATTTGTGGAATCATTACTCTGTATAGCGTCTATCTGATTAGAAATTGATTCTTCAAAAGCTTTTTGCGTATTCTCTTCGCTTTCTGCTGTGTTATCAAAACCAAATAAATCGTCCATAAAATCCGTCGCCTGACTGGCTGCTTTCTTAGCAGGTTTTTCAATCAGGGTAAGGGTAACGGTATTGGTCAGCTGAGGAATAATGCTTTCAACTATATTATCTGAGGCTGACTTTTGACTGCTAATGTCATTTGCTACTGCACCAAACTGTACCAGTAATACTTGTTTTTGCTGTTTTGCCTCACCAAATCCCATCGCGATTGGCGAGCCTGAATAGCGAATGCTCTCACGACCACCGACGCGTTGCGGTACGTGCAAATGCCCAAGCGCCACATAGTCAAAACTTTCATCGAACATGTCAGCAGAAATCTTACCGAGTGAGCCGACATAAAGCTCACGCACACCATCGTCTTCAGTAGTGGTGCCACCGGCTGCAAATAGATGCCCTGTAGCAATGATGGGAATGTGACGCTGGTTTGCTTCGATTAATTGAGCCTGTTTGGCTTTGGCAATGCTAGCCACTTCATCGTAATGAGCACGAATGCCTTTAATGACATTGGCATCTTTGCTATCAGCCGACTCGCCAGCACTACTGCTACGGACATCACGATCACGCAAATAGGGGACAGCCGCAATAATACAATGCGGGTTTCCATCTGTATCATCTAATACCAATACTTCATCGTTTAAGTCTTCACAAGCCGTACCGATAACATGGACGTTTAAAAACTTGAGTACATTGCTTGGTGCATCTAAAAATGTCGGGGAATCGTGGTTGCCTGCGACGATGACAATATGTTGACAGCATGATTTTGAAACTTTTCCTAAAAATTCATAATATAGCGCTTGAGCTCTATTGCTTGGGGTCATGGTGTCAAAGATATCACCAGCAACGATTAATATATCCACTTTCTGCAGGCTAATGGTGTCTTGTAGCCAACCTAAAAACGACTCAAATTCGTCATAACGCATTCGTCCATAAAGCCTACGCCCCAAATGCCAGTCGGAAGTATGGAGGATAGTGAGAGGTTTTGGCATGAATTTAGTATCGGCAGGTATGGACATAATTGAGCTTAAGGACATTTGATAGAAAGTATTCATTCTAGCAAAATTTTCTATGTTGAAGATGACTCTCTCAAGACATATATAAGATTTCGTCTATAGCTATAATTTCTTTAAAACTGCGTACAAAACCTATACGTCATAATTACTTGTTTTTAAAAGGAATTTATTTTATTGGCTCCGATAAGCGGTATGTAATGGTTGATAAACGTTTACTTTATCTCTAATATGCTGTCTGTTATTGAGTTGTATCGATAGTGAAAAATTATATATCCTAAAGCCTTTTAAAGGCTTACATGACATTCTTACTCTCACAAAACTAAAAAAGTGTTTCTATGAAAAAAGTCCTTAGTATTTTTGGTACACGTCCTGAAGCGATTAAAATGGCGCCTGTTGTTAAAGCTTTAGAAGCCAATCCTGATATTCAATCCATCGTTTGTGTGACTGCCCAACATCGTGAAATGCTAGATAAGGTGCTAGCTCTATTTGAGATAGTTCCCGACTATGATTTAGATATCATGAAAAGCAATCAGAGCCTGACCCAAGCTAGCTCTAGAATGCTAATGGCACTTGAGCCTATTTTACAAGAATGCAAGCCTGATTTAGTACTGGTACACGGCGATACATCGACCACACTATGCGGTGCACAAGCAGCATTTTACCAACAAATACCGATCGGACACGTTGAATCTGGGCTGCGTACCTATAGTCTTTATTCACCTTGGCCAGAAGAGGCTAACAGACAACTAACTAGTGTCATTACCAAGTTGCACTTCTCACCAACCAAAGCTGCCGCGCAAAATTTGTATGATGAGCATAACAACCCAGAATACATCTATGTTACTGGTAACACCGTTGTAGATGCCTTGTTAGATGTTAAAGATAAGTTAGAAAATAACGCATCACTACGATTGGAATTACAGCAGCAGTTTTCAGAATTGGACTTTAATAAACGTCGGGTCCTTATTACGGGTCACCGCCGTGAAAATTTTGGAGAAGGCTTTGAGTCTATCTGCCAAGCAATCAAAGATCTGGCTCAAAAGTATCCAGACTATGAGTTTGTTTATCCTGTTCATCTAAATCCTAATGTTAAAGAGCCTGTCAATCGCTTACTAAGCGGTCTTAATAATGTCAAACTTATTGCGCCACAGGATTATCTGCCTTTTGTCTATTTGATGAGTACCAGCCATATTATTCTCACGGATTCAGGTGGTATTCAAGAGGAAGCGCCATCGCTTGGTATTCCAGTATTAGTCATGCGTGAAACGACTGAACGCCAAGAAGCAGTCAAGGCAGGTACCGTTAAGCTAGTAGGTACTCACGGTCCTACCATCGTCGCTGAAGTTAGCAATCTGATTGAAAACGACGCTATTTATTTAAAAATGAGCCAAGCCCATAATCCTTATGGTGATGGTAAAGCCTCACAACGTATTGCTAAGACGATCGTTGAGTTCTTATACGAGCAAACTGCTAAAACTGAAGCGTTAAGCTAACTTAATATTAAATAGACGGGATTAAGATGAAAAATATTTGTGTGTTTGGTTTAGGATATATTGGTTTACCAACAGCTGCGATGTTCGCCCATCATGGTGCCAATGTCGTCGGTGTCGATGTCAATCAGCATGCGGTCGATACAATCAATCAAGGCAAGATTCATATCGTTGAGCCAGGTTTGGAAGCAATTGTTAAGCAAGCTGTGGATAACGGTAGACTCAAAGCCAGCCTAACACCAGTACACTCAGATGCTTATCTGATTGCCGTACCGACGCCGTTTAAGGGCGATGACCACACCCCTGATTTGTCTTATATTCATGCAGTTAGTAAAGCCTTGGCACCACTATTAGAAAAAGGCGATTTGGTCATCTTAGAATCGACCTCACCAGTAGGTGCAACAGAGCAGATGGTTGAGTGGCTTGCTGAGGCACGTCCTGACTTAACCTTTCCCAAGTATCATGAACCTGATAATGAAGCCGATATCTTTGTTGCTTATTGCCCTGAGCGCGTGTTACCTGGCAAGGTTGTAGAAGAACTGATCTCTAACGACCGCATCATCGGTGGTATGACTAAAGAGTCGACTAAAAAAGCGCAAGAAGTCTATCGTATCTTTGTAGAAGGCCAGTTGTTAGCAACCAACTCTCGTACGGCTGAGATGGCAAAGCTAACAGAAAATGCTTCTCGTGATGTTAGCATTGCCTTTGCTAATGAGTTATCTATTATCTCTGATAAGCTCGATATTAATGTTTGGGAGCTGATCGAACTGGCTAACCATCATCCACGTGTCAATATCCTACAGCCGGGTGCTGGGGTCGGTGGTCACTGTATCGCTGTTGATCCTTGGTTCATCGTTAATCAAAACCCTAACGAAGCTAAAATAATTCGAGCTGCTCGTGAAATCAATGATAGTAAGCCTGACTGGGTAATAGGTAAAATCAATGCTGAAATCGATAAGTTAAAAGCACAAGGTATTGAAAAGCCAACCGTGGCGTTATTAGGGTTGGCCTTTAAGCCAAATATTGATGATTTGCGTGAGAGCCCTGCAGTTAATATCGCTCAAAAAATGCTTGAAGCTGATAATGCAAATATCTTATTGGTTGAACCTAATATTAATCAACTACCTGAAAAGTTAGCAGCTGGTAATTTGGTATCGTTAGAAGAAGGTGTAAAGCAAGCTGATGTATTAGTAGTGTTGGTAGCTCATGATGAGTTCGCGGATAAATCCTTATTGGGTAATGCTCGTATTTTGAATGTAGTTAGTAATATTTAATTTCTCCTAAATTATAAAACTGATATTTTTTTAATTAGGTATAATTAGTTAAAAAATATCGTATTTGAGCTAATAGTTACATTTAGGCAAATGAGTTATGAAAAAATTTAAAAAATTATTTAAAAAAACTACAACAGCTAGTCGAACTGATTTAGTTATCAATAAGGATAATAGTATTGATGCTGATGAACTAGCAGCCTACATTCGACATCTAGAAACAGAAAATAGAGATCTGAAAGACACTACAACTGAGCATAATACTATCTCTTATAAGCTCGGTAAGACTATCATTGATACTTTAAACAGTAAGTCATCTAGCAAAGAGCTACCAGGTAAGCTACTAGATATCTATACTGAATCACGTAAAAGAAAAATCCCAAATCTAAAGGGTGCAGGGTTAGTAGATAAAGCGCTTATTCTTCTTAGTGATAAAGCGCTATTAAATAATTATCAATTAACTAGTGAAAGAGTAAATATTGTTAGTAAGTCGCAAGTTGTAAATACAGAGCAAAGCGATACTACTGCGCTTGCAACTATACTAAGTTCAATAAAAGCAGACGAATCTACATTAGAGAATAAAGAAAGTAAGAGTCTTCCAGATTCTCTTTTTCTTAATGAAGATATAAAACATGCTACTGAAAAGTTAATAGACAGTATTAACTTTAATTTAAAACATGAAGCTATTATTGATACGACTATCAATAATAATGATGTGACTGAGCTAACCCAAATAAAGGTATCAGCAGTAGGTGATACCTTAGAGCTTTCAGCCGCCGTACTTTACCGTTTAAAAACAGATGTTTTCTCTCGTAAAGCGATTGTTTTATTAGAGTTTTTAGATGCTACAGGTAATAAATTACAAGATGTTGATATAACAGGTGTAGGAGTGTCTGCAGCTTTTGGGCAGCATTTTCGCTACCTAAATAACAACTGTAACAATGTCGAAGAAAGTCTCAAAGACGTCATCAAAGTTGAAGTACCAAAGGGTATCACAAGTATAAGAATCTCCGTCGCTGGTATGGGCTTAAAAGATGATGAGCAAATAGATATCCGTTTAAAAGCTCGCTGCTATGACGAGCAAAGAGAAGAAAAATTAAAGTCTGAAGCTATTATTGATACGACTATCGAAGATAATGATGTGAATGAATTAACTCAAATTAAAGTGCAATCAGCAGGCGACACTTTAGAAATTGCGGCAGCCGTACTTTATCGTCTAAACAGTAATCTAAATTCTCGTAAAGCAGTTGTTTTACTGGATTTTTTAGACGTAACAGGTAATAAAGTAAAAGATGCATTGGTAGCTGGAATGGGAGTCTCTGCAGCTTTTGAGCAGCATTTTCGCTACTTAAATAATAACTGTACTGATATTAAAGATAGTCTTAAAAGTGTTGTTAAAATTAAAGCACCAGAGGGTATTGCAAGTATAAGAATCTCTATCGCTGGTATGGGCTTAAAAGATGATGAGCAAATAGATATCCGTTTAAAAGCTCGCTGCTATGACGAGCAAAGAGAAGAAAAAAGCAATCTTCAAGAACTGCTGTCTAAGCCTTTACCTAATCCTATTGTCTCTGATCCGAATAGTAAGCGTTTCACCTCAGATCTCAATATTGCCTGTGTGTTAGATGAATTTACAACAGAGTGTCTTTCCTATGAGGTAAATCTTATTAAGGTTACTCAGGAAGATTGGCAGTCTCAGATGAAAAACAATGTTATTGATTTTCTTTTAGTAGAAAGTTGCTGGCGTGGTAATGATGGCAACTGGGGTACACTGACAAAAGGAAGTAGCGGTGGGAGAAAGCTCAGTCCATTGCTACAGTACTGCAAGAAAAACAATATCCCGACTGTTTTTTGGAACAAAGAGGATCCACCACATTATGATAAATTTGGCGCAATTGCTCGGTTATTTGATATAGCAATTACTACAGATATAAACATGGTTGAGCGATATAAAGCAGACTTCGGCATTGTTGTTTATCCGCTTTCATTTGCTGCTCAACCTAAAATTCATAATCCTGCTTTTATTATTCCAAAATTAGGTAAAGCTGTGTTTGCAGGTTCCTACTATGGCGATAAGCCTAAACGTTGTCTTGATTTTAACCATGTTATGTCAGAAGTTGAAAAGGCTGGTATAGCTTATGATATTTTTGATAGAAACCATCAAAGAGATATAGAGAAATTTACTTTTCCTGAGCGTTATCAATACAATATAGTTGGTAATTTACCACCTGAAGATATCTGGAAAGTACATAAAGGTTATAAATACCAAGTAAATATGAATTCAGTCCAAGACTCGTCTACCATGTTCGCGCGTCGAGTTTATGAATCGCTAGCTTCAGGAACTCCTATCATTAGTAATGACTCAAAAGGTATGCGAGAGCTGTTTGGGGATTTAGTGATTATGCCAAATGAGCATTTAAGTGTTTCAGAGCAACTTATACAACTTGAGGCTTCACCCAGCATATATAACGAAATAGCTCGGGCAGGTGTTAGAAGGGTCATGCGCGAACATACCTATGGTCATCGTATTCAGCAAATCTGTAAGTTATTGAATATAGAGATTGAGGTTACCGTACCAAAGGCCACACTGGCTATAACGGTAAGCAGTGAAGCTGATATAACCTATGCTAAAAAAATATTTTCTGCACAAACTGCTATTGCCAAACAGCTATTTATAGAACTAGAGAATTTCGATACCGCCTATAAATACTTAAATCAGTCTGACAATACTGTTTCTTATGCCATGAAGCTAGGTCATGCTTTTTATAACGATGAGAATCAATATTACGGTAGCGACAAGGTACTAAAATGTAATGTAAATGACGCAATTATTGATACAGCATTAGAAGACTTTGTTTATTGGGGTAATATATAAATGACTAAAAAAATCCTTATCGTCTCATGGCATTTCCCCCCTTATAAAAGCTCATCAGCATTCAATTTGTTTAAACGCCTAAAAGATACAGGTTATGAATATGATGTGTTACAAATCGGACGAGCTGATAAGCCAGATAATGAAGCCATGTTTCGTTTTGCCTCTAGCTGTTTCAACCGCTATGAAATTGACATGGCTTCAGAAAACGCTCGTGATCCAGCAGCTCGTGTTCATTATATTAATAAAGTTCTTGAATTTTATCAGGCGTTAAAACAAAAAAATCATTATTTGGCAATGATTTCTCATTCTCATGAAATAGCGTCACATATGGCAGCAATGGCTATAAAAAAACGCAGCCCAGAATTACGCTGGCTCGCTTCATTCGGTGATCCGATAGCTGCCAATCCATTTAATGACTCTTATCAGTTTCCAATGCTGAAAGAGGATAGTCAAACTGAAGCACAGGTATTACAGCAAGCTGACCGTATTATCGTAACCAATCGTTATCAGCAAGACTTGGTAGTTGCGACACAGACTCAGCAACTTGATGAAGAAAAGTTCTTTGTATTACCGCATTGTTTTGATGAACGTATGTATCCTGATTCATATGATCAAAAAAGTAATGAAAATAGATTAGATAAAGTGTTCCGTTTTATGCATGTCGGCATGCTGTACAAATTTAAACGTACAGCTGAACCGTTCATGTTAGGCGCACAGCGACTATTACAAAAACACCCTGAACTACGAGGACAGTTTGTCTTGGAGTTTTATGGTGCTAATGATCGCTATATACAAGCCGCTGCTGACTACGGATTAGCTGATACAGTGAGCTTTAAAGGAACGGTAAGTTATTTAGATAGCCTGAAAATCATGAGTGAAGCGGACTGTCTACTGTTACGTGATGCTGATTTTAGTGACCAAGGTATTAAGAACACACCTTTTTATCCCGGTAAACTGGCTGATTATATGGGTGCAAAAAAACCTATTTTGGCAGTGACCATGGCGCATGGCTGTGTGCCTGATATGTTAGCCAAAATAGGCGGTGCCTCATTAACTGAAACTGATATCGACTGTATTGCGGATGCTATGTATGATGCGATGCAAGGATACTTATCAGTCAATGATAGTGAGATAGAGCGTTATTCGCATATTAATACAGCTAAGCTAGCAAAAGAGGCATTGACCTTTGCACAAGATAAAAAGAAAGTTCTCATAGCAGGTCATGATTTAAAGTTCGCTAAATTTATAATGGAGAAAATCGAGGAAGATGATAATTTAGAGTTGTTAGTAGACCAATGGCAAGGACACGATAAGCACGATGAAGCCAAGAGTTTTGAGCTGTTGGATCAGGCGGACACTATCTTTTGTGAGTGGGGGCTTGGCAATGCAGTTTGGTATTCTAAACACAAGAAATTGGGACAACGACTCGTCACTCGTATGCATCTTCAAGAAATAACAACACGTCATCCAGAGAAGTTCACACATCAAAATATTGATGCGTACATTATGGTATCACCCTATTGGCTAGAACAGTTTGCGCATGATTTTTCGTTAGAAAGACAGAAATGCAAGATGGTTTATAATCTTGTTGATACTGAATTGTTAAATAAGCCTAAAACCTCTGAAGCAAGATTTAATTTAGGTATGATTGGTGATGTGCCTCAGCGTAAACGCTTAGACCGAGCGCTTGATATTTTTGAGAAGCTTTATCAAAAAGACAAGCGTTACAAATTATTTGTTAAAGGTAAACGCCCTGAAGAATACCCATGGATGCATTCTAAAGCTAAGGCTGAGGAGATGAGTTATTACCAGCAGCAATATCAACGTATACAAGATAATGGATGGCAGGACAATGTTATTTTTGAAGGCCATGGTCCAATCGACCTTTGGCTACAAAAAATTGGTTATATACTATCAGTAAGTGAGTTTGAAAGCTTCCATTTAGCACCAGCTGAAGGAATGGCGAGTGGCGCTGTTCCTATAATATATAACTGGGATGGTAGTAAAACTATCTATGACAAAAAATTTATAGTTAATTCAAGCGATAAAGCTACCAATATTATAGAAGAAAGTAAGAAAAATATAAACTCTCTTTCTGATGAAGTAAAAAGTTATTCAAAAGAAAGATTTTCAAGTATAGAAAACTCTAAAAATATTACAGAGATCATTATTAATGAATGACTATAGAAAACTGCAGTATTATTCGAATCTAGGAAAAGATACTGGTAAAAAACTTTGGGATGGTAATTCCTTTACTTTCTATAATAAAGACGCTGTAAGTTCAAAAATTCCAGTTGATTGGGATCAAGATCCTTATAAATACAGAAGCTGGATGTTACGATTATCTGGATTTGAATGGATAGATGTACTTATATCTAAATTCAAGTTTTTTAAGGATTCTAAAGCAATCGTTGATGCTATTGAGTTTTTTAAAGACTGGGACAAATATTATGCAAACAAAGAAAACTCTAATTCGTTTGCATGGCATGATCATGCTGTATCACTTCGTACTCACAGGTTATCAGTAATTATTAAAGCGTTTAAAGATGTTGAGCACTTTGATTCTGATGTTAATATATGGTTACTAGGTCTACTAGATAAACATTTTGACTATTTAATATCTGAAAGTAAGTTTCAAAGAAATAACCATGGAATTTTTCAAACTCAAGCGTTAGCAGCGATTATATTCTTATTTCCAGAAAGATATGATGTTAAATCTACTCGTGCAATAATATATACTCGCTTAGAGTTTCTATGGAGTTTGCAGTTTGGAGAAGATTTAGTTCATAAAGAAAATAGCCCCATGTACCACAAAAGAATACTAAAATATTTTGAAGATATAGCTTCATCTGAAGAGTTTCAAGAAACCACTCTTCCATATACTCAAAAAGATTTATTAACAGCTAATATAAATTACGATTTTTTGTTTCATCCAAGCGGATATATAGCTTTATTAGGTGATACTAATTTAATAAGTCTTAAAAGTAAATTGAGATGGCAAGGAGTTAAAGACTTCCCAGAAGCTGGGTATCTTATATTTTCAAAACTAGATATTAAAAAAGAGGATTCATATCTTATTATACGTTCTGGTTTTCCAGATCGAACACACAGACACGCAGATGATTTTTCTTTTGAATATTCAGAAAAAGGTCAGCTAATATTTTCTGATTCTGGACGATTTTCTTATAACTATAACGACCCAATGAGAATTTATCTAACATCTACAGCTGCTCACAATACAGTTGAGATTGATGGAATAACACTCCCTTGGTGGGGTAGTTTTTCTCAAAAAGACTTGTATAGTGATGCTGTTGTTAAATATGAATTTAGAAAAGATGGATATGCTTGTAAATTACAAAAAGATTTTGAGTCTATTGGTGTCAATTTCTCAAGATACATAAATAGAAAGTTGTTTGGTAATGGAACTATTCAGTTTTCTGTAATAGATAATGTAGTTATGACAGAAGCAAGAGCTTTGAGACAGTGGTTTCACTTCCCACCTGGTTTCTCTATAATAGATTCAGATGACAACCATATAAGTCTAACTAATGGTAATTTATATATTTCAGCAGAAGTTGAGAACTTTGATATTAACCATTATCGTGGAAGCAATAAGCCTCTAGTAGGTTGGATAAGCTATAAAGAAGGTGTAGTAGAAGATAGAATTTCAGTTTCTATATCTCCAAAAACTAAAGATAAAACCTCGTTAATAGAAACTAAATGGATAATAACCAGTGAAAATTAAGAATAATAACTTTATATCTTTTGAAAATAAATGTTAGGAAATAAATATTAGTCTATAGGATAATAATTAGT
>NZ_CAJHAZ010000024.1 GCF_904846525.1 Psychrobacter sp. 1044 | reverse complement strand
ATTGAATAAGTCATGGTTTATCTGAATAGTTGATTAGTTTTTATGTATTGTATCGGTTTTATCTGAACTCTACTATAGAAAGATCCTATTTTTATAAACTCTTTAGGTTTAGAGTCTATTTCAGTTAAAGACTCCAAAGAACTACCAGATTTAAACAACCTGTAAACTTCAATTGCTTTAGCAATCCGTCCCCATTTTTTAAACAAATTGCTAGTATGCTCAAGTCGTATTCTTTTTTCTAACTCTGATAGATTGTGATACTCCAATACTGGTATTTTATCTATTTCATATCTAGGTAAATCTAAATTATACTTACTAGGTGTTTGTAAAGCTTTTACGGCTGCACACCTCCTATTACCATCTTTAACAATATATTTCTCATCAACCTTGAAGACCCATAAAGGCCTGTCATAATAAAATTCGTCTGCATCTACAATTGCTTTAGTTAACTCTTCAGCTGCTTCTGTAAATAATAAGTACTCGACTATATCACTCTCTTTACTACTACCATTATAAAGCTCAGAAAATCTTGGGTTTTCTTTATCTAGAACCAAATCATCAAGTTTAACTTCTTTTGCAACATAATTTTTATTCATTATAATCATCTCATTTGAAAGCTAAACTTTAGAACTAAAGTCCATAAAAATCTATTATAGGATAATTACACATATAAGTATAATCATCCTTAGTAGACTCATTAAAATTCAACCTACTCCCACTCAATCGTCGCAGGCGGCTTGCTCGGCACATCATAAGTCACTTCTACATTATCAACAACTAACCACACGCCCAATCAAACTCATTATTCAGCAAATCAATTTGCCCATTACCACCGCCCATATTTGCATTACCAAACTCTTCTTCAAACTCAATATAAAAAGGGCTAAATTCTGGCATCGCTTGAATAGGATTGGCCGTACCACCAAAATGACTTTTTGCATGAAACCTATCAAGCTTTAGCATCTCACCTTTTTCAGAGAACATCGGAATATAGGCATTTCCATCATCTTCATCTGGCCACTCATCAAGCATCTTGCCAACGTTAGGATCATCTATTCGGACAATATGCTGAATAAACTGAGCAGGCTCATCTTTAACAAAGCAGGTGCTACCCCACGCTTCAATCTCATAATCTGGATATATACCATCTTCTTTACTAGGCAGCGGCGTGGACTGACCAGAAAACTCTGCTTCCGTTAGCCAAATCAATGCCCAACCGCCACCAATCATATCTTCAAGATAGATTTCTTGAGGGTGACGATAGTTAGCATAGCGACTCAGTGACGCCCAAAAATTCTCAGCGTCTGTATCATTCACCTCAGTGAGGTTAGTAATCATATCTTCAACACCCTCTACCCTATCTTCAACATGATCATCCGCTTGAAAGAGCGATATTGCCACAAGATCTTTCCCTTTTACGCGATACGCTTCAGGCACTAATATCGTCCATAAGTGCGCCATCGGTAGACCGTTAATCCTGCTTCGCGGCCATTGATCCGTGGTGATGCCGACTGGGCGACCAAAAGCCCAACCTTGCCCATGATCTTTATCCGTTAGTTCCAAATCATATGCTTGTTTTAATGGTTCCATCGCTTTTGTCTCGCCTCCTTAGATTAACCTTATTTATTAGACGTACTACACTATCCAGTACCACTCAGGCGCGAGTAAGTAGGTTATACCGCCCGAAAGTAATATAAGTAAGAGAGTAACACCGATTGAACCAACCCACGACGTGCCACCTTGCTTGGCTAATTGTTCATTAATTACAGCCGAATCTGTATAAGTATCCGTAATTTTTTTGATTTTTTTAACACTGTGATTAAGATAAAAGTAATTACCCATTACGCCAGCAAAGCCTGCCCATACGCCTATGAAAAGGGATTGGCCTAACATACTGTACTTTTCCATACCAAGCAAATACATCAAAACCAGATCAATGACGGTTATACCCATTATGATTAAAAAGGCAGCTAGATACATTTTTCGATAGCAAAACCAAAACGAGCCTAAGAAAAACCCCGCTAAATTGAAGCTTTGAAAATTAAATTTTTTATTGTCAGTATTTAAAGTAGGCTCATGGTTTTTAAACCATTTATCACGATAAAAACTGTCATACTTTTCACCAACGAAAGCAGCCAATAAAGCATCGGCATTTTCAGAACTGGAAGCTGAATGGTTTTGCGGGATTTGCGCATCTTTAGAAATATTAACTGGCGTTAATGGTGGCGGTGTTTGTGCTTGAACGTCAGAGAACTGATGCCCACATTTTGAACAAAATCCTGCCTCGCTTGAATTCTCTTGATTACAGTTATTACAAAACATCTTATCCCTTAATTTTACTAAATATTGAACAATTGATAGGCTTATCTCGACTTTAATAAATAATAGCCAATTAAAGTTGACACTATTATAGATAATAAAGACAAATGTTCAATGAAAAATTAGAGGATTCTTAGTTGCCTGTTTGTTTTAACCAAAAAAAGCACCCAACCAAGTTGAGTGCTTTTTTATCGCTATATTGAACTAATGTAATTATCGATTAGTCATATATCAATTCAAAAAATTTGAGTTGAAAAGCTATTTAGATAAGTTTACGTAGTCTAAAATGGTAACAAGGCAACCGAGCGCAGATAGTACGTGTTTGTACATCTAGCTAGGTTAACACCGTTACCGTTTAGAATACTTAAACGGTTTATTCCCACTCAATCGTCGCAGGCGGCTTGCTCGACACATCATAAGTCACGCGTGATACTTCAGCGATTTCATTCATGATGCGATTCGATACCGTCTCAATCAAATCATACGGCAGATGGGCAAAGCGCGCAGTCATGAAGTCTACGGTCTCAACCGCACGTAGCGCAATCACCCACGCATAGCGGCGACCATCACCGACCACACCGACTGATTTAATCGGTTGGAATACCGCAAACGCTTGCGCGGTCTTCTCGTACCAGCCTGATTTTTCCAGCTCTTCCATAAAGATAGCATCGGCTGAGCGCAAGATATCCGCAAATTCTTTGGTCACTTCACCAAGGATACGCACGCCCAAACCCGGTCCTGGGAACGGATGACGGTTAATCATCTTCGCTGGTAAACCAAGGGTGATACCTAATTTACGCACTTCATCTTTGAACAAATCACGTAACGGCTCAACCAACTCAAATGCCAAATCATCTGGCAAACCGCCAACGTTATGATGGCTCTTAATCACATGCGCTTTACCCTGATGCGACTTAGCAGATTCAATCACGTCTGGATAAATCGTGCCTTGCGCTAAGAATTCAATGACTTTACCATCGCTTTGCTCGCTGATTTCACGGGCGCTATTGGCAAATACATCGATGAAGGTTTTACCGATAATTTTACGCTTAGCTTCAGGGTCAGACTCGCCAGCCAATGCCGTCAAGAATAACTCTTCAGCATCGACACGGATGACTTTTACGCCCATGTTTTCAGCGAAAATTTGCATCACTTGGTCGCCTTCGTGCAGACGCAAAAGACCAGTATCGACAAACACACACGTTAGCTGATCGCCAATCGCTTTATGCAATAATGCCGCGACGACTGAACTGTCCACACCACCTGAAAGACCGAGCAATACTTGCTTATCACCGATTTGCTTTTTCAGCTGTGCGATACGCATATCGATGATGTTGTCAGGCGTCCAGCTACCGGCACAGCCACAGATTTCATGGACAAAACGTCCTAGTAATGCAGAACCTTGCGCGGTATGCGTGACTTCAGGATGGAACTGCAAACCATAATAATGGCGCGAATCATCAGCCATAATCGCAATCGGGCAGCTTGGCGTGCTGGCAACGATATCGAAACCTTGTGGGGCATCGACCACTTTATCGCCATGACTCATCCACACATTTAGCTTCGCTGCGGCGTCTTCGATACCATCAGTCAGCGTTGATTTGCCATCGATATTGATGGTTGCTGCGCCAAATTCATGGATGTCACTGGCGTGAACTTTACCACCGAAGCGCTCTGCCATCGCTTGCATACCATAGCAGATACCCAATACTGGTACGCCTAGATCAAATACGGCATCATTGATGCGTGGGCTGTCATCAGCGTGCACGCTCTCAGGACCGCCAGATAAGATAACGCCTTTTGCGCCAAAATCGATAATGCGCTGAGTGTCGATATCATATGGGAACATCTCACAAAACACCCCAGAATCACGGACACGGCGGGCGATAAGCTGGCTGTACTGTGAGCCAAAATCGAGAATTAAGATGCGATCTTCTTTAATAGTAGGAACGTTGGCAGCAGTTGTCATAACGTAGTGTCCATCAATAAATAAATTGGTGCGCTATTTTAACAAGTTTGAGCAGTCTATTGGTTATAAAAATACGCTAATCTGCTAACTGGTATATAAATCTATAGCTCATCAGTATAAATCTCTACTTTATTTCATCAATGAATGCATTTCTTCTATATTTTTCTACATCTAGGTAGCGATGATAAGGCATTGTAGAGTAATCAACAGAATAAAAACGCGATTAATTGACCTAATGCTTTTATAGGCAACGCATAAATTCTGGTTCAAGCATTATTACAAAATAGCCATTATGCTTTTTCATATAGTATTCTACAGAGAAGCTTGCATCAGTGTCGCCTATGATTACCGCATATTATTCGGCAACACATGGACTTAATCTGAAATCTTCGCAAGCTTAGTCTCACCGCATTGGTATTTTTATATATTAGGGTTTATTGGTGTTATTTGGTACTACTTAGCGCATAGACTGATGGTTTTGGTGGGGAATAAAGAATTAGCAAGTCGGAACAGCACACCAATCGTTGTTGACTAATGTACAGAAAACAGTTACTTATTATAGTCACAGATAATCATAATAAATTGACAGGTATGTCCCTATGAGCAAAATCAAAGCCCTTATCCGAAAACGCCCTAAATCTGACCCGTCTAAAGCTATTTCAGTAAATTCTGATAACCAAAATACCAATATAGATGCTGCCTCAAAGGGTCATACGGTAAATACCCCAATCGAGCAAACGCGCTGGAATGGCTGGGGCAATATCAATATTAATAAAAAAGTCTCAGCGCATGGGGCGAAACTGATCAAATCGCACATTGGTAAAACCAAAAAACTATCATCAGTGAGCTTACAGCAAGTACTTAAAACCGTCCCCAAATCGCGCTTGCCTGTTGCTATGACTGAGCTTGATACCGTATCTGTCGATAACGAAGTGAGACTTAGACACGCCCGTGGTCAAAGCTTTCCAGACTGGATAGCCATGCATGGTGGGGACTTTGAAGCCTTTCCTGATGGGGTCGCTTTTCCTGAATCGACCGCTGATGTCGAAACCTTATTAAAGCTAGCGAGCGAGCACGACCTTATCGTCATTCCTTTTGGCGGCGGCACTTCAGTAGCGGGTCATATCAATCCGCAAAAGGGTTCACGCCCCGTATTGACCATCGCCATGAGCAAAATGGATCAGCTGATTGACTTAGACAGTGAGAGCCAAATTGCTACCTTTGGCGCAGGCACACAAGGACCCGCCGTTGAAGCACAATTGGACGAGTACGGCTACCGCTTGGGACATTACCCCCAGTCTTGGGAGCTATCGACGCTCGGCGGCTGGATTGCCGCGCGCTCTAGTGGTCAGCAGTCATTAGGCTACGGGCGTATCGAGCAGATGTTTGCTGGTGGTACGTTGGTGACGCCACAAGGCGTGCTCAATATTGCGGATATTCCAGCGTCAGCAGCAGGGCCTGATCTGCGCGAGATGATGATGGGCACTGAAGGTCGCGCTGGTATTTTTACTGAAGTCAAAATGCGGGTGCAGTCGCAACCAGAAGAAGAGCTATTTAAAGTGGCATTTCTGCCTAACTGGGAAGCGGGTAAAGAAGTGCTTAGACAAGCCGTGCAAAAAAATATTCGCTTATCTATGCTGCGCCTGAGTAATGCGGTCGAGACTGACGCACATCTACATTTAGGTACTACGCCTAGCCAGTTTATGGCGATTAGCACTTATCTAAAAGCGCGCGGTCTCAGCTCAAAAAAAGTCATGCTCACTTATGGCGTCTCAGGGGATAAAGCACAGAATAAATTGGCACTGACGCAGTTTAATAAGCTATTAAAACAGCAAGGCAGTGTCACGGGCAAAATAACCGATATCATGGGCAGTGTCTGGGCGCATGGACGCTTTAAATTCCCTTATTTGCGCGGCACACTGTGGGGAAAAGGCATCATGGTTGATACCTTTGAGACCGCGACCAACTGGAATAATATCGACGAACAAATGGCGCAAATGCAAGAGGCGGTGAAAAAGTCCTTAGCAGATGAAGGCGAAAACGTTATGGCCTTTACTCATATCTCACATGTCTATAAGCAAGGTGCCAGCCTGTATACCACCTACTTCTTTAGAGCCGCCAAAGATCACGCTAGCACCTTAAGCCGCTGGCAGAAAATCAAACATGCTGCCAGTTCAAGTTTGGCCAATGGCACAGCGACGATATCGCATCAGCATGGCGTTGGCCGTGATCATGCGCCTTATCTAGCGGCTGAAAAAGGGAAGCTAGGTATCCAAGTGACCAGTGATATGCTGAAAAGCTTGGACCCTGAGCAGCGTATGAATCCAGGTGTTTTAATTAAAGAGTAAAAGGTCGTCTTAGCGTCACTAGTTGGCTTAAACAGGTTAAGTCGCTGATTAATTTGAGTATCATTTGAGATGAGTCGTTTATGAACCAAGCCAATCAACATCAGCAACGCCAGCAAGCATTAGCGCCTTTATCTCGGCGCTCGTCTCAAGAGGAACCTTGGGATATGCTCATCATCGGTGGCGGCATTACTGGTGCTGGGATTGCTCGCGAGGCAGCAAGGCGCGGCTTAGCGGTGTTACTCATTGAGCAAAAAGACTTCGCTTGGGGCACCTCCAGCCGCTCTAGCAAAATGGTACATGGCGGGCTGCGCTACATTGCCTCAGGTGACTATAAAACCACCTTGCTGAGCGTCCGTGAGCGCGAGCGCATGCTCAGTGAAGCAAAAGGTCTCGTCAATGAGATGCATTACGTCATGCCGCATTATAAAGGCAAGTTTCCACCGCCATGGATATTCAATACCTTGCTACGTGTCTACGATGGGCTCGCGGGCAAGCGCTACTCTAAATACTTTAAAAAAGACGCTTTTTTACAGCTTAATCCGCACATCAAGCAAGAAAAATTTTTGGGCGCCAGTCAGTTTAGTGATGCAGTGACCGATGACTCACGCCTTGTGATGCGCGTACTTGATGAAGCCATCCATGATGGTGCGCAGGCGATTAACTACCTTAAAGCCGAATCATTGATTACTAATGAGCAAGGCTTGGTAGTGGGTGCAAGTCTAGTCGATACCGATGCGCAAAATAGCACCGCCACTTATGATGTTTATGCCAAAGTGGTGGTCAGCGCGACGGGCGCTTGGGCAGATACTTTACGGATGCAAGCGAGCGCTCAGACGAAGCAAAGCTTTCACAAGCAAATTCGTCCATCTCGTGGTAGTCATTTGGTGGTTAGTCAAGAGCGCCTACCGCTTAATCAAGCCTATACTTTTTTGCATCCTGTCGATAAAAGAGCCGTCTTTGTCTTCCCATGGGAAAATCGAACTGTCCTCGGAACAACCGATTTGGATCATCCACCATTAGACGATAACGAAGTCGGTATCACTAATGAAGAGGTGGATTACCTATTGGCGGCGACCAATAATCTCTTTGATAATGTAGATATTAGCCGCAAGGATGTCATCAGCTCATGGGCAGGCGTACGTCCACTGATTTCTGATAGCGGTAATGGTAAGCGCGTCGGCCCGAGTAAAGAAAAACGCGACCATAGCGTCTGGTTGGATAATAATTTGGTCACCGTCAGCGGTGGCAAGCTAACCACCTTTCGCTTAATTGCGCTTGATGTGCTGAAGGTTTGTCAAAAGGTGCTCAAACTTGATGAGTCGGCTACTCAAAATAATATCTCATATAGCAGCCAAGTCTTTAGTAATCAACCGCCAACCAATCCCAAGTTTTCAACCCTAACACCACTATTGCAACAACGCTTGCAAGGGTTTTACGGTCTACAGCTTGATGCCTTATTAGAGTTAGCACATGATGATGACTTGGCTTATGTGACTGACAGCAATACCATCTGGGCGGAGATTCGCTTTGCCGTCCATTATGAGCAAGTCATTCACTTGGACGATTTGTTACTGCGACGCACACGCCTGGGATTGATACTGCCACATGGCGCAATGACGCCATTGATTAGCGATAGGCTCAAACAAATATGCCAGCAGGAACTGGGCTGGAATGAGCAAAAATGGCAGCAAGAAGTTGAACGCTATACCCAATTATGGCAATGCTATTATCACTTGCCTGCGGCTTAAGCCTATCTTTATTACTGCTTATCACTACATAGTTAAGGATGACTATGACCAACCACTTTGATGCTCCTATTTATTTCTTAGCCATCGACAATGGCACCCAAAGCGTCAGAGCGCTTATCTTCGATCAATTTGGGACTGAAATCGCCAAAGCCCGCGTCATTATCGAACCGTATTTTTCAACGCAGCCAAATTTTGCGGAGCAGCATGCCGACTACTATTGGAAAAAATTAAGCGAAGCCTGTCAGCAATTGTGGCAAAGCTGCGATATTACGCCCGAGCAAATTGCCGGCGTCAGCCTCGCCACCCAGCGCTATACCATGATATGTTTGGATAAAGACAAACAGCCACTGCGTCCTGCCATAGTGTGGATGGATTTGCGTCGCGGCGAAACCAATGACATAGGCTTGCTCAATCCACTCACTAAAGTCATCGGTATGGGTGAGTTGGTACAAGAGGCACAGCAAAAAGCCCGCTGCAACTGGCTTGCACAAAATGAGCCTGAGATTTGGAAAAAGACTGCACACTATGTCAACCTCTCCGCATACCTCACCTACCAACTCACCGGCGAACTCGCCGATTCGACAGGCCATTCGGTTGGATATTTGCCTTATGACTTCAAGGCGCAAGCGTGGCTAAAACCTAAAGATTTGAAATGGCGCTTATTTAGCTGCCGACCTGAGCAAATGCCCAAAATCGTCCCTCCTGGTCAATCGCTAGGTCACATCAGCGCCAAAGCTGCCAAAGCCACAGGTATCTTACAAGACACCCCAATGATTGCCGCTGCTAGTGACAAAGCCTGCGAAGCACTAGGCGCAGCGGGTCTCGCAGTAGATACCGCCTGCTTAAGTTTTGGTACTACTGCGACGATTAATACCACTTCGAGCAATTATGTCGAGATACTTAAACATATGCCCGCCTACACCGCCGCCGCGCCAAATTACTACAATCATGAGTACATGATTTATCGCGGCTTTTGGATGGTCAGTTGGTTTAAAGAGCAATTTGCCCACTATGAAGAGCAGTTAGCAAAGACCCAAGGCATCGATACCGAAAAACTCCTCGATCAAGCGGTGAAAGACATTCCAGCAGGCTGTATGGGATTAATGATGCAGCCATACTGGTCACCCGGTGTTCGTCATCCGGGGCTTGAGGGTAAAGGCGCGCTCATTGGCTTTGGTGATGTACACACGCGAGCGCATGTCTACCGCGCTATCCTAGAAGGGCTTGCGTATGAGCTAAAACTTGGTTTTGATACCATTGAGAAGCGTACAGGCAAAGCTATTAAACACCTGCGTGTCTCAGGTGGCGGCTCTCAAAGTGACTCAGCGATGCAGCTGACGGCAGATATCTTTGACATACCCGCTTATCGACCGCATACTTATGAAGCTTCAGGCTTAGGCGCTGCTATCAATTGTGCAGTGGGGCTTGGCGTCTATCCCGACCATTTAACCGCCACTAAGGCCATGACCCATTTGGGCGATGAGTTCTTACCTATTGACGCCAATGTTCAGCTCTACAAACGCCTTTATAATGAGGTTTATCTCAAAATGTATGAGCGCTTAAAGCCTTTATATCAAAGCATTCAGGACATTACTGGTTATCCTGCTAAATGATATTACTGTTTAAAAGCATCGCTATTTAATGCCGTATGCATACGATTTAACCCTTCTATCAGCAGCGTTTTAGGACACGCCACATTAAGGCGCATTTTTAGATGCCCTTCATTACCGTACTTAATGCCTGCGCTAAGCTCAACTTTAGCGGCTCTAAGCCTGTCATAGAGCAGTTGATCGTCTTGCGCATATGCCGAGCAATCTAGCCAAATCAAATACGAAGCTTCTGGACGCATCACCTTAATTTTAGGTAAATGCTCTTCTAAAAACTGTAGCGTTAAGTCAATATTGGCTTCAATATAAGTCAGCGCCTGCGCCAACCACTCACCACCTTGCTCATAAGCACTGCGCATCGCCATATAAGCAAATAAGTTCAGCTCATGCTCGTCACTTAAACGCTGCTGCTGGTTAATCTTACTCAGTAATGCGCTGTCTTTAGCAAAGATCATCGAGCCTTTGATACCAGCAATATTAAAGGTTTTGGTCATCGAGGTTAGGCTGGCTACTTTGTGCTCATAGCCTGTTGCTAGGGTTAAAAAAGGCGTAAATGTATGCTCTTTCAAGGTTAAATCTTGATGAATCTCATCACTCACAATCGCCACATCGTGCTTTTTACAGATTAAAAGCAGCGCTTCAAGCTCATCCGCTGTCCATACACGTCCGCCCGGATTATGCGGATTGCAGAATAAATATAGCTTAACTTTATGCTTGATAATTTTAGCTTCTATATCAGCTAAATCCAGATGATACTTACCTTCAATCTCGTCTAATGCAGAGGTCACCAGCTTACGATTATTGTCCAAAACCTTGGTCATAAAGGGCGTATAAATCGGGTCATTGATGAGTACCGCATCCCCTGCCTCGGTAAACACCTTCATCATCATCACCAAACTTGGCACGACACCCGGAGAAAACAGGATATCCTGCTGCTCCAGCCACAAGTCATAACGACTGCCATGCCAGTCGATAATCGCTTGATACAACGGCTCGGTCGGCACGGTGTAACCCAATATACCATGCTGCGCTACTTGTTCAATCGACGCTAAAATAGGCTGGGCAGTCTTAAAGTCCATATCCGCGACCCATAGCGGAATCGTGTCATCGCTATAATGCCATTTAAACGACCCCGTATCACGTCTGTCTATTATTTCATCAAAGTTGTACAGCACCGATGCTCTCCTTTACGGTAGTTTTATATTATAACTGTTCATTCGTCGGCTTAAATGACCTTTGAAAATATAATGCTATCATTATTTGAATAATGGTTAAAAATTAGTGTTACATTAATGTTGCGGACTCTACATATGATCAAGTTATTTATGCCAGAGTATGCTCATATTGCAAGGATTATGATCTATCAGCTTTTACCCAAACCCCCTACTAAGCCAAGATGGCTTGTCTAAAAGGACTTAGCATGATGAAAATGGACTCCCTATCAAAATTAGCACTCAAAATCAGTTCCCTTACTCTCGCCATTGCCGCAACTTCTGCATGCACTGCTATGGCAACAGGTGCTGACTCCCAAGTTTCAAATACCCAAACCACTACGAACAGTACTGCCATTACTTTAGGCAATAGTGCTATGTCTAGCGGCACTAACGACACGGTTGCTATCGGTAATATGGCCAATGCAGGTCTGAACTCAGCAACCGCTGTCGGTGGTCAAGCCAATGCCGCAGGTTTAGGCTCAACCTCTATCGGTTGGCAATCAAAAGCCACTGCCGAACGCGCGCAAGCCTTTGGTCATCTAGCCAATGCTAGCGGTGTTCGCTCTACCGCAGTTGGTGAAGCAGCCATGGCTGGTGGTACTAACGATACGGTCGCTGTCGGCAATAAAGCCAATGCAGGTCTAAACTCCGCAACGGCTGTTGGCGGGGAAGCCAATGCCGCAGGTTTAGGCTCAACCTCTATCGGTTGGCAATCAAAAGCCACTGCCGAACGCGCGCAAGCCTTTGGTCATCTAGCCAATGCTAGTGGTGTTCGCTCTACCGCAGTTGGTGAAGCGGCAGCCGCACAAGGTGCAAACTCGGTAGCGTTAGGCAATAAATCTATGGCTGGCGGCATGAATAGCATCGCTATCGGTAACGAGGCAAAGGCAGCTAAAAACAACCAAGTCGTCTTAGGTAATGCTGGACAAGTACAGTCGAGTACCGCAGCACAATCAGGTACGGTCAGAATAGTCACTATTGATGACAACGGCACATTAGGCACTATGATGGTTGATTACTATAAAAAATCAGCTAAATAATAGTAGTCAATCAGTGCCAAGCTATTAACGCTGGTGCAGTTATCACCAGTTATACTCGATAAGATAATGAGACCTCGCCATGGCGGGGTTTTTTTGGTTGGTATGTTTGGTTTGCTTGGTAGTATTTTGAAGTGCTGCATTAGATTGCGTGGTTATCAGAGCTACTATGAAGTGGGAGCCAATCCTGCCCTCCGCTATTATCTGCTCATCTAGGCGTGGCGAGGCTACGGCTTGGGTCATCCCTGTTTGGTCACGATATGCTCCAAAACCTAGCCTTCGCAACACGCTTATTCAAGCAGGATAGCCTCAAGAAACTCTCATTTAAGAGAGTTTCACTTGCAAGCCTAAAATTGCAGTGCAATTTTTTTACGGCTCTCATGTCAGGGCTAAACCGTGTCACAAGGTGACTGGTTTTAATTTCCTAGAACATGGGATTGTAACCTCGTAGAAAGCACTTTTTTACCGATAGGGTTACTCTTAGGTCTTTTGGGCTTAGGGAATTTCCTTACTACTCTAGCTGTATTTAATTTATTTAAGATCGCTCTATTCTCTTCAGAGTCTTCAAATTCAACGTCTGTACCATGAGTAAGAGTTTGATAAGGCTCATCTAATAAGCTTAACACTCTCATAATTTCTGAGTCATTCATATTTTCAATTTGATTTAGAAGTAGCTTTTTAAGCTCATTTGAATCTGCATGCTCAATGAATTGCTCGTAAATAGTAATAGGTATTCTATCACTACCATATACCCCTAGAATTTTCTTGCGAATATGCTCACCAACGCTAATCAAATCAACGCCTATATTTTCAACTAGGAAGCGCTTACTATTATTGATAATATCTTCAGAAAAAAGTAAAGATACTATATCCTGTGGACGCAGTTGAATAAAGTCTAAATCATTCATTATAAATTCAATATTTTTAACTAAAAAAGTCAAGATAACTTCTTTTGATGCATGTTCTTTGACTTGTTCCCAGTTTTCAGGAGTTAAACTTAACTTTCCAAGAGATATTAGAGCCCGAATTTTCTCTTGACTAATATCCTCTAAGTTTGAATTGTTCCAGTTGTTATCAGTTACACCAATTAGTTTTTCGTATGCATCATCACTCAACTCACTACATACAAAAAGATGTTTATCGAACTCAGCTTTAGTAGCTTCCCAGTCTACAATTCCTAAAAAATCTAGTTCTGTGTAATTAACCATTTGTAAATAACTTCGTCCATTTTCCAAGAATTTGACAAGTGAACCATCTATCTCCCGATAAGCACCTTGATCACCCTGATCTTCATAAGACTCAGAAAAATACTTAAAAACATTTGACCATGAGTATGGGACTTTCAAGCTGCCGATAAGATATTGTTGAATTTGATAGTTTTCGACTGCACTTATATCTTTAATCTTAGTAGAAGTGATGTCAATAAATTTTTCTACTATTGAATTGCGACTATCCAACACATTTAAAGTTTTAATATAAACATTTTCATCTTCAGAATACGAGGTACTTTCATCTGCATCTACTAAAATAACTCTTATATATTCCAATAGATTTTCAGACCAAATATTTTCAGTTAGATAGTCAATACCAGAGTTAGCCATAAGGGTTATTGGTTTGACTTCTAGGTCAGCGACAGCTGTATCAGAGTCTTCTAAATTATTTACTAAAACTTGTTTTATCATATGCTTATTGATAGCTAAGTATCTGTTCTTACCCAACCAATTAAGTTCTTCAACTTGTTCTTCTGAAAAAACAGCATGCTTAAGTGTTGGTTGAACTATATCCGTAAACCCTTGAAAGTCATCAAAATTATTATCGAAGCAATCTGAAATAACACTAACATAATCTCTTAGAATATTTAGTTCACCTCTAATTTGTTCAGTTAAATACGGTAGTTCTTCATATGACTTTAAAGGTAGGTACTTAATAAACCTTTTCAGATTAAGTCTGGCTTCTTCCGTATTGTTGTAGATATTTATTTCATCGATAATATCCTCTCTAATACCTACTATCCTTGGTATCAATAAAGAGAGATTTTTATCTCTTTTGAGATAAATCTTAAGGAAATCTCTAGATAAATTTGATGCATCACAAATAACTTCTATATACTTTTCAAGATATATTGTTTTACTAGAGTTATTTAGCAGAAAGTCTAACATAGTGAAGTTTAGAGCACTGTGAGTTGATAACTTGTCCAGTCCCAAATAATTTTCAACTAACTCACCACATTTTTTCAATTCAAGCTCAAAATCTGGTTCATCAAAAGTACTAACTAAAAGAGCATAGTTTTTATCATTCAAACTAATAGATTCTTCAAAGAAATAAGAGATATAACTTTGATATGTTTCGTCTATATATCCATTAGTGATAAAAAACTTCAATAAAGGCTTGTCAATAATAATATCAGACTGATTCAGCAATTCTCTTAACATCATTCTTTTTGTATCTTGGATCTCATATCTCGTATTAGACTCTTCATTTAATAAATTTTCTAACTCACCATTTTTCTTATCTTCTATATTAGAAAGCCTATCTAGATAAGGTGTATCGGGGTTAACTTCATCTTCAATATCACTAAAATTGAAACTTACTGTAAAACTTGTATTAGTTACTTCCAAAGTAATCGTTTGATGTTGTGCCATTTCCTTAAGCACTTCAGTACTAACAATATTGCTTATACTATATCCTTTAGAATCAACGACAACATTTATTTTTGACTGCCGGCCGTAAGTCCCTTGTTGCATTACACTGTCCAACTTCCTTAAAACCATATAAGAGTAAACACTATTAAGCTCTTTAATTGAGTTTAACCCCTCATCTAAAATTTTATTTTTTTTAAGCTCTAAGTTAGAGATAAATTGGTATTTTTCTGTTGCCAAAATCTCAACTATTTTCAGCTTCTCTTTATGGAAAATTTCATATATTTCACCTGAGTTCGAGTTTAGTTTGGCAAACTCGTTTGGGTGATAGTTTTTATAAACAACCATTGCAAAGAGTTTATTCTTATCTATATCCAAAACTTTAAGTTGATCAAAGTAAACCTCATACTCATTTAAAATATTCTTTAAAAGCCTCATATCGCTAAAGTATAAACAAGTATTCAATAAAAATTTATTATCAAGCTCGTTTGCTATACTGCTATGTTCTTTTATGACTATGTCATATGCAGTCGTTGGATTAACTATAGGTATAACAGGAATGATGTAATCAAAGAACTTACTTCTTTCATTGTCCTCAAAAATATCATCACGAATTGCGTATATAAACACAACTCGATGCGGGCAAGACTTATTAATAATTGAGTTTAACTCTCTAAGTCTAATAAAAATTTCAGTATCATTGAACCTATCTAAATCTTCGATGATGACAACATTCTTTCCAGTAGTTTCAAAAAAATATAATATCTCATCTAAATGATCATTAAGAATAGATTTTTCTTGTTCGTTCTTGATATTAAATTCAGCGTTGTGGAGGTTGAACTTTATCTCTTTGAGACCAAAGCCATAGCTAAATATTTTATCTATCAGAAATAATGTACAAGCGATTAAAATAACTAAATTAAAATAATGATACCAGTTTGCGAACTCTATCAAATCTGTAATAAAACCTATAAGATCAAAAGCATAGAGATAACTCCATAATCCCAGAATAATTACACCTAATACTTCCCTATAATTCTCTTTAGAATTTTGTGTAATACGTTTAAATCTTGATAAAGGAATATCGCTTTGAGGTACAGCATAAAAAAACTGCTGTAATATACTTCTTTCAATTAGCTGAATTTTATCTGGCGTAAGACCTCTCACCTCTTTATCTATACTCTCTTCATCAGCTTGATTACCTTCGCTAACCTTCTCAACTTTAAATGTAGAAAGTGATACCTCCAAAAAATCCCACTCATTTTTATTCTCGTAAGTTCTTTTGAAAGTGTTTAAAATACTACTCTTACCTGAGCCATATATCCCCGTAAGAGCTATATTTAACACAAGCTCATGCCTTAATGCTGCAACTAATCTTTTCTCATAATTTTTGTAGCTTGCACTACTCTCAAGGTTATCTGAAGGAGAAAGTACCGTTATTTTAAAATTGCTACTATTACTTTGTTCAGTTTCTAGTCTTTGTGCTGATGAGCTTTGATTCATACTATCTCTTCTAATCTAAATTGTTATTTCTTAGCTTATAGTGCTTAACGTCCCACAAACTCAGCCTCACGTCTCTCAACCATCGCCATCGCACCCTCTTTTGCATCTTCTGAATGAAACAAATGTGGCAGATAACCATGAATATTAGCTAATGCCACTTTTGCGCCATTACGACTGGCATCTTGTGCTGATGATAATAATCCTTGCACGCCAAGCGGTGCAGCGTTGCAAATCTCTTGGGCGATGGTTAGCGCACGCTTATATTCCTCACCTTTTGCCACCACTTCGCTGACTAGATTCAGCCTGTCAGCCGCTTGCGCATCGAATGCTTTACCAGTGAGTAGATACGGCATGGCTTTTTGCCAGCCAGCTGCTGCTACGAAGCGTACAGTCGCGCCACCAAACGGCATAATGCCGCGCTGGACTTCCATTTGCGCAAAGTTGCAGTTATCACTAGCGACAACGACATCGCTATTTAACATCAGCTCAATACCAGCAGTGAAACACGTTCCTTGTATCGCCACGACCACAGGTTTGGTGCGTAGTTTTCCCCCGATACCCCACGGATCGATTTCGTCGGCAGTAAACTCAAACGCGCCTTTATCCCACTTATCCTGTAGCTCCATCAAATCAAGCCCTGCGGTAAAGTGCTCCCCATGGGCGAATATTAACGCACAGCGAAGATTGGCATCATTTTCATATTGAGTGAGTGCGTCAGAGAGTTGCTTAATCATATGGCTATCAAAGGCATTGCGCTTATCCGCGCGATTTAATCCAATCAGGCAGATATAATCTTGGATGTCATAAGTAATGCGATTGTCATTGCCAGTGTTATTTCCAGCATCATTGCTATTGTGGCTTTCCGTAGTCATGGTCTTATCCTTTTTAAAGCATTCGTTTATAGAGTACAAATTACACTAAATTGATATTACTACAGCTAATAAACCTTCCTTTCAATATAGACATACGTTCGGTGCAACGCAAGCATCGTTTTAGCATGAGCCTCAATAGCTGGTGTCAATATCAGTTGACCTCATTTACGCTAATGTGCAACTATTATCCAACTCAAGACATGACTCAGAGCATTTTATGGAATTTTGGCACGGTTTTTTGCTTATCACCAGCGTCCATCTACTCGCTGCCGCCTCTCCGGGTCCTGATTTTGTATTGGTCTCACAGCAAACCTTGGCAAAAGGTAGACGCACGGGTTTGATTTGTAGTCTTGGTATTACCTTAGGTCTTGCCGTACACATTATCTATTCGGTGCTAGGACTGGCAACGCTCATCGCCCATTCGCAGCCACTACTCACTGCTATTAAATGGTTGGGCGGCAGTTATCTTATTTATCTAGGATGGCAAGGTATTCAAGCCAAACCGAAAAAAACATCAGAATTAGTAAATCCAGTAGAGCTAATAGATTCAGGTGTTCACGTTTCACAAGATATGCTTATTAAGCAAACGACTTCTACCAATCATACCGAGCTTTCTGATAAAGCCATTTCTAATAAAAAACCGCCTACTGATACAGACTCAACCGCTTCCATTCTGCGCCGTGGCTTTTTTTGTAATGTGTTTAATCCCAAAGCGCCCGTCTATTTCGTCGCGATATTTACCCTCGTTTTATCACCCGATATACCGCTGTGGCAATTGGCTATTTATGGCGTATGGATGATGGTCTTGCAGATGGCATGGTTTAGTACCGTGGTGATGTTACTGTCTATTCCTGCCATTCATCGTCGCTTTCAGCGTTTTGAACATTGGATCGACCGTGTATTGGGTACAGCGATGATAATATTGGGATTAAATCTGATTTTACGTAGCCGATAAGACGCTAGTGACTCGTGAAATCTGCTAAAATGGTGCATTATATTCAAACATCAAAGCCCGATACTATGACCAGTAAGCCTATGAACCGTCGCCCGACCGCCAACAATCACCGAAACAGATCGCCTGAAACTGCCAAAAAACTAGGGCAGCTACATCCGCGCAATCCGCACCAAGGTCGTTATGACTTTGAAGTATTGACTCGCGCTTTGCCTGAGCTTGCTAAGCACACCATCACCAATCCTAAAGGTGAGTCGACGATTAACTTCTCGGACAGTGCTGCCGTGCGCGTACTGAATCAAGCGCTACTGGCTCATTATTATGGTGTGAAATTTTGGGATATTCCGGAAGGCTATTTATGTCCACCGATTCCAGGACGTGCCGATTATATTCACTATATTGCCGATTTACTCGCACAAACCACGCATGTGAATAAAGACAATACCCCACCGACTGGTAAAGAAATCCACGCCCTTGATATTGGCACCGGTGCCAGCGCGATTTATCCTATTGTTGGCAGCCAAAGCTATGGCTGGCGCTTTACGGCTTCAGATATTGATCCTATTTCAGTCAATACCGCCGCGCTAATTTGTGAGACCAATCCAAAGCTCAAGAGTGCCGTTAAAGTAAAACTACAGACCGAACCTAAATTTATTTTTAAAAATATTATCGGTCGCCAAGATTACTTTGATGTGGTGGTTTGTAATCCGCCGTTCCATGCCTCATTAGAAGAAGCGATGGAAGCCAATAGTCGTAAGCAGCATAATTTGCAACGACATCGCGGTAAGAATGAGAACGCACAAATTAGCCGTAGCTCAACCAAGTCTGGCAATGCCGCGCAAAACCTAAACTTTGGTGGTCAGCATAAAGAGCTATGGTCTGAGGGCGGTGAGATTGCCTTTTTAACCAAAATGGCAAAAGAGAGTCAAGATTTCGCTGAGCATGTTGGCTGGTTCACAAGTTTAGTCTCAAAGTCAGAAAACGTAAAACCTCTGCAATTGCTGTTAAAACAACTTGGTGTTGCTCAAATGCGCATCATTGAGATGAGCCAAGGTCAAAAGAGTACGCGTATACTTGCATGGCGTTTTGATACTGACGAAGAATAGAGAGTAGTTAATATACAATAGTTATTGTTTCACGTGAAACAAAGCCTTTATTAAAAAAGCACCCCTTTGATCATCAAAGGGGTGCTTTTTATTGTAGAGAATCAAGCCAAATAATGATGCTTATTAACGGATAAACATCACCTTTATACCAATAGCTATCAATACTAATCCACCAAGCATCTCAGCTTTATCCTCAAGCCACGTACCTGAACGCTTAGCTAAATAGATACCGAAAAAGCCAAATCCAGCGGTGACAATAGCGATAATCAAGCACGCTAGCCATGCATTAAGTGCCAGTAAGTTTAAAGTAAAGCCTGCTGCCATTGCATCAATACTGGTGGCAATAGCCAATGTAAACATCATACGATGATTGATTTTTTCTTGTATGTTCCCATCGAAACCGTCTGCTAATACCGCTTCAACCTCACCATTAAACACTTCATATAACATCTTAGCGCCAAGCAGAATAAGAATCCCACCACCAATCCACGGTGCAGCAGTCGCTAACCAGCCTAATAATACTGCACCTAATAGATAACCTATCAGTGGCATCACACCCTGTGCAATACCAAAATACAGCGCTGCATAAATGGCTAAACGAAGCACATAAGCAGATGATTGCTTTTGCGATTTAGCCCCTAGCCCAATTGATACCGCAAATGCATCCATCGCCAAGGCTATCGCAAGTAAAAAAACTTCGATCATTTCTATACCCATTATCTAAAGCAATTCGTAAACTAAGTTTCACGTGAAACAATGCTAACATCAAAAAACCACCGCTTTGATTGCCAAAGCGGTGGTTTTTTAATTAATTAACAATGATTTCGCAACTTTTTATGTCCAACTTAGAGGCCCAACTTAGATGTCTAAATTAGACACCGTCAATGCATTCTCTTCAATGAAAATACGACGCGGTTCAACATGATCACCCATCAAGCAAGTAAACATATGATCCGCCGCAATCGCATCTTCAATCGTCACGCGTAGCATACGACGGTTTTCAGGATCCATCGTGGTATCCCAGAGCTGATCTGCGTTCATTTCACCCAGCCCTTTATAGCGCTGAATTGCTAGACCACGACGCGCATCAAGCATCATCTGCTGCCAGAGATAATCAAAATCGCGTACAGGAATGTCTTTAGTGGTTCCCGCACTTGCTTCACGACGGATAAAAGCATCCTCTGCAAGCAAGGTATTCCATTCAGCAGACAAACGCAGCAACTTGCTGTACTCGCCGGAATTGATAAAGCTAGCATCTAGCAGATAATGATGAGCTAACTGGTGCACATACACCGTAATACGCGGTAGCCACTGTGCTTTTGCTACTGGAGCTTCAGCGTCAACATTTTCCGCGCCTTCAACTTCAATGACAGGCTTCATACCCAATAAATCAGCAGCAGCAGCATCCATATTTTTAGGCTGCGGCGCATGGATATTGACCAGTTTAATCTCCGGACTCAAATCACTACCGAAGTGCTCAAGCTGGGCTTGCATTGCCTCTTTCCAAGCTTGCATCGCAGGCAAATCATAAGTCATATCAGTGCTAAGCTTCGGCGTATGCGTCAACGCATCCAATAACACCGCTGGGAAACGAATCTGCAAACGTGCCTTTATCAGCTGCGTTTGGTTATAATCATTCAGTAGTGTCTCAAGCGCTTGACCAGTAATCGCAGGCGCATCCGCACTGATATGCAACTTAGTATTGTCAATCGTTGATGATAATAAATACGCTTTGAGTGCTTCGTCGTCTTTTAGGTATAACTCTTGACGACCTTTTTTCACTTTATAAAGCGGTGGTTGGGCGATATAAATATAACCACGTTCAATCAGCTCAGGCGTTTGACGGAAAAAGAAGGTTAATAGAAGGGTGCGAATATGGGATCCATCAACGTCCGCATCGGTCATGATGATGATTTTATGATAACGTACTTTATCCGGATTATATTCGTCTGGACCAATGCCGCAACCAAGCGCAGTAATCAAGTTACCGACTTCAGCAGAAGACAGCATTTTGTCAAAACGTGCGCGCTCTACGTTTAGGATTTTACCTTTCAATGGCAAGATCGCTTGGGTTTTACGGCTACGCCCCTGCTTCGCTGAACCACCTGCAGAATCACCCTCCACAATGTACAGTTCTGACAATGCCGGATCTTTTTCTTGGCAATCTGCCAACTTACCGGGTAAACCAGCGATATCTAACGTGGTCTTGCGACGCGTCATTTCACGGGCTTTACGAGCGGCATCACGAGCACGAGCGGCATCAATGATTTTGCCAGCAATAGCCTTACCAGCGCTTGGATTCTCTTGCAGATAATCATTAAACTTATCATGCATTGCTGATTCGACAGCAGATTTCACTTCACTTGATACCAGTTTATCTTTGGTTTGACTCGAAAACTTAGGATCTGGAACTTTAACGGATACGATAGCGGTTAGACCTTCACGCGCATCATCACCAGTAGCAACGACCTTCTCTTTTTTAAAGAGATTCTCGCGATCCATATAGGTATTCAAACAACGCGTCAACGCTGAACGAAAGCCAGATAAATGCGTACCACCATCTCTTTGGGGAATATTGTTGGTGAAACAAAATACTTTTTCATTATAAGTATCTGTCCATTGTAATGCCACTTCGACGCTGATACCGTCATCTTGCTCACTCACAAAATGAAAAACTTCATTGATGCCGTCTTTACCAGCATTGATATAGCTGACAAACTCTGACAAGCCGCCTTTGTGCTCAAACTCATGACGCTTATCAATACGCTCATCCGTTAAAACAATGCGTACGCCCGAGTTCAAAAATGATAGCTCACGCAAACGCTTCGCTAAGATATCGTACTCAAAGATGGTGCCAGTAAACACATCGCTACTTGGATAAAAGCGAATTTGCGTACCAGTTTTGTCGGTTGGCTCCATTTGCTGAATGTCCGCATCAGGCACCCCATCAGTATAGGTTTGATGGTAGTGATAACCTTCACGCCAGATGTTCATTTCAAGCTTTTTCGATAGGGCATTAACGACCGAGACACCAACACCATGTAAGCCGCCTGATACTTTATAGCTGTTATCATCGAACTTACCGCCTGCATGCAAGACAGTCATAATGACCTGCGCCGCAGATACACCCTCTTCTGGATGGATATCGACAGGCACGCCGCGACCATTATCCATGACGCTCACAGATTCGTCTTCGTGGATAATGATATCGATTTGATCACAATGACCCGCGAGTGCCTCATCGATAGAGTTATCCACCACCTCAAAGACCATATGATGTAAGCCTGTACCATCATCCGTATCACCGATGTACATACCAGGGCGTACGCGTACCGCTTCTAACCCGCGCAATACACGAATATCTTTGGAGCTATAATCAGAAGGTAAACTTTCAGGAACCACCGCTGGTGCCGTAGTTTCAGCAATGCTGTCTGACGTCAGTTGCTCGTGGTCGGTAGGTAATGAATCACTCATGTGCATTCCTTAATCTAGCCATAATCAGCCGTTTGTTATTAGCGCACCACTACGATGACGCCTCATAACGTTATTTTAGACTTAATTTTTATAGTCAAAACCTTTGATAAGCATTACCAGCTAAAACACGATTAGCTAAAAATTCTTGAGTGTTGATAGCGACTTAAAAAGAGTTTCAAGTCCGCGCTTTTTTTCTCTAACATCGGCTTCTTTTTTTAAACATTATAAAAACCAAGAGAGCAAATAAAACATTTATTTATCAAATACTTAGAAATTTACAGGCATTGGAAAATACCTATATAACGTCATCAAACAACTTGCTGAGAACAGGACAAAAATAAAGCCCCATTTTAGCATTTTTTTGCCTCTAAGTCACTGTTTACTGAGCGTTTTATGCCTATAAAACCAGCTCGAAAAAATAGCCTATATCATTACGAAACGACAGGTAGATAAGTATCGATATGAAAGCCCGTGGAGAAAGGAAATAATATAAAGGAAATAATTAAGGACTAAAGATTTGACCTTGTTTCACATGAAACGTACTGGGATTTGACCAATATTGATGCACCAAAGGCAAAATATCGTCGGTCAAACTGGTCATAAATACCTGACATGGCAGCTGCGCTAACGTCGACAATAGAATATCTATCGCCCTATAATCAAGCTCTGCAGTAATATCATCTAGCAATACCACTGGTGTCACCTGAGCACTATCATTTGATAGGTCATTAGTTTTTTGGGTATTTAGCAGTAATGGCAGTTGCGATAAACGCAGTGCTGTGATTAATAGCTTTTTTTCACCACGCGACAACACATTGGCTGCCTGCTCTTTTATAACAGGTACTTTGAGGTTAGTGTCCGCTTCATGCATTGTATCTGAGAGTTCGTTATTCGACGCTGCCGAGTCATTAGAACGCCAATGCACATGAACATCAGCACGGTGATTACCGATACGAGTATATCCCAGTTGCAAATCCTGTTCTAAGCGCTCGTTAAGCTGTATATCCAGCGCAACAGTAGTATCGTAACCAGCATTATAGCTAAGGCTCAATTGCTCCGCATAAGCGGGTAATAACTGCACGATACTTTCAGCAAAATAAGGCTGCCATTCTGCGAATATGCGTTCGCGATAATGATGAATCAGTGCCGCATGATTACTAAGTCCTTTGTCCCACGATTTTAGTTCAGTGAGCTGCACTTGGGTCAAATGACGTGTCTTTTTTAGCAAACTATTGCGCTGTTTTAATAGACGCTGATAGGCGAGCCATTGCGGGTGGAAACCTTGTTTCATGTGAAACACTAGCCAATCTAGCAGCTGGCGACGACTAGCACTACCCTGCTCTAACATATCCATCGTCGATGGATCTATCAGTAGCGTTGGTAGCTGCTCAGTTAAGATGCTTTGGTTATAGACAGTGGTTTGATTCAGACGTAGAATTGTGGTCGCGTCAGCTTGTTTTTGGATAGCTAAGGTACTACTATCATTGAGTCTAGCGTATACAGTCGCTGTATTTTGATGGTGCTGAATATAGCGTTTTGGCTGGTGATGACGAAAGCTTTTTCCTCTTGATAGCAGAAATATGGCTTCAAGTAATGAGGTTTTACCGCTGCCATTGTCACCGATAATGACGTTGCAAGCTGTCGCGTGTATATTGACTTGCGTCAGGTTGCGTAGATTGGATATTTGTAGACGTTCAATCATAATACCGACAGCCGCCTATTGACGCTACCTATAAAAAATAGGCAAAAGTTTAATAAATATTGAATTTAAAATACTGGATTTTAATCAAAGACACTGAGCTTACCTTAATTTTTTAGTGCAAACTGAGTGTCTTTAGTCCCTGCTATTAAGCCTATTGAAAACATACAGAAACTATATACGCATTGGCATAATGACATATTGATGGAACTCATCATTCAGCTGATTGACTAGCACCGACGCGTTTGATTGACTCATGTGCATTTGCAAGTCACCTTGAATCACACCAAGCACATCTTGTAAATAAGCCGCATTAAAAGACAGCTCCATCGGCTCACCTTGATACTTCGCCTGTATCATCTCCACCGCTTCATCTTGCTCTGCATTATTAGCACGCACCTCTACCATGCCATCGCTGGCAAAATTAAACACCACACCGCGAGATTTTTCATTACTCAAAATCGCGACACGGCGCAGTACGTCCGTCATTTTTTCTTGATTGAATAAAGCCAATTTATCCGTATTACTTGGCATAACTCGGCGATAATCAGGGAATTTTCCATCAATCAGACGCGCAGTGAAAGTAACCATCAGGTTCTGATTGACCTGCCCTGCACTATCAACGTCACCAAAGGGTAAGCTCACTTGCAAAAACTCACGACCAAAGCTCAAGGTGACCTGATTGTCTTGCTCACCAAGCATTTTTCCTAGCTCAGAGGCCAAGCGCTCAAGCTCAATGACAGCTTTACGGGGCAAAATAGCCTGCATGCTTAAATCAGCACTGACATCGATAACACTGCGCGCCAAAGCCAATCGATGCCCATCGGTTGCAACCGTCGTCAGTTGCTGTTGCGACACGTCAAACAACATACCAGTGAGATAATAGCGAACATCTTGAATCGCCATTGCAAACTGCGTTTTATGAATCAAATCGATAAGACGATTGCGACTGATGGTCAATGGCGTGATATTTTCGGGATTACCTAAACTCGGATAATCTTCGCTAGGTAATGTGCCTAAGGTAAAGCGACTCTTGCCACTGGTTAATAAGCAGCGTTCATTTGCTTGAGTGGCCAAATTAATTTGAGCTTGTGCAGGCAATGATTTACAGATGTCTTTTAATTTTGTTGCAGGTAAAGTCGTGGTACCAGCTTCAACGCAAGCACCAGCAGGCAATTTTAAAGTCGATGTCAGCTCTACTTCTAAATCAGAAGCCGTCAAAATAAGCGTTGATTCGGATAGCTGTAGCTTGATATTGCCCAAAATAACCATATTGTGCCGTTTATCAGCAGCCTTGGCGATCAAATTAATGGCTTTTAGTAACGACTCTCGATTAATCGATAATTGCATGCTTGGTTACTCTTATTTAAATGATTTTTATTATAAAACTTAACAATAATGGCTTAATCATACCCTGTCTATTGACTATAATCCATTCGCTGTCTGTCTACTCGTATTTTTAATATTATAAACCATATCAATCCACTAAAACATAGTGATACCGCGACCTGCTAACCCGCTTGCAGCATCAATGCCAGTGTTTTGTAATCCTTATCAAAAGCAGGATCTGCTGCTCGTAGCTCATTAACTTTATCGCAAGCATGCATCACCGTTGTATGATCGCGACCGCCGAATGATTGACCAATCTCAGGAAAGCTATCACCAGTCAACTCACGCGATAATGCCATCGCTATTTGACGCGGTCTAGCAATACTGCGCGTGCGTTTACGACCCATCATCTCTTTAATAGTCACATCATAGTACTCAGCAACCACTTTGCGAATATTATCCATATTCACAGCTTGCACACGCATCGCGACGATGTCTTTTAGCGCATATTGCACCATTTCAAGAGTAATCTGTGCACCCGTCAAGTTAGCATTAGCAAAAACTTGATTTAGAGCACCTTCTAAACGCCTAACATTTGAAACCACGTTTTGAGCGATGAATAATGCGCATTCTTTAGGCAGTGTCATACCATATGAAGCTGCTTTTTTTTGCAAAATTTGCACACGAGTATCAATCTCAGGCGGATCAACTGCTACAGTGAGACCCCAAGAAAATCTCGATCTAAAACGTTCATCGAATTCGGTCATTTGCGAAGGATGACGATCTGAAGCCAAAATCAGTTGTTTATCACCACTGGTAAAATCTGCAAATAATGTCAAAAACTCATTACTACTTTTGGTTTTTCCTGCTAATACATGAATATCATCTACAATCAATAAATCCACTTTTTTAATTTTCTTTTTAAAATCTTCTATTTTATTATTTCTTAACGAATAAACTAATTGATTAATAAATTTTTCAGAAGTGAAATAATAAAAACTTTGATTATTTTTTAAATAGCGATGTGCTACAGAATGCATTAAATGTGTTTTTCCCAAACCAGAAGGTCCGTATATAAATAAAGGATTGTGTCGATTTTTTGATTGGCGCTTACCAAGCTCATAACAGGCTTTATAAGCCAGATTGTTAGATTTGCCAGTGACAAAAGTTTCAAAAGTAAAGTCAGGGTTTAGATAACTTAACGACTTAGCATCAGCAGAATCAACCAATTCTGCATGACGCATATTGGCATCAATATCTGCTTTTGCATTGTTATGATGAATGGTTTCAAACTTATGGTCTGCAGGGGTAGGGGAGGGTTTATCTTCATCAAACAAAGACCCTGATTGCAATTGACGATTGTCTTCATTATCGCGGCCAGCGTTATCAACACGCACAAACACCTCTTCGATACTTCCTTGACTGTGCTTAGCAACCAGCTGCTGTATCTCTTGCAAGTGGTTTTTTTTGATGTAAGTCACAAAATAATCATTAGGAGCAAGTATAGTCAGCGTTTGCGCCTCTTGATGAGCTGACAATGGTCTCAACCACATAGTAAATACGTTGTCTTTGACGTTATATCGTAGGTCATTTAGACATTTATCCCAAATATTTGCTGTGTCTATCATGAAAAATACTAACCCTATAATTTGAAATAATATTTGTGTTTTAGCAGTGTGATCTGTTGCGTAGCCCTTCATATTTTCCGCAATTATTTCCGTTGGAAACCATATTGGAAGTTACGTTGATAAACTATACGAAGCCACATATTAAGTAGGGGCTAATCTAACACAAATACCCTGTGGATAAAACCTTGTTTTTTGGGGATAAGGCTGTGGATACTTTTGTTCATAACTTTGAAAGGTGAGTTATCCATATTTAACCCACAGGTTATCCACAGGTTTACCCATAGTACAATATATTGATAATAAAAAGGAAAACTTACTTAGCCACAGATAATCGAGCTCCCAATAACAACAATACTTATATATATTAATAGTTAATTATTATAGATTTCGACACAAACTGTGGATAACTTTTGGGAATCCATCACTGAATTAATTAACTGAGTCGTTATTTTTGAGTTATGAATATGAACTTTACACACGATGAATCATTTAAAATGATATTTCCTCTGTCAAAATATCTGTCTGCATCGACATAGATTAAATTAGTTCATTGACCAAGATTCTATGCGGTGGTATAATCCTCCGTTATTACGAATTTAGTCCATTATTTTGATAGGTGAGTTATGAAACGTACATTCCAACCAAGCGTGATCAAGCGTAAACGTACTCACGGTTTCCGTGCTCGTATGGCAACTAAAAAAGGCCGTCAGGTCTTAGCTCGTCGCCGCGCTAAAGGACGTCATCGTCTTACTGTATAATCAGTAGATTGCGATAAGCATGGCTTATAGTGCTTGTTGTGTTTCTATTATTTATAGATTGCGATAGTCAATCACCACAACTGACACTTAGCCATATATTAAAAGCGCCCACATCGGCGCTTTTTTTGTCTCTGTACTTTGTTGTTATTTCTGCGCTATTATTTCCGCTACCGTTATTCGCTCTTATACTAGGTTGTGCTATGTCCAATACTGTTTCAGCGGCAGCTAATGCCCGCTTCACCAAAGAGCAGCGTTTGCTCACGCCTGCAGCCTTCCGTGAGGTTTTTGATGCACCTGAGCGTAAGCTTCATCAGAGCCATCTAATGGCATTTGTGCGTACTAATGATCATGATAAGCCACGAGTCGGCATGGCTATTACCAAGCGTAAAGTTCCTACGGCTGTCGCGCGAAATTTAATCAAGCGTCAAATACGTGAGCATTTTCGTGTAAAGGCTCATTCTTTAGAAAACAAAGATATTGTTTTTATTGTTAAAAAATCTATAAAAGATATAGATAAAAAAAAAAAAAAAAATCAAAT
>NZ_CAJHAZ010000023.1 GCF_904846525.1 Psychrobacter sp. 1044 | reverse complement strand
TATCTGTAGCAGTATCTGTACCGCCTTTGCCATCGCTGATGGTGTAGTCAAATTCAACTTGACCATTAAAGTTGGCTTCTGGGGTAAAGGTAATAGCGCCGTTAATATCAATCTTGACCACGCCATTATCTACGGTAATGCTTTGCGCGACCCCTGGGGTCAGTGCCGTACCATTAATGTTGATGATACTTAACGTATCGCCATCAATGTCACTGTCACCTTTGAGTGGGGTTAAGATGACTGAACCATCTTCAGCAACCGTGTAGCTGTCATTCACTGCTATAGGATCATCGTTAGTTAGCTTACTATCATTATCTTTACCTCTACTGCTACCAGCAACTAAGCCTATCAGCCCTAGACTAGCTGCCGCAGGTATCCACCAAGGTAAGCCTGCTGCTGCGATATACTGAGTACCACCTAATGCTTGACCTTCCGTATCACCTATTGCTAGCTGAGTGACGTAATCATAGGTCTCGCCGGTATCAGGAATATAATAATAATATTCTCCATTCTCAGCTATTCCGAGCAGCGCGCTATCTGAGCTGTCATAGAACCCTTCTATAATAAGATCGCTATCTTGCCCTTCTTCTTCGAATGAGATATGCAAATTATTCTTTATGCGCTTAGTAATAATATGATTGGGAGCACGGCCAATAGCCGTATCGTAAAACTCATAATTAACTTTATCTACTGCAGCGATAACTGTAGGCTTGCCATCTTTTGTAATTACTTGCACTTGATCAACAGTGCTATTGGTATTATGAGTCTTAACGATAATAGTATTCATATTCTTCCCTAAAATTTTTAATTTAAATTGTGTCGCTTAAGTTGCTTTTAAGTTGGTAACGTCAGTCACTAAAGGATAATAGGACTATTAATTGCTTAAGAGTTCTTCAACAATAGCGACCACACGACGATTAAGTTGTCGACCTTCCTCGCTATCATTACTCGCTCTTGGTTTTAACTCGCCATAACCAATAGCTTTTAAGCGCTCAGCTGCAATCTGAAAGCGAGTAATTAATACTTCTCTTACCGCATCGACACGTCGCTGTGATAGAGCTTGGTTGTAGCTATCACTACCACGACTATCTGTATGACCTTCAATAGTTGTCATAGTGTTTGGATACTGCATCATAAATTCTGCCAATTCTGCCAATTCTGCGTAGTACTCTGGGTTTACCATAGCTTTATCAGTCTCAAACAATACTTCAAGATCGATAGTGACTGCTTTCTCTAAAACAAGAGGTTTTGGTTGTATCATTGGAGGCGGTGTCACAGGTCTTGGAGTAGCTACAACAGGCGCTGAACAATTAGGAACTACACGGCTAATTTGATGGGATTGATAACGATTATTAGAGAGTATTTGTGATGCATCATTCGACGTTAATTGTTTTAATGTACTTTGACCTGTTTCGTCCATCTCAACATCAAAGAAGTAAGTTCGACCACCCACTAGCTGATAAGTATTTTTGTTGGCTAGTAAATCATTGCTTTTAAATCCCGTAGCATGGACACTAAGCTGATTGGTACCCACGCATGAGTTGACGACAGTATAGTTACCAGCTTGGAGACTGGCTTGAAATCTATTGTTGACTGCAATATTAGCACTTGTTTGCTCAGGGTTATTATCGTTTTTTCGAATGAACACCAGTCGAGCACTATCAGTAGTAACTTGTCTTGCTAGCATCGCATTAATATCAGTATCTACTTGGTTATTCCATACAACTTTGCCAACACGTCGGCTATCTCCATCGTTATCGATAATGCTGTTACTGTTACCAGTGATGGCACAAGCAGATATACCAAATAGAATAGTCGATAATACAACGATGCTAATGATTTTTTTAAATAGTTGTTCCATAGTAGAATCCTGAAGATAAGCTTATAGAATAATGGTTAGTTAAAAGTTCTGTGTTTTTTTAGTTATATAAATCACATAAAAATTTATTGCTTCAAGTTCTTTACTTAAAGTTACAAAGAATATAAGCTGCAATATTTATACCAAAATTTCACTAAAAATTAAATATATAGACAAAGTTAAACTATAGCTATAGCTATATTGATTTTTTAACTTATATACGATTTTTAATAATTCTATAAGTATACTTTATCTACCCCACTCTCAACTTATTTTTCTAAGGTATTGAACCGCCCCGACTATATCGGAGAGTGATTTACTTGAGTCAGGCAGCGATGCCTGACAGGGTTAAATTATCATAATACCGCTTTTCAAATTCAAAAGGTGATACATAACCAATTGTGCTATGCAGTCGTATTTTGTTAAACCAATCTACCCATCAAGGGTTGCCAGTTCAACATCGTTCACACCAGACCAGCTCTCTTTCAAATAATGAATCACCTCAGACTCATACAGCCCATTGACCGTTTCAGCCAATGCATTGTCGTATGAATCGCCTGTTGCACCAACAGAAGCAATCACGCCGCAGTCAGTCATCTTATCAGTGTAGCGAATAGATAAGTACTGAACCCCTCGATCGCTATGATGAATGACATCCTTAGGATTATTCCTATCCGCTATCGCTTGATTAAGCGCTGCCATCACCATATCGGTATTCATGCGATTCGATACTTTCCAGCCCAAAATAGCGCGGACAAACACATCAATGATAAAAGCAGTATAGACCCAGCCGCTTGTCGTCTTGATATAGGTAAAGTCAGCCACCCACAGCTGGTTAGGGCGATGAGCGCTAAAGTTACGATTGACTAGGTCATTAGCCCGTAGTTGGTCATCACGGCTATTAGTGGTAATCTTACCCTTACCGCGCCGAACCCCTTGAATGCTATGCTGTCGCATTAACCGCTCTACGGTGCAGCGAGCAACCTTTAACCCGTCAGATTTCATCTGCTGCCGGACTTTACGCGCACCGTAACGGCACTTGCTGTCCTGCCAAATACGTTTAATCTCACTGAGATAATAATCGTCATATTGACTACGCTGTGAACGCTTTTCAGGGCTTTCTTCTAGCTCTTTAGCGCGATAGTATGTGGATGGGGTAATCAGTAGTACTCGACAGATTGGCTCGATCCCATAATTATTCTTATGCTCATCAATAAAGTTGACCATTACTAAGGCGTGTGGTCTATCTCCGCCTGGGCTTCAATCCCAGCAGCCTTACGTATAATCTCATTGGCTTGTCTGAGCTCTCTGCATTTACGTTCAAGCTCTTTGATACGCTGCTCTTGGCTTTGAGCTTGAATATGTGCAGGAATGGTTTGATTGATGTGCTTTTTATGCCAGGATCGAAGGGTCTCAGGCGTGCAGCCAATCTTAGGGGCAATGGCTTGGATGGCTGACCATGTAGAGGGATAGTCGCCTGCTGCTTCAATCAGCATGCGAACGGCGCGCTCTTTAATCTCAGGAGTGTAGGTTTGTTTTTTCATTGTCGGAGACTCAACATTCTGAGAGAATACAACAATCCCGGAGCGGTTCAATATCGAGCTGTACTACAATCAGAAGAGGGTTCAAAAGAGTTTAGACTATAAGACACCAAGGTAGATGTGGTTTGACTTTTATTGTCAGGCTGCTTGGTTAAAATCTCTCAAGTTAATGTCTACGGATATGAAATCATAGATAATTCATCTGTGGGGTTAAATTCCTGCTCACAACTATTCAGAAGTGAGCGAGGATAATGGGACGATATTGCTTGATATGATTAAGAACTACTTAATCGGGAGTTTCCTAAAAACTGTGTAACTGCTTATAATCCCCTAACCGGAGAATAAGCAATGACTACTCAATCTGACATTAAAAAGCTGGCTGAGCAAATGGCTGGTAGCATGAAAAGCTTCGATGACATCAAAGACTTTCAAAAGCAGCTCATGCAATCCTTTATCGATACTGCCTTAGAGGCTGAGATGGAAGACCATCTCGGCTACCCCAAGCATGAAAAGCAGACAAGCCAAACAAGCGCAATGGGCACACTAAAAAGACAGTCCGCAGTGACACAGGCGATCTTGAAATCTCCACCCCAAGAGACCGTAATGGTGACTTTGAACCTGCGTTAGTGCGTAAGCATCAAACCCGTATTAGTGGCCTTGATGATAAAATCATATTTCACTACAGGCATAGCCTTCCGTCTTGCGCTTCGGGCAAGTGTCTCCCAGACACTTGCTGATCCTCGCTCATACGCCAAAGGTCAAACCACCACTGAGATCGTAGAGAGCATTAAAGAGCTCTACGATGTCGACATCTCAAGCTCTCTTGTCTCAAGAGTCACCGATAATATATTAGAGGACATCACCGCTTGGCAGAACAGGCCGCTGAGCAGTGTTTATCCTATCGTCTATTTGGACTGCATCGTCGTTAAGGTACGCCAAGACAAGCAGATCATCAACAAGGCGATCTATCTGGCCTTAGGCGTGGGACTTGATGGCAAAAAAGAGCTGCTTGGTATGTGGCTATCAGAGAATGAGGGCGCTAAGTTCTGGCTAGGTGTTCTCACTGAATTACAAAACCGCGGGGTACAAGATATACTCATTGCCTGTGTCGATGGTTTAAAGGGCTTCCCCGATGCCATTAACACCGTCTACCCCAAAGCCAAGGTTCAGCTGTGTATCGTGCATATGGTGCGTTACTCAATGAAGTTCGTACCGTGGACAGATAAGAAGGCCGTAGCGGCTGATTTAAAGGCCATCTATGGCGCTGATACGCTTGAGATAGCAGAGGCCAACCTTGAGCACTTTGATGAGACTTGGGGCACAGAGTACCCACATGTCATCAAGTCTTGGCGTAATAACTGGGAGGGCTTAACGGTGTTCTTCGAGTATCCTAAAGACATCAGAAAAGTGATTTATACCACCAATGCTATTGAGTCTTTAAACAGCGTGATTCGGACAGCGGTGAATAAGCGTAAGGTGTTCCCCTCTGATCAGGCAGCATTCAAGGTGGTGTACTTAGCCACCCAGCAAGCATCCAAAAAGTGGTCGATGCCAATCCGTAACTGGACGTCTGCTCTGAATCGTTTTATGATTATGTTTGATGAGCGTATTAGTAAGCATTTAATCTAAACGGCAGTTACACAGAATTCGGGATGGTCTCACTTAATCAAATAAATAGTATAGTTAATTACTTAAGGCGCTCGTACACAACATCATCAACGTAAAATTTATCAATAGTACCATCACCCAATAACTCTTTTCTAACAGCCATAATTTGGCGTTTTTTCTTAAGATCGTCAGGCATTATTGGTTGAGCGTATTCTGAAGTATCGGTAAGCGCTTCAATGTCTACACCAGAATCCCCGTTAAGACCGTGTTCAGCTAAGACTCTAGGCTCTTCATCTTGAAGTATTGCATCGTTATTTATAACTTCTTGCACAGCGCTATCTCGGGAAGCTTCATGCATAACTACATGTATTGCTGCAAACTCTGCTACGCTTTCTCGGCTTAGCTTAGACATAGGTATACCTATAGATTGATAAATAGACTTACTGATGTGTGTACTAAGTCATTAAAGTTCAAGTTTAGCAGTGCTTAAATTTGAGATTTAGTCACCTAAGAATACCAACAGTCATACACAATCTGAATCAAACCATGAAACTTAAAACGATAGTTTAATGCCATTGTCTGACACGCCTTCAGTCGTCCCTAATTCGTTAGCCGCTCCCACTACCATGCTGGCCTTTGATATGGGGAAGTAAAGATGCCACTACGCTATCCTATAAGCGAAATTGGTTATTAAAAAAACTGGAATCGACAACCAAAGTGCAAGCAGCTCAAAACTAAAGCGCTGACTTTGCAGAAATTTTAGTAGTTAACTTATAGAGTTACCCCTGTCTAAGAAATTTATCATTACTGCATGCTAAATGCGCTTGATAGTGATAGCGCCAACGATCCTGTTGATTTTGAAAAGGCAGTGACAAGCAATCATTAAACAGCCTTTTAAATCCAAGCATTACCAATGCAAATGCGAATATTTTTTAGTGAGTTTTCTGCCAAGCCGCGATCAGTGAACACTGCCTTTAATGCACTATCGGGTGCAGCTGTCGATAGTGCCCGCTGAATAAATTAAACAAGCTAGAGGGAAGTTAAGAATAGCTGAAAAAGAGAAATTGGAATGAAATGAGGAGAGGTGATTGGTTTAAGTTAAATATTAAGGTTCATGAACCATTAATTTTCTTCCTAACTGTAGAGCATTGTTTTTATTAGTTAATCATTCCTATTTTATTGTGAACCTAGCTTTAGGTACGCATATGTTAAATAATCAGTATCTGATAGTAAATTCATGGAATTATAATCAAACGGTAAATTATTAATCTGATTGATAATTGCTTGACCAGAATATGTACTATCTATCAAATAAATACCGTAATCACTCCTAACGTAACTACTAGCTGATATGCCTTGAAGGTTTAATACGCGGAGCCCTAATTGAGCTTAGTATATTAGATCAAGTCGCTAATAACCTCTTTGCATGTATTTCACAAACTTATGTGTTGTAGATACAGTAATTCTACCATTCATTCAAAGTTAATCTGTTCGATGAACTTGTTCTGACTATGGTTAATATGCTTATTACCTTCACCATGCATGGCTAGCCCTTTGCGTAGTCTCTTATTCTTAATCATCTGGCTCTTTGGTACGAATGCTTTTGCAATACGTTAGGCATATAAAGATATCACTACCTATAGATTATTAGCTTAGCTCAAAAATCATCACTCTTTTGGTTATCTGTTACTTCATATCCGTTCTAATAGCGCAGGTATGATCTTACAATGCTCCTACTTAGCCTGTCTGCAAGTCTGGTTTAGATCTACCTTATAGTGGCAAATATCATGACCAACTAAGCTGTAATACTTTTTGTTTTAAGTTATCAAAAACCCCCTCACTATTCGTAATATAATTCCATCTAAAGCACTGAGTTAACAACCGTTAAATTTGCACAGAACAGTACTATGCCTCTAATTTTTATATTCTATGCACGTACAGGAGCATGGTTTTTGTCGAAAATATGCTCAATCAAATGCTAGGCAAAGCATCCATCTTATATTAACCCCAATTATTTGACCAAAATAACCAGTAATAATAGCCTACAGCTCAATAAACGCATAGCCTACTCTTCCTTTAGTCGTTATACTATAATTATTCCCAAGTGAAGGTTGGGGATGATTGTACTTTACAACCTTCCATTTAAAGGGTTTTGTAAACTCATCAATGAATAACAGTGTCCATGTTGGTGTCCAATAGCTATCTACGTTTCCCAGAAGACGCTTTTCAAGATTTATAAAACGTGCGCAAAGATTGCTCTAAATCTAAGTATAGAGATAATAGATTAACATTCACAATTTACCTAGCTTATAAAGCTGACGGATGTACATCATGGCTGTCGATAATTTAAATGATATCAATAAACTTGAATGCCGAGATAAAGATTACTCGGTCAGTGTCTCAGGTATCGCGGGTTTAAGTATTCGTATTTATCCAAATGGTAAAAAGGAATACTACTTACGGTACGCTCATCCGCATATCGATGGTAAGCGCCCTAGAATTATGTTAGGTAAGGTCGAAGATATCAGCCTATATGAAGCTAAGTATAAAGCAGAAACTATACTTAGCACGGTCGCACAAGGCTCCGACCCTAAAGCCATTCATAAAAAAGAACAAGTCAATAAGTATGCTCATCTAAAGAACGCCACATTTTCTGAAATCACACAAGCGTGGCGAGATCACAAAACGTCAAGTCGTCACCATAGTAAATCTAGAAAGCGCGCGTTTAGTAACTCAACCCTTAAATTTTGGGATTTATGTCTAGGATATATGTGTCGTGAGATTGGCGACTTGAGAATGGACGATATCACCAGCGAGATGATATTGAGTGTATGTGAGGCGATTCAAAACAATGAAAATCAAGCAACCTTCGTTGGTGCCAGTACTCGGCTTTATACTGAAAAAGTCTTCTCATTTGCTGTCGCAAGAGGATTATGCGATAGAAACGTAGCTATTGATACGCGTGGCGAGCTCGCACCTGCTAGCTCAGGTAACCACTTACCAGCCATCACCAAGCCTGATCAGTTTGCCACTCTCCTAAACGATATGTCCCATTTCAAAGGTGCAAGTAAAACCACATTAGAAGCGATGAATTTACTACCGTATGTCTTTGTGCGTAGTATCGATTTGCGGTCTATGCGCTGGCAAGATATAGATTGGGATAATAAGCTATGGGAGTTTTCTCCTACTAAAGGCGAAGGTCGTGATGACATGGTATCGCACTTAGTAGTACCGTTAGCCACTCAAGTAATTGAGCGCTTAAGAAAAATACAAGCAATCACAGGTCACAAAGAACACGTATTTGCATCGATACGCGCCTCGAGCAATCCTTATATTAGTAAAGCAACGCTAGTGCAAATATTTCATAGGCTTGGATATAAGGATGTTCAATGCGCTCATGGATTTCGAGCATCAGCTAAAACCTTACTAATGGAACAGCCTGAACTGCGTTACTCAGATATCGTGACTGAGCTGCAATTAGGACATCGAATAAAAGATACACATGGCGGCGCTTATAACCGATTAGATGAAATTGATACTCGAATACTGATGATGCAAGATTGGGCTGATTATATAGATAAGCTCAGGGGTTCAACGTAATGATTGCTTTAAGTTGTGGTTATCGCTCAACAATAATATACCTATTAGCATTCACAATAGCCCTTTGCATAGCGTCTTATTCCCAGTCATCACATAACAACCAAAACACCCTAACATTCTATTGTTGGTAGCCTAGATATTGGAATTTCTGCAACCTCGCGCTTGTGATCAACGACCAATCTGACGGCTTCTAATCTCCGGTATCTTATCTGCATGAGCTCACTTCATGTACTGACAAAATCTATAGCCTCGGTTTAATTATCCAGTTTTACCAAACAGTCAGAATTAATATCAGCAATCGTTTTGGCACCAGTCAAGGTCATTGCGACGCGTATTTCTTTATCTAGCAGTTCTAACAAATTGCTTACCCCTGCGCTGCCATCCGCTGCTAAAGCATAAATAAAGGCGCGCCCTAGCATGCAAATATCAGCGCCCAAAGCCAACATACGCACAATATCTAAACCATTGCGTATGCCAGAGTCGGCTAAGATTTTAATCTCTCCTTTAACCGCATCGGCAATAGGAGGCAGAGCACGTGCACTGGATAAAACACCGTCCAGTTGTCGTCCACCATGATTAGATACGACTATGCCGTCGGCCCCAAAACGTACCGCATCTTTGGCATCTTCTGGGTCCAAAATACCTTTGATAACCATAGGTCCGTCCCAGTACTCGCGAATCCAATCTAAATCTTTCCAAGAAATAGAGGGGTCAAAGTTATTACCTAGCCAGCCTATATAGTCTTCCAATCCTGTTGGCTTACCTAAATAAGCAGAGATATTGCCCAGATCGTGCGGACGGCCATTTAGCCCTACATCCCATGCCCATTGCGGATGCGTCATAGACTGGAAGTAACGGCGCATAGCGGCATTTTTACCGCTCATACCGGAGTGCATATCTCGGTAGCGTGCCCCTGGTACTGGCATATCTACCGTAAAAACCAAGGTCGAACACCCCGCCGCTTTGGCGCGCTCCAAGGCATTTTTCATAAAACCTCGGTCCTTTAATACGTAAAGCTGAAACCACATTGGACGGTTAATTTTAGGCGCTACTTCTTCAATCGGACAAACCGAAACTGTCGACATGGTAAACGGAATGCCTTTTTGATCGGCTGCCATAGCGGCCTGCACTTCTCCGCGGCGGGCATACATACCTGTCAGACCCACGGGTGACAACGCGACAGGCATAGACAGAGTTTCATTAAATAACTGCGTTTCGAGACTAAGCTGTGACATATCATTTAGTACACGTTGTCTAAGGGCAATTTTCGATAAATCTTCAACATTATGTTTTAAGGTATATTCCTCATAAGCACCGCCATCTATGTAATGAAATAGAAATGGTGGCAGTCGGCGCTTGGCAGCAGCCCTGTAGTCGTTTGGAGATGAAATAATCATACGCTTGCCCTTATTCTGTTAGATATCTATGTAATATTTTTGAATCTCTAATTATTTATTGATTAGTGCTAAACGATGGATGCAATTGGCTTATTTTTGAAGCGGCAAGCTCAACCCACACTCACTATTACACACAGCATGAGCAGTTACGTTTGGTTTTCGACATTTTACCAATGCCGGGATTAAAGCTATTGGTTGGGTCTAGACTTTTATAGAAATTCTGCAAATCAGGCTCTGCTTCGTATAGATGACCGACATTATGCTCAGCAGGATATTTGGCTCCGCGTGCGCTCAATAGCTCTAACATCATCTTTTTAATAAGCTTGGCATCACTGCCCTTCTTCAATATATAGTCTTGATGAAACACATAACAAAAGAAATGTCCGTAATACAGCTTCTTTTCTAAGTGTTTTTCAATGTCTTCAGGCAAGCTTTCAAGCCACTCTAGCTCGTTACGTGGTATGGCAATATCAAGCGCTAATATCTCCCCTACCTCTTTTTCATGTATGACTTCATACCTCAATGCGGCACCGGCTGCGGCAAAACGATTTAAAAGCGCGCTTTCTGACTCTTCCTGACTACATTCAAAATAATTACCTGTGTCCGACGCATCAAAAAACGTCTTCAGAAAATCTTGAGCCTCTGCTATACCCTCATCACTCATTTTTATGATTAAGTGATGCTCGTATTGATTGCGGTACTCCATCATGCGCTTGGGCAAATGCTTTGGAAATAGAGTAGCGATAAACTGCATGACTTTGTCAGTGAAATGCTTTGGCATCCATGACCATTTATGGAACTTTGCGTCCATAGCGCCTTTGATAGAGAACAGTCTAGGTAAGGCATTTGTACCGAGATGCTTAATACTTAAAAACGTGTCTTTACCGTATTTAGCGGATACATCAAATATATCACGGTGCATATACTCACCCCCTTCAGGGATATTGTCGAAGCGGGATAGTATCTGCCTTCTGAGCTGTGCAAGCTCACTCACACTGTTAGTACCTATGTAAAAGGTTTTCTCTTTTGCTGCTATTGGATAAGTGTCAAGACGTACTGCAAACACCGCAAGCTTGCCAGCACAGCCGCTTGCTTCATACAGTCTGCGCTTATCCGCATTAAAGCGACTGGGCGTGCTTGCATCAACATCTTTTACTCTGACGATATACTCTCTGTCAGATGCGAGCTTACCAGTGTCAGGTAATTCTTTCTTATCAAAATGACCGTTTTGCAAATTCGTTAATATTTCTTCCGGAGTATCACCCAACTCGACGTCTAGATGATTGACGAGCACCAGTTGACCGTGTTCATTTATTTGGGCAAACAACGCAAGCTCGGTATAGGCAGGGCCTCTTTTAACCAGAGCCCCACCAGAGTTATTAGATATACCACCAATAATAGACGCACCTAACGTCGAGGAACCGATGACAGAGTGAGGCGCTCTATTGACAGCATTAAGCTGACTTTGCAACTGATGCAATGTTGCCCCAGGCAAGCTAATCACTTGCTCGTTGTCATTCACCAGATACAACTGGTTTATGGCAAGCGTATTAATCACCACAACAGGTCTATCGTAGTCATTACCGCTCGGTGTTGATCCTTCAGTCAGGCCTGTTTTTGCCGCTTGCATAATGATAATACAGTCGCCTTCAACGCATACTTCTAGGCTACGCCAAATGTCCAGCAATGTTTGTGGAAACAAAACCGCTAAGGCGTTGCCACCGCCAGAGCGCCATCCCATTCTATAGTGTTCATTTTTCTCTGGATCAGCCTGTACATTACTCGCGCCTAGCAAGTTGGTTAGTTTATCTAACACCTGATCAGGACTAAGCATGCCTTGAGAAGCTTGATTTGACGAAGATATATGACGCTCCTTATCTTGTAATGGTGTGTCATTCATGATGCCAAGGGCCCTTGAAAACCAAAAATGTAAATGGCGGCCATGACGATGATGCCACAGAACAACACATAGTATATGGTGGGTAAAATAGTACGCCTAAGTGTGGCGCCCTCCATACCAAGTAAACCTACTGTTGCCGATGCAGCCACCACGTTATGTATGGCAACCATATTACCGGCTGCGGCACCAACCGCTTGCGCCGCGATGATTAGAGAAGGTGAAATATGTAAGCTCATGGCGGCTTCATATTGGAATTGACTGAACATCATATTAGATACGGTATTAGAGCCTGCGATAAATGCACCTAAAGCACCAATGGTTGCACTAATCAATGGAAAAACATCGCCAAAAGTACCTGAAAACAACTCTGCACTGGCGACTGGCATACTCGCCACATCTGATAAGTTTATGCCTGAATTGATAAAAATTCTAACCATTGGAATCGTAAAAATAAGTACAAATCCAGCCCCTAGTACAGTCTTGCCTGATTCTTTAAAGGCACTGTTTAGGGCGCTGACGGGCTTTCTAGTTTGAAAAGCGGCAGCAACCAAAGCACTAATCAGTAACAAGCCTCCTGGTAAGTATAAGGGACTAAAACTGGCACTGATATCTGTCTCACCTAAAATCGAGGTTAGGTTTACTGCCACACTGTTAAGTAAAGACTGAAAGCCTGTAAATACTCTTGAAAACACCAGTAAAAGGGCAACCAGTAAATAAGGGAACCACGCCATAAGGGTGGACATCTTCTTATCACTCAAGGTCAGCGTAGTATCTTCTTTACTGACCACTAACTTACCAAGCCATTCACTCGGCCAGTTTTTTTGCGGTTCAAAATCCCATGTGGTTTTTGGTACCAAAAACCCTCTTTTAGCAGCATTAACAACGACAGTAATACTGACCAAGCCACCGACCAGTGACGGAAACTCTGGCCCTAAAAAAACACCGGTTATCACATAAGGGATTGTAAATGCTAAGCCTGCAAAAATTGCAAACGGCCAAATCGCAAAGCCTTCTCGCCAGCTTTTGTTTCTACCAAAGAAGCGAGTGAGCATCATCACCATAAAAAGTGGCATGAACGTACCAATGACACCGTGAATAATGGCGACTTGACTGGTAATCAGTTGTAAAAATTCGCCCCACTGTACTCCTTGTTGTGCCAGTTGAGCGCTAATAGCAGCTTTATCTAACCCATCATTTACCCCTATCACAATAGGCGTACCGACCGCACCAAATGATACAGGTGTACTTTGTATCATCATTCCCATCAGCACTGCACCCAGCGCCGGAAATCCTACTGCCACCAGCAAAGGCGCTGCAATAGCGGCAGCTGTACCAAAACCAGAGGCGCCCTCAAGAAAGCAGCCAAAGCACCATGCAATAATAATGGCTTGCACACGCCTATCTGGCGATACATTAGTAAACCCAGCACGGATAACGGCGATTGCACCAGTATGTTTTAATGTGTTCAACAAAAAAATAGCACCAAAGACTATCCACAATACCGAAACCGTAATGACCAAACCCTGAATAATAGATGATGACACTCGGTTAAGCGTCATATCCCATATAAAAATGGCAAGCGCAGCGGTAACCACTAAAATGATAGGCATTGTTTTTTTAGCTGACCATTGCAAACCTATCAGAAAAATACCACAGAGAACGATTGGCAGTAATGCCAAAAGCCCATATATTGTTTGATTCAAAATTACATCCTTTTGATTGTGTGATCTTCCTTGAACTAAGTCATCGAAGCCTTTGTTTTGACGAACCCATGATGACTAAGTTGTATTAAATATTCACAAATAGGGACTGCTTATTTACTAAATATGTCTTGTAGACAAAGCCGAGCACGACTTGCGAGAGTTTATGTCCCAATGTTAAAAATGCCCTGAAATAGTCTACGCCTTGTTAATTCATTGATATATTCATCAATGGACAATGTTATTTTCCTTTTTTGCTATAATTAGAAACACATTACTGCAATTGGAGAACAAGTGTGACCAAAGCTGACGACATGATTTTATTCGTTCAAGTTGTTGAAGAAGGGTCATTTTCTAGAGTCGCTGAAAAATTATCATTGACTAACTCAGTAGTGAGCAAGCGCATTGCGAGATTAGAAGAGAACTTAAATACACAACTGCTTTATAGAACCACTAGAAAGTTGAGCTTAACCGATGCAGGCAGGGCGCTTTATAACAAAGCTAAAATTGCTAAATCCGCCTTTCAAGAAGCTGAAAATGCTGTCACGGGTTACGGCGAAGATATGAAAGGCCATATACGTATAACCATGCCTGTGGTCTCTGCGAATTTCATATTTAGCGAATCTATTGCGGAATTCTGTAAACAACACCCTGAAGTATCAGTAGAGTTACAAATTACCAATCGATTGGTTGACTTGATAGAGGAAGGATTTGATTTGGCACTAAGGACCGCTGTGCTTGAAGATTCTTCACTCATTGCAAGGCGTCTTATAGATAGCCAGTGGATTATATGCGCGACTCCATCCTATTTAAAGCAACATGGTGCGCCTCAAAATCCTGAACAGTTACAGAATCATGAGTGCTTGGTTTACAAGTTTGATAATACGGCTAACAGTACATGGCCGCTATATATAGACGGCAAAGAGCAATTAATATCTGTCAATGGTCGGTTTCATAGCAATCATCTGAGTGCAATTAAGCAAGCCGCGCTTAGCGATTTAGGTATCGCTTTTTTACCACAAGTGTTGATCTATGAGGAGATACAGAAAAATACACTCACGCAGATTTTACAATGTTTTACCAGCAAGAAGCTGGGGCTATATGCGGTTTATCCTAAGGCCAGACAACCGGATCAAAAGTTAAAACTGCTCGTTGCACATTTACGAGACTCATTACATCAAAAACAGGCTTACTACTACTAAGTAATAAGCCTGTTTTTGATGTATATAAAAAAACTAATGAAATAAAAAAGCTAATAAGAGGTTGTTATGACTATGAGCCATAGAGATAGAGATTGCTTTTTTTGTATATAGGGCGTGTCATTAAAACTAAAGAGATAGTGAAGAGTTTTTTATGAGCAATAAAAACTGATCTGATATTATTTTTAATAATCCACAGTGTAGCTCAAGCCGTAAGTTGTACCCGAGGCAGGCAAACGATTCAAGTCGCCATAGGTTGTTTGGTGATAGACCGTTAGATAATCTTTATTGAGTAAGTTATAAATCCCATAGTCTACTCGACCTACCGGCATTTTGACTTGTCCTAATACATCAAGTGTCATATAACCTGTGACTGGCAATGCGCTAGAATCAGGGTCTTTTTGTTGATCCTTAAAGGCTTTATCATCACCGCCAATTGCTAATGCTTGTAGACGTACATTGCTGCCTTTATCAAAGTTGTATTGCGCAAATGCAGTGCCTTTAAGGGGTGTCAAGCGTACGGCATCAAGCTCCAACCAATCACCATCTTTATCATACTGACCACGAGTATAGGCGACACTGCCACCCACTTGCCATTGATCATCAATATCATGGCTGAGCGAACCTTCTATTCCGTAGACGCGCTCATCAGTATCGACCACTTCTACCGTATAGTCATTGGTAAAGCGTACCGTTTTATCTGATTTATTATAAAAACCGCTCAAGCGTGCAGCAGTATTGCCATGCTTGCCCTGCCAGCCCAACTCGTAATTGTCGATTGCGATAGGTTGTACATTGTCTGAGTTGACGACAAAGCCTGCCCGTACATCACGTAGCGCACGCTGAATGTCAGCAGTGGTAAAGCCTTGTGAAAAATTGGCAAATACTTGGTCATTTGGGGTTAATTGATAGCTGGTACCGATATTAAATAGGGTTTTATCGTGGTCTGTATTGCCCTTTTCCACTTGACCAGCCTGATAGTCAATGCCATAAGCATCGCTGACACCACTGATGCGAGGATCATTAAAATACTCTTCGAGCAATTGCTCATAAATGGGCGTGAAAGTAGCCGTTTCTGCTTTCAATTTTTGATAGCGCACGCCAGCACTGGTATGCCATTTATCAGTGATATCTATATCGGCATTGACAAAAGCGCCCCATTTATCAATGGTGGTATCTGGTCCACCATTATAAGATAGTCCGTTGGTTTGAGCGCTCAAACCATTACTAGCAAGAAACGTGTTTAAGTCTTGCCCTTCATAGGTTTGCTCACTTTTTTCGCGTTCAAAATCAGCCCCATAGCTAAACAGTGTCTTTTGACCCGCAATTTCACTATCCGTTTGCATAGCGGCACGCAAACCCATCACCTCAATATCTGCTTCTGATTGAGTGACGAATGTTGCCGCGCCCAAAAGCTTACCTAGCGTGTCTTTATCAGTAAGACCCTTGGTAGCCCAAACTTCAGCTGCTTGGTCTGCTGCACTTTTCCCAGAAGGATAAAAACGGCCTTTTTCGTCTCGATAGTAGCCAGTCACGCTCAAATTTGAGCCTGCAATATCATCATTATTATAATTTAGGTTCACTGATGTTTTGGTGGTATAAGGCTCGTTTTCTACATTGGCACCATAAATAGCCTTTAAGGAAGGTTTTGCGCCAAATAATACTTGTAAATTTTTACCATAATCTGGACCATAGTCAGTATCCTGCTCATCATTATAGTAAGTCACTGCCAAATCAAGACGTTGGCTGTCAGTGAGCTCTATACCTAAGCTACCATTAATACTTAGCGACTCGGTATCTTGTTGGTCAGTTTGATTGACGTCTGGACTGATGCGATTATCGTGGCTATCGAATTTGCCGCCCTTACGATCATAATCCACATCTAGGCGACCATAGACTCGCTCACCGCCATAACCCAATGTTTGCCCCACATGATAACCCAATGAATCTGAGTCAAAATTACGACTGCTACTGACGCCGACTCTGGTTTGCCTGATAGAGCCATAACCCACCATAGATTTTGTGACGAGATTAATCAGACCACCAGCCGCGCCAGCCCCATAAATACTGGTCGCACCAGAGAGCACCTCTACCCGCTCAAGCTGCGCAGGGTCGATACTGTTTAGCTCGCGTGAAAGGCTGCGTGAGCCACTCAATGGCACACCATTCAGCAAAAACTGCACGGGACGGCCATGCATGGTCGTGCCATAGTTACTGGTTGAGCCGCTGCTTGCCCCCAAACTTGGAATCAGCTGAGCCAATATATCTCCAGTAGTGCGATTGCCTGTCGCCTGCATCTGCAGCTCATTTTCGGTAATTACCTGTGTGACGGCGGGCATCTCACTAATTTTTTGTGCCAAAGCCGTTCCTGTCCTTGCTTTAGCAGTGACCGTAATGGTATCTAAAGTCACGTTTGGTAACTCACTTGAGGCGGCGTTGACAGCTAAGTCTTCTGAAAGCATTGTATTTGAAGCGATGTCCATAGCACTGACATTGTTTTGTGCATATAGTTGCTGGCTGATACAAAGGGTAAGAAAGGATAGAGCAACTTGATGGTGGCGTTTCATATTCACTTCACTTAATTGGAGGATCAAAGAGTGGTAAAAGTTATATTTAGCTAATAATGCTATGTGTACTAACTTTGTGAACAATATTGTAAATGATAATCATTGTTGTTTCTATAATTATTTACAATATCGAAACCCCTTATTGCTCCCAAAAAATACTGCTCCAGCGTCACTCAAGATTCGACATCTATTTATGATGGCCTTGGTAGAATAGAGGGTGCCAAACGTACCAGAACGCCAAATGAGATTGAACTGACTATATTGCCGTCCTCTCAAAAGGCAAACCCATTGCTATTTTTATTTCAGCGGCTTTATTAGTTTGCTTAGTTTCGACAACGATTGGCGTAGTAGTCATGAGCCGGATGCTCAAGCTAAGGTGATTGTGATCTTTGGATGGGCGGTGGAAGCTGCTGGTGACGTCGATGTACTATGGATTTAGAACAACAATTCACAGAAGTGGCTCGCCGTGGTAGTACGCTACTGCTCATTTCATTAATATTAGACCAATACGGTCTTATGAATTTGCCGGCAAGAGAGTTAAATATTGGGTGTTCAGTAGGTGTCACTTTCGTTCTGCTAGGCATGATTATGGAGCTGTGGCTCACTCCTTCATTTACCAACACAAGCAATGCCAAAGTTAACGTGGCGAGCAATTTAAGTGCCATAAAAAGCACTCCAATAGGCACCATTCTATTTATGCTTTAGGTAACAACTTGCCAGTAGAATAACGAGTAATTATTGATATCGCTAAGTCTACGTCTCATCTACTTTTTGAGCCTTGAACTCACAGAAGAGTGAGTCATATGCTAATAAATTTCCTATTTTGGTGTGGCAAATCTTTAGCACTATAATTCACTAATCTATAATGATATTACAAACACGCCTTAACTCAAATCAAAAATCCATTGTGGCTGACAGCATAAATGTACGCGGCTCACCCAAGCCAAGACTGGTATAATGCGGCTTTGCCCAATAGGCTTTATTGGTTACGTTAGCAACACTTGTTCTCAATGTCAGCGGCTTTTTATCAATAGAGGTGGCATAACGTGCGCCTAAATCGTATATAGTGCGACCTGGTAATGACAGTGAGTTGCCTGCGTCAAGATATTGCTTAGATATCGAGTTTGCATTAGCTGTTAATGTTAAGACTTGAACGAAAGGTAGATCCCATTCAACACCAAGCTTAGACTGCCATTGTGGGACACCTGTAGCTCTATTACCCTCATTAACGCTACCAAGCGTCTTGGTTAGCTTCGCATCAATATATGAAACCCCACCCATTAGGCGTATATCTTCAATGGGTGAGCCAAAAAACCCCCATTCAACACCTCGGTTACGCTGTTCGCCAGCATAAGAAAAGATATTACTAACAGGGTCTAAATAGCTATTAGGTTTCTCTATTTCATAAACACTTAGGGTGTGTGAGAACTCACCAAGATCAAGCTTTACGCCAAATTCTTTTTGTTGCGTCTTATAAGGGGCAAACATTTCACCAGCATTTTCTGCATCTATCGGTGCAGTAGAACCTTGGCTCAAACCTTCTATATAGTTAGCATATAAAGAAACTTGATCGTTTACTTTACTTAGTAGCGCTATTGATGGCGTAGTCGCACTTTCGTTGTAATCCTTTACTGATGCCAGCATACCTGCTTGTTTGCTTTCTACCTGTTGATGTCGCAGTCCTAAAGTTAGCTGATATTTATCCTCAGCAAAAGACAGTGTGTCTGCAAGACCATAGCTGGTCAAATTCGTTTTTGTGTTCAGTAGCGCAGGAGAATTGAAGGGAATATTACGCGACTCCCATACTGGTTTATATATGTTCGTGACCCAATCTTCAGCTAATAAACCCCTTCTAGCACTTAAATCATAATCCTCCTGATAGTCAACGATGTTAAATGCCAATTGATGATTAACTCGTCCTGTTTGGAATTTACTTTTTAACCCTATCTCAGCAGACTGTCTTTCGACTTCATCATCAACTTCTCCAAGATTAGTCCGATAATCTCCTGCGGCATTGATAATCTGCGCGACAGAGGCACTCTGCGACTTAAATTTTGTTTTGCTATTTCCGCCCGCACCATAAATCATTAAATCGTCAGTCACATCATATTCACCACGTATCATTATTCCCTTATCTTCACTATCATTAAATGCCCAACTTGGGTTCAATAAAGTCTCTGGTTTGGGCGGCTTAGGAATCGACAATCCTGGTGCTAGAGTGAGACCGCGAGTCGGTCCATCGACACGATCTTTACTGTGATAAAGAGCTGTCGAGAGTCGAGCACGCTCTCCTTTCCAATCCAGTGCAATAGAAGCCAGTTGCGCTTGTTTTTCTTGATCATTTACTGCACTATCACCCTCTCTATAAGCACCATTAATCCGAACACCAAACTGCTTGTCTTCACCAAAACGCCGTCCTACATCCACATGCCCACCAAGTTGTGAGTCTGATAAATATCTTGCCGTCACTCGCGTCAACGGCTCATCGCCTGCTCGTTTAGGCACTAGGTTGACTGCACCGCCTACTGAGCCTTTGGGCGACATACCATTCAATAAAGCTGAGGGCCCTTTGAGTACTTCGATACGCTCAAACATCTCAGGTGAGCTACGATAATAAGGTGCCATACCGAATAGCCCGTCTACCGTAACATCACCAATGTCTGAAGAGAATCCATGGATAGAATAACTTTCAAGATTCTGGCCACCAACCCCACTGCTAAAGACGGCAGGATCAGTAGCAGCGATGACAGCCGTAATATCGGTGGTTTGCTGATCTTCAATAAATTTATCGGTATAGCTGATGGCACTAAACGGCGTCTCTAAAAAATCCTTATTTCCCAAGAATCCAGCGTGATTGGTATAGGTCACCTGCCCACCTGAGTAGATAGGATTGTCATTGCGTTCTGCCACTACTGTTATCGCAGGCAAGGTCACTGTAGGAACGTTGTTATCCTCCTCTAACGGTGGGTTTTGCGCTCCATTGCCAGACTCAGTGGTTTGCTCACTATGTATCACATTACTATTTGTCTGTGCATACGCTGATGGCATACAGATGAATATCGTCCCAGCGACTAGGCTCAAAGACATGGCAAGTCTTGCTGATACGATATAATTGAGCGCGAAAGAAGGTTTGGTCAGTGTCGCCCGCTGTTTGACCCTATTTTTATGATCTAGGTGTTGAAGTTGGTGCATGGAAACGTCCTCTTGTTTTGATGGAAAATAATAATGCGAATAAAAACACAAATGATAATCATTAACAATTTAGGATAAGAAGAACCCTCTCTTTCTCACTTAATCATTCACTAGGGCGTGTCCTAGTCCTACGTTAAAAAACATCGTTCGTCTTAGAAGGTTCCTAGAGTGTCTCTAGAACGTTGGCTGATAGCCTTTGAGGACATCGTCCATTATGATGTTTAATGAGGTTGGGCTAGCGGCTGCTATATACCACGCATCTGCATCAACAAAAACAACACGACCATTTTTCCATGCTGTTGTTTGACGAAGTAAAGGGTTGCTCACATCATCAGGGTTGATAATAGCGCGATGCTCCATGACAGCGGTACGGTCTACAATATAAAGAATGTCTGGATCTGCCTGCTGTATAAACTCACTAGAAATCGGCTGTCCATGTAGGCTGGTCTCTACAATCGTACTCGCAGGCTTGACACCCAAGTCATTGAAGATAAAACCATAGCGTGATTGCAGCCCAAAATTGCTAAAAGCCCCATTATTGTGTAAGACAACCAGTGCTTTTTCTGGGCGGGTTTTTGTGAAGTCCTGAACCTCTTTGACTCTTGCATCTAACTGCGTGGCTTTTTGTTCTGCCAATGCCTCTTTATCAAAAATACGACCTAGAGTTAATAAGTGACTTTTAACACTGGCTATATGCTGCTGACTGTTATTAAAATTCACATCGAAATGCAGAGTCGGTGCAATCTCTGACAGCTCTTGATAGTTAGCGGCGTGCAGCGGGGTCATCAAAATCAGATCAGGATGTAGCGCATGGATACGTTCCATATTTGGCTGAACAATAGCGCCCAAGTCCTCTACTGCGGCATCCTCTTTATACTGCGAAAGAAAGTGGGGAATATAGTCTTTGACCATTCCTGCAATCGGAACATCGAGCTGATCCAAAAAATCAGCTTCATTCATATCCAGTACCGCGAAGTGCCCAAGAATATGCCAGCATCAATACGATTGATACGATAAAATTACCACTGACACCCAGCAGCATCAGTCCATTTGTACCCATCACAAACAGCAGCAGTACTTGCCACAGTAAATAAACAGCCTCATAGCCCATGATAGAAGGTGCCAAAATACGATTACCAACAATAGTTTGAAAGATTATAGATGAAAAAGCTAAGCATATACTACCGAGAACAATAGTCGCTAGACGCATCAAACGCTTAGGAATTAAGTAATTAAAATCTAAATCAGAGCCTATAAATAAGAAAATAAGCGCCAGCAATATAATCATTATCAAGGTCGTCCAAATCTTTGCCGCAGTACTCATCTTACTCCCCTCATGATTAACACAAGGAATATCACACCGCCTACCCCGCCTGCGGTAAGGCCAATAGGAACCTCAAAAGGATAAATAATGAGCCGCCCAAAAATATCACAAATTAGTAGTAAACAAGCACCGCCTAAGGCGACTAATGGCAGTGTCCGCGACAGGTTTTCCCCGTACTTTAGAGCGACTAGATTTGGAATAACGAGTCCCACAAAAGGTATGGCGCCGATGGTGATGACTGAAGCGGCCACCGTTACTGAGACTAGCATAAGCCCTAAGGCAGCTGTCGCCGCATAGCCGAGTCCTAGACTGGCGGCCATGTCCTCGCCCATACCCAGTACCGTAAAGCGATGGGCATAAATATAGGCTAATACAATGATGGGCAAAATAATATAAATAAGCTCGTAATGACCTTGTACAACCCTTGAAAAATCTCCCAATAACCACCCTTGCATACTTTGTAAAATATTATGGCGATACGCATAAAACTCCGCAATTGAGCTCAGCACACTGCCATACATCAACCCAAGGACAGGAATAAGCACAGCGCTCTTAAACTTAATACGGCTAATAATGAGAATAAAAAGCAAGCTTGCGGCAAAGCAAAAAACCAGCGCAAAGATCATTTTACTACTCGTACTGGCATTGGGAAGCATGGTGAGCGAGACCAGAATGCCAAGTTTGGCAGCATCCAACCCCCCTGAAGTTGCGGGCTCAACAAACTTGTTACGGACGATGTGCTGTAAAATCACGCCGCTAACAGACAAACCCACTCCTGTCAGTACCAGCGCAATCAGCCGTGGTATACGGCTCGCCGTTAAGGTCAACCATGCATCGTTGGAGAAATTAAAGAGAGCGATAAGTGAGGTCTGTTTTGAGCCCAGCATAAGAGAAACGGCACAGAGCAAAATAAGTAACAAAGATAGTGAGCGCATTATTGAAGTTCTTCTTACTTATTACGAATGACTTTTTACTACGCTGAAACATACCACCAACAGTCTATAAAACTCATTGCTAGGATTTTTCATTAAAGCATAAATGAGAATCAATCATACTATGCTTGTTTGAATAGGTAAGTTGAATATAAGGTGAAATTGGGAAGTTATACCGTGAATAAGGGAAATTATTCGGAACGATACCTCAGCATTTACCAAGGTTTAAAGATTGAATTAACTCAGGCGCAACATAGGTTTGGCATAAATAAGTCGTATATCAGCAATGCTTATTTAGCTGATTTTAGAAGATTGTGGCAGCTTGACATCTATTGGTTGGCTAGATAAGTTGTGTGGGTGTAACGCCATAAAATTTGGCAAAAGCTTTACTGAAATTGCTAGGATCACGATAGCCAACATACCATGCAGTCTCTTGGACGCTTTTATATTCATCTAGCAACAAACGCATTGCTTCCTGCATACGCAGTTCACGGATAAAGCTGCCGATTGTTTTACCCGTTTGTTGTTTGAACTGTTGCTTGAGATAGCATTCGTTTATACCCACTCTTTGAGCCAACAAGGAAATTGTTAATTTATTACTGTACTCTTGGCGAATAATATCAACGGCCTGATCAATTTGGCTTTTTTGGTTTGCTAATCGGCCTGATATATCTTGAATGCCTAAAATATCTTGGCAAAGCAGCAATGCTTGACTCTCTAAAGCTAATCGGTCACTCAAAGTACAGCAAGGTAAAGAGAGGATATAAGCTGCACGAGCAAGTAGACGCGGCTGGTTGGATAAGCTGACTTGAACCATTTCAGGATCTTGATTATCAAAAGGTAATAGCCATGTTGGAACAGCGAAGCTTTCTGCCCAGCGCGACAACAATGTTTGATTAAAATCGATTGTTACGATATGGCTATTTATAGGGGAATTCTGCAAATATTCAGTATCAACTATAGAGTTTATATCACCAAAATCTCCTGATCGTCGCCAAATTTGCTGCGAATGAATACTTGTATCAGTCCGTAAATTACTAGCATGTAAGGTATAGTTCGCATCTACAATTAAGTGCATCCCTACATCACAAGAAAATGGTGCGGCGGGTTCCACCAAAGATTGGCTGCTAGCAATGCTGTTTCGACCGAGCACGATACCATTATGCAAGCTCAGTAAGTCATCATAACCAGAGCTGCCATCATAAGTTGGACGTTTAATCAAATAGTCAGAATCAGGATGATCGAAAGACCAGTATTCGGTCTGATAGTGGTCGTAAAATGCATGTAAGTTTGCCATATAAATACAATCAAGATGTTTTGGTATGTGTGTTTATGTTATATCCAGCTAAAAATAGCTTTACACGTATAAATAGCCAGTTCTCCAGTCTTGAAGCAATAATAGCATTATTAGTAATAAACAATCATCTTAATGTTAATGATTATCAATTAAATATAATTCAATGGTATTCACATACCAAAAAGGAGTAAGCATGAGTCTGCTGATAGTGAATATAAAAAAAGAGCTTGATGATATTGAACAGTTTTGGAAGCCTACTGATATTGCTCAGTTTAATCAATTAACAGTAAAACTGGCTAAATTGAAAGGTGAATATGAATGGCATAATCACGAATATGAAGATAAGTTATTTCACGTATTGTCAGGACAGCTATTTATTATATTAGAAGACAAAACCGTAGAGGTGAACGCTGGTGAAGTTGTCGTTATTCCTAAGAATAGTAACCATAAACCTTATGCGCCTACTGAAACGAGTGTAATGTTTTTTGAACCTTTATGAATATAGAATTAAATCTATAACAATGTTTCTATTACAGCTATTTGATTGAAATGCATCTGAGCACTCAGTATTAATAATTTGTAAAGCCGTTAAAAATACCGCCGCCTTTGTAAATTAAATGTCGAAAATGCAATATGCATAATAAACTTATCAACCATTTATTGAATACGCACTTTGCTTTTTAAAGAGTGGTCAGCCAATCACTCTTGGAGATTTTTCTCCTAATGAAGGTGTGAATATTAGCATTCTCATTACTCGCGTTTATATTATTTCAATATCAGGATATAACGAGGCTAAGTTATCCAAATTCGTCCAATGAGTAGGGGCTTCTCTGCCTGCTTACAAAGCTATCTGGAGATATGCATATGTCAAATAGCTGGTTTTAAATAAGTCGTCATCTGCGTTTCAATTCTATTGTATTAGACTATAAACTTGATTATTTTTCCTCACGGTATAAGATGTTTTTTGCTTCTACTCTAAAATCTTCATGACTAATGGCAGGCTCAATGCTAGCTGTATTTAGGTTCACACGTGAGACAGACGCTGTTGAGCATACTTAGCTTCAACATTAGCCTTAATATGATTGTTTTTAACTTCTACTAGCGGTGAGCTATCTGCTACCGTCTCGTTGATTTGATGAGTAGCTACCGTAACAGGTAGATGAACACTTACCATGGATGTTTGAGGAATTGTTGAAAAAAAACGAGCCGACACGAATATAGTCGTTAATAACAAGACACCCACTATGGCAAACCATTTTACATGACTCAGCAAACTGCCTTTTGCTAGCTTTGCTGTGTCGGTTGCTAATAGTGGCTCGTTATTAGAATTACTGGATAAGCCAACACTTTTATTGATATCACTTTTATTGTCTGAGATAGTCATAATTCAATACCGAGTCAATCCATGTTATGAACGGCCTATCACCGTATCCTTGATCTTAGGATACGGGCTCTCGGGTATGTTGCAATGATTTTTGGTATGAGCGATAGAATTGACTGATAAGCGGCTTGAAAGCACTATTATTGTATGGCTAGTTGCTGATGAGCAATTTGAAAAATGGTGATAAAAATGAGATGAATTGCAGTCTAATAAGAAAGATAGCACAGGTTATCTCGAGGTATTAAGCAGATATTTAACGCTGCTTGGCAAAATTCAGTCCATTTGAATTGAGAATATGCCTTAGATTGAATGACTAGTTGAAATTATGAATGTGCAACAGACCCTAATCATTGGTCTCACGATACAAGGTACTTTGGGATTCTTCTCTAAAGTCATCATAAGTGATGGCTGCCTCAGCTGCTGGCATGGACGATGGGGCTTCAGTAGTCTCTACCCCATTAGGATTAGTGTCTGGATTCTCAGTGGGGGATTCATCTGGTTGCGATATCACTGTCGATTTGTCTATCGCGCCTGTATCAGCAGAAGGTTGGTTGTCATCGGTTACTACTGCTTTGCCAGTGCTAACAGCTGGTGCTGCATCTGTCGTTGTTGTTTTCGTCTCTGCACTATCAGGTGCAATCGTTTTCGTTGAGGTCGATAGAACGCCGGTGAAAATTAGTGTCGCTACAATAATAGCAATCAATAATGAGCCAAATATCATGCCAATAATAAGCGGTTTTTTGCTACTTACTTGCTTTTCCTTTGATTTTGCTAATTGTTTAGCAATGGCACTGTCATTTACAGCGTCGTTATTATTAGATAGTTGTTCGTTTCTAACTTTTTCCGCTGCTAATCTTTCTGAATCTTGACGTTTTAAATCATCAGCATTCGCGCTGTCAGTGATATATAAAGAAGATTTATCGTTACTTGCATCAGAATCTGAAGAGTTGTCAGTATTAGCTGTCGGTGCATGATTTGTCGAAAAACCCTCGTCTTTATCGTCATCAGAAAAATCTACATTAATACCTGCGCTCACGCTTTCTTGCTCTAAATTAGCAAATAATTCTAGCTCTGTGGCGCTTAATGGCTCATACGATGAAAGATGATTGGTATTTTTTAGTGGTTTTAATGCATTTTCTTTGAAAGTAGCGTTATCCTCATTACTATCGACATTTTCGACACGCGTGATGAAACGCTCGTAGATATTATCTTTACGCATACGCTTACGTGGCTTAGTATTAGCAATTTTGGCTAAATTTGCCTCTAACTGCGCATTAGGGCTATTTTTTTTGTCGCTCATGAAGTAATACCAAACCAGTTTTTACCGCGAAAAAGTAGATAACAGCTAGAATTAAGAATAAAGTTTTTATTGTTTGCTAAAGTGTAACACTAACGTTAACAAACAATATAGTAGCTCGCCTCGTTCGCTTCAAGCATAATTTGTCTCTTACTGCTCTTATTCGGATAAAATAATCAAAATAGCAAAAAAAATAAGCCACAAGCAACGATGACATCATAAACAAGTGAGCATAAAGATATGGATTTAAAACAGCTCAACGCTTTTATTGCTATCGCAGATTCACGGAGCTTTAGTGCCGCAGCGACTAAAACTGGATTGTCACAACCAAGCTTGAGTCGTCTTCTTAAACAGCTTGAAACGGATATGGGTGTGGAATTGGTCGATCGCTACCATAGACCGCTACATCTGACTGAAGCTGGTACATTCTTTTACGACAAAATCAGCGCCATATTGACAGAAATTGATACCGTCACCAGCATGACGCAGAGGCTATCTACGCCCAGTAGTATGCTGAATATTGGCTTTGTCCCATCCGTGCTTTATGGATTGCTTCCTGAAATTATTGCCATGCTAAAGCAATCCAGCCCCGATATTGAAGTCAATCTCAAAGACATCAGCTCATATCAACAAATAGAGGCGCTCAAATCTGGTGAGATAGACATCGGATTTGGGCGTTTCCCCCATCAAGATCCATGGATTCAACAAATACTACTGCGTCATGAGCGTTATGTCGTCGCCTTACCAAAAGCCCATCCTTTGGCGCATGTAAAAGAGCAGCGATTGATAGACTTAGCAAACAATCGACTGATTCTCTACCATCAAACCCATTTACCGATAGCGACGAGCCTAAGATCAACCAGTGCAAAGCTGGATAGTAATACAAAATCCAGACGCATAAGCGCTGAGCAATCCACACTTAGCGCGCCTATTACGGAGCCGTTGCTACACTTATTCGCACAATACGGTATTTCGCCTTTTATGACTACGACGGTGAGTGACTTGCAAGTAGCGCTAGGCTTGGTGGCGGCTGGCGAAGGCATTACCCTTGTGCCTGCTAGCCTAAAGACCGTGCGTACCGACCAAATCAGTTATCAACGTTTAGTACACGAAAACGTCACCTCCCCTATTTATCTACATACACTCAAAGATTTCGTTCATCCCAGCATTTCTGATTTACTGAGCGCCACCTATCAAGTATATGAGCAGCGCGGCATCACTTATCGGCAGCAAAAATTTGTGTCACAGCCTTAAATTATCAGATATTGAATGGATATTGTGTTATAAAGAACCGCTAAAAAATAATCAGCCTTAATACTTGATATTAGCAACTTATTATGCTAACTAAAAAGAATGGCAATGCAAACAAATAGTAATAACAACTAGAATAATCATTCTCCTGACTGGCTTCGGTGTGCTAAAGTCGATACAAGATGAATCGTTTTATATTTAAGCAGTTTATAAAGCGCTTCTCTCATGATCATTGGCAAGCTGACACAGGTAAGTGATAATTTGCCGTTTTAACCATTTAGAGGTATTCATGACCACACAACCACTCAATAATCCACGCACCAACCCAAATGCCACTGACGATACCGCGACCTCGCCGCAAGAAGGCTTTAGCTGGCGCATCTTTGGTCCCGGTATTTTGATGGCAACCGCTGCTATCGGTGGCTCACATTTGATTTCATCGACGCAGGCTGGCGCTATATATGGCTGGCAACTGGCCATTATGATTATTTTAGCCAACGTTTTTAAGTATCCATTTTTTCGCTTTGCAACCGACTACGTCTATGACACTGGCAAGAGTTTGATTGCAGGCTATGCCAAACGCTCAAAAGTATATCTGTGGGTATATTTTATACTCTCTATCCTATCAGCTGTCATTAGTACGGGTGCGGTCTCGCTCATCGCGGCGGTGATACTAGGCTTTATGCTACCCGCCTCCCTTGGTCTTTCGACGATGGTGCTGTCATTGATTATCGTGGCGGTTTCTTGGTTCTTTTTAATTGCGGGTCACTATAAGCTGCTCGATGGTGTGACCAAATGGATTATGATTGCCTTGACGACTGCGACCGTCGCTGCTGTCATCATTGCCGCTGGCAAGCCGACAGTCATGGCTGCTGACTTTGTCGCCGCCTCTCCTTGGAATTTAGCAACTTTAGGTTTCATCGTGGCACTTATGGGCTGGATGCCAGCACCGCTTGAGTTTGCCGCCATTACCTCGATGTGGACTTCTGCCAAAGTCAAAGCCGATCACACCACCCATCGCCAAGGTTTGCTTGATTTTAACGTCGGTTACGCCGTCTCAGCGATTTTGGCATTGTTCTTCTTGTCATTAGGCGTGTTTGTACAGTATGGCTCAGGACAAGAAATTGAGCTGGTTGGTGGCGCTTATATAAATCAGTTGATCAACATGTATACCGCAACCATCGGTGAATGGTCACGTCTATTGGTTGCTTTCGTCGCCTTTATGTGTATGTTTGGCACGACGATTACCTGTGCAGACGGTTATGGCCGTGCCAACGCTGAGTGCTGGCGTCTAATAAAAGGTGAAAGCGAAATCAACAAAAAGCAAATCGCTTTTTGGACGACCTATGCTATCGGTGGTGGGTTGATGATTATCACTTTCTTTACTGGACAACTAGGTACTATGCTTAAGTTTGCCATGATATCGGCGTTTGTTTCAGCGCCTATCTTTGGCTGGTTGAATTACTCATTGGTTAAAAACCATAAAAAACTGTCTTTTGGTATGAATGCACTCTCTATCGCAGGACTCACGATCCAGCACAGTTTATGAGAAAGGAGGGATGTCACGCTCTAATTTTACCTGAGCGTTATCACTCGCC
>NZ_CAJHAZ010000022.1 GCF_904846525.1 Psychrobacter sp. 1044 | reverse complement strand
AGTATTCCTGCTACGCCACTTGAACCAAGTACGCCTGTTAAACCACCAATAACAAGTATTCCTGCTACGCCACTTGAACCAAGTACGCCTGTTAAACCACCAATAACAAGTATTCCTGCTACGCCACTTGAACCAAGCACGCCTGTTAAACCACCAGTAACGAGTATTCCTGCTACGCCACTCGAACCAAGTACGCCTATTAAATATCCAGAACCAAAAAAAGATATTGCTGATTTTTATTTATTAGGGTTTTTTGACCACGATGGTAGAGTGGGAGAAATTCGTGCTATTCGTCCAGACTTGGTTGGCGACTTTCAAGCGATGATACAGTTTGGGCAGAATCATACCGTTGATCCACAGGGTAACGAAGCAAAAAATATGCCGCGTCTGACGGCAGAAAAAGAGGCGTTATTATTAGTGACGCCTACGCTTGAAATGGGTGACATTAATAAATTAGCGGCTGAAATTTACAAAGACGGGGTTTTATTACGAACTATCAATTTAGCCGATCCGACTCAAATCCCAGACACGGATCAGACTAACACTGATCAGCGCGCACGCGTTGCTTACAGTAAGCGTGCTTGGTCAACCAAACTCAACTGGGATGAGGTACAAGGTGGTCTCAAAATTCGCATTATGGATGACCAAAATCGTAGCGGTGAACTGTCAGAAGATAACATAGATTTTGCCGCCCCTGGTGAGTTGGTATTGACCAATATCCGTCTAGGCATGTTAACGGATGCACCTCAATCTTGGGGTCATTATATGCTACGCGATCCAGAAAGAGCGGGTTCAGACTACTTCCAAACCATTCCAGCAGCACAAATGACCGTTGCTAGCTATGATGACATGAAGCTCGAACGAGTAATGGTCGCCAATGGCACTATTTATGATTCAGTCAGTGACTCAAATGATGCTGGCGTTTATGCTGGTGATATGCGCGAAAACACCGCGAAATCAACCTTTGGTGTTGGCATTAATTTAGCCAATTGGGGCGTTACCAGTGCTTCAATGCAAAGTCAAGAGCAACCGCAATTGACCCAAAACGTCAATGCGCATCACGCTCGCGGTAAATATAAGAATGGTGAATATAACCACGGCTTAAGCGGCGGTAATGGTATGTTGACCCTAATCGACTCTCAAGGTAATGAGTTCAGCCACGAAATCGGTCATCATTATGGCTTGGGTCATTATCCTGGTGAACAGAACGGCGATTTCTTTTGGGCCGAGCATCATGCCAATAGTGGCTGGGGCTATAATGGCGTCAGAAACAAAATGCGCAGCAACTTAGACTGGCCACGACAGGTCGAGGGTGATGGTCTCACTGGTAAACCTCTTTTCTTAGCCACCTATGGCTATGGTCGCGATGCGATGTCTGGTGGATCACAGAGTGGCGCTTATTCAAACTATACTCACTATACGGGTTATAGTACAAAAATTAAGATCCAGCCAGCATTTGATAAAGCAGTATTTGACGCTGACTCACCAACTGGCTATAAGAAATGGAATGCCGATCTCAGAAAGATGGAAGTCATCCAGCCTAAGGTATGGCAAGGTTCTAAAAACGTTTGGTACAACAGCGCGGATGGTAATTACTTAAAACCACGTTTGCAAGGCGTGCCAGTATTTACCATTTTAGGCGGTTATGACCCTGTCGCGCAAAAAGGCATCATTTATCCAGAAGCACGTGGTAACTGGGGCAACGTTTTTGAGTTACCGACACCGAATAACTCGCTTGAATCAGCAAGCTGCTGGTTAAGCGTTACTTATAGTAATAACACGATTAATGATATTGCGTTGGCTCCTAATCGAATGACCAGTAACGCCAATAAGTTCCATGTTAATTTAGCGATTGCAGACAACCCGAAAAAAGTAGATTTGTACTGTAAAAAGGTCAATGAAGCACAAGTACAGCTCTCAACCATTGATATTCGTCAATATAGTGATGCGATTAAACCCGCGGTTACCTTTGGTAAAGAACAGGGCTATACGGCACTAAGAAAGGTAGAATTGCCAATCTTAGAGCAGAAACTTCTTGCTCAAGCAGAACATTCGACTATTAGTTTAGACGCCAACGGTCAGTTGTTATATGATTCTTATAAAGAGTATCGTGATGAGCTTAGCCCTTTAGCACTCCAAACATTAGAGCGTTATGAGAAGCAGCAAGAAACTCTAAATCGTCTAAACCGTTGGGTCAATGTCTATCGTACGGATTTAATCAAAAAAGAGCCTGAAGCACTTACTGAATTTCAAAAGTTTGTTGTAGATTTAGAGCTACAAGATGACAAACCTTTAGATAATGTGACTACTATCCGTAATGGCAACAACTGCCTTAAAGTTGAAACTCTAGAAGGTGGTAAGTTAAATAGCTTTATTAGTGGTCCAAGTGGCTGTACTGGTGACGACTCTGAACAGTGGATTTACGATCTTAAAGGTAAAATTCACAGCAAAATGGCATTAGATCAGTGTTTAACGGAACAAGGTTCTTGGGTGGTTTTGGGTGCTTGTAGCTTGGACTCGCCAGCGCAAGTTTGGGAGATGAACGGTGCTGACCAAATCAAACAAGGCAACAAATGCTTTGATTTGCGTACTGGTAATTTAGTAGATAATCGCGGAAGCTTAATTACTTACAATTGTAGTGGTGGCTGGAATCAGAAGTGGACAACGCTGACTAAAAACCCAAGCTTTATCTTAGGGACCGCAGGTAACAATCTACCGTTAATCGTAGATAGTCTGCAAAAACAGCCAGTATCGACGGATGATATGCAAACGCGTTCATTAAGTATGGACAGTAAAGAAGAGCCTTCAGTATTAGCAAAACTAAGCACTGCGATAAGCACTTGGATTGACAATCTAGTCAGTTAACAAAAGAATTCATTATGCTAAAAATAAGCTCCTATGATAGGGGCTTATTTTTTACTAAATTTTTAATCTTTGTGGCTTATATGGTAAGGTAATTTACTCTTCATAGGTTTTATTAGCCAAATAAAATCCTAGCTTAGTAATAAAAAATGGATCACTTTTTAGGTCACTTGTGGAGCATATAATATTGAATAAACACCCTGAAAGTGGCTGGTTTAACTCTGCATTGCTGACAATAACGCATAGACTAAAGCAGTTCGCCCAGTTATGGTCACTACAGACACTGACCGATATGCCTGATCGACTAAGAAACCTATGGCAGCAGCTTATTGGCTCTTATTGGTTTATCCCAACGGCATGCGTCATTGCAGGTATATTGCTAGCGCCTTTATTGGTCACTATCGATCAACACTTTGACCGCGAAACCGTCAGAGAGATTACCTTTGCTTTTACCGGTGACGACGATGCGGCGCGCGCTATCATGACAGCGATTGCAGGCGCAGTATTAGGCGTAGCAGGCACGACCTTTTCCATTACAATCGCCGTGCTGTCGATGGCCTCTTCGCAATTTGGCCCACGGCTATTGCGCAATTTTTTGACCGATACGCCTAACCAGTTTGTATTGGGGGCGTTCATTGGCACCTTTAGTTATAGTTTATTGGTGTTAAAATCCATCCATAAATATGACGTGGCTTTTGGTGTGCCACAGCTCGCAGTGACTTTTGCGATTATCATGGCAATTATATGTGCGCTGTTGCTGGTGTACTTTGTACAGCATATGGTACATGCCATTCAAGCCTCACATGTGATTCAAAACGCCAGCAATGATGCGATTAATAATATTCACTATTGGTATCGTGATCATTGCGATATCCAGCATCAACGCGATATAGAACATCATGACATTGAACAGTTTCATCACTGGTCAGCGATGCCCATCTATCCACCAAGCTCAGGTTATGTTCAACAATTTTACCTTGAGTCACTGATTACACTGACACAAGACTATGGCGGAGTGGTGCAAATGCGTATTAATCTTGGTGATTATGTCACTGACAAAAATGTTATCGGTTACTTTTACCAGCGTCCAGCAGGTCATCCAAACAATCGACAAAAAACAGCGACGCCATCTTTAGCTGTTGTACCGCGTGCCCCTGACGGACTTTTTTGGCAGCGCTTTGCAGGCTGTATACGTATCGAACAACGACTGGCTCATTCTAACGATATTGCTTATAGCTTGGGACAAATGACTGAAATCGCCGTACGAGCATTGTCTCCAGGTATCAATGATCCAAAAACAGCGGTCAACTGCGTACAATCACTGACCAGTTGCTTAAGTATTATGATGCGTCGCCAGCCGCCCAGCCCCTATCATTTTTATACACCGGCACAAAACGATGATTCATCGAAAGCCGAAGTTAAACAGCGACGCTTGGCGATATTAGCCATAGTTACTCATACTCCCAAAATATCTGATTTTATCAATACATCACTAGGCGAGATACGTCGGTATGCAGCAGCAGATTTGATGGTCTTAAAAGCGCTATGTCAGGCGATGGTCAATCTAAGTTATGCTCGCGTAAATAACGCACAGCAGCAAACCCTATTGCATGAGATAAAACTGATTGAGCGCGCAGGAGAAGAAAACCTAAGCTATCAAGAGCTGATAGATGACTTGAGCGCGATGTGCCAACAAGCCCAACAGTTCATACTTAGCAACGATGCTCATCATCAGTATTTTAACTATGTTAGCGCGTTTGACACCCATATTCGCCAAGCATTACAAACGCAATAAAAATAAAAAGACAAGCGATAACTAAACTAAAATCAAACCTATTTAGTGTTTGTAAGCGCTAAGCTTATGACAATTTTAAACTCACTTGAGAATTTTTTCATGGCCCCTACCAGTAGCCTAACCATACTTGAAATCAGCGCGATATTCTTATCAATCACAGCCCTATTAACTTACGTTAACCATCGTTTTATTGGCCTACCGACGACGATTGGCGTGATGGTTATCTCCATTTTATTATCTATTGGCGCGATATTTTTGGGATTTTTGGGATTTGATCAGCTGATTGATTATGAAGTAAGCTTGTTAGAGCAGCTTGATTTTACCGAAGTTTTATTAGACGGCATGCTCTCTATGCTGTTATTTGCAGGGGCGCTGCACGTCAATATCAGCGATTTAAAACGTTATAAGCTGCCTATTGGCATCCTTGCTTGCGTCGGTACCATCGTCTCTGCGATGCTTATCGCCACGGCGCTTTATTTTATGCTGCCGCTGCTTGGTTTCGGTTTGCCGTTTCTTTGGTGTTTGCTATTCGGTGCTCTAATATCACCGACCGACCCCATTGCCGTGATGGGCATCCTTTCATCGGCTGGCGCGCCAAAAAGCATAGAAACGGTCATCGCGGGCGAGTCTTTATTTAACGATGGTATCGGCGTTGTCATCTTTGTATTGCTGCTAGGGATTTTATCCAGTGGTGATATCCCAACCGCCAATTATGTGGCGCATACTCTAGCGGTTGAAGCTGGTGGCGGCATTATTTTTGGGTTGGTACTTGGGGCGATTCTGTATTACATGCTGAAAAGTATCGATAGCTATCAAGAAGAAGTGTTGTTAACGCTTGCTGGTGTGATAGGTGGTTATGCACTCGCCAGCCATTGGCATTTATCAGGACCACTCGCCATGGTGATGATGGGGTTGATGGTTGGGAATCGCGGACGAGCATTGGCGATGAGCGATAAAACGCGGCATTATATTGATTTATTTTGGGAATTAATCGATGAAATTCTCAATGCTATTTTATTCGTACTCATCGGTTTAGAAGTAGTGATGATTGCTTATTCGGGTAATTTATTCATCGCCGCTGGTTTGACAATTGTCATTGCCCTACTTGCGCGTTTTATCGTTGTAGGTATGACGACCAAAACCTTTCATCGTCAGCTCGATTTGCCGACTGGTGCATGGAAAGTGCTGACATGGGGCGGATTACGTGGGGGTATTTCGGTTGCCTTAGTGTTGCAGCTGCCGCTGGGAACCGAACGCGATATCTTGTTGGCGCTCACTTATGCAGTGGTGATATTCTCTATCTTAGTGCAAGGTTTGAGTATTGGTAAAGTCGCCAAAAGCATTCGCACTGATAAAAGTACAGCAAAGCCATAATTTGTAACCAGTTTCAAGCCAATCGTTTTAGCAAAAAAAAGCCAGCAGAAGATACTATCTTATGCTGGCTTTTTCATATACATTTAATTTTTTCGATAGGCACTATATACGCCCTTTTTATATCAAACCCTTTCGCTTCATATTACGATAGACCACGACCACAATAAGAAGATTCGAGACTAATATCCCAAGCTTAAACCAATCAAATGGGCTAACGATTAGATAGTAAAGCTCAATAGGAATAAACACCCCATAACCCAGCACACCAAACCAATACGCCCATGTTTTATCTTGCCATAAGCCATAAGCCTCAAGAAAACGTAGACTGGCGTAAGCAAAGATTAATAACAAGAATAATGACCAGTTTTTACTTGCCTGCTGGGCAATCCGTACTGCACTGTCAACTTGCGGTGCCAGTAGCTGTCCAAAAGTCTGTTGCCAAGAATCAGTCGCCGTCGTCAGCCAATTCTCAAGGTCAGTATGCCATGACCATAAAGCCCCTGCCCCTAATAGTGCACCGACCCCTTTAACCACCTCATAGATTGCCACCGCTTTGATAGATTCACTAGCAGTACTGTGCGACTTGATGGTTTGGTTGTGCAAGTGATGATCGCTATCCTTCGAGGATGGTTGCAGACTATCATCCTGCCTAGGCAAATTAGCCAAAGAAAGTCTCCACAACGCGGCCTTGCAACTGCTGATTAAAGAATGGCGTGTTTTTACCATTGGACAGCATGGATTGGGCGGTCACTTGCCATTCCAAATTAGGATCCACCAGTACTGCGCCGCCGATTTTTTCATATTGCTCACTAATACCAGCGATTTTCGCCGGATTGAGACAGATTTTATCGACAAGTTGCTCTAAGGTTAATACCTCATCATTTACTAGCTGACAAGCCAGCGCCATAAAGGTATCAAAATTTGAGATGCCTGGTGTACTCTCAGCAAATGGGGCTTTTTTGGCGGTACTGTTCAAGGGTTCATGATGGCTACATATCGCATCAATGGTGCCATCTTTCAAACCACGGCGGATGGCTTGCTGATCGGTATTGCTACGCAGGGGCGGTAATACGTAGGCTTGAGCGTTAAAACCCTCTAAATTGTCATCGGTCAAATACAACTGATGCATCGCCACATCACAAGTCACGGGCAAGCCTTTATCTTTTGCCCAGCGCATCAATTCGATTGAAGATTTACAGGATAGTTGACTAAAGTGAGCGGCGATGCCCGTTTCTTCAACCATTAGCAACTGCGTTGATAAGGCAACCGTTTCAGCGATCCAAGGAATCCCTTGCAAGCCGTGATATGACGCGATATAACCTTCATGCGCCACGCCATCACCAGATAGACTTGGTTCATCAGGATAAAAGAATACTTTCATATTAAAAGTCGCGGCGTATTCCAGTGTACGCAGTAATACTAAATCATTGCGAAAAGGACGGCGCGCATTAGAAACGGCTATACAACCGCCTTTTTTAAGCCCAGCGATATTTGATGGACGCTCGCCTTCTAAACCAGCAGTCAACGCACCTAAAATATGCAAATATATGCCGCCATCACCAAGCGCGCGCTCACGTAAGCCTTTTAATAATGAACCGTTCTCTAAGATAGGATTGGTATCAGGAGGAGTGACCACATGCAAGAAACCATTGCCACGAGCAGCGCGTCCTTCTGATTCCAAAGTGCCATGTTGTTGTTGACCTGGTTCACGTAGGCGGGCGCACAAATCAACTAAAGGCGGCAGGAGCCACATTTCACGACCAGCTTCGAGTGAAGCCAACTTATCTGTCGCAGCACTTGATAGTGAGTCTTTAAATGATTGAGGAAGATGGTTAATTATCGTTGCATCCGTATTTAACATAGTTGTCATGAGCGTTATTACCGTATCAATAAAATGGGATAAATAAATATAAAACAGCGAGGCAGAGGATTATTTACTCGCGGCTTGGTGAGCGCGCTGACCTTCCATAGCTAATGACAGTACTGCCATACGAATAGCGATGCCGTTATTCACCTGTTTTAAAATCACTGACTGGTCGCCATCGGCAACGCTTGATGCAATCTCAACACCGCGGTTCATCGGCCCTGGATGCATGACCAACGCATCGGGCTTGGCCAATGCCATGCGCTCTGGTGTAATACCGTAGTGTTTATAATATTCACTCGATGATGCCAATAGTGGCGAGCCGATACGTTCGTTTTGAATTCTTAATCCCATAATGACATCACAGTCCGTGACACAGTCATTCATATCTTCATAGACTTGTACCCCAAAACGCTCAATACCTTTCGGTAATAAGGTACGCGGCGCACAGACGCGAATGTCTTTGACACCTAAGGTCTGTAGTGCACTGATATCTGAGCGCGCCACTCGCGAATGCTTGATATCGCCAACGATAGCCACTGACAACTCCTCAAATGGGCGCGGCGCTTCACGATGAATAGTGAGCATGTCGAGCATCCCTTGCGTTGGATGCGCATGCCAGCCATCACCGCCATTAATAATGGCAATATCAGGTGTCACCTCTGTTGCCATAAAATGGGCAGCACCTGATGCTGAATGCCGTACCACAAAAATATCTGCCGTCATGGCTTGTAGATTCCACAGCGTATCGCGCAAGCTTTCACCTTTTTTGGTACTAGAGCGCTCGATATCGATATTAAGCACATTGGCACCGAGACGCTTTTCGGCTACTTCAAAGGTCGTGCGGGTACGCGTTGACGGTTCAAAAAACAAATTCATCACCGTATAGCCCTCAAGCTCAGGACGGTTGATGAGCTGTCCGTTATCATCAAAAAACGTCTCTGCTTTGGCAATAATCGCCTGTAACTGCGCTTTATTAAGACCTTCCACCCCCAAAAAATGGCGAATACTGCCATCGCTATTAAGCTGCGGACGACTTAACGACGCATCAAGTTTCTCATGAATGGTATCAGGGTCGAATTTGGCATAATCCGTTGGCGAGACTGTCTGAGTTGAGCGGCTATCAGTAGAATTTGGCATAATGGCAGGTCTTTATTGTTGGTTTATATGATTTAATAATCATTATTTATGCGTTTTTTGGCGATTTATAGTCGACGATAAGCACAGAGACAAGGACATTTTGGCACTTATTTGCTACAATTTACCCCAGTGGCAGTGAGAGACATAGCGCCGTAAAAAACAGCCATTGTTATCCTCTTGGGCAGTAGCCATAGACCTGTCAAAACCATCATCAAAAATCCGCTTAGCCAAACGATAAATAAATAATAATAGTGATAGTGTAGCTGATTTTGTGGTCAGGACAAAGATGCCGTGCGAGGTATTTAAAAATTTGCCAGATTTAGGTCTGTAACGTGCGACCCAACCGATTTTCCAACCCCTTATTTAATCCTTAGTTTCAGTAGCCTTTATTTTAACAGCATTTATTAGGAAGCCTTATGACAACCCTTACAGACTATCTCAATGATTATTCACCCAATCCTGCACTGAGTGACGTTATTACGACTGTCACTGACGTGGGTAAAACCATCTCACAATTATTGAGAAAAGGGGCGCTAGCCGACATTCTAGGCGAAGCTGGCAACCAAAACGTCCAAGGTGAAGAGCAAAAGAAACTGGACGTACTGGCCAATGACTTATTATTAGATGCTTTGGCGAAAAATACCCATTGTGCAGGCGTTGCTTCAGAAGAGCTTGACGATGCTACCCCTGCTAATGCAGATGGCAGTTTGTTGGTATTGTTCGATCCGCTTGATGGTTCATCAAACATCGATATTAATATGGCCGTTGGCACTATCTTTTCTATTTTACCGTACCAGCGCCAAGGTCAAATCAGTGAAAATAGCGACTTCTTGCAAGCTGGTAATCAACAGCTAGCAGCCGGTTATTTGCTTTATGGCACCTCTACCGTACTAGCGCTAACTATCGCCGATCATGTCGTGATGTTTAGCCTAGATCCTGACACTAACGATTATGTATTAATAGAAGAAAACGTGCAAATCGATGCCGATACCAGCGAATACGCCATCAATGCTTCAAACTACCGCTACTGGCGCGCACCCATGCAGCAGTATATCGATGAGTTAATTGCTGGCGAAACGGGTGTCCGTGGTCGCGATTTTAATACGCGCTGGGTGGCCGCCATGGTCGGTGATGTGCATCGTATTTTATGTCGCGGTGGTCTCTTCACTTATCCGTTCGATACCAAATACGCCAATAAAGCGGGCAAATTACGCTTGATGTATGAAGCCAATCCAATGAGCTTATTAATTGAGCGTGCGGGTGGCGCTGCTACTGATGCAGTCAATCGCATTTTAGACATAGAGCCAACCGATATTCACCAACGCGTTCCCGTGGTACTAGGCAGTAAAAATGAAGTCGATTATGTTAAAAATCTGCATATAAATTACGCTGATAAATAAGCACTTTAACGTTACTTTGATAATAATCAGTATAAAGCCAGAGCATTTGTAATACTTTATACTGATTGTTTAATTTTTCTATATTTTTTTCTAAGCGATCTACTATGGTAGCAAATCCCACCGAGCTTATTACCTCAGATAAAAATACGACCGTTAAACTTGTCAAATCCTTGTTAACGCAAGCGCGGCAGCGGAAGAAGCAAGGGCAAACGGTGATTGAAGGCGTGCATCTCATCGATGCGGCGCTGCGTAGCGACTACCCGTTTGTCCAAATCCTACTCGCAGAGTCTGCGCACAACCATCCTGAGGTTCAGCAAATTTTGACGCGCTTGCCTACTTATACGCCTATTTTAACGTTATCAAATTCGCTGTATGAGAGCATTCGTAGCTTAGGTACCGGTATCGATATCATGGCCATCATTAAAGTACCAACGCCTAGTTTATCGATGATTAATGATGACTGCTTGATTTTAAATGATGTGCAAGACAGCGGCAATGTGGGCACCCTATTACGCACCGCAGCAGCGGTTGGCATCAAGAACATACTCTGTACCAACGCTACGGCACAAGCGTGGTCCCCTAAGACATTACGAGCAGGCATGGGTGCTCAGTTTGCTCTGACTATTTATGAAGGTCTAAGTGCGCAAGATATTTTGGAGCATGTGCAAACACCGCTATTTGCTACCAGCTCCCATACTGATACAGTCATTTATCAACATGACTTAAAAAAACCTATTGCTTGGATTATGGGGCATGAAGGACAAGGCGTTTGTGATGAGCTGATGCAGTGCGCCACTCCTATCGCTCTACCACAGCCTAATGGTCAAGAAAGTCTGAATGTCGCTATTGCAGGCTCATTATGCTTGTATGAAACACTACGTCAAAGAAATTATAACTAATGTTGTTTGACTGAATCAAAAACATACCTCTCAAATACGAAAAACCCGCTATAAATAATAGCGGGTTTTTATACTTAACTAATCACTAAATAACGATTAAACCTTGCTAGTAAGCTCAGGCAATGCTGTAAATAAATCCGCTTCTAAGAAGTAATCAGCAATGCTAGCGATAGGTGCTTCCGGGTCATTGTTGATAGCAACAATAACTTTAGAATCTTTCATACCCGCTAAATGCTGAATCGCGCCTGAAATGCCCGCTGCGATATATAAGTCTGGTGCAACGATTTTACCCGTTTGACCGACCTGCATATCGTTTGGCACATACCCTGCGTCAACAGCGGCACGTGATGCGCCAACAGCAGCGCCAAGTTTATCAGCCAATGGCTCGATATATTTGGTGAAGTTTTCGCCATTTGCTAAGGCACGACCACCAGAAACCACAATGCCTGCTGAAGTCAATTCAGGACGGTCAGATTTCGCCATCTCTTCATTAACGAAGCTTGCTTTGCCAGTTTCTTGCACGTTGTCGATTGTCTCAACAGTAGCTGAACCACCTTCGCTTGCTACTGGGTCAAAAGCCGTGGTACGTACTGTCATGACGACTTTATCTTCTGTGGTCTTAACCGTTGCTGTGGCGTTACCAGCATAGATAGGACGCTCAAACGTTTGCGCATCTACGACGGCTGAGATTTCTGATAGCATGCTTACGTCAAGTAAAGCGGCAACGCGTGGCATAAAGTTTTTACCAGTAGTGGTTGCTGGTGCAAGAATATGACTGTAATCACCAGCGATATCAGCAACCAATAGCGCGACGTTACCCGCCAATTGATGCTCATAGGCAGCGTTGTCTGCTAATAATACTTTAGTCACGCCTTCTGCTTTAGCTGCTTGGTCAGCGACAGCTTGAGCACCACTACCTGCAACCAACACATGGATATCATCACCCATTTGCTGAGCAGCAGCGATGGTATTCAAAGTTGCCTTTTTTAGACTGGCATTGTCATGTTCTGCATATACCAAAATTGCCATGGTTTTAATCCTTTTTTGTTCGTATCATCTATTCATGCGGTTGTTTGTGTACAAAGCTGTTTGAGCAACTATTATTTTATATAAAATAAATCAGTTAAATCTATAGCCTTGTACAGGATATGCCGTAGCGAAGTATCCAATCATTGAAACATTAAATGACTTTTGCTTCGTTTCTTAGCTTATCGACCAACTCATCCACTGAACCCACTTTGATGCCAGCTTTGCGTTCAGCAGGTGGCACAACTTTAATGATCTCTTGCTTAGAGGCCATATCAACACCAAAATCAGCAGGTGTTTTTTCGTCAAGTGGCTTTTTCTTCGCTTTCATGATGTTAGGCAACTTAGCATAACGAGGCTCATTCAAACGTAAATCAGTGGTAATAACCGCTGGTAGCTCAAGTGCTAGCGTCTGTAAACCACCGTCGATTTCACGAGTCACGTTTACTTTATCGCCTTCAACCTTCACTTCTGATGCAAACGTACCCTGACCAATACCCATCAATGCCGCTAGCATCTGACCAGTCTGGTTATTATCATCATCAATGGCTTGCTTACCTAATAAGATAATATCAGTGCCTTCACTCTCGGCGATATTTTTGAGGATCTTAGCAATTTGTAATGGATACGGCTTGTCTTCAGTCAACACTAAAACACCACGATCAGCGCCCAATGCTAAAGCTGCACGAATTTGCTCTTGTGATTCTTTTGGACCGATTGAAGCAACAATGATTTCATCAATCACACCCGCTTCTTTTAGACGAACCGCTTCTTCTACTGCAATCTCATCAAAAGGATTGATTGACATCTTAGTGTTTGATAAATCAACGCCAGAGTTGTCAGCTTTTACACGAACTTTTACGTTGTAATCAATGACACGCTTGACCGCTACTAATGCTTTCATACGTTCCTCGTTTATTAATGTTATGAATTAAAAATTGTCAGTTAAGAACCAAAGGTTCATTTTTTTAAACTGTCGTTCAAAATACTACTTAGTGTTATTACTGCGTCAACAGATAGTAGTTAATTAAGCAAGAAGAAACAATACCGAAAATGGTATTAGTGTCACACTACTCATTGATAAAATCTGCTAAAGCTAAGCCAACCATTATTATCAGACCCCTGTATCTTGCGTGACCACAGGCATAAGGTCAAGACAACGCCGTGAATAATGCGTCATAAATTTGTCACCATTCTATAATAAATAGTTTATAAGTGCACAATTTTACGGTCTTCTTTAACCTACATTCTCAATATTTCACCTGTTTTCAGCACTGTCAACACAATAGTTACTCAATGGACTGTTATGATCTATCTCGTTGTCATCAATCGAGAACAACAATCAAAAACTCAAAATCTACGATTTGCTATTTTTACTGGAACCAATCAGCAACTCACTGTCGCGTATATCATCGAATAATGACCAGTCAGGCGTCACTGCATTGTTTTTGATGACACTCATATCCCCTGTAGTTTCCATAATGACAGCAAATACTTCCGTTTTAGACTTGATCCCATTCTTGCGCAAAACCTGTTGAACATCACTGGTACTGAGATTGGCCTCTTTTAAATTTCCACTAAAATACTCGCCATGCGCCATTAATATAATGGCTCGATTGTCTATCAGAGATTTTAACGGTTTGAATTTACGCCTGATAAATGAGATAACCCCTTGAATAACAAATAATACCGCGACAGCAAACAGCCCTTGCATTAATGACGGTGTGTCTGATAGCACCGTTGAAGCGAGTATACTGCCAATACCGACAGTCATCGCAAAATCATGGCTTGAGAGCTTGGAGAAACTTCTCAACCCCATCAATCTTGTAAACAACATTAACCCTAAATAAAAACTGATTGCAGATAGAGAAATACCTAGCACTTGCTGCCAATCGATTGAAAACCATGCCTCCCACTTCATAAAACAACCTTATTTTGTTAGATCTTTTTTGAGTCAGTGCTGATGACTGACAGCTAATATCAGTATGCTTTTGATGATTTTACGTTTATAGCGAGAAAAATGGCATAAAAAAAGCAACCTGATAAGAGGTTGCTTTTTTTTAGAGTTGAAACAGTATTTTTATTGTTTTAACAAACAAAGGCATCAATGCATATTGATAATCTTACTGTCATCAAGCTTACTGACTAATCAGCTTACCAGATGTCAAATGAGATTAGATAGCTTCGATTTGCTCGGCTTGTGGGCCTTTTTTGCCATCACCTAAGATGAAAGACACTTTTTGGCCTTCGGCTAGAGTTTTGAAACCACCACCTTGGATAGCGCTGTAGTGAGCGAATACGTCTTGTCCGCCATTGTCTTGAGCGATAAAACCAAAACCTTTAGCTTCATTAAACCACTTTACAGTGCCTTCAACTTTATCTGACATAAATTTTCCTAACTCTTTAACTGTTGGCGAGACGTGTGTCGTCACCGATTAATTGATATATACCCAAACTATTTTCTGCTAAATGCAACAGTCAATACGATCAAAATATCGTTAGATAGCTTGAAATTACGACCTAAAATCTTTTGAGTACAGCCTGATTATAGCAGCTTTTTATAATCGCAACAGGTTAAATTGATGATTTTTGTAAATAACGATAATCCGTTTTGAAAAGTCACGAAAGCCAATTAAATACTATCTAATACATTGATAAGAAAGATATTTTATATCATTTACTATCTATCATTCTAACGTAAAGGTGTCATTTAAGTTGGTGACAGCATTATCTCAAATAATAAATAGGTGATAAGTCAGCATATGCTTCATTGAGATATCGGTAGCCACGGTGAACTTAATACTAACAAACAAAGCGCAAAAAATATCAGCGAAAATGACTGACTATAGGCGATGTATTTAGCAGGTATCACCAAGTCTTTAGGAGAATCAGGAATACCTTTACGTTTTAGTAAACGCGTCCCGTATATCCATCCAAAGGTAGTATAGATGCCATAAGCAGCAGGTACTGTAATGGCTAGTGGCGTCAAATCAATCACATATAATATGACAACGGAAATAAAGAACCACAAAGTATCCAAGAGTGAGCTGATTTGAAAAAACTTAGACTTCGGCAATTTGCCATCGGTTTTTTTGAGCATCTCCCCTTCTATCCATATTAAAACAGCTACCACAGCGCTAAGAGTAATATATACGAATTGCGGCGTTAGCCAGTCTGGATAAGATATTTGCACAACACACAACCTATAATCTATAAAAAAGTAAGAACGCGCAACTCAATCGTCTTGATAATTAACCAGCAATTGGTTGCACTAAGAATATTCAAAAAATTCAATGAAGGCTAGATATATGAGGCATCGATTGGTCGTTTTCAACCAACACCAAAGCGATTGTGGTTAAAATTTCACTAAAGTAGTGCAAACTAAAAGCCCACACTATTAATTAATAGCATGGGCTCTTAGTTTTATATCAGCGATTAATCTCTTAATAGCCTAATACTGAATTAGTTTTTTTCTTTATCGATGATTTTGTTACCACCGATCCAAGGCATCATGCCACGTAGCTTAGCGCCAGTGATTTCGATTTGATGCTCTGCATTGTTACGACGACGAGCAGTCATTGATGGATAGTTGGTTGCGCCTTCAGAGATAAACATCTTCGCGTACTCACCAGACTGAATGCGTTTTAGGGCATTACGCATGGCTTCACGTGATTGCTCATTGATGACTTCAGGACCAGTTACGTATTCGCCATATTCAGCGTTGTTACTGATTGAATAGTTCATGTCAGCGATACCGCCTTCATACATGAGGTCTACGATAAGCTTAAGCTCATGTAAGCACTCAAAGTAAGCCATTTCTGGGGCATAGCCAGCTTCAGTTAGGGTTTCAAAGCCCATTTTCACCAGCTCTACTGCACCGCCGCAAAGTACCGCTTGCTCACCAAATAGGTCGGTTTCAGTTTCGTCTTTGAACGTTGTTTCGATGATACCTGAACGACCACCACCAACGCCAGCAGCATATGACAATGCCAATTGTTTGGCTTGACCTGAGGCATCTTGATAGATAGCGATAAGATCAGGGATACCGCCGCCTTTTGCAAACTCTGAACGTACCGTATGACCTGGTGCTTTTGGTGCAACCATAATGACATCAAGATCACTACGTGGTACGACTTGGTTATAATGAATCGCAAAACCATGAGCAAAGGCTAGGGTCGCGCCCTCTTTGATGTTAGGCTCAATCACGTCGTTATAAAGCTCTTTTTGGAACTCATCAGGCGTCAAAATCATGATGACATCAGCGGCTTTTACCGCTTCTTCTACTTCAGCTACTTTCAGACCTGCGTTTTCCGCTTTTTTCCATGAGCCAGAGTTAGCACGTAGACCAACGGTCACATCAACGTCTGAATCTTGTAGGTTAAGCGCATGTGCATGGCCTTGTGAACCATAACCAATGATGGCAACTTTTTTACCTTGGATGATTGATAGATCACAATCTTTATCATAATAAACGTTCATAAACAGAGTCCTTTTCCTAAATCATGGCTTGCCATGGATAAATAAACACTTAAATTATAATCACCTTATCGAAGTGATGGGTGAGATAAGCGCTATGTTAATGTTTGAATAAATAATTTGACCTAAATAGGTACAGTAACCGCCCATTATAAACTGAGCGTTTTTTCGCCGCGTGCAATACCAATCACACCCGAACGCACCACTTCCATAATACGTTCACGACCAATCACATCAATAAAGCCGTCAAGTTTGGCTTTGTCACCGACGATTTGAATGGTATATAGATTGGCGTTCACATCAACGATTTGTGCACGGAAAATATCGGCACTGCGTTTAATCTCTTCACGTACGCCGCCCGTTGCCCGTACTTTTATGAGCATCAACTCACGTTCGACGTGTACGGTATCTGATAGATTAAGCACTTTAACCACTTCAATCAATTTATGCAATTGCTTGGTGATTTGTTCTATTTTTTCAGGTGACGTAATAGTGGTCAATGTTAAGCGAGAAATACTCGAGTCGTCTGTTGGCGCAACGTTCAAAGTTTCAATGTTGTAGCCACGTTGAGAGAACAAACCGACCACTCGCGACAACGAACCCGCTTCGTTTTCCATCAATACCGAAATCAGATGTTGTTGTTGCATTAGGTACGCTCCCCTTTTGTTAACCACATATCACGCATTGCTTGCCCAGCGATTTGCATCGGATATACATGCTCGTTACGATCGACATAAACGTCAATAAATACCAATCTATCTGTTATTGCCATGGCTTCCGCCAACTGGGCTTCCATGGTCGCAGGATCAGTAATCTTGATGCCGACGTGACCATAGCTTTCAGCGAGTTTGACAAAGTCTGGTAGTGAATTCATATAAGAATGGGCATGACGACCTTCATACAGCATATCTTGCCACTGCTTCACCATGCCTAATTGGGCGTTATTTAGATTTAAGATTTTAACTGGCAAATTATATTGTAAGCAGGTTGAGAGCTCTTGAATATTCATCTGAATAGAGCCTTCACCCGTGATACAAACCACATCACGCTCAGGGTTAGCAAGTTTGGCTGCCATCGCATACGGCAAGCCAACACCCATCGTCCCTAAACCACCTGAGTTTAGCCATTGGCGCGGCTCATTATAGGTATAATAAAGCGCTGCAAACATCTGATGCTGACCGACATCACTCGTGATAATAGCGTTACTATTCGTCACTTTATCTAAGGCTTGTACGACCGCTTGAGGCTTAATGCCGTTATCAGTGCTGGTGTCATAACGCAGGCCATGACGCTTACGCCACTCATTAATCTGTGACCACCAATCCAACAATGCTGGTTGGTCTAGCTCTTTATCATCACCAACAATTTCTATGATATCGGTCAGGACAGATTTGACATCGCCCACGATCGGAATATGCGCATTAATCGTTTTTGAAATAGAGGTAGGATCAATATCAATATGAATAATCGTCGCATTCGGACAGAATTTTTTGACATTATTAGTGACACGGTCATCAAAACGTGCACCAACTGCCAAGATGACGTCGGCATGATGCATGGTCATATTGGCTTCGTACGTGCCATGCATACCGAGCATACCCAAGAACTGACTATCAGAACCAGGGAACGCACCCAAGCCCATTAAGGTATTGGTTACTGGTAAATTTAAACGGTGCGCAAGATTAGTAAGCTCTTTATGAGCATTGCCTAAAACAACACCGCCACCAGAGTAAATAATCGGACGCTTTGCAGCAAGCAGTGTTTCAACCGCTTTTTTAATCTGACCACTATGGCCTTTTAATGACGGCTGATACGAACGTATAAACACTTCTTCTGGATAAGCGTAAGCAAACTTTTCACTTGGCGCGGTCATATCTTTTGGTACATCAATCACTACAGGACCTGGGCGTCCAGACTGAGCAATATAAAAGGCTTTTTTGACAATCATTGGAATTTCGCTAGCGTGGCGCACTTGAAAGCTATGCTTCACGATAGGACGTGATACACCGACCATATCTGTTTCTTGGAAGGCATCTTCCCCAATTAGGCTGCTAGGTACCTGACCTGCGATGACCACCATCGGCACAGAATCCATAAACGCTGTTGCGATAGCCGTTACGGTATTAGTAGCACCCGGACCTGACGTCGCTAATACTACACCTGTCTGCCCTGTGACTCGCGAATAAGCATCTGCCATGTGACCGGCTGCTTGCTCATGACGTACTAAAATATGCTCGATATTCTCTTGTTGAAACAAAGCATCATAGATATGAAGAACCGCACCACCTGGATAGCCAAAAATATATTTGACGCCCTCATCAGTCAGTGATTGCACCAACATCTCAGCACCAGATAGCATTATAGGTTGCTCACTACCCTCAGCGAGGCGTTGTTGCTTTTCTTCAAAATTTTTGGCGGCATTCCCCGTTTGGGTATGTCCCGTCATATTCGGACTTTGCGTGGTTTGCGTCACTGTCATCACCTTTTTTTTGTCAAGAATTGGCGTTCATTTATAAGAGAGAACCACGCTATTTACACAAGATGGTTCATCTTATAGAAATGGCTGCAAATCCTTATCCATATCAAGAATGTGTGCCCACTATCTCTAAGTAACGCTGTTTTATAAGACAGCAGGCTACTCAAACACAGCAATATATGTAGGGTCAGTTTTATGGCAGGAGTCTATCGATGTACAGTGACAAGATGCGCGTGCATCTATAAAAGAAGCTTATTATTGATAAATAGCAGATAGCATTTACAACAGATTGATTTATACAGAGGCAGTGATATTCACAATTTAAATCACTTTCACAGCCAATACTAATTTGTAAAATGGTTAGATTTTACGACAGGCTTATTAAAAAGATTGAATTGCTGAATATTTTTCCATGTTTAATACAACCGCTAGAGTCACGCTTAGCGCATTTCAAATAATAAGTTTATCTTAGTCATTGTAGACAGATAAGTCCGGAGACAATACATAAAGTCATCGATAACAATCGTTATAATTACTATCTTTGCAATATCATTGTCACAAAGAAACGAAAACTGCGTAAGCCACTGATAAGTAACCTATCGTCCTCATTTTCAAGTGCCACGGCAATATCATAAAAGCCGCTCACTGACCAATCAACTGCTATTATATTCGATGGTTTGTGAGCTATTGTCAAGAAAAACTTCTAAAGCCCATCCCTAACTATTAGTTATTAAATAATATAAATTCATAAGGATTATTTGTTAGAATCGAAAGCTGGTACATTTTTAGTACCATTCCAACACTTAAATGTTATATTGACACATATATACACATCTGTTTTTTACCCCTTGAGAGGATTGCTACTATGGTATATGCGTTTAAAATCAATACTGCTACCAAACTGCTTATGAGTACTGCGTATGTGCTAATGCTGTCGATGAATGCCAGTCATGCTATTCAAGTTTATAAATCTGTTGGTGCACATGGTGAAGTCAAATACAGCCAACATGCGCCGCAAAATGGTAAAAACATTGAGCTGATTGAATTTCGTAGTGATGGCAGACAAAGCAATGCAGGGCAATTGGCTGGCAAAACAGATGCCAATCAAAGTACTAGTACTCAAAGCGTAGAAGAGCAAAGAGTTGCAGCGCTTGAAGCACGGATTAAAGAACAAGAAGCACAAGCCAATGCACAGCGTTGCCAGTCACTCCGCAATAATTTAACCAACTTGAATGTCGGCGGACGTATTTATGAGATGGATGCAAATGGCAAGCGTCAATATTTAGACGGTCGTGAAATTGAGCTCAAACGTGAACGTGTACAGCAGGCAATTGATCAGTATTGTGGCAACTCAACTACTTAGGCTTAATGCTAATTATAGACGTTAATCAATAGCTGCATCACATGACGAATGGCTGCTGGCATATCCTGAGCTTGTAGCCCTCGCTGTCCAACTAATAACGTATTATTACTTTGATTGACCAGCGTATCCCCTGCTAATCCATGTATAACAACCGCTTGATGCAAGCTTTGCATTTTTGATGATAAATCTTGTTGTGCTAGCAGACCAGCAATGACACCGGATAACACATCACCCATGCCAGCCGTCGCCATACCCGCATTACCGGCAGCACAAACATAAACGTGGTGCTCATCTAAGCCCTGCTCTAATATCAAAGAACCTGCGCCTTTTAGCACCCATTCACCACCATAAGTTGTAGCGCACTGTTTTATCGCTTGTAGTCTATCGCTTTCCACCTCACTGATTCTCTTATTCAGTAATCTAGCAGTTTCGCCACTGTGCGGTGTCAAACAAACTTGATGATTAACGCTATATTCTCGCAGCTGACTGACCAATTCATGATGCTCTAATTGCAATGATGCCAAATGATAAAGTCCATCAGCATCTATCACTATTGCCTTTTTAACTGTCATCGCAGTTTGTAGATACTTTATAAATAACACTTTTGCTTTTTCATCACGACCAAGCCCCATACCAATCGCAATCACAGTGGCTGACTTGATTAACTCCTGCACTCCATCCACATCATGCAAATTAATCGTCATTGCATCTGGTAACGAAGTTAATAGGGCGCTATGAAAAGCCTCATGGCAAGCAACTGTAATTTTACCCGCTCCTGCCGCCATCGAGCTCGAAGCAGACAGTATCGCAGCGCCGCCCATACCTTGTGAGCCATCGATACGATTACCGCCAATAACAAGTATATGACCATAGCTACCTTTGTAGCTATTTTGACGGCGAGGACTTAGACCATATGCAGTAGTAATCAGTGTTGCTACTGGCATGAACCTTTTATCATTTATTGGATAAGGTATCAGCGGTATATCAATTACCTTTCCGCTACAATCCATACCATCTTTGGTATGCAAACCGAATTTCCGTGCAATTAAACATAGCGTTATATCAGCTTGTATAGCCACATGTTCAAATACCTCACCAGTCGAAGCCACCAAACCACTTGGAATATCAACAGCAATTACTAAGGTATTATTTCGTTCAGATAACTCATTAAAAGTGCTAATGGCCGTTTTATAAATACCTGTAGGTGCACGATCCAGTCCAATACCAAACAGCGCATCAATATAAACATCGGCTTGCAGATTACCATCTATTCCTTCTTCTAGATCACAAGCACTATTTTCAAAGCGTTGATAAGGGCAATTAGCCAATATTGCCTCTTTTAGGGCTTTTTGTGCGTCGGGAAATGCTGTTGTGTTACTGGTATCAAAATCATCACTCTCAAAACCCACTGTTACCACTTGTACCTGCCAACCCATTTGCTGTAAATAATGGGCAATGAGCCAACCGTCGCCACCATTATTACCCTTTCCAACCCAAATGCTCACTCGATGCTGACGCATATGACAACGAGGCTCATAAGTAGTGGCTGATGAATATATGTTTAATTGTTTTTGTTCATATAATTGCTCTATGTGTTGCGCCATTTGCCAGGCTGCTTGTTTCATCAACCCAAAACTATCATGCCCTTCGACAAACCATGCTTGCTCCATCGCATAGAGTTGTTCACTGCTATATAACGGGATAGGTTTTGTACTTTTTATAGGTGATAAATTGGTCTGATTTTTCATAGCTAATCCTTGAGTATTTTTTGCTGATTTTTATTTTATTGAGATATGATTACTATCATTTAGCACCAGCTTAGCAAACGCTTACATCAACGTATGTATCAATATGAATGTGAAATTATTTGCTTTTATACTTGCGCTCTTAGCTCACTGGCTTATTATATCGGTATTCACTCTATTACCTACTGTCACACATGAATAATCTTCCCAAAGTAAACTTGCCTATCTCTTCAACCCAGCAGAAATCAACTAAGCAAACCTATTCTGAACCTAAGCCTGCGTCCGAAAAAAAAATTAATGTGAATAATAGCCCAATATTTACCACCACAGCAGATGTCAAACAATGGATTAAAGACCAAGCACAGGCTTTAGGGTTTGCCGACTGCGGTTTTTTATCGGTGCATCATCCTTTATTTGCTAAGCAGATTGTACAATTGCAACAATGGCTCGAAAAAGGTTATGAGGGGCAACTGCAGTTTATGCATAACAACCATGAACTGCGGGCAAATCCTGACCAACTGGTAGAAGGGGCAAAAACCATCATCAGTGTCCGTATGGACTATCTGACTCAAGCACCAACCCCACGTACGGTCACTGACAATGACTACCCCAATCAGGGTATCATCGCTCGTTATGCCAGAGGACGCGACTATCATAAAACGATGCGCAGTCGTTTGAAACAATTGGCACTAAAGATAGAAGCCATGCTTCCTGAGTGGCAACACCTCAATATAGGTTCAGAACAAGATTTTATTTTTAGGCCTTTTAGCGACTCTGCTCCTATTTTCGAGCGACCCATTGCCGATGCTGCTGGTCTTGGCTGGACAGGAAAGCATACGTTATTAATCAACAAGCAAGCGGGTTCATTTTTTGTATTGGGTGAGCTATTTATTAGCCTCGAATTACCTGATGACAAACCTGTCAAAGAGCATTGCGGCAGTTGTAGCGCTTGTATCGACATCTGTCCCACTCAAGCGATTGTCGCGCCCTATGAGCTCAATGCTGCAGCTTGTATCTCCTACCTCACTATCGAGCACGACGGTATTATTGATATAAAATACCGCCGCGCGATTGGTAATCGCATCTTCGGTTGTGACGACTGTCAACTTATCTGCCCTTGGAATCGCTACGCCAATCTGACACCTGTAGAGGACTTCGCACCACGGCATAACCTTGATAGCAGCAGTCTGCTTGAGCTGTGGCAATGGCAAGAAGCTGAATTTATGAAAAAAACTGAAGGTAGCCCGCTCAGACGCACAGGCTATGTGAACTTTTTGCGTAATATCGCGATTGGTCTTGGAAATGCTAATAGTAATGAAGAAACCATTACTCAGTTACAATCAAAGTTGGGCGTACATAACGAAATGCTCGATGTACATATCAATTGGGCCATAGCAGAACAGTACGAGAAGTTAAAAAATCTCTAAATCTTAAGTTTATATTTCTATATGCCAAAAAAATGCCTCTTAATAAAATAAGAGGCATTTTTTACTCACACATATTTTTGACAGTTCAAAAGCCTATTATGGCTTAGGAATACGCAGTACTTGACCAGGATAAATCTTATCAGGGCTAGATAGCATCGGCTTATTGGCTTCGAAGATTTTCATATAATCATCCGCTGAACCATAAACCTCTTTTGCGATCTTAGACAAGCTATCACCAGATTTCACTGTATACATCGTTGACTCAGGCGCATCTTCTTCGATATCAATATTATCGATTACCTTAGCCACGTTTTGTACATTACCAATGGCGATAATCGCTTTTTCGCGGTCTGCTTGCGTTTTAGCTTTACCGCTGATTTCTGCAGTATCTGTTGAGCCGTTATACTTGATTTTCAAATCACTAATATTCAGATTCTGCTGCTGAATACGACGAAGTAAAATATTGGCAACTGATTGCGCAGAAGGCTCGCTGCTCTGTACTGGCGTATTGGCGTCTGCTTTTGTTTCTGACTTGGCATCGTGTTTGGCGTCATCACGATTGAAAATTTTATCACCGATATCTTTTGCAAAACTGAACATACCCATTTACATACTCCTTTAAATATTGTTATTTATTATTCATCATTATTTTTTTAATGGCATATACTTTCATATATAACCACACTTTATATATAACTACACTTTGTTACTGCTTACCATTATGAGTATAGACAAAGATAGGTGAGGTAGATAGTAATAGTATGTTGAATAATGTTGATTTGGCGTAGTTTATGTTAACGTATTGATTAGTCACATAACTACATATCGCCATGGCAAATTAATAACATAAAAAAACCGCCTATCTCTACAGATAGGCGGCTAAAATAACTCGCTAAGCCACTAGCTAATTATAGCTGCGCTTGTACATAATCAATCGCTTTTTGAACAGTCGTTAATTCTGCTGAATCTTCATCAGGAATGGTAATGCCAAAGTCACTTTCAAATGACATAACCAATTCGACTAGGTCTAACGAATCTGCACCTAAGTCTTCCATAAATGATGCATCATTGTTGATATCGTCAACATTCATACCCAATTGCTCAGCTACTGCAGCTTTAACTCTTAGCTCGGTATCATTACTCATGTAGATTTCTCCTTTTTGATCTATTATTTTGACAAATTACCATAGTCCTATCATTAGGCTCTACAGCATTCTATATAAAATCATATCTTCAGATTAGCACAGCTATCTGAGTACTTTGTAACTTGTTTTATAGCTGGTTATACGTTTTGACTGATGTCTAGTAAAGCCCTGCTATAATACAGGGCTTTGACATAAAAGTATCCGTCATTATAACACCCTTTATTATAGTTTACACTCGTGCACAGAGTTTTTTATTATAACTGTGTAACACTTGTTTATCACCTACATATACATACCGCCATTGACAGGAATAACAGCGCCTGTGATGTAACTGGCCTCATCGCTGGCTAAGAAATGTACGGCTGCAGCAATGTCTTCTGGCTGTCCAAGGCGACTGATAGGTACAGCGTCTAGCATAGAGTTCAATAGGCGCTCATCAAGCTCGTCCGTCATATCCGTTTCGATCAAACCAGGGGCTACGCAATTAATCGTCACTTGTCGTGAGCCAATTTCACGCGCGAGCGTACGGCTGAACCCTTCGACGCCTGCTTTGGTCGCCGCATAGTTAGACTGACCTGCATTACCCATTTGCGCAACGACAGAGGTTATATTGATAATGCGACCACGGCGTGCTTTCATCATACCGCGCACAGCACGTTTACTCATACGGTATACCGACGTCAAATTGGTATCGATAACATTTTCCCAGTCGTCATCTTTCATACGCATCAGCAGACCATCTTGGGTGATACCTGCATTATTGACCAAGACTTGTACTGCGCCGTAGACGCTCTCAATCTCTTCAAACAGCTTATCAATTTGTGCGGTATCGCGTACGTCTAAAACACGTCCAATACCGCCACTATCGTGGAGATAACCATCAATCAGTTCAGCACCTTTTTCCGTAGTGGCTGTACCAATAACAAAGTGTCCTTCTTTGGCGAAACGTTTGGCAACGGCTTTACCAATACCACGGCTAGCACCTGTCACTAGAGTAATCGTACGACTCATGATAACACCTCCATTAATTTATCAAGACGAGCGGGCTTGTCAGTAGGATAGCTCGTAATTGGCTGTGCTTGACGCTTCGCCAAGTTGCTCAATACATTACCACTGCCGCATTCGATTAAAATATTAATTTGTTTGTCAGCCAGCTCTTGCATGGTTTTTGACCATAATACCGGTTGGCTTAATTGCTCTGTTAATGCCTGCTTGATACCGACCGCACTGCTCTCAACACGCGCATGTCGATTTTGGATAACAGGAATCGTCGCTTGATCAAATTTTATTTCTGCCAGAATCTCAGCCAATGCATTACTGGCTGGCTCCATAAGCGCGCAATGTGATGGTACGCTTACCTTTAGCGGGATAGATTTTTTGCCGGTGTTTTGCACTTTATCAATAACAGCATTCACACCAGCAGCATTACCCGATATCACCACTTGTCCTGGACTATTAAAGTTGGCTGCACCAACAATCGCGCCATCAACATGTTCAGTCGCTTGCTCACACAAGTTTTCTACTCGATTGTCCTCAAGCCCTAACACTGCTGCCATGGCAGTATCGACACCTACAACGGCTTCTTGCATCAACTGACCGCGCTTATGTACCAATTTAACCGCATCAGCAAGCGATATGACTTCAGCCGCACAAAGCGCACTGTACTCACCTAGAGAATGACCCGCTAAATAACAAGGCGCTGTGGTTATTTTTTGTTTTAAGATACGCCAAATGGCGATGCTGGCCGTCAGTAATGCTGGCTGAGTATATTGTGTTTGATTGAGTTTTTCTTCATTTTGACAGATTGCCCATAAGTCTTCACCAAGCGCGGCGCTAGCTTCAGTAAAGGTATCGAGAATCTCTGGATAGATTTCAGCAAGCTCATTAGTCATCCCGACTACTTGCGATCCTTGACCAGGAAAAATTACCGCAATACGTGTCGGCGGCTTTTTTACCATATCGGGTACAGAGGCCATAACCAATATTCCTTATTTAATTGGAAATATCCCTAAAAACAATTGGGGTTTATTATATTATTAGAGGCGATATAAAGCCGTTACTTTAGTATTTGTCTAAAAAAACGGATTATCGATAAACTATACACTGACGCACACTATTATCATAGTGGATGCTACTGAAACACGTATAGTAAAAGATACCATTCAAATTAAAATGGTAGAGTATATCGGTTCATTTTCATATTTTCTAAAGGCACATGGTAAAAGGTTGTTCAAATACCTACCATAAAAGCCAATAGCAAAAAGCCAAGTTATCTAGCCACATAATATATGATAGCGAAATAACTTGGCTTTCTTCAGCTCAAAGCATATTACCTAATAATAGCGTTGCAAAAATAATGACAGTCACCAGTACTATCATTATTTTTACAATCAGCTATTGAATAGCCAATAATTTAAGCGTCTTGACTAACTTTAAACAACTGGCGACCACGGTAAAAACCATCTTTAGTCATGTGATGACGACGATGTTTTTCACCAGTGGTAGCATCTACGCTTATCTCAGCGATTTCCATACGATGATGTGAACGGCGCATGTCACGACGAGAACGACTTTTACGACTTTTTTGAACGGCCATGATATAGCTCCTATACTTAAAAGGGGATAAGCTTGAAATTCAGCTTTAATCGACACTGACAGAGGCTATATAACCACAACAACCTAAGTCTTACGCATCATTAGTTAAATAGATTGCCACGTAGTAAAGTGTTGATTACGTCTAAAATCTATAGTTAGTCTGCAAGATCAGCATCTATCTGCCAGTAGCAGATTGCTAGAATGCAATAAACGGGACATTATACGCATGTTTAGCGGATTAATAAAGCCCTGCTTCTCACTCTTTGGTAGAAAGCTGATGAAAGGTATCATAAATTTATTAAGCAGTACATTGATATATGACTTGTCTCTTAATAAGATTACAACTTGCCTTTTAGCGAGGCTAAAGCAGCAAAAGGATTTTCGCTTTCTTCCTCTTCTGGAATCTCACCAAATTGCTCTACCGTCATTTCACAGTCGTCATGTTTTGGCGACATTGGCGTCTTCAGCAATATCTCATCTTCTACCAATTTTTTGAATGGCAATAAAAGCTCTGGTGCAGGCTCAGTAATAATTTCATCAAGTAATAAATAGTCTTGTTCATCATTGATTGAACGTGCTTGGCTCTCATCTTCTAGTAGCGCAATATTATAATCATCAGACAAATCGATAGCCACTGGCTGTAGACAACGTTGACAGGTTAACCAAACTTCACCCGTCAGTGTGAATGCCAAATGTAAGACATTATTGCGGCGATACAGATTGGCATTAAGCGAGATGTTTGCTTGTTCATGCTCGGTGGCTAAGGTAGCAGCAAGACGTTTGAAAGCGCTTGGCTCTACCTCTCCTGTCCATTCATAACCAGTATCTGCCCATTTATCCAAAGAAATAGATTCAGGCATACTAGTAGATAAAGGCGCTTTTTTATTATCAGCATAACCTGCTGACGGTTTACTTTCTGGAGTGCTTGACATGCGCGACCTCATTCATCAAAACGGTGTATAATATTGCCTGCCATACTAACGGAAAGCATTGAGCGACGCTAGCGCTAGTATGTTAAATTTATTTGATATGAACTCTATTCTCATCTCTTTATTTCTCCTATTTATATTCAAAGATAGTTCTTCTTTTTATCTTTTATTTGACCAGTGTTTTACCTATGAATGTGTTTAATGATAAACCTGACTTCTCGAACCTACTTTCTGCACTTGAAGCAAAAATACTATTGCAACGTCTCACTACGTTAACCAATAATGTGAATACCTCTTCCACTGACTCGTGGAACCTTAAAAACAATCAGTGCTTAGAGGATGTAAAAAGTGAATGGCAAAGGTTAGAAAGGTTAGCTACTATCAAAGGCTTAGATAGCACTCCATCATTGGTTAATAAATACGAGCAAGCATCTACTGATTGGCTCATCCAATTATTCAATAATTTATTCGCTCATCAAAACGTTACATTGGTTCGTGGACAAGGAGAACCAGAGTACTTTCCGGCACAAAATAACGACCCCGCAAAAATTGAATTCGCTCATGGATTTTTTGCTAGTGCGTTGCATGAATTAAGCCATTGGTGTGTGGCTGGAGAGGCTCGTAGACGTTTGCCTGACTTTGGCTACTGGTACGCACCAGATGGGCGTACTGCCGCTCAGCAGCAAGCATTTGAACGTGTAGAGATTAAGCCTCAAGCATTAGAGTGTTTATTTACTCTCGCTTGCGAACGGTCATTTGAGGTGTCACAAGATAATTTGTTTGCTGACTTTGATACAAGCAATAGTACATTCGCAAATGACGTCTACCGACAAGTGCAACAATACATCGCTAAGCCCAATATATTACCATCTGATGCTAAGACTTTATTACACGCCTTACTCAGTGTCTGTATAGCTGATTCAAAATAACAGCAACCTATCAGTTTAAAGGTGGGGCATTTTTGCTTTAACGATTGTCTACGCATAGTAACGCCTTGCTACCAAACTTATATTGCCTTTGCGCTATACTAGGAAAGCAGTGATACTTTTTTAGCAAATTTAGGGCGTGTCCCTAATCTGTAAAAGTAAGTATAAAGGCTTTAAAATAAAGAGACTATTTCAAACAGGGCTCTCTA
>NZ_CAJHAZ010000021.1 GCF_904846525.1 Psychrobacter sp. 1044 | reverse complement strand
AAAATATATTATTACATATTATTTTTGATAATAAGGATATTCCAATGAAAATACTTTTAAAGGTCAAACCCTCTTCCTCCGTTCTACTGGCTGCTATCTTTGCTATTGGTGCAGTTAGCCTGTCAGGCTGTAGTGAATCAGATACCAAGGCTGTCGACCGTGTCGCAGAAGCTGAAGCATTAGCCCGCGTTAAGTCACTTGAGGCACGTGCCTCAGAAATTAAAGACGAGATGGCTGCAAATCCAAGCGCCAAACTGAGCGTTAGCATGCCAGATGAATCCACTATTCCAGATGATGAGTTTGGCGCAGCAGTACGTCGCGGCTTACAAATCGCCAATCATACTTATAGAGAGATGCCTGACAATGTCGGCAACCAGTTGAACTGTACCAGCTGTCACTTGGGTAATGGCTCAGAGGCCTACGCGGCGCCTTGGAATGGCATGCCGGGCATTTATCCTATTTATCGTTCACGTGCTGGTCGCGTGAATTCAATACAAGAGCGCATCAATGGCTGTTTTGAACGCTCAATGAATGGCAAAGCGCTTGACCTAGGTTCAGATGATATGAATGCGATGGTGTCTTATATGAGCTGGTTATCACAGGGTTTGCCTTATGGTGTCTCGCCTGAAGGTCGCGGTTTTGTTAAGGTAGACAAAACTTTAGAGCCAAATACGGACAATGGCAAAAAGCTGTTTGCTGAAAAATGTAGCGTTTGCCATGGTGAAAATGGCGAAGGTCAATATAACGACGATGGCACTTATATCTATCCAGCAGTAGCCGGAGACAAGTCCTTTAACGATGGCGCAGGTATGGCACGAACTTATACAGCAGCGGCCTTTATCAAAGGCAAAATGCCATTTGGTCAAGGTAACTCGCTTAGTGACCAAGAAGCGGTCGATATTGCCGCTTACTTTACCCATCTGCCGCGACCTATCAAAGCCAACAAAGACAAAGACTGGCCCAATGGTGATGCCCCTAAAGATGTACGCCGCTAGTTTTAAGCACCTTTAAAAGTTACCATAAAAAGCCCAACTACTTAAATAGCTGGGCTTTTTTATTATTGATAGTTAGGACAATTTGCGTCCTTTATCTTTAATTTAAGGCAATTTCATATCACCATCAACTAGCCAGCCCATGCGGCGCATCACATGAGCGACCACCCCTGCAATTAGGGCAGGTAATACAAACATCAACAGGATAATCGCTGTCCATAATTGACCCGTACTCATGATGTCTTGTGACGCTTCAATCACTCCAAATACGCCGACCAATCCGGCGGTACCCATACCCGCACCCGTTGCCGTACATGCCAGTCCAAAACCTACTGTCGCAATAGGACCAACGATGGCGCTGGCAATCACAGCAGGCAACAACACCAGCGGTTTTTTTAACACATTAGGAATCTGTAGCATACTGGTACCCAGACCTTGAGATATCACGCCACTGATGCCGTTGTCTTTAAAGCTTGCAACGGCAAAGCCAATCATGTGTGCTGCACAGCCTACCACTGCTGCCCCGCCTGCTACGCCGCCAAGCCCAATTGCGATACAAATAGCAGCGCTGGACGTTGGCAATGTCAATAAAATACCCACCACCACTGCAATCACAATACCCATTAACAGAGGCTGTAACTCAGTGGCCGCTTGAATACCTTGACCAATGGCAGCGACCGTAGCGACGATAGGTGGATTCAATAGTGCGCAAACTGCTAATGCTACCGCGCATACCAATAAAGGAACCAATAGAATATCAAGCTTGGTTTTGCCAGCAACCCAAGTACCAGCACGATAAGCAAATACCGAGGTCAAATACGCCCCTATCGGATTGCCCGGTAACGCGGCAAAGGTCGCAGGTCCACCTACTTGGGGCGTAAATAACGTCCCTGCTATTAATGCTTCAGAGTGTGCGCCAAGCATACCCGCCACCAAGCAGCTGAGCATGACGAGCGTCGGTGCTTTAAGGTAATAGGCGATCCCTACTCCGATACCCGCACCCATTAGTACTGAGGCAAGCTTGCCCACCGCAACCAATGCGGGCAAATCTAACCAGCCACCGATTTGCGAGATGATTAGACCAGCAATCAATGTGACAAATAGCCCTAAAGCCATGCCAGTAAACGCATCAATAAAATACTTTTGGAAAAATGCTTTAATGAAGCCAGTAGGCGGTGTTGCTAAATGAGAGACAGTCATAGCCATGCTCTTTATAAAATTTTTGATGAAAGGTAATAAACCAACAGAAAAATAACTTTGCTAAAAATCAGAGATAAAAAAAACGTCATTGCGACGCTTTTTTTATTATTCATAAAGAACTATAACTGTCATTAAACAGCGCAACTTAACGACGCTGTTCAACGATGATGGAGTCAATACCATTATTCTGTAGGCGCTGCTGAGCAGTGGTTACTGCTTGGCGGTTATTCATCGGGCGAGAAATAACTTGATAGATTGGCAAACCATTACCCGTCGTATTCTTGACCACGCGAGCGTCTACACCTGCCATCAACACTTGAGCACGGCGGCGATCTGCTTCATCCGCATCACCGAAGCTGTTGATCTGCAAAATGTAAGTTGCCGCAGGTTTTGCAGCCTGAACGCTAGCAGTACCTGCGCCTGCATTATTGGTGGACGTATTATTGCTACTAGCAGGCGTCGATCCATCATAGGTCGCGTCTTCTTCAACGATCACAATGTCATCGCCGCTATTACTGGTAGCAGCGTTATTACCACGACTGGGCGCAATAACCGTATTTTCAGAGATACCAAAGTTACCAGTATCATCATTGCGACTGGCTGAGCCATCTTCAGGTTGAGTCACCACCACATCAGGCTCAAAGGCACTGATATCCCCTATGCGATCATTGCCTGTCTCAGCAATATCTTCATCAGGAATAGTCGCCATCTCTTGATTGGGCAAAATATCATAGAACTCATAATCACCATTATCAGTATCAGTGTCGACACGTGGCTGTACCTGACGATCAGGATCATTACCAGCGGTGCTGTCAGCGGGACTGAAATCAAATAATGGTGACAAGTATATAAACACCCCTATCATAAGGGTCAATACAGCCCCGACAAACATCCACAATAAGCCTGATACGCTACTTGTTTTGCGTTTTTCAGTCGCACCTTTAGGTTTTTTGGCTAGCATGGATCTGGTTCTCCCTACTGAATCTAACTATCATCAAATTATGGCTGGCAGTCATCTATACTCATACTACATGTTAGAAAGTTACTATATACTAGAAAAAAACTACATGCTAGATGGTGCCGACAACCCTAACAAACTAAGACCATTGGCCAATACTTGACGTACGGCTTTAGACAGACGCAAACGGGCTTGCATCAATTCCATCTCATCCGAGCTTGGTGTCTCACCTGACGTCAAACTCACTGGCAAAATGCGATTGCTGTCATACCAACCATGAAATAGCGCTGCCAACTCTTTAAGATAGTTGGTCAAGACATGTGGCTCATAACCCGTCGCAGCGCGTAATAATGTCGCTGGATATCCTGCTAATAATTTAATCAGCTCGTCTTCGTTTGGTGCGCTAAGTAAGTCTTGATGTTCTAAACCAATCGCATCGTCTACCACAAGACCACTGTTTTGTAGCTTTTCTAACACTCGACAAACACGGGCATGCGCGTATTGAATGTAATACACTTGATTGTCTTTGCTTTGTGATTTAGCCAGCTCCAAATCAAAATCAATATGCACTTCAGGCTTACGGGCGACATAATAAAAACGCGCGGCGTCGTTACCAACTTCGGTACGTAAATCACGCAGGGTGACAAATTGACCTGAACGCGAGGACATTTGCACTTTTTCACTACCACGCCATAGTGCAACAAATTGCACAAGCACCACATCTAAACGCTCAGCATCAATACCAAGCGCCAATAAAGCGGCTTTTACGCGTGGTACATAACCATGGTGATCGGCACCCCAAACATTGACCACTTTATCAAAACCACGATCAAATTTGTTTTTGTGATACGCAATATCAGAAGCAAAATAAGTAGATTGACCATTGGCACGGCGCACAACACGGTCTTTTTCATCACCAAAATCGGTTGATTTGAACCAAATATTACCGTCTTTTTCGTATAGGTAGCCTTTTTCATCTAAGGTTTGCAAGACTGGCTCAATCTCGCTATCAATAGACCGTTCGCTAAACCAGCACTCGTAGCGCACACCAAAGTCATTTAAGTCATCTTTGATATCGGCTAAAATACTGCTCAATGCCGCATTTAAAAACAGCTCATAGCCCTCACCAAGCAAGGCTTTACTGTTGGCAATTAGGCCATCAATATGCGCTTCTTTGTCACCTGATAGCAGTGTTTTTTCGCCGTCCGCATTAATCTCAAACTCAGCATCTGCTGGCACATCTTTGGCGATTGCTGCAAAGCTATGAACGTAATGATCACCATGTTGCGCTTTTAACGTTTGGGCGATGTCACTGACATAATCACCTTGATAACCATTGACTGGGAAGATTATTTGCTCGCCATTGATTTCCAGATAACGCAAATAGGTACTGGTCGCCAAGATATCCATTTGACGACCGGCGTCATTGACATAATATTCACGCGTGACGTCATAACCAATCGCTTCCAGCAGGTTTGCCACGCTCATACCGAACGCTGCACCGCGACCGTGCCCAACGTGCAAACTTGACGTTGGATTGGCAGAGACAAACTCAACCTGAATTTTTTGCCCGTCAAACTGATCGCTTAAACCAAAGCGATCTTGCAAGGCAAAGATATCATCTAATACCGCAAATTTGGCTTCCGCATTTAAGAACACGTTAATAAAGCCTGGACCTGCGATTTCCACTTGGCGAATGTCTTGGTTTTCAGGCAGCGCATTGACGATTTTTTCGGCAAGCTGTCGTGGATTGACCTTGGCAGCTTTGGCCGCTGTCAGCGCGATATTACTGGCGAAATCACCATGGCTTAAGTCTTTAGTACGGGTGATTTGGCTATTATTTTGCCAATCGCTTGGTAACGTGCCATCTGCTTGTAGGGTTTGAATCGCATCGTTAAATAGTGATGCAAGTGTATCAATTTGGGCTTGTGACATAAGGATTTGAACTCAATTAAATAAACAACAAAAACGGTATAAAAATGTGGCGAATGCGAGCAGCCAATAACTGCCTATTATAATAGCGACCGACATTGCAGGGGATAAAATAATACAAAAAAGATAAGTAACCTGTAAATATAACAATCTTTGCCCTGCATTGCACCATTTGCACCAAAATTAGCACTAAAATCTTACGGTTATGACAGTTAACACTGATAATTTAGGTGACTAGGGCGTGCCCTCATTTTAAAAATGGTGATAAAAAGGAGATAAATTGCTGTAAAGTAAGGAAAATAGCGCAAATAATATCGAGATATTGGTAAGCTATTTGACGATGTTTGGCAAAATTTAGCCATTTTTAGCCCATTTAGAGGTTAATCGATTTATTTGAAGACACGCCCTAACAGACGCGTTGCCTGTGCTTTCATTCACGATAAGTCAGATTAAAATATTTTAAATAGATCAGGATTTAGCGCTGTCACCGATCAGTCAGCCCTGCAAATTGTAGCGTTACTGTTGTCTCCTACTTAGCAGCAGTTTATACCTGCTCGCTTCCGCGTTATAATAACGGTTTGTATTGCTGCCTACTTTTTTCTGACTTATTTTATGGATTACTGCTTATATCATGAATGGTAATACTTCATTTTGAAGGCAATTATTATCAAAAGATCCATAATAGAAATAAATAAAGACGGCGTTACTACTTTATAGGATTATGCCATGTTTGCTATTGCTGCCAGTACGGTTACCAGTTGGGGATTGTATGTTTTACTACCCATATTCATCGCCTTCTTATTTTTTATTATGTGGGACATCTCTAAAGAATCTCAAGCTGGGCGCGCGGGTACATTTTGGATTTTCTTAGCACTAGGCGCAGGGTTTGTGGGCTTCTTACTCAAGCTATTGTTGGAAGTCGCTTTTAAAAGGTGGTTGATATAATTTTTATATGACTAGGCCGTGTCCTCACTGTCAATGATAGGTGATAAATAACTCGCCTATCACTGATAAATAAGCGGTTAAATAATCAATTAAAAAATACATGGCTCATGACGGCTTCACTTTACAGTGTGTCAATCATTCCTACCAAAATATCACTCACTGAGCCTTGCTATCATTTTTTACGACTTCACTCACGTAAGTTGGTAAATCCCACGCACCACCAGCAAAACCGCGACACATTCCTGAGCTGGAATCTTCTGATTTGGCAAATGTTTGACCATTCCAAACCCATATCGCATGATTCCAGCAATCACCCAAGCCTCGATCTTTATGTGTTGCCCAAATCTCGCCATCAGAATAGTCATTGCCTGCGGTGGTGATTAGCTGCGAACTATGAGGGTTTGCGTTGTCTATAAGCCAATATCCATAGCTTTCATTATAGGCACCTTGCCAACAAAGATGACTGGCAAGCGTATGATTATCATCAATAGGGGTAAAATCCCAACTAGCACTGTTGCTAGCATATTTTGCAAAGTTTATAGAAGCTTCACTTTTGGAATTTACAAGTTCACAGTCTCCCATCACCTCATCTGAGCCCATTAACTGCTCATCATCAATATTTACCCACTGGTTTATATTGACCTGAAAGTACGCCTGTTTTGATGCAGATAGTTTCTTATTGTCTTTTTCTGAATACGAGAATGCCTTTTTGATGATTGGCTTTGGCTTAGCGGATTTCGGTGTTTGCTTACTTGTGTGGTTTTTACTCACCAATGCTATTGGCTTGCCTACTCTGCCTTGCACCTCATCAAGTTTGAGCAATACCGCACCCATACCTTTGTCACTAATTGTCCAGCGATCACTACCTACTCTTATCTCTATCCTAGTATTTTGACGCGCATGGTTAATAAGGTGTTGCGTTTGCTTGGCGGTTAAGTCGTACGCAGAACCATCAGCATCTGGTTGTAGCACGCCTTGGTTTTTGCCATTTAACCACAGTTCAGCACTATGGTAGGTTTTGTCTGAGGTTTCTGATAAAAACTGAATTTGGGCAATCGGCAAGGCTTTTTTTGGTATGACAGTTAATAAAATAGAAGCTGGCGTATCGAACATACTCTCATCTGCATAACCTGCTGCGCGACAAGTCAATGTATTATCACAAACCACTTGCCAATCATCCTGCACAAAGCCCCACCCTTCAAATGGCGTACCATAGGCAGCATGAGCTGATATGGACGTCAATGGCAGCAAGCCTATCATAGCGCTGAGCAAAATCGTTAATTTTTTCACTGTCCATATTCCCTATGAGTGATACAGTACCCACGCGCTACTTTTTTGCAATCAAAGTCGCACGCATCGGCGCAGGATAGCCTTCAAGCGTTTTGCTAGCATCATTAGGATCTAAGAAGTCGGCCAGCGAATGATAAGTCATCCATTCCGTTTTACGCTGCTCATCGATATAAGTCGTTGCCACATCGACACAACGTACCTCTGAGAATCCTGCTTTTTCTAGCCAGCCTGTCAATGCCGCGACTGATGGTAAAAAATACACATTATTCATCTGGGCATAGCGGTCATGTGGCACCAGTACGGTATTGGCATCACCTTCGATAACCAAGGTTTCAAGCACCAATTCACCGCCTTTGACCAACTGCCCTTTAAGCTGTTGTAAATGCTCAAACGGCGATTGGCGATGATAGAGCACACCCATACTAAATACGGTGTCAAATAATTGGCTATGCTCGGGCAATGCTTCAAGTGGTACGGGGATATAATGCGTTTTATAGCTATCAGCAGCCCCGACAAAATGACGAATCGCCATAAACTGATGATAAAACAAGCAAGACGGATCAATGATAATGACCGTATCCGCGCCAGCGCCAGCCATACGCCAGCCGTGATAGCCAGAGCCACCGCCCACATCCAATACGCGACGACCTTTTAAATTACCCAAATGCGGTGTGACCCGTTGCCACTTCCAATCACTGTGCCATTCGGTATCAATCAATATTGGCGCGGCTTGTTGGTCTTCATTCTGACCACTATCAATTTGATTTTCGAGCTGACCACCAATTTGAAAAGGCCCTTTGCGCCATGGCATCAGCTGCTTTAATAGTGCCATTGTTTGTTTGCGCTGAGACTCACTAAGATTTGCCTCAATCGTCAGGACATCACTGTTCAGATCGACATTATTGACGGTTAATTCTGGCAAACGAGCGACTGACGCTTGATAAGCAGGTGCATGCGCGTAGTTGGCTTTGTCCTTGATATCATTTAACCATGTTGGCAAGCGCGTAAGCCATTCATAAGCACTCGGCTGCTGCTGTGCTAACTCCAACAAGGTTAAATATAATGCGCGTTCGGCGTGGGTGATAGTGTCGTTAAGCATAAAAGCAGATTACCGTATTGATCAAAAAAACTGTGTTAAAAATAAGGATTATTTAAACGCCACAATAGAGACGAAGTTTAAAAACTGAAACCACGTGAGATGACGTTTAAAGCCAACTTGATCTAACCGTACATGATGCTCGTCTAAGGTATCAGTAATAAGCACGTTCTCTAGTGCATTACGTTTGCCGCTGATTTCCATCTCGCTATAACCATTGGCACGTTTAAAATCATAATAACGCTCAACCAACCACGCATCATATTGCTCATCAAAAGCATGGGTTTTTTCAGTTAATACCAGCATCCCGCCTTCACTTAACGCTGCATAAATTTTCTCTAATATTGCGACTCTATCGGCGGCGGGTAAAAATTGTAAGGTTAAGTTCAAAATCACCATATCGCAGGGTTCAAGTTCCACATCGCGAATATCAGCGGTAATCACTTCGATGTCATGCGCAGGATAATTGTCACTCAGTAGCGTGGTCGCTTCGGTCGTCATCGCTGGTGAGATATCAATCGCTTTAATCTGCAAGTCTTGCGGCTCAAACTCACCCGCCAACGTCATGCTTGCTGCACCAAGTGAACAGCCCAAATCATACACTCGACTGACGCGCTGTCCACTATCGCTCTGTTGACGATACTTACAATGGCGTCGGGCAAATATAGGCAGCATCGCTAGCACCTGACCATAACCGGGCACACTGCGACGAATCATATCAGGGAAACAAGCCACCACTTGCTCATCAAAGGAGAAGCGAGCCGCTTTATCGAGTGGCGTGGTAAACGGTTTGTCAAATAGGGTGTCGTGTTTAACAATAGCAGGCTTAGATTGACTCATGGTGCGACTCATTTTGTGATAATAGAACTTAAATTAGGAGATAATTGATGGTCTTGCTTGTCATTATTAGCTGAAAGCGGCACGACGTAGCAAAAGCCCATTATAACATTACTGTTTGTTACTTATCGCAGTCAGATGCCCTGCTAAGCTAAATACGTATTGCTAGGTAAAAAACACTTGGCTCATATTTTATATTTATAAAAATAGGAAAAATTATGCAAACCATTATTTTGGGCGGTGGCTGTTTTTGGTGCACCGAATCGGTATTTTTATCCGTAAAAGGTGTGCAATCTGTCGTTTCAGGCTACATGGGCGGTGACGCTGTTTCTGCCAATTACGAAGCGGTTTGTGGTGGCAATACAGGGCACGTTGAAGTCATTAAAGTCGAGTTCGATGACTCTATCGTCCCGTTAGAAGTGATACTTGATGTTTTCTTTGCCACCCATGATCCCACCACAATGGATCGTCAAGGCAATGACGTCGGTAGCCAGTACCGCAGCGTGGTTTTTTATACCGAAGAAAATCAGAAACCAACGATTGACCGCACTATCAACAAACTGCGCGATATGGGCGTCAATGTGGTCACCGAAGTACATCCAGCTGTTGAATTTTATCAAGCAGAAGAGACCCATCAGGATTTCTTTAATAAGAATCCAGGACAAGGGTATTGCAACTTTGCCATACCACCAAAGCTTGCCAAATTGCGTAAAGAGTTTAGTCAATATATGGTGAGCTAAACGACAGAATAAAGATATTTTTTCATTTGAAAAGAGATTATCTAAGCTTTTCATTATAGCCAAACGCTTATTGTATGAGCGTTTGGCTTTTTAACATCTTTAGCATTCTCACTCAAACCGTTATGATAGAAACAACTTAAATATAACCCACAACGAATAAAGGCGAAGGTATGAACGCTGAATTTTGGCACAGCCGCTGGCAAGAGAAACGTATTGGCTTTAATCAGTCTGCAGTGAACCCATTATTAATAAATTACTTTAAGCAGTTAAACCTGCCAGCTGGTAGCCGTGTCTTTGTCCCTCTTTGCGGTAAATCGATTGATATGGCTTGGCTGGCGGCGCAAGGCTACGACGTTGTAGGCGTTGAATTGGTGGAAACAGCGGTACAAGCGTTCTTTACTGAGCAGAATATCTCCCCTACTGTGCACCAGCATGTAGACAATTCAGCGATTAAATACTATCAAGGTCAGTTATTAGGACAAACCATTACCTTATGGGTTGCTGATATTTTTGCATTAACGACTGAGGATATTGGATCTGTAAAGGCGGTGTATGATAAAGCCGCATTGATTGCGCTACCGGCTGATATGCGTGTGCAATATAGTGCGCAAATGTACCAGCTCAGTGCTAATGCACCACAATTTATCATCACTCTCGCTTATGACCAAAGCAAAAAAGCGGGACCGCCGTTTTCTATCAGTAGCGAGCAAATACAGCAATATTATGGCGATAACTATCATATCAGCGAACTGACGAGTGAACCTACTTCTATAGGATCGGCACCTGAGCTAATGGTCACGGAGCATGTTTGGCTATTAAAGTGAGTGGTTAATAAAGCCGTTTGCGTAGCGATTAATCAGTACTAAATTATGATGGAGAAATTGAATGAAAATATTCGTTGGGCTGATAAGTTTAATCTCTATTTTGCTAGTCACACTCGCAGGTCCGCTTTACAAATTTGGCTTAGTCGATTTAGCGACTGCGTTTGCAGGGTTTAAGTTTGGTGTATTTGCTGGTATCGCAGCATTGGTACTATTAGTCATACAGCTTTTATTTAAACGAGACACGGCTAGCATTGGTAGCGTATTAACATCAGCAGCGCTTGCTATCATTGCCATTGCTATTCCACTAAGCATGATGAATAGCGCTAAAAATGTACCGCCCATTCACGATATTTCAACTGACTTAGTGAATCCACCTGAATTTGTGGCCATTGCCCCACTGCGCGCTGATGCACCAAACCCAGTTGAGTATGCAGGTGTAGAGACTGCAACGCAGCAGCGCGCCGCCTACCCTGAATTACAGACATTACGCTATAGCCAGTCAAAATCTGAGTTGGTTGGGGCAACCAAACAAGCCATCGATAATTTAGGTTGGGAGCTTGTCAATATCGATGCTGACAAAGGCGTCATTGAAGCGACAGATACGACTGCTTGGTTCGGTTTTAAAGATGATGTCGTCGTGCGTATCACGGATAACAGTAGTGAACGTCTAGTAGATATTCGTAGCAAGTCACGGGTTGGTGGGAGCGATTTGGGCAAAAATGCGGCGCGTATTCATAAGTTGATTGAAGAGTTGGATAGGTTTTTGGGGGAGTGATTAGGTTTCGAGAGAAGTAAAAGTGATTAATTGGATTTTTTTAGTACTTTATATATTTTAGCCTATCTACCTTAAACCCTCTCTCAACCTCACGCCACCGTCAACTTATAGTAACAGCTTACTTCGATACCTTTTCTTTACCCATGAGATTGGTTACTCTAAGTCCATACTGCACCAATCCGCTTTGCTTGCTCTTTTAATAACTATTTCAACGTTTATAGGATATTTTCATGCGTTTGACTCCAGTTTCTACTTTATCATTACTTAGCCTTGCTGTTGGGCTGAGTTTTGCTAGCACTGCTCAAGCAGCCAAACCACCAGCACCAAACTTATCTAATGCCGAGTTTCAACAATGCTTAGACGGTTTGAAAAACTCTAGCAAATTTCGAGGGGTTGATAGCTCTACTTTTAATAACTATCGCCCTAGCCAGCCTGATCCTAGCGTGATTCAGTCATTGAATTATCAGCCAGAGTTTCAAAAAGACGTTTGGGATTATTTATCTTCACTGGTCGATAAAGAGCGTGTAGAAGATGGTATCCGTGCCAAGCGTCAATGGGCAGATACGCTACGTCAAATTGAATCACGCTATGGCGTCAAAGCCGAACACGTACTAGGTGTATGGGGCGTTGAGTCGAACTTTGGGCAAACATTGGGCAAAAAACCTTTGTTTGAGTCTCTAGCGACCCTGTCTTGTTTCGATCGCCGTCAGAGCTATTTCCAAGGTGAATATGCCAATGCACTAAAAATCGTCCAAAACGGTGATATCGCGCCAAGTGATATGACAGGCTCATGGGCAGGCGCTTTTGGTCAAACACAATTTATGCCAAGTACCTTTTTAGAGCTGGCAGTCGACTTTGATGGCGATGGTCGCCGTGATTTGGTCAATAGTGTGCCTGACGCGCTAGCCTCTACCGCAAACTTCTTAGATAAGCGCGGCTATCGCACGGGCGAGCCTTGGGGCTACGAAGTCAAGCTGCCCAGTGGATTTTGGGCAGCGTCTGACCGTAAAAACAAGAAGTCTATCAGCCACTGGCGCAATCAAGGTATCACGCTCGCCAATGGCAGTCCATTGCCAAACGATTTGAGTAGTGCTGGTCTATTATTACCCGCTGGCAAAGATGGTCCTGCTTTCTTAGTTGGTAAAAACTTTGATACGTTTTATTCTTATAATGCGTCAGAAAATTATGCATTGGCAATCGCCCATTTATCAGACTTAATCACCAAAGAGGACAGCAGCAAAACTGACTTTGTCACGGCATGGCCTACCGATGACCCTGGTATCAGTCGCCAGCAAGCCAAAGATATCCAGCAGGCGTTATTGAACGCGGGTTACGATATTGGTGGTGTTGACGGCATTATTGGCGACAATACCCGTATCGCGATTCAGCAATACCAATCTAGTCGTGGTATCTTACCAGCGGATGGCCGCGCAGGACAAAAATTCTACCGCGCCATCATTGGAGATGCTGGAAACACAGCCCCGAAAAGTACGCAATACGGCAATCAATACAGACAGCCGTCGAATAGCCAGCCTTTAAACCCTGCCTCTGCTGATCTCATGGGACAGTTGATTCAGCAGCAAACGAGTACTCCTAATACTTACTCAACGCAGCCTTCTGCACAATCACCTACCTCTGGTAACACACGCTATCGCCGTGTCACTGGTAGCGACGGTGTGGTAAAGCTCGTTCGTGTTGACGAAGGTTCTTAATTAGTTAATGTCTGTTAATTATTACTAAAATAAAAAGCCACGTTAATAATAGCGTGGCTTTTTTATAACATGAATTTTCTAAACGAATTTTATATATAACTACTTTTTTTAATTAAAGTTAAACGATCGGTGGTGGGTTCGGTTTACCATTGTCACCATCCCAGTTCTCACGTGCTTTTTCATCTAGATCAGCAGGTGTTTTTGGTTCCCACTTGCCGTTTTCTTTCCAAGTAGCATCGCCCCAATCAGCATCTTCTTCTTTTCTGTCCAAGTCTTTGTAAGCTTGGCTAGGGTCGATACCGCGACGTTTCATGTCCGCTACTTGCTCTTCTAGTGTATGAAACTGCTCGGCAGCATGCATAGATTCTTCTAAGCCATCAAGCTCTTTTTTTAATGCATCGTTCTTAGCGTTACTCATCAGGTGCTCTCCTTAGTCAGTATTATTATGCGATTTATATACATTCGATTTATATGTATACAATATATACGTCAGTAATTTTAATATAAATAATGTATTTATTATCAATCTCTGATTAGTCTCAATATTACCAGTCTTAAATGGATTCACAACCGTTGACGCGTATGCTTTGTATTACAAAACGTAGTCACAGCCATACGTCTGCTCTTTACAGCAGATAGGCTACTGACTATTTTGAAATGAGGAAGGCAGGAATATTAATTATTAGCGTAGAGTGCGAATCATTGGGAGTTATGATGGACTTCGTTCAATAAATTTTTTGCGTGAAAGGTCAACTTCCAAAGTTCTTGCGAGACACGAGTGCCATAGGTTGTGAGCTGGATCCAGTTTGCACCCACTAGCTGACGTTGTAGCTGGTTCAAATCATCTTGTGAAATTTGGCAGCGCGAGACTGCATGGACATTCGGCATCTCTTTTTTGATGTCTTGCTCAGCTTTTGACGCTATTAAGCGATTCACAGCATTTTGCAAGCCATAGCTCGAAAAGGTCGCTGGTATTTTCATCAAGGCGATCAATATCTCTTGCCATGTTAAGGTCAAGGGTCTGGTAACATCGGTCAGGTTACCACCTGCATAAGCTTGAGCACTATATTGAATATCAAAAGCTTCTAACAATATAATAGGCTTACTCACATCATCAGAGACGAATTTATCAGCAGGTGGGCTATTTTTCTTTAGCGTTTTGTCAGTAGACAATAGATCTGCAAACCGTTCCGCCACGGTTTGCTTGCTAAATTTAATCATTTCCTCATTAGCTCTCAGCCATCCACCAACGACCTGATGATTGGTCACTGCGTTATAGTAAGCTTGCACGAGCAATGGCTCAATATCCGTTTCTGTATCATAATAATATATTTTGTTGTCTTGCCGGGTCACCGACTTAATAAATTCTTGCAGTTGACGACTGATACTCGCATCTGGATGATGATTTTTGATTAAGATGATTAACGGTTTGAGCTTGGCTTTGGCATTCAAATAGCTCAAATGCATTTGGCTAACGCCATTCCTTTGCACGGTGCCATAACTGTCTCCAATGAGCATCAGTGCATAATCGCAGGAGTCGATACATTGTCGACCATATAGCGATGCTTTTGGCAATTGGCTCGACACATCATAGGTCAAGAAAGCCCGCGACTGAAAAAATATCGCCAAGCTGTCCAAGACCAACAATTGATCATTGTCAGCGCATATGATGTGAATATGATAGCGACGGTTTGGCACAATCACCTCTAAGCTTAGGTCATGACATAGAATAATATGATATAAAATAGAGCACAAATATCTTGTGTTGCACAGCCTAGCATAATCTTATAAAAATAAGCTCAATTTATTTTTAATATATCAATATTATGGTTATGGGTTTGATATAAACACCTTTAGCTGCGCCTATTCAGAACAGTATTGCAAGATGGCGTCTTTGCCAAGCAAACGCGCTATTAAAGTACCCAGTTTATCATCGAACTTAGTCGCATAAAAAATCAATGGCGGTCGAATGACAACTTTTGTTCTGTCAGTTGTTTCTAAACAATGATCATCTGGGGTATTGTCAACCAATGCAGACAGCTGGTTTGCAGCCAATAGCTGCTTAACTCGCTCAGCAATCGCTTGTCCAGAATCAACGACCTGCATCGCCAATTGCTGCTGAGCAATCTCATCTAACAAAAACGTTTTGAAAAATGGATAGTGCGTACAGCCTAGTACCAATTGATCAACGCCATCATGAGCAAATAATGTGAGCTGCTGGCGTAATCTTAAAGCAGTATCGTCCTGCTCTGGCATTCCCGCCTCGACCCAAGGTACCAATTGCGGATCAAAATATTTGGTCACTACCGTATTGTTGGGTTTAGCAAAGTGATCGATGACCTCATTAAGCAATGTGCCATTCAAGGTAGCTTTAGTCGCTAAAACGACCACGCGACCAGTTTTGCTCGCCGATATGGCGGGCTTTAGCGCCGGGACTAATCCGACGATAGGCAGCTGCGGATAACGCCGTCTGGCTGTTTCCAAAGCATAGGCTGAGGCGCTATTACAAGCAATAACAATGAGCTTGCAGCCCTGCTCATACAACCAATCAACGGCTGTTAAAGTCAACGCTTCAATATCAGCGCTATCACGATTACCATAAGGCACATTTAAGGTGTCTGCATAATAGACATAACGCTCGGCAGGCAACTGCTGTGCCAAATGTAGATAAACAGACAGTCCACCGACACCAGAGTCAAACAATCCGATTGGCGCATTGCGCTTTTTATTATTTATAACTGTGCCGAGATTCCTTTTATGGATGTCAGCTTTAGCATTAGTTACACTCTCGACATGCTCAACATGTTTACCATCAAAGCTATCTGAGCGCATTTTCACCCTATTTAAGCTATTACATGTAGTAATATCCATCACTACTCTACTGCCATTTTTATATACATATCTTCATCTTTATGCTGTTTAACATACTACAGTAATTATCTAGTGATTTATCGCTATAGTCGGTTCAATATAATTTGAATACAAGGAATGCAAGCAAAAGTACTACAAATAGCAGACTAAGCGAGTCTGACACTCGTATCTGATTTATATAGGATTGACTATATCTAAGCCGTAAATCATTTGACGGATACATAGCTTTGAGTCCTTGCGTTAACGGGCTGGCATCGACAGCTCATAGGATTTTCCGCCACTTTGTAACGTCAGTATCGTCTCACCATTTTGCTCTGTCAATTCGCCAATTTCGGTCAAGTGATAAAAAGTATTACGCCCAATAAGTGCGTCCAAACCATTTCTAACGGGCATATAAGGACGTATCTGCATATCCATTGCTGCCTGCTGATCAATCGTATCATTGTATGTAGGATTATACGCCTTTAATGTGATGGTGTGCTCATCATCTAAACGCACCACATCGCCAGTCGTCGTGGTAAATTCTAGCCAACGGTTATTGCCTTCGTTGACGATACCGACGTCATTGATTAATAAAGGGGCATCTTCAACTTGGATACGGATTTTCTGTACTGGCGTCTTCAAAAAATATTCAATGATGCCATTATTGTCTTCTTTCCATAAAATAGTCGCAAATAAGCTCACCAATGACTCTCTGGTCATTTGCCCTCCTTCATGCCACCACTCGCCATTTGCCTTTATGACCAGATCCATATCGGCCACATCTTTTGGGTGCCATGTATCCAATGGTGGGATGGCACGTCCTTCACGTTTGCCTACAGTAGACTTTAGATACTGACTGAGCGAATCCATATTACTTAGCTCAGATGGCACGTCTTTTGGCGGTTTAGCTGCCGATTCATCGTTTTGAATTATGTCTTCATTATTGTTATTCATCGTATAATCCTTTACTTAGCATTCAAAGTTTGGCAAATCTATTATTACTATAAATTTTAGTTTCGGGTATGATGAAAACATATCATCTTAGCACCCTCATTAGTTCAATCTTACCTTAACATCGATACTCATAAATGCGTATCGTGTTTGTAGGACTTTTCTTTTATAATGAGTAACGATTTTTTATTGAAATGGTCAAGTGGGTGTTGTGTTAATGACACATTTTACGTGATGTGTTGATATCCTTAAATATATGGATCTCGACAGTAACATGGTCAATTGATGTCGCAAAGACAGTTTTTATCGGGCAGCCATATGTCTGAGTAATGTTAGCGCCGCAAGTCTATTATTCAATGGTTAAGCTAATGATGCCCTGAGATAAGCCACTAAAAGTTTAGGAGTAGGTATGCAAGAGCAAGACAATCAAAAGCCAGTCATTGATAGTGACACTGTGAATACTGACCCATCAGTAGCGACAGAGACGGCAAATCTAGATAAAGCAGAGTCAGCCGTTGTGACCCAAGAAGTGCCAGCTGAAACAGTCGCTATCGACAAAGCGCCAGAGCCAGTAGTAGAAGCTGTCGCGGCAGAGCCTGAGATTGAACGTGAATCCATGGAATTTGACGTTATCATCGTCGGTGGTGGACCTGCTGGGCTATCTGCTGCTATCCGCCTACGTCAGCTCGCTATCGCTGCTGGTAATGATGAGTTTATGGTTTGTGTGGTCGAAAAAGGTTCTGAGTTTGGTGCGCATACCTTATCAGGTGCTGTCATCGAACCGCGCGCTTTGAACGAGCTGATACCAGACTGGAAAGAAAAAGGCGCGCCGCTTAATGTGCCAGCGACCGAAGATCGCTTTTATTATTTAAACTCAGCCACGCGCTCTACTAAAGTACCTGACTCGTTGATTCCAGGACCGATGCACAACAATGGTAACTATATTGTCTCATTGGGCAATGTGGTGCGCTGGTTGGCGGTACAAGCTGAAGAGCTTGAAGTCATGATGTTCCCAGGCTTCCCTGCAGATGATATTTTATATAACGATGACGGTTCTGTACGTGGTGTCTTAACGGGCGATATGGGTGTGGCTGCCAATGGCGAAGCCAAGCCTAGCTTTGAGCCAGGTTATGAGCTACTTGCTAAATACACTATTTTTGCCGAAGGCAGCCGTGGTCACTTAGGTAAGCGCTTAATCAGCCGTTTTGATCTTGATAAAGACTCAGATCCTCAGCATTATGGTATCGGTCTAAAAGAGCTGTGGGACGTAGCCCCTGAGAAACACGAGCAAGGCGTGGTCATGCACGGTCTTGGCTGGCCATTGACCGAAACAGGCTCTACTGGTGGCTGGTGGTTATACTTCGATGAAAATAACCAAGTAAGCTTTGGTCTTGTCGCTGACTTATCTTACCACAACCCATATATGTCGCCATTCGATGAGATGCAGCGCCTAAAGACCCATCCCGTCATCAAAAACGTATTGGAAGGCGGCAAGCGCATCTCTTATGGCGCACGTGCTTTGACCAAAGGTGGCTTAAACTCTCTACCGAAATTTACTTTCCCAGGTGGTGTATTGGTCGGTGATGATGCTGGATTCTTGAACCCTGCTAAAATCAAAGGCACACACACATCGATGAAGTCAGGCATGCTAGCCGCCGAAGCCATCTTTGAGGCACTACAGGCCGATCGTCAGCATGATGAAGTGATTGCTTATACCACCATGTATAAAGAGTCATGGTTGTATCAAGACAACTATGAGTCACGCAACTTTTCGCCTGCAATACATCGCATGGGTCTGTTTATGGGCGGTGCTTTTACCTTTATCGAGCACAACTTATTAAAGGGTAAAATGCCGCTTACCTTACATGACAGCCTGCCAGATTATGATCAGTTAGAGCGTGCCAATCATGCTTTTCAGCCAACCTACCTCAAGCCTGATGGCAAACTGGTATTTGACAAGCTGTCATCGGTATTTATCTCTAATACTAACCATGCAGAAGACCAGCCGGTACATTTGAAACTGACTGATCCAACGGTACCTGTTTCAATTAACTTACCGCTATATGCTGAGCCTGCTCGTTTATACTGCCCAGCTGGGGTATATGAAGTGGTAAAAGATGCCGAAGGAGCTAAGTTTGTGATCAATGCGCAAAACTGTGTGCATTGTAAAACTTGTGACATCAAAGATCCTTCACAGAATATCACTTGGGTAACGCCAGAAGGTGGCGGTGGCCCTAACTATCCTAATATGTAAACCTAAATAATATTAGGATTAATCGCTGATACTAAAAACCGCCCTTATGAATTCATAAGGGCGGTTTTTTTAACTTCGACACATGAGACAAGTGTATCTTTAATCAGGTGAGATTAATCTGTCCATGCATCACGATTGGCTTCGTCTTTAAGCTTCACAAAGTCATCAGGATTAAACTTGATTTGATCGCCCGTTTTACCTTCTTTAATCTGACGCTCGTAATCACGCAATATGCGCAGCGCTACGGGTGACAAGATTAAAATAGCCACTAAGTTAACGAGTGCCATTAGACCCATTGATAAGTCAGCGAAGTTCCATATGGCAGGAAGACTGGCAATAGCACCCACAAATACCATGCCAAGCACCATGAAGCGGAATATCATGATCATGACTTTGGCATTTTTGGCACCAGAGATGAATTCAAGATTTGACTCACCATAGCTATAATTGGCAATGATAGAGGTGAAAGAGAAGAAGAAAATAGCAATCGCAACGAAAATCACGCCCATATCACCCACATACTGCGACAGTGCCAACTGAGTCAGCTGAATACCTTCTTGCTCAACACTAGGATCGACCACACCGGACAAAATAATAATCGACGCCGTTGCCGTACAAATGACAAGCGTATCCATAAATACACCCAGCATTTGCATAAATCCTTGCACCGCTGGATGATCAGGATGACTCTTCGCCGTTGCCGCCGCATTAGGCGCTGAACCCATACCCGCCTCATTTGAAAACAGACCGCGCTTGATACCGTTAATCATTGCCTGAGCAATACCATAACCAATCACCCCGCCTGCTGCTTGCTCAAAACCAAATGCTGATTTAACAATTAACACAATCGCCGCTGGGAATTGACTAAAATTCGTCACGATAATGAACAAGGCTAATAGGATATAGAGAATCGCCATAACGGGTACGATTTTACCCGCGATACGAGCAACCGAGCGCAAACCACCGAATACCACTGGCGCAACTAATACAACCAATACCAAGCCTGTCATCCACGTTGGAACCCCAAATGCTTCGTTGGTCGCTTGTGCGATGGTATTTGACTGCACGCCATTAAAGGCTAAGCCGAACGCTACTAATAAGCATAATGAGAAAAATATCGCTAGCCAGCGCTGACCGAGACCTTTTTCGATATAATAAGCCGGTCCACCGCGGTAAACATTGTCATTGTGCGGCACTTTATAGGCTTGTGCTAATGTTGATTCGATAAAGCTGGTCGACATACCGACGATCGCAGTCATCCACATCCAAAACACTGCACCTGGACCACCAAGGTAAATCGCGATTGCGACCCCTGCCAAGTTACCCGTACCGACCCGCGCTGCCAGTGATGTCATCAACGCTTCAAATGAGCTGATGCCGCCATCTTTACGCCCTTGATTGGACACACGCAATAGCTGCCACATATGCCCAAAGTGGCGAAACTGAATAAAACGTGTGGCAATGGTAAAATAAAGACCCGCACCAATCAGTACGAACATCAGTAATCCATACCAAGGGTTACTTGCAATTAGCCAATCATTGTTGCCCCAAATAATACTGACACCATAATTGACGATGCTATTAAACCAACCTGCTATACCTTCACCCATACTGCTATCCTCTCACTTACATTTTATACTGCTAGTATATTTTATGGATTGATGTGATTAATGATATTTAAAAATGCTTACTAATCCCTCTGCCTACTCATGAAACATTGAATACCTGATCAATATACTGGCAAAGTAAATCACTAACATCCTGTCGCTACATTTTAACTGACTAAAGATTATTTAACTATTTCAAACCTCTATTATAAAATTAAATAATTACGAACTTTTGTAAGTTATTTAGATAAAGATCAAAAAAATATTTTTTATATGAAATATTGAAGAAAACTTTTGAGACTAGGTATAACAGATAGATTTTAAAACGTATTCATATAAACACCATTCCAAAAAAAATAGTCACTGCCATAATATTTATTGAGTAAAGTATTGGCTATATTTATAGAATGAATGACTTTTATTGCTAATAATGCTCTAATACCTCCATAAAACTAAATCCTTAATATAAATAAGGTTTTAGCACAGCACCTGAGCAACGGCCTTTTTTTTAGCTGGTCTCTCTAACATAAGTTGACCATGGTTTCCATAAAGCAAACATTTAGTTACATAAAGTAAATAAAATTTATTTATTGTTAATTAAGTCAATATTGTATATATTCCCAATAAGTTCATAAATATTTCTTGCAATACTTATTGGCATGAATAATAAGTTGAAATATTAATACAATATCATCAGGGATGATGAGCATAATAAGACAGAGGACTGTCAATCAATAACGACCCTCCTCCATAAATCCTCATCTCTATGTACTATAAATCCAGTCATTCTATAGCCCATAAATCTTGTTAGATGTTTAGGTTATAGTCGACCCACAGCCATATTTTACAATGTCATCTTTAGCAAAATCGAACCACAGAAAAGTATTTTTCGCAGTGTTTTAACTGATAGAAATCTGCTTTTTTTTCGATAATATTGGGTTACTTACTACTGGTTGGTCATTCTGCTTTATCAGCCTATAAACTGATTTTAGGATTCGTTTATAGACAACGTATCGAACTGTCTTCCATCATGTGATACATGCTAAAGCAAAATAACTTGTCAGGCTCAAATCAGTAATCTTGTTTTTATGTTAGGCAAAAGGAGTTGTCCTATGGAAAACCACAACGATCCATCCGGTTATTGGCGTGCCAATGTCCGTCTCATTTTAGGTAGCCTATTTATTTGGGCACTATGCTCATACGGGTTTGGGATTTTGTTACGTCCTCTCTTAGCAGGTATTAAAATCGGTGGTACCGACTTGGGCTTTTGGTTTGCTCAGCAAGGATCCATTGGGGTATTTATCGTTTTAATTTTCTTCTACGCTTGGCGTATGAATAAGTTAGATAAACAATACGGCGTAGACGAGGAATAGCCCCATGAGTCAATTTACGATTAATATTATTTTTGTAGGTCTATCTTTCGCTCTATACTTCGGTATTGCAATTTGGGCACGTGCTGGCACAACGAGTGAATTCTACGTAGCAGGCGGCGGTGTTCACCCTGTCGTCAACGGTATGGCAACGGCTGCTGACTGGATGAGTGCTGCGTCATTTATTTCGATGGCAGGTATTCTTGCCGCTGGCGGTTATGGCGCATCAACTTATTTGATGGGTTGGACAGGTGGTTATGTACTACTGGCAATGCTCCTAGCGCCTTATTTACGTAAATTTGGTAAGTTTACGGTACCTGACTTCATCGGTGACCGTTTTTATTCAAAAACGGCAGCAATGATTGCCGTAGTTTGTTTGATTATCGCCTCAACCACATACGTTATCGGTCAGATGACGGGTGCTGGTGTCGCTTTCTCACGCTTCTTGGAAGTTGAAAACACGACTGGTCTACTGATTGCTGCGGTTGTTGTCTTCTTCTATGCTGTACTTGGTGGTATGAAAGGGATTACTTATACGCAGGTAGCGCAGTATGTCGTTCTAATGATTGCATATACCATTCCTGCTGTTTTCATCTCACTTGAATTAACAGGCAATCCAATTCCAGGTTTGGGCTTGTTTTCAAACCATGTGGAAGCAGGGGTTCCTATCTTAACTAAGCTAGATCAGGTAGTTACTGACTTAGGTTTCACGGCTTATACCGCTGACGTTCCTAACAAACTAAACATGGTGCTATTTACCTTATCACTCATGATCGGTACAGCAGGTCTACCACACGTTATCATCCGCTTCTTCACCGTACCTAAAGTCGCTGATGCGCGTTGGACAGCTGGTTGGACGTTGGTATTTATCTCGCTACTATACTTCACTGCTCCTGCCGTAGGTGCAATGGCACGTTTAAACCTGATTGATACGATTTATCCACAAGGGGTAGCAGAAGCACCTATAAACTATGATCAACGTCCAGACTGGATGAAGACATGGGAAGATACCGGTCTTATTAAGTATAATGATCTTAATAATGATGGTCGTATCCAAATGTACAATGACAGTGGACTTGGTGCGGCTGAGCTTGCCTTGAGTGCTGCACAAGCGGATGGTGGCGATGTAGCCGCTGCCACTGCAGCCGTAGAGACTGCACGTGTCGCACAGGATCTAGAACTTGATGGACGCTTTACCGCAGCAGGTTGGAAAGGTAATGAACTGGATGTCAATGCCGATATCTTAGTATTAGCTAACCCAGAAATTGCGAATCTTCCACCATGGGTTATTGGTCTTATCGCCGCAGGTGGTTTGGCAGCAGCGCTCTCAACAGCAGCAGGCCTACTACTCGCTATTTCGTCAGCGATCAGTCATGACTTGATTAAACGAAACCTTAATCCAAATATTACTGATAAAGGCGAATTGAGAGTTGCGCGTATTACGATGGGTGTTGCGATTGTAGTTGCTACTTGGTTAGGAATAAATCCACCAGGGTTTGCCGCACAGGTAGTCGCATTAGCATTCGGTATCGCTGGTGCATCGCTCTTCCCTGCACTAATGATGGGTATTTTCTCTAAACGGATCAATAATGTTGGTGCCATCGCTGGTATGCTAACAGGTCTGATTAGTATCCTTGTTTATATCTTTGTCTTTAAAGGTTGGTTCTTCATTAGCGGTACAGCGAACTTCCCTGATACGGCAGAGTATTGGTTGTTTGGTATCTCACCACTATCATTTGGTGCGATTGGGGCATTGCTTAACTTTATCGTAGCGTTTGCTGTCTCTTATGCTACTGCTCCCCCACCATTACACATTCAAGAGTTGGTTGAAAGTGTCCGCTCTCCACGTGGCGCAGGCGGTGCAGTCGACCACTAAGTGTATAAATGAGAATATATCTTCAGTTACTATATATCACTCACAGGCAGTAGCTGCTTGTGAGTGATTTTTTTATCTCTTATTTATTATAAAAAATGTTAGATTTTTGCTTTATTGAATATACTTTATTAACTATGCTTAGGGCGTGTTCTCAATTAAATCGATTACCCTCTAAATGGGCTAAAAATGGCTAAATTTTGCCAAACATCGTCAATAGCTTATCAATATTTCGATATTATTTTCGCTACTTTCCTTGTTTGACGGCAATTTATCTCATTTTTATGACCGTTTTTAAAATGAGGACACGCCCTAGTTAAAAGCGCTTAATTAAAAGTGCCTAACGCATTAAGGAAGATTTTATGCTTTTTGAGTTTATCGCTACCATTGCTGCCGCATTTGGCATGGCTGGTCTGGCACTCATTATAACTCACCTCAGTAAACTGGCTGGCAAACGTGCACCAAAGTGGCTTATTCCTTTTTTTGCTGCGATTGGTATGTTTGCCTTTCAAATACACCAAGAGTATAACTGGTATGGTCAGCAAGTGAGCAAGTTACCAGCAGGCGTGCAAGTCGTCAAAGTAGCAAAAAGCACCGAGTGGTTTCGCCCATGGTCTTATATCAAGCCGCAAATATTACGTTTTATCGCTGCCGATACCGCCAACGCTAGCGTACAGGTAGACAATCCAGATGTATATTTGGTTAATTTATATCTGTTTGAAAGACGCAGAAGTGTGCAGAAAGTACCACAAGTTATAGACTGTCGTATTCCTGCACGTGCCGATTATGTCATACCCGAAAAAGACAGTAAGCTAACGATTGATGAACATGTCAAGCAAACAACAGCATGGCGAGAGTTGGCAACAGATGACCCGTTGTTCATTAGTATTTGTACTGGTAAAAGCTAACCTCCTCATAAATATGCAAATAAAACCCTGCTAAAATATCTGATTACTAAGGGGTTTAAGACGGCTTATATTATAGTCATGTATTCAATTGCGCTGAGAAGTTGCGGTATAAGTATGCTTTGAATTAGCGCCTAACAGCAATCCAGCGCATAGACCACCAAAGTGCGCCGCAAACGAGATACCTTGTTGCGGCATCAATCCTTGCTTGATTGTCAACCAATAGCCAGTACCCATGACAATACAGGCAATCAAATAACCCCAACGCCGCGCAAATACAGCACCGCCTATCATATAGCCAAGCATCGCAAAGCATAACCCTGATGCGCCAACATGAATTGACAATGGCGAGCCAATGATCCAAGTAACCAATCCAGATGCGATAATGAGCTTAATCACTGTTCGATAAGCATTCTTTTCAAACAATCCAAACAAAAATAAAATTTGTAATAACGTCAAGGTGTTACCAAGCAAATGTGAAAAATTGCCATGCATCGTCCATGATGCAAATACTCCAATCATGCTGCCCACATCCAAGGCACGAGGCACAATTCCAAAGATATTCCACATGCCAAATAATGCCACTTCATTTAAAAAAAACATGCCCCACATCGGTATTAATACAAAAGCATATAAGCCTATAACCTGCTTTATTCGTATCATAATCAAGCTAAGCAGTTGCTGCCAATTCATATAATGCCCTATTCTTTTAATCCATGTTTTTAGCGATATTTTAATGACTCAGCGTAGCAGTGGAGCGTGTTACAGGCGTAAAATCTAACAATGCAGCCTCTTTGTCAGTCATCAAATAACTGTCACTATGTAATAACGACGTCGAGTGATAAGGCACTAAAGCGGTGGGTACAAAACGACGAGCGGCATCGATATGCTTGATAGAATCATCAAAAAAGATATGAGGTGCAAACGTTCTAAGTACAGCTGTTTTTTCTAAACCTCCTAAGAAAAACGCCATATCAACATTGACGCCCCACTCTCGCAATGTCTTAATCGCACGCAGATCAGCAGGTGCGTTGCGAGCTGTCACCAATGCAATCTTTATTGGAGAATACTTGAGACCAGCGGGTAGACGTTCCTGTAAATTTGATAGTTTAATCAACAATTCAGCATAAGGGCCTTTTTCAATGGGTAAATCACGCATCTGTATTTCGCGATCGTGAAAAGCACGCAGTCCTTTTTGCTTGTACAGCAGTTCACCTGAATCATCAAACAGCACCGCATCACCATCAAAAGCAATACGTAGCTGATCAGTATCTAACTCATAGGTATTGACGGGGGTTGCATCGAGTATCGCACAAGCGCAGATATTGGCATCAGCCACTTGCTGGGCATCTTCGCGATTGGTCGTCAAAAATAGATCGACGTTGAAGTCTTTAATATAAGGAGCAACAGGACTGCCTGAAATAAATGCCGAGCGTGAGATAGTCAGCTCATGTTCAAGAATTGCATTGAGGACTTGAATGCCCGTATCTGGACTACTTTTTGAAACAATAACCACTTCCACCAAAGGTGTCTCAACCTCTAAATCTTGCATGCCATCATTGCAATAATTATTCAGATTTAATAGAGCTTTAATTAATGGGTAACCAGCACCTATACTGAGAGCATCGTTTTCACGCATGGTCATATAGTCTCGAAACTCTTTTATGGCGCTTACAGGTCTCTGCTCTAGCAGCTCTAGCAAATAATTTTCTGATTCGGTTAAATCAAAAAGTGCCGTTGCAGAAATCGCGACGATGAGCGTATTACTAAAATCGACTGCCATGATTTTCTCTACTTATAAAATTATCTATTCGGAAATGCCAACCAGTTTACTACATTCACAAGCCCTTAGAATGATAAGAAAAGTTATCCACGTATAATGTCATTTAGTATAAAAACCACCTTCTAAGTAATCCAAATGACCGCTCAGAAAGTGTCTCATAATATGACTTTATGTGGAATAATTTAACCATAGAATTATTACGCCGATTTTTTCTTTTATCATAAAAAAGCCATATTGCTATGAAAACAATATGGCTCTATTAATGAACAATACAAATGAACGACGAAGCTATGATTTTCTAAGCTTACTTTTATCAATAGCGCTTACGTTAGCAGCACTAAAGATATCGCTGGAAAGGCGACCAAAATAACCAGTCGAATCAGATCAGAGACAATGAACGGTGCGACCCCGCGAAACATATCAGACAGCTTAATATGCGGTGCCATTGCCTTAATCACAAAGATATTCATCCCCATCGGCGGCGTAATCAGTCCAAGCTCTACTGTCAATACAGCGATGATACCAAACCATACGGGATCAAACCCTAACGCCACAATGATTGGATATACCACTGGAATAGTAATGACCAGCATCGCCAAAGCATCCATGAACAACCCTAAGAGGAAGTACATGATTAAGATACAGATCAGTACAATCATCGGGCTAACTGCTAATGTACCAATCCAAGTCGCTAGCGTATAAGACAAGCGTGAGACGGAGATAAAGTAACCCAAGGCTTCTGCACCCAGCAACATAAAGAACACCACCGCTGATAATGCAAGCGTTTCAATCAAAGATTGCTTTAGACCTTTTATACGCATGCCTTTGGCAAAAGCATAAGCCCAAGAAACAAACGCACCGACTGCTGCTCCTTCTGTCGGAGTAAATAACCCAAAGAAAATACCAGCGATAATCACAATGAAAATAAAGCTAAATGGTATGAGTCCCGTCAACGACAGCAGCTTGGCTTTCCAAGAAGTAGGCTCACCGCGACGCGCTAAATGCGGCTTCCAGCGTACCATAATCATAACAGTGATTGAATACATCACCATGCCCAAAATCCCAGGCAAGAAACCAGCGATGAACATGTCACCGACTGACTGCTGGGTTAAGATGGCATAAACCAGTAGCGCAATGCTAGGCGGAATCATAATACCTAATGTGCCACCCGCTGCTAAAATACCACAGGCAAAACCTGGTTGATAACCATACTTTTCCATTTGTGGCAGCGCAACCTTGGTCATAGTGGACGCTGTGGCTAAGGATGAACCTGAGATAGAAGCAAAAATACCAGACGATCCTATACCAGCGATACCCAAACTGCCCCTCACTCCACCAAAAATAGTTCGGGTAGCTTCAAACAATTTCCCTGCCATCCCTGAATGAGTGGCAAAAACTCCCATTAAAATAAATAAGGGAATCGCACTAAAGTCATACTTTGCCAAGACATCGACTGGGATGTCTTTGAGCATTTGTAATGCACCACTGGGAGCCGTCACTGCGCCAAAACCAACCAATCCAACACCTAACATGGCAAGCGCCACTGGAACTCGCAGGACAACAAGCAGGATCATGACGATTAAGCCGATAGCTCCAATAATTTCTGGACTCATGCGCCTGTCTCCTCGGCGTCAAAGAACTCGCCCGTTTTAAAGATATTGATGGATTCGATTAATGAGCGAATGGCGAGTAAGAGACTTAAAAATGCACTAAATGCATAGATGGGCATCATTGACAATCGAAGGTCTTGAGTGACTTTGCCGTATTCTATGGCATCAACCGCACTCTCATAAAGCCCCCAAGCAAAAACGATACCAATGATAAAAAAGCCCATCATAAAGACGCCCATCATATAACCTTTAATGGCTTGCGGCATTTTTTGAGTAAAGACATCAACGATGATTTGTGAGCGTTCGACGAAAGCGCCAAAGGCAGCAAGTAAAGCAAAGAGCATGAAGTAAGAGACGATCTCTACACTGCCTTTAACAGTAAAGCCAAACTCGCCACCAGTCAGCTTGAAAATGTAACGAGCAGTCACATCGAGCATCGTTGTGAGAACAATAATAATAAGACTGATACCACCGATAAACTGGCATAATCTAGAGATTAGAATACTGATTTTTACTAAAAATGCCATGTGACACCTCCAATGGGTTATACCACTTTACAAGCAGCACTGGCAGCTTTTGCTTTCTCATAGACACTATCCGCATCTAAACCCAAAGCATTGACATCACTTAGATATTTTTTAGTACCTTTTTCAAGTGGTCCTTTCCAATCAGGATCATTCAATGGATCAGGAATTTCAACGATCTCATCGCCTTTAGCTTTAGCAGCTTGAATGGCCATTTGATCATGTTTATCAAACACTTCACCAACTTTATTAGCCAATGCCATTCCTGAGTTTTTATCTAATACTTGCTTTAAATCATCAGGTAAGTTGTTATATTTATCCTTATTCATAGTGACCATCAGCGCCGAACTATAGAAAGGAATGTTGGTATGATATTTGGTGATTTCATCGATTTTGAACGCTGTTACGGCTTCCCATGGAAAACTCAACCCATCGACGACGCCGCGCTGTAGCGAGGTATACATATCATTAGCAGGCAATCCTACTGGTGATGCCCCAGCGCTTTCGATAATATCACCCGCGACCGCAGAAGGGCGGCGGATACGCATACCTTTCATGTCTTCAGGAGTCCGAATCAATTTATCCGTAGTATGCAGTGAGCCAGGCCCAGCACCATACATAAATAGTAGATGTGAGTCTTCATACTCACTAGCAAGCGTGCCATCCTCATAAAGAGTCTGAAGCATACAACCCATTTGAGTCGCTGAGTTTGATAGACCAGGAAGTTCAGTGATTTGAGTTAAAGGAAAACGACCACTGGTATAACCATGTGCTTGTGAGCCGATATCTATCGTACCTTTAGCAGCAGATTCGTACGTAACATCTGCTTTGGCAAGACCCGCGGAAGGATACAACTCTACTTTTAAGCGACCATTAGAATCTGTCTCTATTTGCTTTGCCCAAGGTTCAAAAACCTCTGTGCTGATAGAGGAGGTTGCTGGCCAAAAGTGGGAGAAGCGTAAAACGGTCGTTTCTTGAGAGTTTGCTGATGAGCCATCAGTCGTGTTAGCAGATTGGTTAGAGCAGCCTAAAAGACTAACAGCCGCTAAGGCACCAATTGAAAAAAGAGGAGCTAGCTTCATTATCAATTCCTTTTGATAATTATGAAAATAGGAGTAATACGTCACTGGTAAATAATCAAATCTATACCAGATCTAATAATTTACGAGTTTTAAATATGTCTTTTACATGCCTGTAATAAAAATCTAGTTTAAAATTAGCAGCTATAATGATATAAGTCAAATCATTTTGATGGCAAAGCTAGAAAATATATTCATAAAATTGCATAGCAATTAAACAAGAAAACTCGTCAATTCAAATAGAAAACGCACTTATAGAGTGTGAATTATAAAAACAGGTTAGACTAAGTATAATTTTATACTATCTTCTCAAACCGCGCGCAAAGAAAACCCCCTCCGCGAAAGCGGAGGGGGTTTTACTTTAGAATAGAGAGCTGACGATGACCTACTCTCACATGGACGAATCCACACTACCATTGGCGCAA
>NZ_CAJHAZ010000020.1 GCF_904846525.1 Psychrobacter sp. 1044 | reverse complement strand
GAGTAAGTCATGATAATTGAGTATATCTGTTGAGATGTTTTATCTTATAACATTTTTATACTTAATGCACTATAGTTAAAAGGTTTAATAACATCTTCTCACTGTTTGTTTGACATAAACTCTTTAATGATGCGATATTAATAAAAGTTTGAATCGATATAAGTTTTTTTGTGTCAACTTCATCTTCATCTATGTCCAGTTTATCTATTAGTTCTTTCGTCTTTCTTGCATTAGGTGTTCTATTTTTACTACTAAGATAGTTATAATCATTTTCAAATTCTAATCTCTTACTCAGGTGCATATGCTTGTTAATAAGTTCTTGAAGTCTCAAATATGTACCAGCAATATCAGGTAGACTTTTGGGATTGCTATTTTTAACTTGAATTTCAAAAGCGTTAACCAAAACTTCGGTACACAAGCTTTGTGGAGAGTTGTCGTCAGTTAAAGTAACTAAAGAATAATACCAACGTTTGAGAATTAATAGTTCAGCATGAAGTTTTTGCGGTGACGCTTTGGAGTTAGATCTTCTATAACTAAGTACTAATATTGATCTAAAGAAATCATAAAAATTTTCTGAGATATCAAACGCAGGTAAACCTTTTAATCGTTTGCCTTCATTAAATACTAAGTTTACGTCTTTACTTCTACAGTACAACCAGCCAGATCCTTTCTCACCACCTTGCCAATACGTATCATTCCACGTTTGATTAAAGTCTGAGGATAAATGTCGGTTAAAATGATCTTTTTGCTCATTTATAAAATCGAGGTAAGCTTTATTTGACATTATATATCCTCCATTAAACTACATCTTGCTATCACAGACTCAATTTCAAACTTTGTACTTTCGTGTACTAATAGCAGAGGGTTTCTGGAACATTGTGTAGAGTCAGCGATAGTGATAATATCATTAACTTCTGACTGTATGCTCTCTAACACTTCTGAATGATCTTTGTCTTTAAATGGATGAAAATATAAGCATCCATAGCAATTCCTGACTTGCTCGAATGGGCAAGTATCATCATATGCACAACCCCCTATTTCATGATGAAAATCTTTATGAACGAAGCCACTAACTTTTTTTCCTAACCATTTAGATTTTTTAACAATAGTACTTGTCATAAACATAGCGATCATTTGCTTGTATGCAGCATTTTTCCCTAATGCTTTAGCTCTAATAATTGCAGTTTCAGGTGATGAAAATATATAATGCCTAGCAACAACAAGACTTGAATGACCTAGGATGTAGGCAATCTCTTCAGCACTCGCTCCTGACATTGCCATGCTATGTCCAACATGATGTCTAAATTGTGACATCGAATATTTTATTTGAAGTATATCTCCACTTAAAACTTGAGTCCTATATTCGACAGGTGAAAACTTAAATAGCTGATCGTTAATAGCCTCTGAGCATGTGACAGCGGATTTTTCTCCTAACTCGAATAGTTTATCTGTATCTGATAATTTTAATCGATGAATATAGGTAAGTATGATAAAAGCAATTTCTTCTGGCAACTTTATAGCTACTTTTTTGTGCGTAAAGCGTGCTTGTTTTGCATAAGGGACCAAAAGGCTGTATCTTGCTATACCTAGTGAATCTTCTGGTATATCTTCTTTTAAGTCTCCAGCTGAAAGCTTTGACATTTGAACAGGGCGCATACCTGTAGTGAATGCCAACGCTAATATTGACGCATTTTTTAGCTCTGACTTGCTTATCGAATCTTTTTTCGCCGAATTTAATATATGATTGAGCTCTATAAACCCTTTTTGAATTATATTAATAGTTGGTAAGTCTATATTATCTTCATATTCTTCGTAATAAAGACTACTTCTTGTAGATTTAGGTTTTTTTATTATTTCTAGGTCATATTCGTCATCAATAGAAAATTCTGGAAAGCCCTCCAAAATAAAAGTAATTATAATAAATTTAATCGAAAAGTAAAATTGTTTATCATCGGTTGAGTTAATTAAAATCTTCTTAGACTTTTTAAAGTTAATTATTCTTTCAGTAACACTAAGGTGTTTAAAAAACTTTCTTATATTTCTAAACTTATCTCCTAGATGAGAGGGGGAGTTTTTATATATATACTTAATCAAAAGAAACTTTATTATTTTCACCTCTACGTAATTCATATCTTTAAATGAAATTTTTTCACGATTTCCAGAGTATTTAAACTCCCAAATATCCTTTGAAACATTTATAAACTTATCATCAAATTTATCTGCACGTATGAATCGTACGATTTTAGGTAGTTTTATTTCATTAATAAAATCTAACTGCTCATTTGAGAATATTGACTCCTCAGTTATCATTTCATTCGTATAATTTTTTTTAATAGATAGGTTCATAAAGCGTCTCCATGATTTGTCATTCTATTAATATTCGTAGTGTTAGCACGCTCTGATAAATATCTATCAGCATATTTACTTACCATTAAACTATTTGAACTCCAGCCTCCAGATTTTTTCAAATCCTCTATTGCTTGACTCATTGCAACCTCATGATTAGATGAACTATTCATAGCTGTAATATACGTGTATTCTAGCATTAGCGTAGCCCAGGTATGACGACAGACATGTGCACTCAACTTGTCAATCGAACCAGTGTACCTAGAGTCATAATATTCTGGATATAATTCTCTAAGCTGTTTATCCCATGCATTAAACATCTTCTTTATAGATGAGTAACTCAATGGAGAAAATGGAGATTGTAAAGACAAAAATAATAAATCAGACTTTGCATTCTTAGGTCTATGATTTTCAGTATAATAAGATATCAACTTGTAATCATCGCGCGAAAGCTGAAGGATTCTATTTGACTGCTCGTTTTTAATATTAGGTTTGGGTGATCTATAATCTTTGGTATCTTGAGTATCACATACAACTAAGAACGAACTGCCTGCATTCCCATCTAATTTTATTGATTTTGTCGATAGGAGTAGTAATTCACTTGCTCTTAATCCGTAATTTATGAGTAATCGGACGATAAGAAAGTTACGGAACTGAGTTGAGTTATCTTTAAAAATGTTTTTAGGATTATTTTTTGTTGGAGTCGATGGTAATATGATTTCATAAAAACTATCTTTCATACGCTTAGTTAAACTTTTAAATTGTTTCACATTACTATTACTAGAAGACATTCTAGTATATTGATCTAATTTATTCTGAAGAGTTAGCATTATTCTTCTATTGGAATTATGTCTTAAGTTATTATTTTCAATATCTTGCCATGTAAAATTATCAGTTAGAAAAATTAGATACTTTATAGTGTCTTGAATTTTTTTTGATATTGTAGTGTAATTCATTTCTACCTGTTTATTTATTCTTATCAGATTCTTATCATATTTACTATTGTTTTCAAGATATATAAAAAAACTATCAATCTCCTCAATAAATATTTCAGCATTATATTTACTTTCATAGAACGATAAACAAAAATCTTCGTTAAATTTCTCTTTCCAAAAAGTATGCCAAAACTTCAATGCGTTCAAATTACCCTGTTGAGTTGAAAGACTTTTAAGTCTCAATTTCGACATGACGTAAAGTAGAGGGTAGAGACATGGAGAGCGTGTTTCTTCATCAATCAAAATGTACCTTCGATTGTCAGATGGGTTAGATAGTTTGACTAGACTAACTAAAAACATATGGGTCTATCCTTATTCGAGACAGTTATATATAGTTTTTATATGAATTGAGAGCATCTGGTGCAATTTGTCAAACACCCTTCGCTCTCAAAGTTCAAAGATTATTATTGATAATTTTTGCAAGAATACTGTTATAAAGTTATGATTGACTTAGAAGGTTATTTAGGATTTATAGGGTATAATACAGCTTTATAAATTATCCGTATAGTTAACTATTGTAATTAGGATATTAATCAATTGAATAATATATTTTTAGCTGAAGAACGTGTACGACTAGGTTTTAAAGCAAAAGAAGTAGCGGATTTTGCGGGGATAGCAATACCAACGCAGTCTAATTATGAGAAAGGTAAACGAAGTCCTGACACAAGATACCTTTATGAAATATCAAAGCTAGGTTTTGATATTCATTATGTGGTCACAGGGAAACGTAGTGTCGATGGAGTATCTAAAGATGATAGATCTTTATTGGAATTATTTAATAATGCCCCTAAAGCTGTCCAAAATTATATAAGGTCAGGTTTGTATATGACCCAACCTCGCAAAATGCTTATCCCAAGTGTTATTGAACCCGATGTAGTTGATACTATTGAATACTCTGCTGATCAAAAGTTAATTGAGAAAGATTGAATGAGTATTCACAGCTCATAGGTTTTTCATGAAAAACCCTAAGATCTCTTTTTAGGAGAGTTTCTTAGTTCATCTATATAATCAGCCCAATTTTGCATCATTAGCACTCTGGTATTAATTTCATCTAATCGGTTATAAGCGCCACCATGCGTATCCTTTATTCGATGTCCTAATTGCAGCTCAGTCACGATATCTGAATAACGCAGCTCAGGTTGTTCCATAAGTAAGGTTTTGGCCGATGCTCGGAATCCATGAGCGCATTGAATATCTTTGTATCCAAGCCTATGGAATATCTGTACTAGAGTCGCTTTACTAATATAGTTATTGCTTGAGGCACGCAGTGATGCAAATACATATTCTTTATGACCTGTGATTACTTGTATTCTTCGTAAGCGTTCAATGACTTGCGTGGCTAAAGGCACAACTAAGTGCGATACCATATCCTCACGGCCTTCGCCTTTAGTAGGAGAGAACGCCCACAGCTTATTATCCCAATCTATATCTTGCCAGCGCATAGAGCGCAAATCGATACTACGTACGAAGACATATGGTAGTAGATTCATTGCCTCCAATGTGATTTTACTTGCACCTTTAAAATTGGACATGTCATTTAGAAGGGTTGCAAACTGATCAGGCTTGGTAATGGCTGGTAAGTGATTGCCTGAGCTGGCAGGTGCAAGCTCACCTCGGGTATCAATCGCCACATTTCTATCGCACAACCCTCGAGCAACAGCAAACGAAAAGACTTTTTCAGTATACAAACGAGTGCTTGCACCAACGAAAGTCGCTTGATTGTCATTATTCTGAATTGACTCACACACACTCAGTATCATCTCGCTGGTGATATCGTCCATTCTCAAGTCGCCAATTTCACGACACATATATCCCAGACATAAATCCCAAAACTTGAGGGTTGACTCACTAAATGACGGTTTTTTAGACTTGCCTTGATTGCGACCTGATGTTTTGTGTTCTCGCCATGCTTGGGCAATGTCAGAAAACGTAGCATTTTTTAGGTGAGTATACTTATTAGTTTGCTCTTTTTGCTGGATAGCTTTAGGGTCAGAACCTTTTGCGACCGTATTAAGGATGGCTTCTGCTTTATACTTAACTTCATGTAAACTGATCTCCTCAATCTTACCTAACATCATCCTAGGGCGTTTGCCCTCGATATGTGGATGGGAATATCGCAAGTAGTATTCCTTTTTACCATTTGGATAAATACGCAGACTTAAACCAGCCACACCTGAGACACTGACCGAATAATCCTTATCTCGGCATTCAAGCTTATTGATATCGTTTGCATTATTGATAGTCATGATGTGTATCCGTAATTTCTCTAAGGTAGATGAGTTATGATTATTGATCTAATATCTATATGCTGAGGTCCAGAGTAATTTTTCAGTAGGTTTTTCAAGTTAAGGAAAGCAGCATGGAATATTATTGGACACTGCTATGGACACTGGTATTCGCTAATATTATTAGAAAAACCTTATATAATAAAGGTTTTAACACTTAATTATCCCCAAGTTAAGGTTGGGGATAATTATAGTATAGTGGAGAAAGAAGGAGTAAGCTATTTTTTTGTTGATATATATGGTGTTTGAAGGAATAAACTTCACATAGGTTAAAAGTAAGAGTGCTGTTTGCTATTGGCAATAGAGTCCTTCGACATATTTGCACGAAAAACCGTGCTCCTGTACTTGCACAGAATACCTTAATCAGGGTGATAGTACTGTTCTGTGCAAATTTGGAAGGTATCAACTCAATGCTTTATATTAAGATATCTCAGGAAGAACGAGAGATGTTAGAAAAGACCAATGAATGTTTCACTAATTAGGAAGGCTCTTTTGATGACTCTAAATAAAAGCGTATTACAACGTAGTTAGCTATGATGATAGCAGCTATAAGGTGCATCTAGATTGGACCTACTGATATGCCAAGTAGGCGCATTGTCAGAGCTTGTATACATGCTTATCAATGATATAGAGTAATAGGCATTCAGAAGGGTTATTGCTTTTACTTTGAGCTGATTGTCACTTGGTGGCGAATACTTCTGTACCTAACGTAGTTCAAGCATATTCGCATTAATGAGGAAGTCGGCTAAGCTACCAACAATCGATTGATGAGTGATTCGGTTATTAGGTGATGATTAGAAATGACAGATTATGCAAAGGGCTTGGTAGGTATTGTGAAGGTAATAAGCTTAGCAATGATGAGCAGAGCAAGATTACCAAACAGACTAACTTTGAATGAATAGTAAAATTACTGTATCTACAACATATCTATAATAGGCTTCTGGAATATATAGAGAGGCTATTAGCGACTTGAATTAATACATTAATCGATTACGGATAAACTAGGATCTATGAAGACTCTATACATTAAGGCTTCAAGATATATCAGTTAGTAATTATACTAGCGGTGATTACAATGATTATTTGAACAGGTAACACATATCATGGTTAAGCAATTAACAACCAGACTGACTAACAAATTACTGTTTGATCATAATCCCATGAACTTATCATCGGGTACCGTCCCTTTAACATAATATACATTATGCGAAAACAAGCCAATGGCTTTAGAGGTTAGGCTCATAGTCTTATACAGTACCATTTATAAGCTCTCATTCTTGGTAATGTGATTCTTATTCAGGGTTTATAACTTTTTATATTTAGGTATTAATAAAAATAACACTCAACATTTACTAGCGACAGGTTTCTAGTAAATGCTTGCGTAAAGACTTTCCATCTTCATCTAAAATCACATCTGCTACTCGGCAATTAGCATCGTCATCGGTACCATTACATGACAACTCATAATAAACATTGCTGCCATGTGCCAAACTCACTTGCACCAATCCTTGATCAGTCATCGAAAACTGTTTGTCTTGGGCATAATCAGGATCTTGCGAATCCCACAATACATCATAATCAACATGACAAGATATTTGCTCTCTATCAAAATAGTCTTGCTCAATCTGCATCGCGGCTTGTAGATATGGGTCGGCATACTGTTGCAATACGACCGGATTATCCATGCCTTGATTGCTGACATCTTGCTGATACATGTTGCTAATGGTCGCTATTTTTATGGCTGCATAAGTCTGAGTTGACTCTGCTATATCAGCTATAGCAGAATTGGTTGCTATCAGTCCCATAGCTAGCAGCGTCAGTGAATAATATGTTGGCATGGCGTTCTCTACGAGCTTCAATGATATAAGTGTTATAAACCATTACATCATAACCATATTATGACTCTGCTGTATTATCGTATCATTCCGGTTTATCTACTAAAAACGATCTATTACTTAGGGCGTGTCCTCAATTCAATCGATTATTATCTAAATGGACTAAAAATGGCTAAATTTTGCCAAACATCGTTAAATAGCTTATTAATATCTCGATATTCTTTGCGCTACTTTCCTTGTTTGACGGCAATTTATCTCATTTTTATCACCATTTTTAGAATAAGGACACACCCTAGTAACTTTTTGCTCAGGAATCTTGTGAAATTTGCCCAATTATATTCACAGTAACGTATATTTCGCTAACCACTGCGACAAGGATACTTTATGACCCTATTATCTACTTTCAAAGACCGTTCATCTAAATTAACCGTTGGCGGCGCATTGGCTTTGGCGCTAGCAGCAACTGGCTGTCAATCTTCTGCTGAATCCAATATAGCCACTCCAAATCAATCTAACGGCCATTCATCAACGCCCGTTGTCTCCGATATCAGTCAGCAAACCATTAAGCAGCAAGCCTTACGTATTCAGCGCGCGCTTGCGAATAAAGATTTTGCTCGCATTACCAATGATATTCATCCAACCCGTGGCGTCCGTTTTTCGATGTATGCCTATGTGCGTCCTGAGACAGATAAAGTCTTTAGCCGTGAACAATTCGCCCAATATTTGCAACAGTCTAAAATTCGTTTTACTTGGGGTGAAAAAGACGGTACGGGCGATCTACTTGTCACGCCACTACCTACATATTTAGACACGTGGATTGATGCTAGCAAATTTAACAATGCCAGTATCAGTATTAATGAGTTCCAACACAGTGGGAATATGATTAATAACCTGAAGAAAATTTATCCCAATTCAGAGGTTGTCGAGTTTTATCATAAAGGCTCGGAGGAATACGCTGGTATGGATTGGCGCATCATGCGTTTAGTGTTTGAAGAGTATCAAGGTAAACGCTATTTGGTCGCTATTGTGAATGAGCAATGGACAACTTAAATAGTTTTTATCTATAAAAACATAGACTTAAAGAAAAAATAAGCCAAAAAAAAGGCAGTGTTATTAAATAAATACACTGCCCTTTTTATTGCTTTTTCATGTCTATATATTCATTATCGAACATTAATAGTGACTATTAATGATTTTGATTAAAGCGGCGTTTGGCGAAAAAACTTCACCATTATGTCGTAAATATCAGGGTAAGCATCGACTAGCTTTTGCGGCGTCTCAAAAAACACTTCACTGAGTACCGCGAAAAATTCCGCTGGATTGGTCGCGCCATAACGATCAAGACCTGATTTGTGATGGCTTTGAAAATCCTCAAAATCTCGTGTCATAATCTCAGTCCAGCGCGCAGGATCCATATCGGTTTGCAGTGGTGGAAAGCCGTTGGCACGACCATTTAACATATCAAGCTTATGCACAAACTCATGAATGACGACGTTGTGACCATCGCGCTCCCCTGAGTGTTTGGCATCCTTCCATGACAGAATAACAGGACCACGCAGCCAGGCTTCGCCGCTACGGTGCTGACTACCTTCATGGACAACCCCTAACTCATCGACAGTGGTAGTTTCACTCTTATAGGAACCAGGATAAATGATAATGGCCGACCAGCCAGCATACCACTCAAGGCTTAGGTTTAAAATAGGCAAGCAAGCTTGCAAGGCGATGGATTGCCGCACCGCATTGGTAATCTCGAAACCCTGCGCGCCAGTAATCGACTTATCCGCCAAAAACAGCGTCGCCAGCTCAAACAAGCGTGTTAGCTCGTCCTCATTTAACCGATCAAGTATCACAATACGCTGAGCCGCTTGCAGCCAGTCAGCATGAGTAAATTCGCTATTGTCCAGTATGCGCTGCTCGCGCCAGTCTTTTATCATGCTAAACATATTGAATTTCCTTTAATTTTGTCGTTAGACTGTGCTTTTTATTATTAGCGTTATGTGTTTTAAGGGGTTAAATGGTGCTGACAATAAGCCTGTGTATCAACTCTCTAACGACAACATATTCATAATCAGCTTAATCAAGGTTTCTTTTTGGTTGGGATCAGATTCAGCGACTAACAAGGTTAATGCGGCAAGCCCGGTATTGTTGATGACCATCTCACCTTTATCATTGAGCAGTCGATTATTACGATGCAAAAAATCTACAAACAAAAAAGCGCCGCTGCGTTTATTACCATCGGTAAAAGGATGATTTTTGACCATAAAGTACAGCAGATGCGCCGCTTTACTCTCGATGGTCGGGTATGCAGGCTCACCAAACACCGTTTGCTGTAAATTACCCAGCACACTGTCCAAACCATCACCGCGAGGCTTAGCAAATAGCTCGGTCGCTTCACCTCTATTTATCAGCTGCGCTTTTAAATCCGTCAGTGCTGCCATCGCCTCAGTCGGACTGGGTAAGATTCCGCCATCCTCCCCTGAAGGATTATCAAGCAAGCCTTCGTCATAACGCTGTAACCATAAGAATGTCTGTGTATAACGGCTGATAATCTCAACCAAGCCGCGTCCTTCATCGGTTTTAAGCTCGGGACTTTGCGCGGTTTTTCTAATTAAATTTAATGCTTGTTGTAGTTCGCTTGAGTTTTTATCAAAGCGCTCTTGATTGAGCGTATAGCCTTGAACTAAGTATTCACGTAAGCGCTGGGTTGCCCAGCGTCTAAACTGCACACCTTGGGGAGATTTGATGCGATAACCTACTGAGATAACTACATCTAAGTCATAAAAAGTCACAGGGCGGTCAGAATTTGCAATATGCATTTTTTGCATATTGCTTTTCTCAGCGATCTCTTCATCGTTTATGGCATTGGCAATATGACGCGAAATCACTGATTGGTCACGACCAAACAACTCAGTCATTTGTGATTGTGACAGCCAGACCGTATTCTGTCCAAAACGTACGTCTACCTGCGCTTTTCCATCAGCGCTTTCATATATCTCTACTTTTGCTGTTTTATGATTTGTAGTATCAGTCATCTTGGTTTTTCCTTAACTTAATATACGCACTTATGCTCAATTCATAAATTATACGGCGACTGCATGACAGAGTACATAACAATGACTATACTGTGCCTAGTGTATCTCGCGGCGAATAACCAAAATGCTGCTTATAAATGCGTGAAAAATAACCTTGATCGGCATAGCCTACTCTATGAGCGACCTCATCTATAGTCACGTAGCTTTTGGTTTTTAAAATGTGATTGGCCTGCTTTAAACGCAATTCCTTGACCCATTCTGAAAAGCTATAGGGCAACTTAGAAAACAGTTTATGCAAGTATCTGACAGATATATGACAAGCAGCAGCGACCATCGCTGGAGTTAAAGCGGAGTTTTCTAGATGCAAATAAACGTAATTCTCGATGCGCTTTAGGTGCACCGACTGTATGGACGAGCTGCAACTCATCATCACCTCTTTCGGGGCACTCAATGTCAATACAATAAGATTAAGCAGCTGCTGCTCTAGTATTTTTATCTCCAAGTCACCCAGCTGATTGTTATGAATAAGCGCCAGTATTTGACCAATTTGAAATTCCAGTAACCTGCCTGCCCCTTCATCAATAGACAGACTGCGGGCAAACTGCCGCTCTATAGTGCCCATTTGCGGGGTTAATAGCGCTAAAGGCACTTTAATCACATACAGTGATGCTTCGTGCAGATGATAGAACTCATAAGGTAGGCTGGACAGCTCAATAAAGAACTGACCGGGCTTAGACGTTAGCTGTCGACCTTTTTGAGTAAAACGAACGTCGCCTGTGATAGGAAAAGTTATTAAGATACTGTCATCAGTATAACCAGAACTCTGTACGCTGCGACTATAGTGCACAGTGTTAGCATGATAATGAGACACGCCGATATCCAAAAGCTTGGCATGTTGCAAAAATCCAGAAAACTTATTTGGTTGCCGAAAGCTCACATCAAGATCAAAGTAAGTGTCACTGATGGTACGCTTCCAATCGAAGGCACCTAAGGTTTGCATGCGATCCGTTGCTGGCATCTCTAACTCTGAGAGGCTTAGAAGATTTTTATTCATTGATAAATCATGTGCAGTGACGTCTTTTGTCTGACCTGCCTGCAACTGCAAGGTTTGATGAGAAGTATTTTGATAAAGATTTGGCTTTTGATTTGCATTCATCCTTGAACACTCAATATATGGTATACAACTGTACTGATATCCTATCAGTTATTCATCAATAATCCTCTTTTATATCATAAAATAAAAAAGGCTTCAGGCATTAAAGAGTACTTAATGCCTGAAGCCTTGAGTTGGTTTTTCTTTATAACCTGCTTTTATAGACTTGCTTTATGCTGCTCGAGTCAGCTTATAAGTGCCAGTCTCATGCAGCTCTGCTTGCCAGCCATTTTTAATGACCACAGTAGTGGTTGGCTCTTGGATAAGCGCAGGGCCTGTGACCAATGCACCAGCACCGAATTTCTCACCGTCATAGATAGGCGTATCAATCCAGTGATAGGACTGATCAAACAGCATCTCGCGGCTACCCGTTTTAGCATTACTGATATCCCCTTCCTGCGGCACAAGGCTCGGTAGTTTTGGCTTACTTATTTTACCAATTACTGATACCTCAATGTTGACCAGCTCGACGTGACTATCACGCTCATCATAAGTATAAAGTTCACGATGGCGATGATGGAACAACTCTAAGATGGTGCTGACACTTTCAACATCGAGCTTACCATTCGGTATCAGCACGTTACATTCATGCACCTGACCAACATAGCGCATCTCCATGGTACGTTCGATGGTGATATCTTCATCTGTAAAGCCATCTTCTAGCAGTTTTTGTACACCCTGCTCTTCAAGCTCTTGTAGCTTGGCATTGAGTGATTGCAACTCTACCTCTGGTGCGAGAATCATCATTTGTGTCACTAAGTAGTTATACTTGATATCAGAGATAATCTGACCAAAGGCGCAGAGACAAGATGCGATTTTTGGGATTAAAATAGTCCCAATCCCCATCTCTTCAGCCAAAGCAATGATATGCATACCAGCTGCTCCGCCTGCGCAGATTAGCGCAAAATCTCGAGGGTCATAGCCTTTTTCGATAGTAATACGGCGAATGGCATTAGACATGTTTTGGTTAACGATAGCACTGATACCAAATGCAGCATGATCTAACTCGATGTTTAGGGGATCAGCGATGTGTGTTTGCACCGCTTGTACTGCTTTGTCTTTGTCTTTGTCTAAAGTGACACTACCGCCTAACACCGCATTCGGCTGTAGATAGCCCAATACTAAGTTTGCGTCTGTGACGGTTGGCAAGTCACCGCCTTTACCATAACATGCCGGTCCAGGCGTCGCTCCAGCACTCTGAGGACCGACCTCTAGCATACCAAAGGTATTAACATGCCCAATAGAGCCGCCGCCCGCCCCTAATGTTTCTACATGAATCATAGGTACGCCAATACGATTACGTAAGAAATCAATATCGCGGTTGAGGCTGGTTCTGCCTGCCTTCGCCATGGTGATGTCAAAAGAAGTACCGCCCATGTCGACCGTGATAATATCGTCAATTCCAAAAGGACTGGCAATATACAGCCCCGCTTGCGGTGCCGATGCGGGGCCTGAGTTAATGGCATTTACCGCACGCTCTCGCATGATACTACCAACTGCAAGTCCGCCATTAGACTGGAAATAACGTACTGGCTGCTCAGCGCCTAACGCCTTAAAGTAGTCGTCAATCTTATGGACATAAGATGCCATAACTGGGCTTAAATAAGCATTTACTAGGGTCGTTGAGGTACGGGTGTATTCCTTAATCTGTGGATATACGTCACTACCACAGCAGACGAACACCCCTGGTATATGCTGCTCAACAAGCTCTTTAGCACGCTGCTCATGCTGAGTATTACGAATAGACCAGACGAAAGAGATAGCAATTGCTTGAACGTCTTTTTCCTTAAGTGCTCTGATTGCATCGAGCACGTCTTGCTCATTTAGCGGCTCGTACTCAGTACCATCAGCTAAAATACGACCCCGAATAGGAAAGCGACGATCACGGGTGGCAATCTGCGGTGCTGGCGGATAGCTGGCATCATAGCGATGCCCTTCTTCTTTATGCCCTAAACGTATCTCGATACTGTCCTCATGGCCTGCCGTGCATAACAGACCAACCTTTACCCCTTTCATCTGAATCAGGGCATTTAGCGCAACAGTCGTACCATTAATACATAGGTCGCATGCTTGAATAATCTCTTCAATAGGACGGTCAAACTGCGTTGCTATCTGCTGTAACCCGTTGGCAATAGCTAAGGTGCCATCTTCGGGAGTAGAAGGTGCTTTGAATAGATGTACATTGCCACTTCTTTCGGCCAGAACAAAGTCAGTGAACGTCCCACCAGCATCGACTCCAATACGGAAATCATTTTTCATAAGTCATCCTTAACTCAAATTATTTAATATCATCAGTTAGTTTTGGGTTTTATGCCGTCAGCTTACGACGTAAAGCATCCGTCTCTGCTTCATTGACCGCCAGCGTTTGTGGATTAATAACCACGCCGTACTCTGTCTTAGCGGCTGCCACTGATATGATTCTTTCTTCTACATCTTTTAATACTGCGGGTACCGACCGTGCAAACGAGCTGCCATATCCGCCACCGCCAGGATTGGTATTACGCGCACGGTCACCCGGCTGGATTTCAGTCATTATATTTTGCTTGTGCAGATCAGTGACGCCATCCTTATGAATGATCTCCAAGCGACCTAATTTAAGCTCAGGTGATATTTGTTCTGCGCCAGCGGCTCCCATTGTCGGATGCTCACGACCTTCCCCAAACGCCACTACCGTCATCTCATGACCTAACGGCTCAACTTCCCATACGGTGCCGCAACCGCCTCGATACTCACCAGCGCCGCCACTGTCTTCTGCCAAGCCGTACTTATGAATTAAGATAGGATACTGATACTCTAATAGTTCAATATCACCAGAGCTTAACGCGCCAAAGCAGCATAAAGGACCGCAAGCATGCCAGCCGTCCATTTGCTGAGTCGCGCCAGCACCAGAGATAATAGAGGCCAAAATCATAGTGACGTATTGTTCCCCTGTTTTTGGGTCAATACCTGAGATGTTGATACCTGAGGCATGACCCCAGGAAGCAATCACGCGATCTGGTGCTGCATCTTCAAAAGCCATACGCACAGCATCCGTTAAGGTTTCCATCGGTGTGGTGGTACAATTCACATGAGGGGCGGGTTCTTTGGCATTACACAGTGTGCCATGCTCGCCCAAGTCTACCGTAACACAGCGGTATAAACCTTCGTTGTACGGCGGGTCTACTTGGGCAAACATCATCAGCCCTAGGAGAACACCAGACATCGAGTTACCAGCATAAGAGTTAATGAAGTAAGGGACTTGCGGTGGACTGGTAATCTTGATATGTACATCACTGTCTTTAATCTCAATATCAGCGCTGATGGTCAAATCACCCAAACCGTGACCTGAATCTTCTAATACCGCTTCGCCATGATACTGACCATCTGGGATAGATGAAATTAATGAGCGCATATGGGTATCAGCCATATTCTTTAGCTCTTCAATCGCCGCACGGACGGTATCTACGCCATACTTGTCTAGTAGCGCAATCATGTTACGCTCACCGACGGCACAAGCACCATACTGAGCGTTAAGATCGCCTTCTTGGTTACGACGAGAGCGCATATTACTATGGATTAAGTTGATGACATCACGACGTCTAACGCCTTTTTCCCATATTTTGATAGGCGGAATGCGCAACCCTTCGGCGTATATCTCTTTAGCATCTGGGTTGTAGCCTGCCGGTACTGGTCCACCAATATCAGTGACGTGACCTTTGCATACCGTCCAAAACACCAACTCGCCTTTATAAAACACTGGCTTATACATACAACAATCTAGGATATGACTGCCCATCATCACGGGATCGTTGTGATAAATGACGTCGCCTTCATGAATGTCATCACCATAATATTCAGCAACGGCTTTCATGGCTGGCATGAGTGAGCCTAGGTGAATAGGGATATCCTGACCCTGCAAAATCATCTCAGGCAGATGATCAAACAAGGCATTACTATAATCGTGAGCTAGGTTGAAGACGCTAGAGCGGGCGGTTTTTTCTAAGGTTGTCGTCATCTCGCGCTGCGCCGTTTCTAAGGCACCACGTACGACGGACAAGGTAATAGGATCAATTGAAGTGTGAGCTTTGCTCATGTGAGACTCCCTGTCTAGAAATTTATATCAGAAGATATGAGTGGCTCTGTAAAATATAGCGCCCAATGTGGTCGTTAATACTTAACAATTACACTCATTCTTTATATGGCTGTCATCCATCCTAATGACGAAGCTTTTTTACTATAGCGGGGTTTTTGGCAAATTAATTGACTGACAGTGCAGAGTTTTTGACTGTGAGTGCACACCTGTATGAATAAGTCTTGTGATTTCAGCTTTTGGAGAGAATGTTAACAATAAAGAGCGTTTGCAATAAAAAAGACAATGCATCGGTTATGATGCACTGCCCTATGAATTTACGTCTTTGACTAGTTATTAGTTTAGTAATGCCGTCGTCAATAATACAGTCTTAAGCATAATCGTGTGTACCACGAATAGGATAGTTTTTTTCTGGATTTCTGATAAAGGCTAGACCATTTGCCAAGGCTTCCAGCTCAGGTCTAGTAAAAGGAGCGTTGGAGATATCTACAATCTGAATCTTCCCTTCTGTATTAATAACAAACAAGCCGGGCTCTGCAAATGGATGATCGGTTTCTTTCTCTGAACGTGGGTTGGAGATATAAAGACCCAGCATTTTCATTTGTTCAACGGTCAGATCATAGGCGATAGGAAAGCTCACATTTATTTTTTCCAAATGACTTTCTACCTGCTCTTTGCTGTCACCTGAAACAGCGATGACGTCGACACCAGTTTCATTAAATACCGATTTTAATGTTTCTAACTGATTGAGGTATTTGGTGCAAATGGGACAATGTTGACCTCGGTAAACAACCACCATTTTCCAGTCATGACCATTTTTGGGCTTGCCTAATAGCGTCATGTCACCATTATAAGTGGGTACTTCTATATTGGGGAATGTTGCACCAGCAATGATTTTTGGGTTGTAGTTTGCTTGCATTTTTTCATCCTTATAGTTTTGAGTTAAAAATATTTAATATCAAATTTGAATGTTTGCTCAATTTGGTATGTATTGATACTACAAGTAAAAAGCCGACGGTGAAGTCGGCTTTTTGTTATTAAATTGGCATAAATTGAAAGTTTTTCTCTCTGTAGAGATATGATGGGTCAACATAGTTGTTTATCAACTAATACTAACCAGTCCGACTCATATGAATATGATAGCGATTAACAGCGCAGACTAGTTAGCGTTACTACAGAAGCGTCTAGCGTTACCAATGCTGAGCATTATATTCGAGCTCACCCTACTACCAAGCGCATCAATTGGGTACTAATATAGCCACCGAAAGTACCTACCGCATAACCGAGAATACCCAAAAACACCCCAACTGGCGCGAGTGATGGGTGAAATGCTGTTGCGACAATGGGTGCTGATGATGCACCGCCAGTATTGGCATTGGAGCCGACTGCCAAAAAGAAAAACGGCGCACGAATTATCCTAGCCACAGCAAAGATAATGACAACGTGAATGCTCATCCATAATAAACCAATAAGTAACAATCGCCATTGCGAAACGATACCCGCAAGATTGATTTGCATACCAATAGCAGCAATCAAGATGAAGATGAATACCGTACCAATTTTGGAAGCGCCCACATGGTCGAGCCTACGAATCTTGGTAAAGGAAAAAATCACCCCTATCAAGGTTATAATCACAACCATCCAAAAGAACGAGCTGGCAAAGCTATATTGTACTGCCCAGCTATAGGGCGCAAAAAACCCTGCAATCTGACCACCAATAAAGTGTGCGACACCCACCATAGCAAAGCATAAGCCAAACATCACCATCAAGTCATTTAAAGTTGCTGGACGAGCATTGTCACGCTCATAATTCTCAACCGCCTTAATCACTTTATCAATACTACTGGTATCTGCCCTCAATAGCCGATCTATCTTATCGCTATGCTTCGCCAATACCAAGATAGCCAATAACCATAATGAAGCATTGGTGGTATCGACCAAAATCATCATCCCAAATAAATCATCACTGACGCCAAATAGCTCCTTCATCGCCGCTTGGTTTGCCGCGCCGCCGATCCAACTACCCGCCACCGCCGAAAACCCACGCCATAGCGTGTCATCAGTAAACATCTCAGGCGATATCCATTTAGCGACACCCAAGCTTATTGGACCACTGATAATAATCGCGATACTGGCGGCGAAAAACATGGCGATGGCTTTCCAGCCTAAGCCCAATATCTTGGGTACATCCATTGATAAAGTCATTAGCAGCAAACTTGCTGGCAGCAGATACGTGGCAGTAAAGCCGTAAATTTGTGAGCCGATGCCATCAGCGAAGACGCCTAAACTGTTTAGCGTCGCAGGGATAAAGCAGCACAGCACGATACCCGGTAATACCGCATAAAAGCGCTGCCAAAATTTACCGGGTAATCCTTGAGTATAAAAAACCAAGCCGATAATGGCCATAATGATGCCAAAAGCCAATGGCAGGCTATCAATAGTTAAATGAGAAATATCGGGCATCAAATAGCTCCGCAGCACACGATGAATAAAAGCTTGTTAGTATAGACAAGGCGAAAAAAACGCGCAAGCAGCGATCGAATATACACAAAAAAGCCAGATAACAAGTATCTGGCTTTTTTAGTGCTATCTTTAGGCGATCAAGTAATTAATAACTTTAATCACCAAATATAACAGTATTACGAGTTGTTACCACGGTTGCCGCCGTTTGGACGACCTTGACCACGGCTGTCAGAACGACCTGCTGGGCGACCTTGGCTGCCACTTGGACGACCACGACCTGTTGCAGCACGCTCACCACGTGGAACGCCAGTGCTATCGCCGCGGCTAGGAGCACCAGTGCGCTTGCCTTGATACGGCTTGCCACCTGAACGCTCATTTGGCTTACCAGATGAATCACGTGGCTTGCCTTGATAACCGCTGTCATTGCTAGCGCGTTGACCAGTTGATGCGCTGTCACTTGAACGACCGCGAGCATTAGCAGGATTGCCTTGATAACCACCACCCGCGCGACCACGGCCTTGACCATTACCACCGCCGCCGTTTGAACGACCACGGCCACGACCACGACCATTACCTTTGTTTTCGCTAGGTACATAAGTCTTCTTAGGCTCCATGCCTTCGATGATACATACTTCCATTTTGCGATCTAAGTAACGATTGATAGCGTTTAGCTGTGGACGATCATCCATGCTACATAAGCTGATAGCGATACCAGTACGACCAGCACGACCACAACGACCGATACGATGGACGTAATCTTCAGTCTGACGTGGAAGATCATAGTTAATAACGTGCGAGATAGCTGGGATATCTAGACCACGAGCCGCAACGTCAGTCGCTACTAGGATTTTAACTTTGCCATTACGCAAGTCTTGAACGATACGGTTACGCTTGCTTTGTGGCAAATCACCATGTAGGAAGCTGGCTTTATGACCCGCTTCTTGTAGCTGTTTGGCTAGTTTTTCAGTGCTACGTTTGGTAGCAGCAAAGATAATGATCTGTTCCATATCTTGCTGGCAAACGATTTTGTCAAGTAAGCGGTTTTTGTGATCGAAATCATCACAGTAGTACACTTTTTCTTCGATGTGTGCAGATTCTACTTTGATTGATACACGCTCAGGGTTCTTAGTGAAGCTGGCAGCGATTTTACCTACTGGGCCATCCCAAGTTGCAGAACACATGATCGTTTGACGATCAATTGGTGCAGCACGAAGGATGTCACTGATATCATCAGCAAAACCCATGTCTAGCATACGGTCAGCTTCATCAAGTACCAAAATTTCTAAGCTTGATAAGTCAACACGACCAGCATTGATATGGTCAAGTAGACGACCTGGGGTCGCAACGATAACTTGAACGCCTTTTTTCAACGCAGTGATCTGACCGTTGTATGGTGCGCCGCCCACTAAAGGTACACAGAATAGACCACGCATATCTTTAGAATAAGTACGCACGCTATCATGTACTTGCTGAGCAAGTTCACGCGTTGGCGTTAAGATAAGAGCTTTAGTTAGTTTGTCAAAGCTAGTGGCACGGCTTAAACGGTCAAGTACAGGGATAACGAATGCCGCAGTTTTACCACTACCGGTTTGCGCAGACAATAGTAAGTCGCGACCTGCTAGTGCAAAAGGAATGGCTTGTGCTTGAATAGGTGTTGGATTGGTATAACCACTGCGATCAAGCGCGGTCAAAATCGGCTTGGCAATGTCTAGTTCAGCAAAGGTAATTTGATCTTCATCAGTCGCGTCAGTAGTAGCCGCTTGATTATTAGTATCAGTATTTGGAGTGTCAGTGTTTTCGATGATGCCGTTTTCAGCGGCGATTGCAGATAAAATATCAGTCATGAGAATCCTTGGTAAGTATAAGTTGCTGTAAATTCAGCAAGCTTGATGCATACCACTGATAACCGTTCACCACGCTGCCTTTATTAAAGAATTACCGGACCACATGTAAGTGTCGATAATCAGAAGCCAAGCCAATAAAGCTTAGAGCCTCTACAATAAATGCGTTCGTGCTGTCTGACGTATTTTGGTGGTAGTGCCGAGTGTCTCATCCTTGTTTGATATCAGCGTATTATTAATGCTTTGTCCAAAGCAAATAATCGCGAATAACAACCAATTTAAACCACATTTATGGTTCGGTAGATAAGATATGAGTCAAAAATAACTGCTATTTTCATGACAGGTTATTTAAGTACACAAAATCATCGGCAACAATTACTTATGGTCATCCTAGACCCAAAATCGCAGGCGATGTTATCAATCTCATAATTCACGAAAGCCTAAGCTAACGTGGCGACGCAGTATAGCACAATAAAATATTATATGTAGCTATTTATTAAATTTCTCGGTAAATAAAGCAAATTTGCTTATAGATGTATGCGTTCAATATGCTGAGTAATAAGACAATCAGCAGTATTATTGGCGGCTATCGCACCATTTTAACTTCGGTGACATACGTCGGCAGCTGCCACGCACCGCCCGCTTCAATCATACGGCAAAGCCCTGTAGTACTTTCATGACTTTTTTCAAATGCCTTACCTATCCATACCCAATCAGTCTTGGTTAAACAATCACCGATGCCGCGACCTTTTTGTACGGAAGTGATTTTACCCTTATCATAGCTAGTGGCGTTGGTGGTTACCAATGTCGGTTTATAAGGTTTACTGTCATTGATGACCCAGATGCCTGCACCAGTATTATAAGCACCTGTCCAGCAATCGTGTTGTGCTAAGAGCTGTGAGCCGTTCAAGCGACTGACACGCCATGGTGATTTGTCTGATAGATTGGGACAGTCACTATCCGCATCTTTCATCGTACTTTTCATCAGCGCCGCTAGCTGCGACGATTTCATCACAAACTTTTTATTGTCACTAGCGACGGCTTTCGGATTGGGCGCCACAAAGCGCAATTTTGGTGCTGACTTGGGTGGCAATACAGTGCTATTTGATTTGGCGGCACCATCAGTATTGATAAAGGCAGATGACGTCCCTACTCGACCTTGGGCTTCATCTGCTTTGAGCATGACGGCGCTAGCCCCTTTATCAGACAGTTGCCAACGTGAGTTACGTAGCACTAGCTCAATTTTGCTTGACTTAGTCAGCGCCTCTAGTAGCGCTGTGACTTGTGTTGGGGTCAGATCAGCATTACCTGCTGCAGTTGAAAACGGCTTGGTTTCGCCATAGTCTCTACCATTGATGAACAATGATATACGATGACGATTGCCAAGTTGCATCAAGGCTTTAGATGAGCTTTCTTTAGCACCGCCCAACTTTACTTTGCCATCCACACCAGCATTTGCGCCTGCACGGCGTATGAGCAATACCGATATAGGAAATTCGCTATTGTTTTCTGCTTGATAGCCTGCCAGCCGGCACGTACGGGTATTGTCACATACTACCTGCCAGTCTTGATTGGTAAATTCAACGCCATTGCTGGCCATCGTCGCTGTACTAAATAAAGCTGCGCTGATAGCAGCAAACATAGGTAATCGTATTTTATTTTTTATCATCAATAAGAGTATCTTTTTTATTTTTTTAGGATGGGTGGTTAAGTTGGCTTTGTATTGCAATATTGAGTATCGATCAGCATCTATCTGTTGATCGTTATAAATGGCGCTGAGTTTAGTATTAATAACTTTTAATTCGCTAGCCATCGCCTGTCGTGAGAAGTTGATCCGTTTACGGTTATCATCCTTCATAATCGTTATCCATCAATATAGTCAATCTTATTTCAATCAGATATGTTGTCTGATTTACTCAGTCTATTATAATAAGTGGCTCTATTCGCCTTGCTGGTATCCCAATGGTATTGAGCCAATTAAATAAGCAGTACAAATACCCGCTTATTAAGGTGTTATGTGCTTGAGCTACTCAAGCTATCTTAACGTACTAAGGTTTCTATCTGTTGTACTAATGTATCATTGTGTAAACTGGTAAGTATATCTCTATTTTAATATAACCATATATGAATATAGAATAGCAAGATGTCGGATAAAATCAAGGCTGATAAGCAAATAGCCTATCAGCCTTGATTTTATTAATGCGTCTCTTATCGATAGGTTTAGTCAATAGGCTTTAATGATAGGTCTACGGCACGCTTAACGGCTGGACGTTCAGCAATTGCCTGTGCCCAACGTTTCACATGCTTATACTCATCAACTTGCAGGAACTCGGCGGCATCATAGAGCTTTCCAAGCACCAATTGTCCATACCATGCCCAAATAATCATATCTGCAATATTATAATCGGCGTCGTTGTCGCCACACATATATGTGCTGTCTTTTAGGTGGGTATCCAGCACATCGATCTGGCGTTTGGTTTCCATGGTATATCGGTTGATTGGGTACTCTAGCGGTTCAGGCGCATAAGCATAAAAATGTCCGAAGCCGCCACCTAAGAAAGGCGCACTGCCCATCTGCCACATGACCCAAGACAAACACTCTGCCCGTGCTTTGCCAAGTGATAAAGGCATAAATTGGTCAAATTTTTCTGCCAGATACATCAAGATAGCACCAGACTCGAAGAGCGCTATCGGCTCGCCAGCTATATCAGCAGAATGATCAACCAAGGCTGGAATTTTTGAGTTAGGGTTTATGGCTACAAAGCCAGAACCAAACTGCTCTCCTTGAGAGATATCAATTTTATAGGCATCATATTCAGCACCTTTAACACCAATCTCGGCAAGCTCTTCTAACAGGATATTGACCTTAACGCCATTTGGCGTATTCAACGAGTACAGCTGTAATGGCGCAGCGCCTACTGGCAGCGCTTTCTCATAGCGCGCACCCGCTGTTGGGCGATTGATACTGGCAAACTTACCACCGTTTTCTTTGTCCTGCGTCCAAACCTTTGGCGGTACATATTTATCGTTTTGCCCATCGATATGATTGCAAGCTTTGTTATTTTCCTGACTCATAATATATCCTCAGTTTATCTTTATCGTATTGTTGATGCTTCTAGTTGTATCGTCGGTAGTCAATCCAATCTCATATGATTGAGATGAAATTAACTATACTGCATATCTGTTGGCTTAAGTCGTTAGCGAGGGTTTACTATAACGATAACCAACCCTGATATTAAAGTCCTCTCTTGTAAGCAGTGTTAATATTATTACCTCTAAACACAGAATTCTATAACCTCAACCGCCAGCCGTTACTTTGATTCCCTTTTATTATGATTGAGTCTTTCTTATACTACTCGGTTGGTATAGCGAATTAGTCGTCCATAGACTATTTTGTTCATTTTATGATGGGATATCTAATGAGATTTACATGGTAACGCTAACCCCGACACAAGATAAATACTTGCCCTATGTGCTAGCGGTGGCGCTATTTATGCAAATTTTGGATGCCACTATATTAAATACCTCATTACCACAGATGGCACAGGCGCTGGGTGAGTCTCCATTAAAAATGCAGTGGGCGGTGATCAGTTATGCGCTAACTTTGGCTATATTTATTCCCATCAGTGGTTTTTTGGCGGATAAATACGGCACGCGCCGAGTATTTTTGGCAGCGATTATTATCTTTTGTATTGGCTCACTGCTATGTGCTGCGTCACCAACGTTGGATTTTTTGATTGGCTCACGGGTTATACAAGGTATTGGCGGGGCGATGATGACGCCTGTGGCTCGCTTAATATTGGTCAAATCCTACCCACGCAATAAGCTGCTGACCGTTATGAACTTTGCGGTTATTCCTGCTTTGGTAGCACCGCTAGTAGGACCGGTCTTAGGTGGCTATATCGTACAATATACCAGTTGGCATTGGATATTTTTGATCAATATACCGATGGGTATTTTTGGCTTTATCATGGGAAAAAAACTGGTTCCGGCACTATTTGAGGATACCAAGCGGCTTGATTGGACAGGATTTTTATTGTTTGCGGCAGCGGCTTGTGGGTTTACGCTTGCTGTAGAGTTCGGCTCACAGACTGGTCGAGGGTTTTATGGGTTGCTGCTTAGTTTGGTGGCCAGTTTATTGATCGGCGCTTATATCTGGCACGCCAAGCGTCGTCAAGCACCGTTGTTCCCCTTGAGTTTGTTTGACATTCGAACCTTTCGTATTGGCATCACTGGTAACCTATTCACGCGTTTAGGTATTAGCGCTGTACCGTTTTTGCTGCCGCTGGTGCTGCAAGTGGTGTTTGAATATTCACCATCGCAGGCAGGTTGGCTCCTCGCGCCCATCGCGGTCGGTGCTATCGGGATTAAACCCTGGGTCAGTAAAATTATTCAGCGTTATACTTATCGCAAAGTACTGGTCTTCAACACGTTTTTGATGGGCACGCTCATCATTGTGTTGGCACAGTTTACCGATGCCTCACAGTGGTTATGGTTTATCCCTATTTTGACCATAATGGGCGCTTGTAATTCTATGCAATTCAGCGCGATGAATACGATTACTATCGGTGATTTAGAAGGCGCTCAAACCAGTAGCGGCAATAGCTTGATGGCGGTCAATCAGCAGTTAGCGATTAGTTTCGGTATTGCTTTTGGGGCAGCGGTACTGACGCTGTTACGTGAACGCCTACAAATGGATACGCTGACAGCGTTTCAAACCACCTATTGGATACTTGGGGTCTTAACCATTCTCTCGGGGTTGTACTTCTTACGACTTAAGCCCGAAGATGGGCGCGGCTTATACTGAGCCGCTGATATTTAGATTTTGAATAAAGAGTTTGAAAAATATTGATTAAGCGTTGATTTTGTCAGCAGTGCAGATAGCACGCATTGTCAAATATGAGACATAAAAATGCCAGCATGTGAGTGATTATAAACCACACGACACGCTGGCATTTTTAGAGCACAGTACGGTTCATTGCATCAACAATGAACCATTAAGGCGCGTCATCATCCATTTGTGATTGGATATAGCGCTCAACCCCAATGCTTTCGATCAAGTCTTCTTGAGTCTCTAACCAGTCTTGATACTCTTCATTACCATCTTTTAGCGTCACCAATAGCTGGCGCGACACATAGTCAGACTTTGTTTCGCATAAAGTAATGGCATCGGCAATGATATCGAATTTTTGTTTTTCTAGGCGCAAATTGCATTCGATAATCTCTGGCACATCTTCACCGATGAACATCTTGCCGTAATCTTGCAAATTTGGTAAACCGCCTAGCAATAAAATCCGGGCAATCAGCTCATCAGACCATTTCATCTCAGCGATGGATTGTTTGTAGAAACTCTCATTGAGAGTTTCTAATCCCCAATGACGCGCAATGCGCGCATGCAAGAAGTACTGGTTGATGGCAATCAATGACTGTCCGAGCACTTTATTTAAAGCGCGAATAACCTCTTTATCCCCTTTCATTATCTCTCTCCCTTTCATGTCGTTATTTATACTAAATACTATGGTTATTGTTCATATCTTCTTGATATTAAACAAGATTAGGAGCGACTTCTGCCATTTGGCTTTGCAGATAATTGGGCAGACTGATCATGTCGATTAAGCGCAACTGTTGCTCAAGCCAATGCGCATGATCTTCTTCAGTGTCTTTTAGTTGTTCTACCAACATCTCACGCGTGACATAATCGCGCTCTGCTTCACAGAGGGCAATACCGTCTTTTAAGTGCTGTTGTACTTGATACTCTAGCTCAAGGTCAAGTTGCAGCATTTCAGGAACTGTCGCGCCGATATTGATGGCATTGACCGTCATTTTCGGCGTGCCGCTCAGCATTAGGATACGGCGAATAATAGATTGGGCATGTAGCGTCTCATCTGCCATCTCATGATGGATACGGTCGTACAATTTGCCATAATGCCACTCAGCATACATTTCTGAGTGAATAAAATACTGGTCACGGGCAGCAAGCTCACCGCCTAACAAAAAATTCAAATAATCAATGACTTTTGGGCTACCTATCATAACCTATACTCCCCTATTTATATTTTACAGATCAACGTACATTCATAATTACCCATATAAGGATAGTACTATTGGTAAACTGATCAGTAAAGATCACAATCAACAAAACGTCTTACAACGTGAGACAGATATAGTAGCATATAGGCGCTATACAGCTTGTAATGTTATGAACTAAGAATAAGATGCTAATTGAGAATCATAATTAGCTAGCTTTAGTAGCCACTGGTTTATCGCAACAATGGCTGCTAATGATGCTCAATATCATTGTAGTAGGTGTATAGGTAAAGTTATATGGACGCTCGCAACTTACCCTTTATGTATAATGACCAAAGGATAAGTGCGGAATATTGAATGTATGTGGTATCGAGGCGTACTAGTGATATTGGTGTAATGAGGTGATGAACAGCTGGGTAGTAAATCTCTGGTTTGATAACGTTTAAACAGCGTAAGCCAAGACATCGAGTCTCGCATGATGCTCATCTAGGTAATCGTTAACCATTGGTTCGCAGCAGCCACAGCAAGTCGCAACATCGAGGGTATCTTTTAGACCGTCAAGGGTATCGATACCTGAAGCAATGGCTGCTTTGATTTGCTTTTCTTTTACGTCATTACAGATGCATACGTACATGGTCTGGCTCCTCTGAATACCGCTATTCGGTAACTGCTTTTATTGCTCATAAATTTAGTGCATTGATGATAAAAATGGTGAGTAGAGTGTCTGTCTTGATATTCACGGTCATTTTTATGGCTTGATGTATAATAACGATAACTATTATCATTTGCAATAGCATTTGATATATTATTGGTATAAAAGTACAGTCATCAAAGTAGAGTTATATTGCACACAGTTAATTGATGTAAGTGAATATAAGCGTGCGTGTAACCGAATATGATGAAAGGTAGTAAATTAACGACGAACTGTAATTTAGCCCATTTTTTAATCGATTTTGTAGATAACTGCTGTTATATTGAACCCCTATTAACAAAGCCCAATTGGAATTGTTCTATGTCTGATAATAATTTTACGATACGACCTATCGAGTTATTTAAAGTCTTATCTGACCCGACGCGCTTAAAAATATTTCAAATTCTATTTAACAAAGAATCGCGCTGTGTTGGTGAGTTGGTAGAAATACTAGATCAACCACAGCCAACGATATCGCGTCATTTGAACCATTTAAAGAAACTCGGTATTTTAAGCTGTGTTCGCGACGGTACGTGGATGTGGTATGAAGTCGCTGACGACTTGCCAGAATGGTGCCAAGAGATTTTGGATATTACTTATAAGCAAATATCTAGCAAAGACCTCGATATGTCCAAGCCTGCTGAGATATGATAACTATCTAGCATTATTGCTATCAACATTTGATCTCAATAATGCTAGATACCAAATGAAATTGAGACCTGCTTTAACCCATAAAAAAAGACCTACAATAAATAGGTCTTTTTTTATGGGTGATAATAGAAAAACTGCACCAAATTTCACTATGCTAAGTCTAAAAAATCACTGATAAACGCATTGGCTGGCTGGTGTATCAGCTCCTCCGATGTGCCTACCTGCTCTACCCGCCCTTGATTCATGACCACGATCTCATCTGAGACGGCGCGGGCTTCTTCTTGATCGTGAGTGACCATGATACTGGTAATACCAAGCTCATGGTGGATGTTCTTTAACCAAGTGCGCAGCTCTTTACGTACCTTGGCATCGAGTGCGCCAAAAGGCTCATCGAGCAACAATAATTTTGGCTTCACTGCTAAGGCGCGAGCCAGCGCAATCCGTTGACGCTGACCGCCTGATAATTGATGCGGATAAGCATTGGCCACTTGTGGTAGCTGCACCAAGTCTAATAGCTCGGCAACGCGCTTATTGATATCTGCCTTACTCGGTCGCTCATTCTTTGGTAACAAGGTCAGTCCAAAGGCGACATTATCGGCGATATTTTTATGACGAAACAATGCGTAATGCTGAAACATAAAGCCAATATGGCGCTTTTGCACTGGCGTATTGGTCACATCCATCTCATCAAACAATATCTGCCCTGAGTCAGCATATTCTAAGCCGGCGATAATGCGTAGCAACGTCGTTTTGCCACAGCCTGATGGTCCCAGCAAAGTGGTCAGCTTGCCAGTCGGCACGGTGATATTGATATTATCTAAGGCGGTAAACTGACCGAATTTTTTATTAACGTTGCGAATCTCGATGCTCATAATGGGTTCTCTTATTATATCTTTGGTATCGTGGCAGATTTTTTAGTTACCGCATTTACATTATTAAATTAAATCTAATGCCAGCCCTTTCAGACCAAGTGTAGATAGTATTACTTATCCGAAATTTCAGCGGTTGTTGCATCAGTAGTATTGGTAGCCTTAGTAGCGTTGGCATTTACCAGTAATTCAGGCACACTTGCCAGCCGTTCGGACTTGGCAAATTTGCGCTCTTGTAGCTTAGTCATGACTTGTTGAATAAGCAACGTCACGAGCGCCAGCGCGGCAAGTAGGCTTGACAAGGCAAAAGCGGCGGTAAAGTTATAATCATTGTAAGCAATCTCAACCAGTAGTGGCATGGTGTTGGTCTCGCCGCGAATATGACCAGATACCACACTCACCGCCCCAAACTCACCCATTGCCCGCGCATTGGTCAAAATCAAACCATAAAGTAGTGCCCATTTGATATTGGGTAATGTCACATGCCAAAACGTCTGCCAACCAGTTGCGCCCAAGGTCAATGCCGCTTGCTCTTCAGAGTCGCCTTGCGTCTGCATCAGCGGTATCAGCTCACGTGCTACAAAAGGGAAAGTAACAAACAGCGTTGCCAATACAATACCTGGAACCGCATAAATAACTTGGAATCCCATGCTTTCAAGCCAGCCGCCAATGGTGGAATTGAGTCCGAATAGTAAAACAAACATCAAACCTGCCACGACGGGTGATACTGAAAATGGCAGATCAAGCAAAGTGGTGACCAGCTGCTTACCTTTAAACTGATAGCGCGTCACTAACCATGCGATTGCGATACCCATTACCATATTAATCGGCAAGACGATAGCCGCGGTAATTAACGTCAGTTTAATGGCTTGCAGGGCTTCTGGATCAACCAGCGAGGCAATATACAACTGCCAGCCACCTTTAAAGGCTTCATAGAACACAGCCAGCAACGGAATGACCAACATGATGACCATAAATAGCACTGCGATGACGATAAAGGTAAGACGTATCCATGGCGTATCTTTAGTCGCTGCGTTGCTTTGGTAGTCGTAGCTATTAGATATTTGCATTAGCGAGCTCCTACACGGCGCGACAGTTTCCACTGCATGATGTTAATGGTCAATAAGATCACAAATGAGATCAGTAGCATAAATAATGCAACCGCAGAAGCTCCTTGAACATCAAACTGCTCTAGTTTACTAATAATAATGAGCGGTAAAATCTCTGATTGCATGGGGATATTGCCAGCGATAAAGATAACCGAACCGTACTCGCCAGTGGCACGGGCAAACATCATGCCTGCACCCATGAGTAAAGCGGGCAACAGCTCTGGCAAAATTACTTTGCGAAACGTCGTGAAACGATTGGCACCCAATACCGCGGCTGCCTCTTCAAATTCAACCGATAGCTCAGCGAGTACAGGCTGTACCGCACGGACAATAAAGGGGAAACTGACCACAACCAAGGCGAGCCAAATACCTATAGGTGTAAAGGCGACCTGAATGCCAAATTTATCAAACCACTGACCAATCAAACCATTAGGGGCATAAAGGGTCGCAAGCGAAATGCCCGTGACCGCCGTTGGTAATGCAAATGGTAAATCAACTAGCGCATTAATCAACGACTTACCCCAGAACTCGTAGCGTACGAGCACCCAAGCGACCAATGTGCCAAACACCATATTGGTGAGCATCGCCAAAAACGACATCCATAAGCTTAGCTTGATAGCAGCAGTGACTTGCGGTTGACTAATCGTCTCCCAGAATCCAGTCCAACCCATCTGAGTCGTGGTGTAGGCCATCATGGCAAACGGTAATACCACCAATAGCGACAAGCTAAAGACCGTGATACCCATGCTCAGGCCGAACCCTGGCAGCACATTGCGTTGGCGCAAACGTGTTAACCACCCTTTTTTTGCAGGGGCTTTGCTGGCAGGAGATGTTTTTGCACTCATAATGATATCCTATTGCCTAACCAATCGTACTTAGCGATGATTACTATTTATTGTTATTGCTTAACGTGGGTTTTCACTATTGATACTTAAAAAGAGCACTTAACAGAAAGCATTTAACGATAATGTCGTCCATAAAACCACGCTATCAGGTAGTTATTAGTATGCTTACGGTCTAAAGGACATAGCGTATATGACCATGTCCTTTATGGGTTCTGCATGACTAATGGTGCAACTGACTGCATTTGCTAGCGCAGTAGCTTCTCTTATGCACTTAGCAAGTGATTACTGCGGTGCGTTAATGGCGAGCTGGTCGAATACGCCGCCATCACTGAAGTAAGTACCCATAATCTCATCCCACGTGCCAAAGGCATCATTTGGACGGAAGGTTTCGATTGGTGGTAATTTATCACCATTTTTATCAAGGACGCTTTTGACGCTAGGACGCAAGTATAGATTGGCTGCTAGCTGCTGAGCAGGCTCGCTCCATAAGTAGTCAAGATAAGATTTTGCGGCATCCGTTGTGCCTTTTTTATCTGTCACTGACTTGACAATCGCAACAGGGCTTTCTGATTTAATAGAGTATTTAGGATAAACGATGTCTACTTTACCAGCACCAAAATCAGTTGCGGCAAGGTTGGCTTCATTTTCAAAAGTCACTAGGACATCACCGATACCACGCTGAACGAAAGTGGTGGTCGCAGCGCGCCCACCATTCTCATAAACTTTGACGTTTTTAAGCATGTCTTTCACGTAGTTTTTGGCATTGGTCTCGTTTTTATCAAAAGCATGTAAGCCATAACCATAAGCGCCCAAGAACGCATAACGACCATTACCGGTCACTTTTGGATTGGCCATGACGATCTCAACGCCTTCTTTGGTCAAATCTTCCCAGTCATTGATACCTTTTGGATTGTCTTTACGGACTAGGAATACAATGGTACTGGTAAAAGGGACGGCATTGTCTGGGAATTTACTTTCCCAATCTGACTCAACCAAGCCTTTTTTCTCAAGCAGCTCAATATCAGAGCCTTGGTTCATGGTGGCGACATCTGCTTGCAGACCATTGGCAACTGACAGCGCTTGTTTACTTGAGCCACCATGTGACTGCTTGATTAGGATATTGCTGTTTGGATTTTCCGCTTTATAGTGCTCAACGAATAATGGGTTGTAGTCTTTATAAAAGTCACGTGCCACATCATAAGAGACGTTCAGCAGCTCAATATTTTGACCTTCTGTGGCAACTGTGCCATCTGCATTAGCAGTCGTCTCTGTCTCGCTATTGCTACAGCCAGCCAGCCCCAAGGTTAATGCAACGCCTGCAATGCTCAAGACGTTACGTTTTTTACTTTTTTGTTGATAGTGCAAAGCGTATGTCATAAATCCCTCAAAGGTATCTGTTAAGTAATGCAAGTATGCTAACAGTGCCATCTTATTATGTTTAATGATGAATATGCGTATGTTATTGCCAAAATGGAATAACAAAGGGATAAACACAAGGTTATCAATTACTTAAATAGTATCGTTAATACATAATGCTGACACCCTGCTAACTACCCGCTCTGGCTCATACAAATTGAGCACTTTGAGCATGTATCAGGCCATTGACGATCTCTTGACAAACGACTCCCTACTTCACTCTAGCTAATTGATCGAAACGCCCGCCATCGACAAAGAAAGTGTCCATAATCTGCTCCCAAGAACCAAATACTGCTACCGGCTCAAAAGTCTCAATATCAGGCAAGGTTGCTTTGTGAGCTGCCAACACTTGTGGGTTACTTGGACGCATATACATCTCTGCCATGAGCTCTTGTGCTGGAGTGTCCCATAAGCCTTTTAAGTAAGCATTCGCCGCTGCCGTCTTGCCGCCCTTGTCAGTGACGGCTGTTACGACCGCCACTGGGTTAGCAATCACAATAGAATAACTGGGATAAACGATATCGACCTGTCCTTTGGCAAATTGCTTGGCGGCTAAATGTGCTTCATTTTCGGTCGTGATGAGCACATCGCCCAGTCCGCGCTGAGTAAAGCTGGTTGTTGCGGCGCGTGCGCCATTGTCATAAGTGACCACGTTTGCCAGTAGCTTTTTGATAAAATCATCCGTTTTGGCAGGACTTTGCACCGTTTCTTTAAATTGATGTAATCCATAACCATAGGCACCCAAAAACGCATAACGCGCGGTGCCACTGGTTTTCGGGTTTGGTATCACGACATCGATATCGTTACGCGCCAAGTCCGACCAGTCTTTGATATTTTTGGGGTTACCATCGCGCACCAATAACACCATGGTACTGGTATAAGGCACCGCATTGTTCGGGAACGCTTGCTGCCAGTCAGCTGTGACCAAGCCTTTTTTAACCAACAGATTCATATCACTTTCTTGGTTTAAAGTGACTACATCTGCTTGCAGACCATTGGCAACCGACAATGCTTGTTTGCTTGAGCCACCATGTGATTGGTTAATATTTACCTGACTATCTGAATGCTTTTGCTGATAGTCTGCGCTAAATAAAGCGTTATAATCTTTATAAAAATCGCGTGATACATCATAAGAGACATTTAATAAACTGATATTTTTTGCATCACCCGTTGCGTTCGAGCCGTCTTGTTGAGTGGCTTCGGTAGGATTACAGCCTGTCATTAGCATGGCAAAGGCTAGTACGCTACCAACTTTAACACTGATATTGGCGAGCGGCGTTGGCGTCTCTTTATCCTTAATAAGTGTATGGAGGTTAGCAAAATGATGCTTTTGAGATATTTGCTGAATACTTTTGTTATCTGGTTGCATGGGTGCTCTCGATAATGTTGATAGAAGCGTTTTCCACAGCATTAACAATCTTATTAATGCTCATAATTCTTTGGATGCGGTTCTATGGATAATGAGAAATATGCTAACAGCATGAGAGTCAAATGCTTAGTGACAAATGCGCTTATCGAGTGGTTAACTTGGCATAAGTCATTTTATTAATTATTTTACAAGGCTTATTTTTTCTAAGTATTTTGCGCTATAGTGATGAGCAGACACTTTTGAGTAAGTAATGGTATTGCTTACTATATAGACGAGCCTTTATGTAAACGATACTATCTCTAATATCCTTACAGCCACGCTGTTAGGCGTTGCGTTTAGATAACGACCATTCCTCTTAATCACTCCTTTATCAAAGGTACTTAAATGATCATGTCTCCACCTCGTCACTCACGCTTTTTTTCGGTATTTTTCACCACATCGGCGGCTCTGTTTGCCTTAAGTGGCTGTAATAACGTGACACCTAGCGTGAATCACCAAGCCATAAAACAACCGATAGCCGATGTCATGCCAGCTGTGCAAGCAGTCGTTGGAGATTATGCTGATGAAGGTTATGAAAAGCGCGCGCAAGGCTATGATTGGGTTGGCGTCATGGTACGGGCAGAGAGTGATCAGCAAATCAACATAAAGGTTCGCGCCCGTAGCGATATTAAAAAGCCCAGTTGCCAGTTTGATGGCAAGGCGACATTAATGGGTCAAGATGACGCGCACGGCATTATTTTCCAAAGCAAAGTCAATGACAGTACGGCATTCTTTCAATTTAAGGACGATAAACTGACTATTGATAGTCAAGATAAATACGCGCTTAACTACTTCTGCTCTGGCGGTGGCACATTGGTTGGTGAGTATCAAAAGCTGACAACAGATTTAGAGATTTAATAGATAACGAACGCTAGTTTAGGCAAGAGGCGTTGAAAACCAGTATTAAAAAAAGGTGTCAGACGATAAGTCTGACACCTTTTTTTATGCTGATAATCTTGGTTTACACCGCAGAGGCACCTACTAATTTCACTTCAGCACGTTCCTCTCTTGCGATACCAGCATAATAATCACGCAAAATTTGTAGTACTTCTGGACGGCTAAAGTTCTCTGGCACCACTTCATCTTCTGATAGCGCTTTACGCAGCTTCGTACCTGATACTTTAACGTGTTCAGACGCTTCATGCGGGCAAGTCTTGTCGGAAGCCATCGCATTACAGGCATTACACCAGAACGTCCAGCCAATTTTGAGTGGTTGAGTGATAAGATCATCTTTACCCACATGCTCAAAAATGGTTTGCGCATCAAATGCCCCATAATAATCGCCGACACCAGCATGGTCACGACCAACAATCAAGTGGCTACAGCCATAGTTTTGACGGAATACCGCATGCAGTAGTGCTTCACGTGGACCGGCATAGCGCATATCTAGCGGATAACCGGCTTGAATAACGGTGTCTTGTCTAAAGTAATTATCAATTAGCGTTTTAATGGCTTCTTGACGGACGTCGGCTGGGATATCACCAGGTTTCAATGCCCCTAGCAATGAATGAATCAATACGCCGTCACAGATCTCAATCGCAATTTTTGCCAAATACTCATGTGAGCGGTGCATTGGATTACGCGTTTGGAAAGCAGCCACTGTTTTCCAACCTTTAGCATCCAAAATAGCGCGGGTTTCTGCTGGCGTTTTGTAGATTTCTGGATATAAGGTTGGGAACTCGCCTTCGCTCAATACCTCGACACTACCGGCGATATTGACTTCGCCTTGCTCTAAAACTTGTTGTACGCCCGGATGTTCTGGGTCTGTTGTGGTGAATACTTGCTGACACTCATGCTCTTTATCGATGGTATAGGTTTCTTCTACGGTCAAGATACCCATGATTTCGCCGTCTTGAGCGACCAAGGCTACTTTATCTCCTTGGTTTAAGTTATCGGCAGTCGCTTTTGGTGCAGACAAGGTGATCGGAATTGGCCAAAACAAACCAGCGTTTTCACCACTTTGCAAGCGCATATTATCAACCACACCCTGCCAGTCTGCTTGATTCATAAAGCCATTCAATGGCGTAAAGCCGCCAATACCGAACATAATCAAATCACCACGCTCACGTGAGCTTAAAGTAATGGTCGGCAATGTACTGGCAAGTTTCAATGCTTGAGTGCGTGCCTCAGCATTCAACAATAGTGGCTTAAGCTCAGTGCTGCCATGCGGCGGAACAAGTTTTGATGGTTGCTTAGAGGTGATAGATGTCATATTGATTTATAACCTTTATGGGTAGTGATAAATTTGATAAGCATAGGCTACCTAACTTTCGTTATGAAAATTTATGCTGTGTTTGGATATACATATGTCTTAAAGGAATTTATGTTTATAGACGCAAGCTTATATGATGTGACTCTGAATGGTTTACCTTGCGACTGGCAATAAGACCGATTACACACGCAAATCATTTTCGTCACTGCTTTTAAGACTAAAAACAAAATTGAGATTACGTCATGTATCAATATAATTACGCTGACCAAACCTTGGTAGAAGAACGAGTCGCTCAGTTTCGCGACCAGACCGAACGGTTTTTGGCAGGTGAGCTGCCAGAAGAGCAATTTTTGCCGCTGCGATTACAAAATGGCCTTTATGTTCAGCGTTATGCCCCGATGTTGCGTATCGCTATTCCTTACGGGCTACTTGCCAGCTACCAATTGCGAAAATTGGCTGAAATCACTCGTAAATATGACAAAGGTTATGGGCACTTCACTACCCGTACCAATATCCAGCTGAATTGGCCAAAGCTAGAAGACGTGCCTGATATTTTGGCAGAGCTTGCATCAGTACAAATGCACTCGATCCAAACCTCGGGCAACTGTATTCGTAACACCACCACCGATCCATATGCTGGTATTCATAAAGAAGAAATCGCTGACCCACGTCCCTATTGTGAGATTATTCGTCAGTGGTCAACCTTCCATCCTGAGTTTGCTTTTTTACCGCGTAAATTTAAGATTGCCGTTATCGGGACCAATGATGACCGCGCGGCAACCCAAGTACATGATGTGGGTCTGCATATCAAAACCAACGATGAAGGCGAGATTGGCTTTGAAGTATTGGTCGGTGGCGGTCTAGGACGTATTCCTGTCTTGGGTAAAGTCATCAATAAGTTCTTGCCGCGTCAGCATCTGCTTAGCTATTTAGATGCTATCTTACGTGTCTATAACTTGCATGGTCGCCGTGATAAAGGCAGTAAATACCGATCACGTATCAAGATTTTGGTCGAGAGCATGGGCGGCCCTGCCTTTGCCAAATTGGTCAATGCTGAGTGGGAAGCCCACACCAAAGATGGTTCACTTACCTTAACTAATGAGAACTTTGCGACGGCGAGCAGCTTTTTTAGTGAGCCTGACTATGTGTCGTTTGATGCGCTACAGGTACAGTCGGACTTACAGCAGCAATTAAACGCTGATAAGGACTTTGCTAACTGGTACAACCAAAACACGGTGGCGCATAAAGTCGCTGGTTATCGTGCGGTCGTTATTTCGCTCAAAGCAGGCTTGGTCGATGGCAAATATGTGCCCTCTGGTGATGTCAGCGAGTCACAGATGGATGCACTGGCTGATCTGTCTGACAAATACAGCTTTGGTGAACTGCGTGGTACTTATCAGCAGAATTTGGTATTCGCAGATGTGCAAGCCAATAACCTTTATGAGTTGTGGCAGCAGCTAGCAGAGTTGCATTTAGCACGCGCTAATATTAATACCTTAACAGATATGATTGTCTGCCCAGGTTGGGACTACTGCTCGCTTGCTAATGCGACCACGCATAACATCGCTGAACAGATCGAAAAACAGTTCGATGATCTGGACTATCTGTATGATTTGGGTGAGATTCGCTTAAACATGTCTGGTTGTATCAATGCGTGTGCGCACCATCATACAGGTGACATTGGTATCTTGGGCGTCGATAAAAAAGGTGAGCATTGGTATCAGATCAGCATTGGCGGCAATTCCAGTGACGATGCCAAACTTGGCAAAATATTAGGTAAATCTGTCCCTGCTCTTGAGGTTGCCAATACCATACAGCAGATCGTCGATGTCTATGTAGACCTGCGAGCCAGTACCGACAATGATGTCGAAAGCTTTGGTCAATTGGTTGAACGCGTTGGTATTGATCCATTTAAGGAGAAGGTCTATGGCTAATCATCATATTTTGGACAGTCATGGCACAGATATCAGCAGTCAAGATAACTGGCATGTGCTCACTACGGACGCGCTACCAGAAAGTATTGTAGCGACAAACATTACGTTGCTTGAGTTGCTACAAAGGCAAGAAAAGCCCGATGTGATTGTACCGCTCTCTGATCTATTGGATAACTCAGGCGTGCAGGTCGGTGGTCTGATCAAAGAGGTTTATGAGCTGATTGTACAGCACAGTAGCCGCCTTGGATTGTGGGTGACGGCTGACACCGATGCTGATGCGTTAGAAGGTCTTAGTGAATTCTTATCAACGCAGGCGCTTATCGTGATTGATGTACCTAAATTCGCTGATGGTCGCAATTTTAGCTTTGCACGTACCCTACGCCAAATTGGCTACCAAGGCGAGATTCGGGTGGCTGGCGCGTTTGGCCGTGATCAAATCGCATATCTACTGCGCATGGGTGTTGATAGCTTTGTATTGAGCGAGCATGACATGCAGCCAGACTCTAAATTCGGTATTGAGCAAGCATTTACTGCCCTTGCCAGTAGTTATGATGGACAAAGTGCTTCGGATTTACCGATGTTTGCTAAACCGTCAGAACCCTCAATCGCCTAGCTTTAACACTGATCATAAATTTTAATTTTTAATCGACACTTTTATATTAACAACCATTAAGGAAGGTATTATGAGCCAATTACATCCAAGTTTAGACCTCGACCAAGCCAACCAAGCATTGCAAGGCAAGTCGCCTGAGCAAATCGTTGAGTGGGCATTAAGCCAAGCGAAAAACCCAATCATCACGACTAACTTCCGCCCATACGAGTCAGCGATTCTGCATTTGGTGGCCAAGCAGCGCCCTGACATCACCATATTGTGGGTAGACTCAGGCTACAATACTGATGCCACTTATCAATTTGCCAATAAAGTCATCCGTGATTTAAACTTAAACGTCATCACTTATATTCCTAAGCAAACAGCGGCGTATCGTGACGCGACCATGAACGGCATCCCAGGTATCGACAACCCACAGCATGATGAATTCACTGACCAAGTAAAACTGGAACCCTTCCGCCGTGCGCTAGATGAGTTAAAGCCAGATGTTTGGTTTAATGCGATTCGTAAAGATCAAACCGAATTCCGCCAAGGTCTTGATGTACTTAGCCTATCAAAAGATGGCGTCTTAAAAGTAGCACCATTGTTTGAAAACACTGACGCCGATTTAGATGTTTATCTCGAAGAGCATCACTTACCGAATGAATTTGATTACTTTGATCCAACGAAAGTAGAAGAAAGCCGTGAGTGTGGCTTGCACACGCAGCTTTAGGTATTTCGTAGTTTTACGATAAAAACACTTCTTAGATATAAGAGGTGTTTTTTTTATTGTCATAGTAGATTCAATATTCAGTCCCACAAAATTTGAATCTATAATCCAAGCGCTAGCGCTACTGCCAAAACAATGAGGACACACACACAATATCAAAATTATTGAGCTAACTGCCAACCGCCTTTCTCATCCCTTTTACCCATGACTGCCAAAACCAACACTAGACTTAACATCAGTAATAAGTACCAAGAGCCCAGCTTACCCCAACCTACCATATGCCATACATTTGCTTGTGACGGATAACGCCAAATATTGGTAAAAGTAGCAATATTTTCTGCCAACCAAACCAAAAAAGCGAGGAACAACAGTAATGGTAAAAATGGACATTGATATTGCTTGGTATCATGCAGTTGAAGATTATTTTTGTGATGGATTTGAAAAAACACTCTGGTTTTCCAAAATAAAACTACTGAAGCGATGAACAATATATTGCGAATATCAGGGACAAAAAACTTAGTAAAGAAGTTGGCATAAGAAAAAATAACCAATAAACTCACCCATAGTAAACTTGGTAAGTCGGTAAAAGAGGCATTAAACAATCTTAAGCCACGCGCTAAAAAACTACCTACGGCCGAATACATAAATCCAGCGAAAAGTGGCACAGTGGCACAGTGGCAATTCTAAAAATTGCTGGTTCAGGATAATACCAAGAACCAATTTTGGGATGGGTTAAAAACAGCTCCATTGCCATGGCCATGATATGAAAAATAGCAATGACCCATACCTCACGCGGCGTTTCTAATTTGAAATAAACCAAAAAGACTTGAATAATTAAAGCGTATCCCAACAAGAGATCGTAGCGATAGATGCCAAGAACCGACCAGCTTATTTGATGAGTCAGTACAAAAGCCAATAATAAAAGTATGCCAAACAAAGCAGACGCTAAACTTAGCGCGGCGCCACGCGGAATAATGTTTAACACCTTAGATTAGCACTACAATCATATTGACTACCGTTTATTGCTTTAACAGCTCGCTTCATACGCTATGGTGAACCATGACATACATCTTCCTCACAATAGCTTATTATGTAAAGTATTCATTAGAGGCCGCCAAACTATAGCAAATAGTCTGCTCAATAGACAATTTTCTATTATTTTTTAATATCTCTATCTGTATAAAGAAGTCAGCATTTGAATAATTAACGTTTCTTGAACGTTTTATTGTCTAACATTGCGGTATTCTATGGCTTGCCTCAGTGGCTGCTCGGCATTAAACCGACGCTATAAAGCCACATCATGGACAAAGCTACTCATCCTTTTTTATTTCCTTATAGGCACTCGCGCTCATCAATATGGATATTTATTATGTCTTTTATAAAAAAAATCGATTCACTCTATGAAAAACTGCACGATAAGCTACCAGCGGTAGGCAAGGCCGCCTCTTTTTTAACTGGTACGAGTGTTCTCACGGCCAATAGTGCGATGGTGGGTTTGCCCATCTGGACTTTGGGAGCGGCAAAAGTATTGACAGGAGCAAAAGCTGCGGATGATGCGCTGATTGCGATTACCAAATACTGGATTAATAGTAATAACGCCGTCATTGATCATGCGCTACCTCATAAAGACTGGCGCATTAACCTGCCTGACGACCTGAGCGAAGACAAGCAGTATCTATTGGTAAGCAACCATCAATCATGGGTTGATACCAGCATTGTGCAATATATCAGCCAAGATACGCTGCCTCTGACACGGTTTTTTACCAAGTTTAATCTGATTTATATTCCTGTTATCGGTCAAGCCTTTTATTTCTTAGACTTTCCGATGATGAAGCGCTTTTCTGCCAAAGCGATGGCCAAGAATCCAGAGCTTAAAAAACAAAACTTGCTTGAGGCTAAGCGTGCCTGTCGTCAATTAAAAGACAAACCTTTCGCGCTATTAAACTATTTGGAAGGCACGCGCTTTACTAAAGAAAAACATGACCAACAAAAATCCCCTTATCAGCATTTGTTAAAACCACGGGCTGGCGGTTTGTCATTAGCAATTAATGCGTTAGGCAATGAGTTGGATTCTATCTTGGACGTGACCATTGTCTACCCAGACGGCGCGCCTGACTATGATGATTTATGGAAAGGTAATATTCGCCGTTTGGGCGTCGATGTGACTCGCTTAAAGATACCAGATGAATTATTTGCTGCCATCATGGACGGCGGCTATGACCGTGATGAAACCACCAAAAAAATGATGTTTGATTGGTTAGAGGATATTTGGCAACAGAAAGACGCCCGTATGACTAAGATGCTGAGTGAGTTTGAGTAGATTTTGGCATCCGGTTAAAGATGTTTGATATTCTTACGCCTATCACATAAAGCAAATGCCTGACGTGATAGGCCAAGTTCATCACAAGATCAGACTTTAGCTTAGCGATAGGTTCTTTAAATCAATTCAGTCGCTGTCCTCGTTTATCGATAAAGTAGCCTTCGCCATCTTTATAAACATAAGCTTTGCCGTCAAGGAAGGAGTCAACTTGATCATAATCAAAGGGAATGATTGTCTGTCCTGCTTTATTTAGGTAACCACCTTTACCATTTTTATGAACTGCTACCAGACCTTCAGAGAACTCATCACTCAAGTTATAAATTAAAGGAATGACGATATTGCCTTTTTTATCAATAAACCCCAATTTCCATCTTTAGCAACAGCAACCAAACCTTCTATTAAGTAATTTACATTATCGTATTCTATCGGTATGACTGGCTTGCCTTTATCATTTATAAAGCCCCACTTATCATCTTTTTGTACACTAACCAATCCCTCTGAAAATCCACCTACTTCATCATATATTATAGGAATAACGACTTTATTTTTTTTATTGACGTAACCCCATTTCCCACCTTTACTGACGGCTATTAGACTAAATTCAAAGCTGGGACTCACTTCATCATATTCTATGGGGATTATTTGTTCATTCATTTTGTTAATTAAGCCCCACTTACCATTCAAGCTGACTCGCGATAATCTTTTAAAAAAAGCATTGGCATCATCATACTTAACTGGAATGACTATCTTATTATTCTTATCAATAAAACCATATTTATTATCTTGCTCTATTCTTGCCAGCCCTTCATAAAAATCATTCTCGCTCTCATACACCACTTCCTTTGTATCGTCTTTCTCTAATTTAGACTCTAAATTGGTTGCGGCTTGACCATTTAGCATCAAACCAAAGGATAATCCAAATATAGCAAAAGACTGTGTTATTGGTTTTCTGCAATTATTATTAGCAATCATGGTTCTTATCTTCACTATTTAAATTTCAAAACTGAAATTATGTCTTATATTGACTAAGACTGCACATTCTAATCTATTCCCTTTTACATCAAAAACCCTCATCAACATGTCAAAAACGAATATGCTAATGCCAATTCGCTACGTGAGCGTATGCCTGTGATACCTCATAATAGCGACATACCTTACATTGAATGAATTACAGGTAATCCTATGAACACCTTTCCCCTATTTTTTAAATTAGAAGGTCGCAAAGCACTGATTGTTGGCGGTGGCGATGTGGCACTACGTAAAGCGGATTTGCTCAGCCGTGCTGGCGCGTGCATCACTGTTCTTGCGCCAAATATCTGTGTTGAACTACAAGCCTTGCTCAGTGACAGTAAGCATGAGCTGATTTATGAGAATTATAATAAAACTTATATGACAGGCGCACGCGTTATCATTGCTGCCACTGACGATGAGACACTTAACCATCAAATACATGCTGATGCCACTGAGCTAAACATTCCAGTTAATGTAGTCGATACGCCGCATTTGTGCGATTTTATCTTCCCCGCGATTGTTGATCGCAATCCAATCGTGATTGGCATATCGTCAAACGGCAAAGCGCCAGTGTTGGCACGTCTATTACGCGCTCGCCTCGAAACCTTGATTCCACAAGGCTATGGTAAATTGGCAAAGCTTGCTGGGGATTTTCGTAGCGAAGTGAAAACTAAAATACCTACGCTGACAGGACGCAGGCAGTTTTGGGAAAAGGCATTTGAAGGTCCAGTCAGTCAGCTGATGTTTGCTGGTAATGAAGCTGAAGCGGCGGCACAATTACAAGCCGATTTAGATAAAACAGCATCACTTATCAGTGAAAAACATACAGAGAATGATATATCCACAGAACCTCAAACCCTACAGAATAACGTAGGCGAAGTCTATATCGTTGGTGCAGGCCCAGGTGACCCAGAGCTGCTCACTTTTAAAGCGCTGCGCCTCATGCAGCAGGCTGATATTGTCTATTATGATGCGCTCGTCTCACCGCAAGTATTGGATTTATGCCGCCGTGATGCTGATAAAGTGTTTGTTGGCAAAAAACGCAGCAATCATGCAGTAGCACAATTAGGCATTAATGAACTGTTGGTCAATAGTGCTAAAGAAGGTCGCCGTGTGGTGCGCTTAAAAGGTGGTGATCCCTTCATCTTTGGGCGTGGCGGCGAAGAAATTGAGAGTTTGCGTGCGCACAGTATCCCGTATCAAGTCGTACCTGGTATTACCGCTGCCAATGCTGCTGCAAGCTATGCCGGTATTCCATTGACTCATCGTGACCATTCGCAGTCGGTACGTTTTGTCACTGGATTTTTAAAGGCTGGCGCACCCAATAGCAATTTTAAGAGCTTTTTGAATACGGATGAAACAGTCGTATTTTATATGGGATTGCATTCGCTGGCGCGTTTGACGACAGGCTTGATTGATGCAGGGCGCAGTAGCAACACCCCAATCGCCATCGTCTCCAATGCCAGTATGCCCAATCAGCAGGTATTAACGGGAACGCTTGCCGACATCGTTGAGTTGCAAGAAAAAAACCAGCTACCCACGCCAGCCTTGCTCATTATGGGAGACGTGGTCGCACTCCATCATGATTTGGCTTGGTATAATTTGCAAAATCAGCAGCACAATCAAAACGTTAGTGATACCGATGATAATTGGTTGCGAGATGGTACTGCTGCAACGCCAAAAGATAAGGTCGTTGACCAACAAGCACATGCATTATCGATGATTGCTAATTTAGCTGAGAAAAATAATAGCTTAGAGCAGTTAGTTATTGGTTGAATTAAGGCTTTCAACTCGCACAAAAAAACCTACCATTAATTACTGGTAGGTTTTTGTATTTAGCGGGTAATGCTTGATAACTTATAATATAAGCACCTTTTTATAATAGAAGCGATCTATAACTCTATAAAATCTACGATATGCTGTAACCATTGATCGTAGTTATAATTCTCTAATACATGGTCACTCGCATAACGCATCATCTCTATCTGCTGCTTGGTATAGCCTTTAGAGAGCTGCGCAAATAACTCATCCGCCTGTTCACGACTTTCGATAACCTCGCACATCCCCTCAAAGCGTGTACTGACTGATACGCTAGGATTGCTCACCGCTAAGCGACCACATGCCATAATCTCAATTAATCGACGAGAAAACATACTTGGCGAGTCCGTCACGGTATTGACGTTAATACAGTGTGAATACTGACGGTATACATCACCCGTCTTATTATAGGGGACATTAGGAAATACTGTCGTGTTAGGTAAATCGGGATAGCGATACACATCTGGATTGCGATCTGAGTTGCGATCGATGATATCCAAGCCATAGGGGGATGCAGCACTAAATGTCATGTCCTGCCACTGTTGCCGAGCATTGTGGATATGCTTACTATAACTACCGATAAATAGGCTTTTACGATAGCGCGGTGGTGATGTAGCCGGATAATGAAACTTAGGTTGTACTGCAAAGGGTAGGACCCCTACTTTTACTTTATCACCCAATATCGCTTGGTAGCGTTCAACGCAGTTCGAGTCAACCGTCAGTATATATTTGAATAAACTGGCAGAATCAATAAACCGATTAAAGTGAGCGCCGTCTTCTTTATTCCAAAATACTGCTGGAATATTATATCTATCTGCCATTTCCAAAAGCTTGCGTAGCTCAACGTTATTACGTTCAGGATAGTCAGGGTAATTGGCTAACTTATAGCGCCATGCATCCTTATACCCTCGCCATACGGATTCGACCAATATGAAGTCAGGTTTGAATATCTTAAATGCCTGAAACCAGTTCTTATTTTTAATTTGGAAAACCTTTACAGAGCTTTCGTCCAATGCCAAAGAGGTTAGCTCATCGCTTATTAAGGCTATTTTAATATTATTAAAACAAGTAAATAAGTTTTTCATTATGTTATATCTACTCATTTAAACAATTAAAAAATTACTATAAGATGGTTATCAACTGCTATTCAAAATAACTACTTATTAATGCTATCTGTAAAGTTATATCTCCCAACTATCAATTGACAGCTTATCTGAATTGTAAGCTCTTATATTTTTATGCACTACATCTTTAATATAAGCCCTGATATAAAATATTCCATTCATACCTTTTATATCAAAATCAACTTTCATATTACTTGAATAGCCTACAGTATCTATTTTTTTACCATCCTTAAATAAATAGAATGCATAGTTATATTTAGATGGTTCAAAAAAATAACTATCAACTAAAAACTCCCCTAAGACTTTTTTTTCTACAGTAGATATAATTACATTAAACATAGTCAAACCTTATTTTTAATATTCAAATTTTACTGAGTGAATGATTTATAATCGAAACCAGCTCTTTATCTAGTTTTACTTTACTACTTTCTTTCAATGCACTACTAGCATAATAAATAGTTTCTCTATAATTTCCACTCTTGAAGTGCTTGAACGCTAAATTTTTATCAGTATAAGGAGATTTTAGCGAGTTATCAAGACGTACATTTCCATAAAAACCCTCTACTATATTTATAATAATATTTTTTAATTGCCTAGTATGATTCAAATGTAATAAAACCTCATGTCCAGCATTAGGAGCTTCTAGTAATTTTAGATTGGGATAGCTCGGAGCTACTACTTGGTCAAAAAAAACCTTGTCAACATTATTTTCAGGATCAAATACAACTAATGCAAATTTACTAGTAATGGGATTAGATTTCATATCTTCATGTAAATAGTCATGCTTACCAACTGCAGTAGTCATATTCTCTATCGAAGAATGAATAGGATTACGAGGAGCTGCCGCTATTACAACTCCATTAATCGCTCCAGCATAATATAAAGCACAATAACCACCTAAAGAACTACCATATAAGAAGGTTTTTTTGCCTCTAACAATTGGTTGAACTATTTCTCTAAATTTTTCGTAGCTTAGTAGCTGGTAGCAATTATTATCTTGCCTTACCCCAATAACATTGAAGCCAAGCTTAATCAAGAACCCTAAACCGAAAGGTAAAGTACTTATTTTAGTCCCGTCACCATTAAAAACAACAAAAGTAATTAAGGAATTGTTATTGTAGTAATCAAATCCAAATCCATCCTCATCTATAACTAATTCTTTCTCAGCGCTATATATTTTTTCATCCTTATCAACTACAAAGAACAAAGTAAAAACTTCAACCACATCATTTGTTCTATAAAAAAATCTAGCGGAATACTCTCCCGTTTCTATAGGTATCTGAAAGTTAACTCGAGATTCAGGAGAATAAAACAACTTATCAGTACCATTTTTATGGTATAAATAAAATGCATACTCTGTATCGGGTAATTCATCCGTTTCAAGAATTATCTTACCTTCAGAAATAGCTACCCTTCTAATAAGTTTAGCTACTTTTTTATTGATTTCCATTAGCTGCGCCTATAAAATATTAATTTAGATCTGTATTTGATCTATAAATGATCTTTAAAAAATAAATACAACTATATATTATTATTTTTT
>NZ_CAJHAZ010000019.1 GCF_904846525.1 Psychrobacter sp. 1044 | reverse complement strand
TGGCTCGTAATTATAAGTCTATGCTGTATCTAGCTTGTACTATGATTCATTGCAAACTGAATTAGGGACACGCCCTAATAAAGTAGGATTTGTCAAAAATACTTTGAGATTACTTACTTGTTAGAAATCGGATTTGATCAAAAAAATAAAGAATTGAGTCAAAATTACACTATATAAAAAATCATCAATACGAGTAGCAATATATATCGTATATTTGAGGAATGAAACAATGAAATGGCAAGGTAGACGCGGCAGTTCCAATGTGCGCACCAGCAGTGGTGGCGGCAAAATGATAGGCGGTGGTATCGGTGGTATCGGTGGTATTATTATTGCTGGCATTTTATGGCTGGTATTCGGGGTGAATCCAATGACCGCTTTACAGACGGGTCAAGTAGTCGCAGGCGGTGGCAATAGCAGTGCCGCTACCGAACCTGCGACAAGTAACGATCGAGATACGCAGTTTGTCAAAGTAGTATTGGCTGATACTGAAGAAGTTTGGCATCAGATATTCAAAGAAGCTGGCAGCACCTATCAGGAGCCATCATTGATTCTCTTCAATGGTCAAGTCAGCTCAGCATGCGGCAGTGCTAGCTCCGCGACGGGCCCATTTTATTGCCCAGGCGATCAGACTGTCTATCTAGACAAATCTTTCTTTGTAGAAATGCGCCAAAATCTCGGTATCACGGGTGATAAACAAGGCTCTGGCGACCAAGATAATCAAGGTAAAGCGGGTGATTTTGCACAAGCCTATGTTATTGCACATGAAGTTGGTCACCACGTACAGACTTTGTTAGGCATCAGTCAGCAAGTTAATGAAGCCAGCCGTCAAGTCACTCGTGCACAAGCCAATAAGCTATCAGTACTACAAGAACTGCAAGCTGATTGTTTTGCTGGGGTTTGGGCACAACGTAACCAAGAGCGTGTACAGTTTTTGGAGGCAGGTGATATCGATGAGGCCATCAATGCCGCTGGTCAAATCGGTGATGATCGTTTAGCGCGTGCTAGCGGTGGAGCAGTCGTACCTGATAATTTCACTCATGGCACCAGTCAACAGCGTGTTCAGTGGTTCACTCGTGGTTTGGAAAGTGGCAACGTACAGTCTTGTGATACTTTTAGCGGGGCGCTATAAGTGTACTGGATATCATGATAAGCAGATTTACTTTCAACTCATGAGTTAGAAACAAAAAAGCCCGCAATATCGATTGCAGGCTTTTTGTATTTTAGAGCGTTTTAGGCATATTCAATAGATCTAAAATACAAACAGTTGAAATGCTTAAAAACGGTCTTGATAGCACCAAATAATCATTTAGCGATTATCTGCTGTTGTTAAGAATGTAAGCACCAGCGCCACCTACTGCAGCACCACCAAGTGCGCCACGAGCGATGTCTTTGCTGTCGCCGCCACTTCTAATAAGTGCACCAGCAGCAGCGCCGGCAGCAGCACCTTTAGCGGTATTGCTCAAGCCACTATTGTATCCGTTAGTTGCACAGCCACCCATGATAAGGGCAGAGCTAGTAAGAGCAGTCATTGCGATAGTTTTAGCAAATTTCATAGTATCACCTGTTAGGTTATCAAGTTAGTTTATCAAAATCAAAATACGATATTTTTATTACCACTGATTTTAATACCGATAGTAAGCTGTATTAAAATATTTGGGCAAGTATCTTAGAATAATCTATTGTGCTACCGCAAGACATACAAAGGTCTGCATTAGTAAGGATTACATCAAGGATGTTAGATATCTCGAAAATTATACTGCTATCAACACGTGATAGCAGAGTATATCTATACTGGCTCCTATACTAACCCATATAATAATTTCTAGGCGTAGTAAAAGCGCTAAGCTTTGCAAATAGCCTGTAAAGGATGTTTCTCCACTGTATCGTTGGTAGGGGTTTTGCTTAGGGTTATTGTATTTATATTGATAGTAAGCTAACTGTTTTTAATAAACGTACTTTTGGTGTTCAATAGTTAGTGCTTATCCTCATTTTTATGAGCATTTTTAAATTGAGGACATGCCTGAGCATATACAAAAACGAAAATACCGCACGAGTGCGGTATTTTCTATTTAGGTCGAATAGCTATTGAGCATGTTAAAGCGGCACGGAATTAGAACTAGTTCTGTGATTTACGTTTCATTTGCTCAAAGAATTCATCATTGGTTTTCGCTTCTTTTAAGCGATCCAACAAGAACTCAGTGGCTTGTACGCCATCCATCGGTTGCAGCAACTTACGCAAAATCCAGACTTTACGCAGCTTGTCTTCGTCCAATAAACGCTCTTCACGGCGTGTACCAGATTTTTTGATATTGATCGCAGGGAAGACACGTTTTTCGGCCAAGTCGCGTTCAAGCGTAATTTCTTGGTTACCCGTACCTTTGAACTCTTCAAAGATAACGCTGTCCATTTTACTACCCGTATCGATAAGGGCACTGGCGATAATGGTCAAACTGCCGCCTTCTTCCACGTTACGTGCAGCACCGAAGAAACGCTTCGGACGCTCAAGGGCATTGGCATCCAAACCACCGGTCAATACTTTGCCTGACGATGGTATGACCGTGTTATAAGCACGCGCCAAACGAGTAATCGAATCCAGTAAAATTACCACGTCTTGTTTGTGCTCGACCAAACGTTTGGCTTTTTCGATAACCATTTCAGCGACTTGTACATGACGCTGTGGCGGCTCATCAAAGGTAGAGGCAACCACTTCACCGCGTACCGTACGTACCATTTCGGTGACTTCTTCTGGACGCTCGTCAATTAATAGGACGATGAGATAGCATTCAGGGTTATTACGAGTGATCGACTGAGCGATGGTTTGTAGCAGCATCGTTTTACCCGCTTTTGGCGGTGCGACGATGATAGAGCGTTGACCTTTACCAATCGGCGCGATTAGGTCGATGATACGACCCGTCAGATCCTCAGTGGTGCCGTTACCAAGCTCGAGTTTTAAATGCTCAGTTGGGAATAGGGGTGTCAGGTTTTCAAAGATAAGCTTATGACGTGAGCGATCTGGGGTATCAAAGTTGATTTCGCCAACTTTCAATAACGCAAAATAACGTTCAGAATCTTTTGGTGGACGAATCGTGCCAGCGATACTATCACCTGTCTTCAGACTAAAGCGGCGAATTTGGCTAGGGCTGACATAAATGTCATCAGGACCGGCTAAGTATGAGCCTTCTGATGAGCGTAAAAAGCCAAAACCATCCGGAAGAACCTCAAGTACGCCGTCACCATAAATGGCTTCACCGTTCCGCGCATGGGTTTTTAGGATAGCAAAGATGATGTCTTGTTTACGGCTACGCGCCATATTATCAAGACCCATTTCTTTGGCGATAGCCAATAGCTCAGCGATTGATTTTTTCTTTAATTCAGTAAGATTCATAGATAGGTCATTAGCAATTGATCAGATGAGAGATGCCATTAGCAGCACAAGTCACGACAGTGATTAAAACAACGATAGTATGGTGATAGAGGGTGCGTGCACAGAGCTGGATTTATGTAGTTTGGATATTACGTGTCAGCTTATATACGAATTGCAATCGTTTATGCAAGGTAATAAGAAATAAGGATAAAGAAGTCTACATAAGAGTCTGCGTCAAAAACTCAATATCAGTAATTGTGTTTAGTCATTTCGTTCAGCAATGGTGTTTATAACGACGATTGTGTTTTTGTTGATAAACACGAGGAGAATAGCGATAAGACAGTTAGGAAAACCGTTAGTTTTCTGTTGTCAGCAGACTATACGGTCTTCGCAATAGTATTGTCAATAAATTTTGCCAAAAAAGTCGTCTAATTGAGTTTTTTGCATAAAAAACAAGCAAAAAAGCCACTATCTACGTTAGATAATGACTTTTTCGACGGTGTTGCTGTCTCTTTAGAATGCTTATGCAAAACGAGCAAGTCTCGACTTAGAGATGCTTGTCTAACACTTTTGCCAATTCAGCTTTTGGCTGTAGACCCATCACTGAGTCAACTTTTTCGCCATCTTTAAAGACAAATAGCGTTGGGATATTACGGATACCAAAACGGCTGGCCGCTTGTGGGTTGCTATCCACATCAACTTTGACGATTTTAACTTTGCCTTGGTACTCAGTGGCTAGATCTTCTAAAATAGGGGCGATTGCTTTACAAGGACCACACCATGCTGCCCAGAAGTCTACCAATACTGGCACATCTGATTGCAATACGTCTTTGTCAAAGTCGGCATCGGTAGTATGTAAAATAAGGTCTGACATAATTTATCTCTCTTGTTTTATTATTTCTATCGCCATCCATCAACCAATATATTTGTTGCATAATAGAATGATGAGTGACCAAAGAAGCGTTTAGAAGTGGTTAAAATGTGCCATTATATTAACATGTTTGCTCAGGGTTAACAGATGCAGGCTGGTTAAATTGTTTAACAATTACGATTAGCACAATAAATCGACACATAACGACACAGGCATGGTTTTATCTGTCACTTGATAATCCTGTCTGTGTCTTTTGCTCAAAAATAAGCAGTTTATAACACTATATCTATACTCTAATATCTACCACTTAAGACAGCTTTCATATGTAAGCTCATTAATCATTCAAGCCCCTTTATATAAGTGCCCATTTTTATGCCTTTTACTGCTGAAGAAGTCAACGCCCTCAATGCTCAAGAAAACGCCTATCCGCTTGAGTTTTTTCAAGCATTTGCGCAACAGATTACTGTCTACGAAGATGATGATATTTGGGTGGTTGATAAGCCTGTAGGTCTGTTGAGTGTCGATGGCAAAACGCTCAAGGTCAGTTTGCTGGCGAGACTTGAGCGTGCCAATCCCGCAGTCAAGCTGATTCATCGTCTGGATATGGATACCTCAGGGCTGCTCATTTTTGCCAAAAATGCTGCCGCACAAACCCATATTAGTAAGCAATTTATTGAACGTTTGCCACAAAAAAAATATCAGGCACGCGTCTTTGGAGAGTGGGAGCGTGTCGGCGCAACGGGTGAAATATCCGTACCAGTGCGCTATGAGCCAGAGACGAAACCGCGCCATATCGTCGATCCTAGCTGGTCAAAGCATGCCTTAACTTTATATGAAGTTATCAGCCATGAGCAATGCAACGGTCAGACAGTCACGCGCGTAATGCTAAAGCCTGTCACCGGTCGTAGTCATCAGCTGCGCGTCCATATGGTGCATGTGGGTCATGTGATGATTGGCGATCCTATTTATGCAGAAGGCACGGCTTTAGCGATTGCGCCAAGGCTTAATCTCCATGCTCAGCAATTGCGTCTCAAGCATCCTACGCTTGGTGCGTGGATGGATTGGGAAAGCCCAAGCCCTTTTTAAATGAATTTATGTAAAATTTTTTTAAACCCATCATGCAAAAACAAGGAACGTATTATGCTTGATATGACGGCAGCCAAGAAACGCTTCAAAGCTAAATCGGCACTCTCAGACACACCAGTGGATTATGAAGTACTGATTATCGGTGCAGGAATTGCCGGTATTGGTATGGCGTGCCGATTGCAGCAGCAAAAATACAAAGGACTGTTTGGTCATAAAAATTCAGGTAAGCAGAAACGCAAATCATCAAAGCAACAGCAGAAAAGTGCACAGCGATTTTTGGTGTTAGAAAAACGAGCAGATTTGGGTGGTACATGGGATTTATTTACCTATCCTGGCATCCGCTCTGACTCTGATGCCTTGACGTTTGGCTACAGTTTCAGACCATGGCTAAATCATAGGATTTTGGCAAAAGGCGGTGATATTAAAAACTATATTGCTGATACGGCGCGTGAGTTTGGTATCAGCGAACATATTCGCTATCAGCACGAGGTGCAGCAGTTGTCTTGGTCAAGTAGCCATCAACAATGGACGGCGATGGTAAAAAATCATGCCAGCGGTGAGGTATTTACGGTAACAGCAAAGTTCGTCGTTGGCGCCACGGGTTACTACGATTATGAGCAAGGTTATCGTCCTTCTTTTAATAAAGAAGCAGATTTTCAAGGTGAAATCATCCATCCGCAGCATTGGCAAAATGTGGATTATGACGATAAGAAAGTAGTCATTATCGGTAGCGGTGCCACAGCGATGACATTGCTGCCAGCTTTGGTAGATGAAAAAGGTGCGCAATGCGCGCGTCACGTCACTATGCTACAGCGTTCTCCCACGTATGTGGCAAGTGTACCGGGCGATGATTATACGCTTGATTGGCTAGCAGGTAAATTTTCACCGTTGTCAAAAGAGCAAGCTTATACGCTGCTGCGTACTCGTAATGTATTGATTCAACAAGGTACTTATCGAGCGGCTATATTGGCACCCAAGCTTATGAAAGCGTTATTAAAACGCGGTGTCAAAACAGAGCTAAAGGGTAGCGGTATCGATGTGGCGCATTTTGTACCGGACTATAATCCTTGGGACCAGCGGATATGTGCGGTGCCAGACAGTGATTTATTCAAAGCATTGCATGGCAAACGCGCCAGCGTCGTCACCGATCAAATCAGCCATTTTACCAAGACGGGCATCATGCTCGAATCGGGTAACTCTCTCGATGCTGATATCATCGTCACAGCGACAGGATTAAAGCTACAAATGCTCGGCGGTGCCAAAGTATATATTGACGGGCAGGCGATAGATATTGGTTCGCGCATGACTTATAAAGCGGTCATGATTGAAGATATACCAAATATGGTGGCGCTATTTGGCTATACCAATGCCTCATGGACACTAAAAATCGATTTGGCGTGTCAGTATGTGATGCGGTTGCTGGGTTGTATGCATCAACATCATTATCAAGTGGTATTGCCACAAGCACAGACTAAAGATGCCAAAGCGCTTACACAGACAGATACGGTGATGGGCGCGCTATCCTCAGGATATGTCAAGCGCGCTCAACATGAGCTACCCAAGCAAGGCGATATATATCCTTGGCGGGTGACAAACAACTATCTAAGTGACCGCATTATGCTCAAACATCGCAAAATAAAAGATGATTGGTTACGTTTTAGTCGTTAAGGTCGTTTGGTTACAGTCGTTTGTTAAATGTTTTTTAATGGCTATTAATAAAATCAGTAACTTGTTTGCTTAAGATCTGCCACAAGGTTTGTTGTGCACTTTTGCTGCCCCACGCATTATGCGGGCTAAATATAACGCGGGGATGCTTGGCAATGGTCAATAAAGGGTCGTCAGCGGTGATTGGCTCTTGTTCAAACACATCGCTGGCGTAGCCGATGATTTGCTCATTGTTAATGGCATCAGTCAGCGCTTGGCTATCGACAATACCACCACGAGCGACATTGACGATGAGCGGCTGTTTGACCATTTTTGCTAAAGTATCTGCATTAATCAGGTGCTGAGTTTTCTCGTTTAATGGGCAATGCAAGCTCAGTACATCAGACTGTGCCAGTACGTCGTCAAACGCAGTATAGTCGTCATTGCGCGGTGCGCGTCCTTGCTGCTCCGCCCATAATACTTTCATCCCAAAAGCGCGCGCAATATCGGTCACGCGTTTGCCAATAGTGCCAACGCCAATAATACCTAGTGTTTTATCTTCCAAATCTATTAGCGGAATATCCAGTAGGCAAAAATTACCGTTTGCTTGCCATGTGCCATCAGCGACTTTTTGATGATAATAAATACCCGCGCGCATGGCGTTGAGCATGAGCATAAAGGTATGTTCGGGCACACTTTTGACTGCATAACCTGCGACATTATAAAGCGCCACATGGTGCTCAATACAAGCGTCTTGATCTACGTTGTTCATACCAGTAGCGGTCAGCTGAATGAGCTTGAGCTTGGGCAACTTACTGATCACTTCAGCGCTGATCTGCACTTTATTGGTAATAATGATGTCGGCGTCTTTGCAGCGCTCTACAATAACAGCAGCATCTTTTGGGGTATCATCATAAGTGAGGTAGTCGCTGATGCCGTCTGGGGCTGGCAAGTCGATGCCATCAGAAAAAGTGCCTTTATCTAAAAAAACCGCGCGCATGGTTATTCCTTATTAAATAGTTATTTTTAAATGATTTTAATAATGATCGACTTAATGTAGCACGTTGGTGATTTTAGTCAAAAAGGTCGTTAAAAAGTCCAAAGCAAAAAACCTCTACTTCAATATTGAAATAGAGGTTTTGTTGATTGAGACAGTAGTCTTTTGTGCTTATTTAGTCTTATGTACTTATAAAGAGAAACGCTTACGCAGTTTACCAATAAGGCTACGTACGCGACTGCTTAAATCAATACGCACGTCGTTTTCAGGGTCATGCTCGACTTCATAGCGTTTGACCAAATCAGGGCTGGCTTTGAGTTTCGTATGATGCTGAAACGCACGGTTGACGCTAATCTCAAGCAGGCTGGCGCGCATCGGTTTCGGCAAGCAGCGATAGACCTGACCTTTATTAATCAAATCAATCAGCAAGCCAGCATCTTGAAACTCAGTCTGTACCAAAACCACCAAATGCGGTGCATCTTGTTTTAAGGTAAAGATAATCGGCGCGATATTCTCGCCGCTGACATTGATATCGGTGATACAAACACCGATATCTTCATTCGCCAAATAATCGTACGCTTCCTCTAAACTCTCAGCGTGCAGTACTTTATAACTGTGAGAAAATTGCTTACGTATTTGCTCAATCAACTCATTGGTTTCATCGATCACTAGCAGCGTTTGCTTATTACCTGAACTGTCGAATTGGTCGGCATCTTCGTCTGGATTATAGGTCAAGGCGATTTCGGTAGCACGTCCGACCACAGTGATCAGCTCTTCAGATTTACAAGGCTTAGTCAAATAACGATAAATCTCACCATCGTTAATAGAGCCAATAATCGCGTTTAAATCGGCATAGCCCGTCAATAAAATACGCATGGTGGACGGTGAGACATCTTTTACTTCGCGTAAGATATCCACACCGACTCGCTCAGGCATCCGCTGGTCACTGACCGCCACGTGTACATGGTTGTTCTTGATATAGTCAATATACTCAGTCGGGTCGGTGGTGATAAACACGTCATGCGTTTTACGAAACAGCAGTTTCATAGACCGTAAAATGCGTTGTTCATCGTCGATAAATGCCAACTTCGGCTTTGACTCAGCGCTGGTTTCAACTGTGGTTAAGTCATTTTCTAATTCATTCATGATGATATCCTTATGATGATGAATAATAGTCGTTAAATATCTAAATATGTTCTACGTAACAGGGCAGCTGACCCAGCGCTTATGTGACTAGGTTTTGCTCTGTTAAATTATTATCAATCGGCAGTATTAACGTAAATGTAGTGCCAACACCTTCAGTCGATACGACTTTGATATCGCCATTATGTTGCTCCATAATTTGCTGGCTGATTGCCATACCAAGACCAGTGCCTTCGCCTGCGCCTTTGGTCGTAAAGAACGGCTCAAAGATTTGATTGAGAACTTCTGGACTCATACCTTTACCGTTGTCGATGACATCAATATAAACATTGTGATCATCGGCACGGGTGTGCACTTCGATTTTGCCATCAGGTTTTTCACCCATGGCTTGCGCGGCGTTATTGAGCAGATTGACCAAGACTTGATTGATTTGCGACGGTGAGCATTTCACTTCAGGTGTGGGCGCAAAATCAGTCACAATTTCTTGATGTCTAATGGAGTTACCAGCGATTTTAAGCGAGGCTTCGATACATTCGCGCACATCGATGGTTTTCACTTTTGACTCATCAAGACGGGCAAAGTTACGTAGATTTAGTACCATCTCGGTGATTTGCTCGACGCCAAATAACGAGTCTTTAATCAGCTCTTTTAGCTCAGCGGACAAATCATCTTCTTGAATTTCATCGGAAGCACGGACGATATCTGCTAATAACTTATCAATCTTGCCATCAGATGCGACGTCAGACTTGATACCTTTTAACCCTTGTACCAGTTCAATCAGCTCTTCGTATTGCTCAGTTAACTGACCGATAATCTCGAGGTTATTCTGTACATAAGATAATGGCGTATTTACTTCATGGGCAACACCAGCAACCATTTGCCCCAACGTTGCCATTTTTTCTGAACGGATCAATTGTAGCTGCGAGCTTTTCAGCTCTTTTAGTGTGTCTTGCAGCTCAGCAGTACGTTCTTCTACTTTAATCTCTAGCTGTTGATTAATATTGGCAAGCTTACCTTCGTTAGATTGGATACGATCTAATAGGTCGTTAATAGAGCCGTTTACCAGTCCAATCTCGTTGCGACCTGTCTTGAATTTAACTGAGCTTAGCTTGTTGTACTGCTTGTTATTAATGATGTTTTCTGCCAAAGAAATTTTATCAGTGGTTTCTTTCAATGGCTTGAATGCTAAGAAAGTTAGCATAAAGTAGATAATACCAGCGGTGATAAGGAGCGCTAATGCAATCCAGTTAATCAAGTTTTCACTTAAGTTGTCGGCAATGGCGTTAATCTCAGCATCAGGTTGGACAACGATAAGTTTCCAATAGGTTTCAGGAATCTCAAAGACATAGGCTTGACTGCCGTTATAAAAGTCATCGTTGGTCAGCTCAAAGCTCTGCAATAAGCGACTATCCATGGCATTTTGCTTGTTTTCGCTATTATTTAGGTAAGCGGCGTAGTTGACCAAATAATAACCTTTGGAATCACCTGTTTCTGCTTTATCAATCGTATTCAATACTTGCTGAACTTGCGGTGACACGCTAGCTGCAACTTGCTCGATAATCTCGTTACGCTGCGCTTCCAAGAAGTTTAATACCGGATTCCAAGCAGGGTCAGAGTTGATAACTTGTTTGATATCAAGTGGTGTACCGGTTGCTTCATCAATATAGCTTAAGCGTTCAGGGTTAGATGAGGCGATAACTTTATCACTGTTATCCAGCAATAGAATATAACCTGAGCCCGAGCTTTTGCTTAACTTGACGATGTTTTCTTGTAGCTGGTTTAGGGTAAAGTTAACGGTACTGGCACCCCAAAACTGATTGTCACGCTCAATTGCGACACCACAGCTCATGGCAAGCTCGCCTTTAGTTTGGCTGGCGCGAACATGGTTCCAGATACAGCTGTCAGGTTTGAGTAGTTTTAAGACGCTAAACCAATCTTCTTGATAATAAGGATTGGTTGGGTTTGGATCGCTGAGTACCGCTTGATAATCACCGTTTTGGCGTACCATCAAAAACGGATGGGTTGCAGTATTGGCACCAAGAGCGCCTTTTTCTGGCCAAATGCCGCCACTACCCAATAAGTTATAGTCGCGTTTATCAAAGGCATTGGCGGTACTGACTTGCAAAATATTCTCTTGCGGTGGCAGCGTTTGCGCGCTTTGCTGTAACAGCAAGGCACTACGCATGACACGATTGATGTCGGCTGAGATACTATTAACCGCGGTATTACCACGTTCAGCGACCAGCTTTGCTGACTCAAGACGAATTTTATCATGGCCTTCTTTATCAACGACATAGACAACGACCGCAAGTACGACCGCAAAAGCAATGAACAAAATAGTGGTAACTTGGGTACTGACTTGATTAAAAAAGCCAACTTTTTTAGAGGCACTCATGACGGGATTTGTCCTTGGGAGTAGGGAGCACAAAAAGAATTGCCAATGGGATGGATTGGCTACAACGAAATATATGGTTAAGTTTCATCAAAATAGCTTGTTAACACTAGTCATAAACGTCAACTGAAAATAGTGTTAACATAACTTAAAATTATGATAATAAAATAAACTTATAACTTAATGGACTATAACAGGCAATAGTATACTTATAATCGCTGATAAAGCATCGATAACGATTATGAGGTCTATGCTATTTTTTATATAAGTAGTAGTTAGCTAAAAGTCTAATGACTTAGTTAAATTGAATAGCTTTGGTATTAAGAGAGATGTTCTATTGCATTTTTTAACAATACAGTAACAATTTTACGATAACAATATTTTTTGTTTACTTGCGAGTCGTTATCTTATTGTTTTATATGACCAACTTATGCTTGGCGTTGATATAATCTTGCAATAATCTGCTCTTGAAAAGTCAACTTAGCGCACTCATCTAGCTGCTAACGTTATATAATGGTCGGCTTTATCTTGCGACCTAGCTAATGAGCTGACGCTGCCGGTATGGCCGGCGACCTCTCAGACTATTAAGTAATGACATCGCGCTAGTGATTCACGCTAGCAACTCTCATTATGAGCTATCTATTTTTTCCTATTATCTGAGTACAAAAGACATCGCCCTATGACTATCTCTATCGCTTCATTGCACAATACTGAATTTGCCGTTGGTCAACGTTATTTATCTGATACGGAGTCCGAGCTGGGCTTGGGTGTGGTCATCGATGTAGATGACCGATGTGTGCACATTCTATTTCCACAAAGTGAAGAGACGCGCGTCTACGCCAAAAACTCCGCGCCATTATCACGCGTGGTGTTTAAAGTCGGCGATAGTATTTCTGATCAAGCGGGTAAGAGCTATACCGTAACCGCGGTCGACGAAGTGATGGGTGTACTCAAATACAGTGTCGATGAGCATGAACGAGGCATTATGGAAACCCGTCTTGCTGCCAATATCACCTTGGCTAAGCCGCTTGAGCGTCTGTTGGCTGGTCGGATTGAGCGCGGTGATTGGTATGAGCTGCGTCAAGATATCTTGCGTATGCAGTCGGCGCTAGCGGGTCATCCGCTTAAAGGTTTGATGGGTGCGCGTGTCGATATCATTGAGCATCAGCTCTATATCGCTCATGAAGTTGGCAAACGTATCGCACCGCGTGTGTTGCTTGCTGACGAAGTTGGTTTGGGAAAAACCATCGAAGCAGGTTTGATTATTCATCAACAGCTGCTAACGGGCAAAGCTGAGCGTGTACTCATTCTGGTACCAGATAGTTTGCAATATCAGTGGATGATTGAGCTGCGTCGTCGTTTTAATCTAAATTTTGCCTTATTTGACTTGGTGCGTGCTGCTGCTATCAAAGAACACGACCCTGAACAAAACGTCTTTGCCACTGAGCAATGTATCATTGCGGGTATGGATTTATTACTCGATCACCCTGATTTGTACGACCAAGCGATGGATGCAGGGTTTGATTTATTGGTGGTCGATGAGGCGCATCATCTGCATTGGGATGAAGCGCAAGGCGGCAATGATAAATATGACTTGATTGCTGACTTTGCCGAAGAAACGCCAGGGGTCATGCTATTGACAGCAACGCCAGAGCAGCTTGGGGCACAAAGTCACTTTGCTCGTTTGCGTTTGCTTGATCCAGATCGCTTTGATGATTTGGATGAGTTTATTGATGGTCAAGAAGCCTTTGCTGAAACGGCTGCCGTTGCTGGTGTATTGATAGAGGATAAGCCATTAAGCGACAGTCAAATTGCCGCTTTAAGCAGCTTGTTAGACATCAGTCTTGATGAGTTGGCAACGATTAATGATGACGAAAAATTGCGTACTTATGCGCTTAACGAGCTATTAGATCGTCATGGTACAGGTCGTATTCTATTCCGTAATACCCGTGAAAGTGTGAAAGGGTTTTATGGTCGTAGCAGCCAGCCGTACCCATTGGCATTACCTGCCGCATGGAAAGACAGCTATCAAACCAATGGTAAATTGCGTGAGCAGCTATGGGGCGAAGAAAACCAACCTGATGGTGGCTGGCTAGAAGATGACCCACGGGTGCCTTGGTTGATTGATATTTTGCGCGGCGAGCTTAAGCACAAAAAAGTGCTGTTGATTGCCCGTAGTGGCGCGACGGTTGAGAGCTTGGAGGCTGTATTACGTCTGCATGCCGGTATTAAAACCGCTATCTTTACTGAGCAGATGACCTTACTTGAGCGTGACCAAGCAGCGGCGTTCTTTGCTGATAGCGAAGGCGCGCAGATATTGTTGTGCTCGGAGATTGGCTCGGAAGGTCGTAACTTCCAGTTTGCAAGCCAGCTGATATTGTGGGATTTGCCAGCCAATCCAGATACCTTAGAGCAGCGTATTGGTCGCCTAGATCGTATCGGACAAACGCAGCAAATTATGCTCCATGTGCCTTATGTACAGGGCACAGCACAAGAGCGACTGTATCATTGGTATCACGACGCGCTGAATATGTTTAATCAAATCTCTCCAACGGCGCAGAGTGTGCAAGAGCAGTATATCCAAGAGCTAAAGCCCATGCTTGAAGGCGCGGATACTGACGAGAACCGTGCGATACTACAAGATATCATCGAAGAAGCGAAACAGACGCGATTGGGGTTAGAGGCACAGCTACAAGCGGGTCGTGATCGCCTATTAGAATACAACTCGTGTCGCCCACGTGTTGCCAAACGTATCGCTGACGCCATGCGCGATTTTGATGGTCATAATCTATTGCCGCAGTTTATTGAGCGCTTTTTTGCCTCAGCCAATATCGATCACAATATCCAGCGCGATGGCTCGTGGGTGATTGCTCCGATTGACAGCACTGAAATTAGTGATTATATCGATGGTCTGCCACTCGGTGACGAAGACGGTATGACGTTGACATTCGAGCGTGAGCAAGCACTACAGCGTGAAGATATCGAGTTTATCACTCACGAACATCCATTGATGCGCGCGATTTATGAGTTGGCGAGTACCAGCACCTTTGGTAATACCACGGTGGCGATGCTAAAAAGTTCTGCTGTACCACAAGGTATGGTGCTGCTCGAAGTGAATTTCCGTGTTGAAGCCATTGCGCCAAGGTTGCTCAATTTACCAGCGACGCTGACCACGCAAAATATCCGCGTGTTTATCAGTGAGCAAGGCAGTGATTTGTCCTCGCGTATCAGTGCGGAGATGATTATGCCGCATATTGAGCGTCTGGATAAAAACCGTGCTCGCCAAGTCATTAAAGTACGCGGTGATGTGATTGAGCAGCGTTATTATGAAGCGGAAGAGATTGCCCGTCAGCAGCTTGCTGAGATTGGTGAACAAGCCAGTGCCCGTTTTAGCCAGCAGTGGTCACGTGAAATCAAACGCCTAAAGCATCTACAAACGATTAATCCTAACGTACGTCCTGCTGAGATTGAGCGTTTGGAGCAGCTAAAAGCCCAAGGTGAGCAAGCACTAGGGAGTCTATTATTAGTCCCAGACTCTATCCGTGTGTTAGTGGCAGTGAAGCCATAAATTTAAATGATCAAAAGAACGAGATGTTTAATAGCATCTCGTTTTTTTATGATTAATATCGTTTATATTAGGATGCGCCTCAAGGTCTGTTAAGCAAAAATATCAACATGATATTGCCAAGTGAGCGTCGCTCTCTAGTCAAAGCCATCGATATTGGGTAAGATGTTTATCTTTTCGATTTATAGTCCATTCGCTATAAAAGGGTGAGCGCATCTCGTGTGAAGTATCACATATACCCTTGTACTCGATTGCTTTGTACTTCTTTTAAGTTGAAACAACGATATAATAAATGCTGGTGATAGCGCTGCTATGACCGTGTTTTTTGCGCTAAAATTTTCGTGTTAAATCTCTCTTGTGCATTTTCAGCAAGTGATTTCATATTATTTTACATTCAAATGCAAAGTGTCTTTTGTCTTTCGCGATATGATATTGATATCGTTGGGTGCGTATTTTCAGATGCTTAGCGTTTTTGATAAAAATAAGGAAACCTATCGTCATGTCCGATTATTCGCAATTGATTGATGAGCTGCTAGCTACTGTAGCGCTTATTGAAGTGACCCCCGATGTCTTTGAGGGTAAGAGCCATGACTATGTTGGCAGTCGTATTTTTGGTGGACAAGTGCTCGCCCAAGCCATCATGGCGGCGGCGCATACACTGGATAAAGACAAACCCTGTCATTCACTGCACGGCTATTTTTTGCGCGGTGGTGATATCACGCAGCCAGTTATTTATCAGGTGCGCCGCTTGCGTGACGGTCGTAGTCTGTCTGCGCGTGAAGTGACGGCGATTCAGTATAAAGAAGTGCGTGGTAAAGCGCCCATTGAGCAAGTAATATTTTCAATGATAGCCTCGTTTTCGCCGATGGAAGAGGGTTTAGAGTATCAAGAAGATATGCCTGTCTATCCGCCACCAGAGGATTTACTGGCTGAGCAAGATTTAAAAGAAGAGTATGTCGGAAAAGTCCCAGACGCACTCAAAGCCCGTTTTATGCGGCGTCGCCATGTCGAAATTAAACCGGTTAAACCGCGTGATCCGATTCATCCAGAGCCAATGAAACCGAAGCAGGCGAACTGGTTGCGTATCCGCGAATTGGGCAATCAACCTGTTGCGATTCAACAAGCGCTATTGGCATTTTCGTCCGATTTTTATCTGGTTGGTACAGGGCTGATGTCACATGGTGTTAGCTTTATGACCAGCGGCTTGCAAGCGGCTAGTATCGACCACTCGATGCATTTTCATCGTAATTTTGATCTAAACGGTTGGATGCTATACGACATGTGGAGTGATACCACGTCTAATGCCAAAGGCTTAAACCATGGGCAGTTTTGGCAAGACGGTAAGCTGGTTGCTACGGTACAACAAGAAGGCCTAATGCGTTTACGTGTGCCAAAGTCCTAAGCTCTCATCTTCTGATAAATAAAAAAAGCGACTCACTATTGATAATGAGTCGCTTTTTTTATTCTAAAATTTTAACCATTGCTCGTGGCAATCCAAGTGTTGCCTGAGCATCAACAGCATTTAGCCAATTAATATTAATTTGTGCTGCTTCTAAAGCTTCGGTTATTTCAGTAATTTGCTCAGCATTTAAAATCAGCGATTGCGGTGTCAGATACCAGTGAAAGTGCGTTAGTGAATGCTTAATAGGGGCGTCGTCTAATAAAGTTTTACTGACTGCTTTTGCTGTCGATTTATGCTTATCTAACCACTCGTTGATAATTTGCTCGGCAGTGGTAAATTCTGCTTCGTATACTTTTTCAATACTGGTCACTTTTAATGATGTATCGTCAATTTCAGTCGCTTTTTCTGCGGCAGTTTTAGTATTCATTTTGCCTGCGGTTTTTTCAACAAACTGTAAAGGTAAACTCCACAGTCCGCCCCAAATGCCATTGCCAGGGCGTTGTAGCCACAGTATTTTTCCATCAATATCTTCAATCAATAACGCATTGCTAAACTTGCTGGGTTTGGGCTGCTTTTTTGCTTTGACTGGATAATCTGTTTCGCGTCCTTGCTCGTGGGCTAGGCAATCCTTTTGAAGGGGACATAATAGGCAGGCAGGTTTGCTACGCGTGCATAACGTCGCGCCCATATCCATCATCGCTTGCGCGAATAACCCTGAGTCATCGACAGGCGTTGATCGCTCTGCCAATGCCCATAGTTCTTTGGTGGTGGCAGACTTGGTAATATCACCGTCAATCGCTGCCCAACGCGTCAAGACACGTTTGACATTGCCATCACAAATGACGCCATAACGATGGAGTCCCATCGCCATAATTGCGCCAGCGGTCGATGGCCCGACGCCAGATATGGCTTCCCACCCTGCTAGCGTCTGCGGAAAGTCGCCCGTCTCATCAATGACTTCGACCAGTTGTTTCGCGCCTTTATGCAAATTACGCGCGCGCGCATAATAACCAAGTCCTGCCCAATGCTCCGCAACCGTATCCCATTCTGCGGCTGCTAAATCTTGTACCGTTGGAAACGATGCCATAAAACGGGCAAAGTAGGGCAGCACCGTCGTTACTTGCGTTTGCTGGAGCATGACTTCGGATAGCCAGACGATATAAGGATTGGGCGCGTCGGTTTGGTGCTGTTGCCAAGGTAGGTCATGGCGACCGTTTTCGGCGAACCAATCGAGTAGGCGCGGGGCGAACGAATCGAGAGAAGTAGAGTATTGAGTAAAGGTATTTTCTATCGTTGTGAGGTTTGCAGTAGGGGTAAGCTGAGTCATATCATCAATTTTTGGCATATTAGTGTATGAATTATAACCGATTTTTGAGAGAAATGAGTTGATATCGCTGTTGTGCGCTGCTTGAGATTACCATGATGTAAGCGTCTTTTGAGTGTGAGTGTTGAAAAACAGAGTATGTAACAGAAAACTTAATATAGAGTTGCAAATTTATAAAGTAAATCTTACAAAATTAAGTGAATTTTGTAGAAAAATTAACTTATCATTGTTGTGCTTTTTGCAAGATTATGACTCTTATTCTCGCTAGGGCCGCAAGAGCACCTTTGAGTTAACGATAACTCATTGTCTGGTTTCATCAAATACGCTTATTAAAGCTCACTAAGCATCATTTCAAACAAACGCTCACATGTATGAGTAATATTTAGGACTCTTTATGAAGTTAATGTCGAACTACTTATCTAAAGCAATATTGGCGCTAGCAGTCATTGGCTGTTCAGCCAACGTTTTGGCCGCCAAACCAAATCTATTATTACAACAGCCCAATGTTTCTTTAGAGTTGGCCAATGAATTAATCGATGCCACCATGGCAGCCTGTCATGCAGAGGGCAAATCTGCCGTGGTCGCGGTTGTTGATCGTGCTGGTAATTTAATCGCGCTACAGCGTGATGATAACGTTGGTCCACACAATACTGATGCTGCTGTTCGCAAAGCATTCACGGCATTATCTACCAAAACGCCTTCACGTACGTTGGCGGATAATGCTCGCGCTAATCCAGACTCAAATAACTTGAATACGGTAAATGATTTACTGCTGATCGGCGGCGGTGTGCCGTTAAAGTTTGGCAATGATGTGATCGGCGCTATTGCAGCGGGCGGCGCAGGCGGTGCAGTACAAGATGAAGCTTGTGCGTTGAAAGCTATCGAAAAAGTTATGCCTAAACAGAAGTAGTTGATGGCTCAGATATCGCTAAATTATTTAGATATCATTGAAAAACTTAGATATCTCGCTATCAGTAGACATAAAAAAAGCCCTTAGGGGCTTTTTTTGCATGAGCTCTAAAATGATTTTAGGCAGCTAGCATTATAGACACAAAGGGTTATCGATTTACTTCCGATTCTTTCGCGTTTTCAAACGACGCAAACGTTTTTCTTCTTCTTTGGCGATTCTTTTCTCTTCTGCTGCTAAGCGTTGCTCAGCGACGACGAGCTCTTCAGCTTCAGACATGGCTGGCGTCTCAAGCGTAATACGCCCAAGCTTAGCGCTACGTAACTCGTTGATCAAAATCTCAGACATGCGGTAAGTATCGACTTGATTGCCCGAACGTACACAGCCGCGATTGCGTCCAGCGACTTCAAAAAACTCCCAATCAGTCTTTGGTAGCGCTTCAATTTTATAGCGGGTTTTGAGCAGCTCAGGATAGGCTTGCATCAAGTATTCAGCGGTATAGCTGGCAACATCAGCGAAGTCAAAAGCGGTATCACGAATACCACCCGTCGCTGCCAGACGATAGCCAGAGTTTTCGTTTTCGACCTTTGGCCACAGCATACCGGGCGTGTCATAGAGCATGATGTCATCGTCCAGCTTAATCAGCTGCTGTGATTTGGTTACGGCAGGTTCATCACCAGTTCTGGCGACAGCACGTCCAGCCAAGGTATTAATCAACGTCGATTTACCAACGTTTGGAATCCCCATAATCATGGCTTTGATTTGGCGACCTGTACCCACTTTATTGGGCACAAGTTGTTTACAGATGGCGATGATACGTTTGACATCATTGGCTTTATCAGTATCGCAAGCAATGGCTTTCACACCGCTTTGCTGCTCAAGATAGTCCATCCACGCTTGGGTCAATTCAGGATCAGCAAGGTCGGCTTTATTCAGGATTTTGATGACGGGTTTTTCGCCGCGCAATGCCGCGACCATTGGGTTTTCACTACTATATGGGATACGCGCATCGATCACCTCGATGACCAAATCCATCTGCGGCATGATTTCTTTGATTTCGTTACGGGCTTTGTTCATGTGCCCAGGGAACCACTGAATACTTGCTCTCTTATCCATCTGCTTTCATAACCTTTTATAAAAAATGCGCAAAGTAAGACGATCGTCATTTACTTTTCATGGTGTCCAGTTTACTACAGAACCACCTTGCTCACGCTACAATTTCGCCCAACCAGATGCGCGGCTACTCTTGAGCAGGATTTTCTATTTCATCGCGGGCAGGAGGTAACGGTGCAAGATAACCAATTAATAGTATTAAGCTGCCTGCGCCAAGGAAAGATATCACTCGCCAAATCGCTTCAGTCTGTGACAGGTCAACCAATACCAGTTTGAGCACGATGACACCTAATAGTCCGATACCCATAAACCAAAGCGTCCGCTGCCAATAGCGACTGGCGACGATGGTGGCGACTAAAGCCAAGAGCGTCCATAAAATAGTCAATCCTGTCTGCACTTGCTCGCTATTCCATGCGCCGCCCTGAGCGCTGTCCCAAAGCGGTGTACCGATAAAGGCATGTAGCGTTCTGACCAACATACTGGAAACCAGCCAAAAGCTGATAAGTCCCAACATAACCAATAAATAATCGGCGGTAAATATACGCTTAGTTTGGGGGGCTTCACTTGACTCGATAAGACTCTCATCGCGGCGATGTTGGCTCATGTAATATAGACTAAAACCAACCAATAGCGTCAGCAATGAGGTAATGTCGTATAAATTCAGTAGTGGGAAGTAGGACAGTCTCCAAATCACACCATCATATGACCAGTTGGTAATGATGACCCAACTTAAAGCAATGGGAGCAAAGATAGCCGCGCAGCTCAATAGCGCTTGTTGCCAATCAAACCAGTATAGTGGGCTTTGCTTGCATGCCTTGTTTGTACGCGTATTTTGCTTGGGATAGTAAGCATAACGATGACAGCACCATAATCCAGCCAATATTAAAATGGCTGGACTCAAGACAGCCATCACGCCAGCGGAATCTGCGAGTCCGTAATGGGCAGCGGCAGCGATAATTAAAATGCTAGCTCCTAGCCAGCTTGCGCCATCGTGGCGTGACAACTCGGAATGGTCGTACCACGTCTTTAACCACAACTGTCCGATGACCAACCAACCAACGATTGAACCAGTCAATAGTAGCCAATCTGCTCTCTGCCATATTAAATGAAACTCGAATTTTTGCGGTAACTGTAGGACGAGCATGAGATAAAAGACGATCGATAAGCCGTGGCTAAGTTGTCTGATTTCTATCCACGAGTGATAACGATTGATTGTCCAATATATGGCAAGGCTGACCAGTGCTGCGAGTGCAATTATGGTTGTCGTTGCCAGTGTCCAACTGGCAAACCACTGGTTAAAATCAAGCAGCAGCACTTGTAGTAGCCACGCTATAGCCGTAAAGGTCAAAAACCTTATGAGTATAGGACTGTGCCAAACAAGATTAAATACTGTGCTGTGGCTGTTGATTGAGGTTAGCCATTGCTGAGCGGCATGAGTGCTAATACCTAATGCGTTGGCATAGGTTGCTATCGCATCTGGCGTGGCATTTTGCTCTTGAGAATATGTTGAATGATTATCTAAGCTATCATTTAAGTCTTCGTTCAAACTATCATTTAGCATAGCTGGCGAGTTGTTCGTGCGTAAAATAAATACAGTGGCTAGATAAGTCATAGCCGAAATGGTTAAGGCCAATGTTGGATAATCCTGAATGGCGAAGACGACTTTTACCATCAGCATACAGATACTGATTAGCTGCAATAACAAACCAAATAACACTGACCATGCGCGTAGTGAGCGCCGTCCAAACCACACCAGTGCCAACCCTTGTACTGACCAGCCAAAAGCAATCCATTCAGCATCTAATGCTAAAGGGATTACCAGCGCCAAAAAACCAAATCCTAAAGCCAGCATGCCTTCGGTGATTAAGGCATAACGTTGGCTACGCTGCACAAACAACCAGCCGAGTCCTAAATAAACAGTGGCTAAAATAGCACTCGCGATGGTTAAAGCGTTAGGAATGTCATCTAATAATGCCGCAAATAAACCAAAGGCTAATATCGGCACTGAAAACAGTAAGCCAGTATCAATAGGGAATACATAGCTATTATTTCTTGCGTGAACGCTATCTAAATGCTTTACGTTGTCTGCGCTATTTGTCTGGATGATGTCTGTTTCATTAAGAGTATTGTAGGCAATGATTTGTTGGGCATAGCGAATGACGACAAACAGATATAGCAATAAGTGTAAGGTGACCAGCAAGACTAAAGACCAGCGCTGCGCCTCAATGACCGTGCTCAAATTCTCACTGATGCCCCAGTAGTAAGCCAATCCAAAGGTCACAGTGATACCGAATAAATTCAGTATTTTCCACGGGCGGTAATGCGCAATAATCGCAATCGTCACGTTCAATAGTAGATAGTAACTAAACAATACCACCAAACTGCCCGTGTCTTCACTGGTCAAAATAGGCGCAAAGAAACCACCCGATAATGCCAACAAAGCCAGTGGAAAGGCATTTTGACGCACGGCGAGTGCAATGGTAATCACAGATAATAGCCCAAGCCCAATAAAGCTCGGTAGACTAGGCAGGACTTGGTAAACGCTATAGGCAAAAAAGGTCGTTAAATACGCAATCGCTAAGCCTGCGCCTTGTAGAGTGATGCCATAAGCAAAGCGATTTTTTGCCAATTTTAGACCTAATGCTGCTAGACCTAAACCGAGGATGCCTATCGCTAAAAGCTTGGACGCTATCGACACTTCGATATAGTCGCTTAACAAGCGAAGTAGTAGCACCACACCGATAAGTAAGACGATCACGCCAACGCGCACGACTAGATTGCCGCCAAAAAACCAGTTTTTGATAGAGTGAATCAATGAAGTGACGATAGGCAGTGAGCGCTCATCCGGCTCTATGGGCGATGGTTTTTTTGGAGAAGTGGCTGGTTTCGGGTGGATCGTAGCAGTAGATAAAGGAGGTGCTGATTCAGATAGCTCCTCGATAATAGGTTGGGGCGAGTGAGTCTCAGCTATCGTTTGAGCCATTGGTTCAGTATGAACGTCTACGTTATTATCGGCGTTGACGTTGTTCATAAAGCTGACACGGTGTTGCTGCGCTTGTAACTCATCTTGCAGTTGCGTGATGTCTCGTTGAAGCTGATCAACGCGTCGCTTTAATTTATGGTAAAAAACGATAATCACTACTAGACAAACAAGCAATACAAACCCGCTGATATCAGACATAGCGCTACCACACCGTTACTCAATATTTGATGGCTTGATGATGACTCGATTTCAAAGCAAACACAAGCAAAGCGCTCATCAAAATAAACGGGTTAGCCCAAGACTATTCGTTCACTATCATTGAGCTGACCTTGATGCTTTATAAACTAAGATATTTATGCAGCATATAATTTATGTCTTTCTGATAATGTACATTCACGCAAGGTTAGATAATTCACCATACCTGAGACGATACCTGCAATAACACCGATAATAATTAAAGCTGAAATCAAAGATACTTCGACCGTACCTGCGTATTTTTGCCATAGTACAGCAAGAGAGGTTAATACCCCAAAGGTAAAAAATCCATGCTTTATCGTCAACCAAAAAGCAGTTGGGAAGAAGGCTACTTTTTTTCTTTGATACCAAAATAAGCCACCATAGTTAAAATCATGGCTAACGTAATCGATAAGGTAACGGAGGTACCGAGCACTGTGTCTTCATTATTGGTAATAGAGTCAACAGATATTGCGATTGATGAGTATGTTTTTAAGAAGAAGTATTGTATGCCGCCGTTAATGAAGGCATTGATTACGCCAGTAAGCATAGCGCCTTTTAGCAATTTTGCGTTTAATGTTGTTGTCATGGTTTATGTTCCAAGTCCAAGCAGGTAGGTTTATGCATAAAAAATACTGAGTAGATAAAACTCTACCCAGTATGGTCGAATGCTCAACACGCCCTATTATGTATCGTTTATAAATTTATGATTAAAATGATGGCTAAGTTTATGAGGTTGGCATTTTGCTTTTGTAAACACCGCCACCATTGACTGTCAGTTCAGCACCAGTAATCCAAGACGCTGCATCACTTAACAAAAACGCCATCGCTTGAGCGATATCTGCTGGCACGCCACGTCGTTTTAGGACGATACCTTTGACCACATTATCGATCATCTCTTGGGTATAACCGGCTTCTTCAGAGGAAGCACCATTATCTACTGTACCGATGATTAGTGAGTTAAAGCGCACTTCAGGACCTGATGCGACCGCCATACTTTTTACCATATTTAGCAAGCCCGCTTTAGCTGTGCTGTATTCGATAAATTCTGGCGATGGTGTATTACCAACCATGGATCCAGAAAATACCACAGAGGCGTTTTCTTCTTGTTTTAAATACGGCATACATAAACGAGTCAAATGATAAGATCCCAAGGTGTTGAGCTTATACGCATTGACCATTTTTTCGGTGGTAGATTCCCATAAGGGCGTATTTGCACCCCAACCGACGTTGTTAACTACTGCAGAAATCTTACCGAATTTTGCAATAGTTGCATCGACCAAGGCTGCAATTTGCGTCTCGTCAGTAAAGTCGGTTTTCATGCCTAAGGTTGCATTGCCTGTTTCTTTTTCGATATCAGCGGCAATTTGCTTCACTTTATCTTCATTTAAATCAGCGAGGACAATGTTGCCTCCTAATGAGCTTAAAAACCGTGCCGCCTCGCTACCAATAGCGCCTGCTGCACCACTGATAATGATGGTTTTATGATGAAAGTCGAATAGTTGTTGGATGGTTTTCATGGTTTTACCTTATTATTAGTGAGTGATTAGTAAGCTATCAGCAAGGGGTGTGACCGATTTTATGAATCACGACTGTGCAATAACCATGTTAGCGTCTTAAATCCTTACTAATAGTAAGCCTTTGTAAGTGTATAATGAGCAATGTGGGTTTTGTATGATCAAAAAAAGCAGAGTGCGGCGGACGCACTCTGCTATATATTGCGTTAATAGATAGGGGTTAATAAATAGTGTGTTAATAACCTGAAAACAGCTATTGATATGCCTGATCCAGAGATTATTTACCTAAGTTATTTACCTAAGTTATTTTCCATAAATTCAAGCATGTTTTCCCAGCTTTGCTTGGCAGCAGCTTCGTTGTAGCCAAGATCAACATCATTTTTAGCAGCGCGCTCATCGGCATGTGGATTGGTAAAGCCATGTTTAGCGTTGTCATAAACATCGATAATATAGTCAACGCCAGCAGCATCCAGTTCTGATTTTAGACCTTCTATTGCTTCCATAGATACCATTGAATCATCGCGACCGTGAGCAACCAATACGTTAGCGGTGAAGTTTTTATCCGCTGGCTGTTTTGGTGTTGGGTTGCCATGGAAAGTGGCGACCGCTTTTAAGGGCATACCTTCGCGAGCCATATCGAGGACGACCTTACCGCCGAAGCAAAAGCCAATCGCTGCTAGATTGTCACCATCAACGGCTAACTGGTCGCTAAAGTCATTAAGGATTAAACGGCAGCGCGCCATCAGCATATCTTGATCTTCTAATACTTGCTCCATCCACATATTCGCTTGTGCAGCATCGGTGGTCAGCTTGCCTTCACCGTACACGTCCATTGCAACGGCAGCATAACCTGCTTCTGCCAAGCGCTCGACCACTGATTTTGGGTGATCAACGATACCCCACCATTCTGGCGCTACTAAAATTCCCGCAACAGGATGGTCGTCAGATGCATTTTCTGGCAATGCCACATAGCTGATAAGCTGGACACCGTTTTCGGTGGTACTGATTAATTCAAAAGTCTTAATTGACATATTATTATCCTTTTTTATGTGAGGAGTTTTACGTTATAAAGGTTATTTGTCTGTGTTTTTGCGACATCGTTTTTCTTACTTTTACTACCTTAACGCTCAACCTAGGCAAAAACAGCTATAATACTGTAACGCTCTTTATCAAAATGCTACGGCACCTTTATGACACTAAACTTGTTAAACAACTGTGCAGCCCACCTAAGCTCTGACGAAACGTTGCCGCTAAAAGTCACGGAAAAATTAGCTGTGAGCTTATTTCCTGACAGTGGTAATGAAAGCAACAGCAATAGCGACCATGACAGTGAACTCAATGACACATTGCGTCCGAATTTTTGGTCGCGCTTTGCACTGTCAGAATTAAATCATAGCGAATGGGAAGCGTTGTGTGATGGCTGTGGCAGCTGCTGTTTGATTAAGTATATTGACGAAGATGAGAATGGCGATGTGGATGAAGAGTTGGTCGAGTATACCGATGTGACTTGCCAGCTAATGGACTGTACGACGGGTTATTGTCAGCACTATGACACGCGTCAAGAGCATGTGCCAGACTGTATTCAGCTGACCATGGACAATCTGCCGCAGATGATGTGGTTGCCTTCGCACTGTGCCTATAAGCGTTTGTATAAAGGACAAGATTTGCCAATTTGGCATTTGTTATTGACCCAAGATGCAGTGGTAACGCAGCAACAAATGCGTGCTGCCAATGTTGGCGTGGCAGGGCGCTGTGTTTCTGAGACTGGTCTGTCTGATGAAGCGATGGAGGAGCGGGTGGTCAGCTGGGTTAAGCCTTGATAATACTGAGAGTTACTGACATCAGTGACGTTGGTATTATTGCAGGGTCAAAGTACAATGCTACTTGATGTTAATAAGAAACCTGAGCCGCAGATTTGGCTTTTGCCTCAGCATCTTCTTGGGTGTCAGCCAATGGCGGGATAGGAATGTTCTGACGAATTTGCTCAGAGAACTCGCGGCTGTTTTCGTTGCTATTAACGCCAGACTCTAGATTGATTTGATTATTAAATGCTTTAACCTTTGAGTTGATATGGGTACGCTCGTACCATGTATCCATTGACCAAGGCTGTCCAGTCTTTTCTGGATTAGCGTCAAGCATACCGACATCATATAGATAATTTGGCAGCCAGCCAGAGACCCAAATCCGATAATCCCACGGCAGGCGATCGCCACTGACGATACGCGCCATATAAAAAATGATATTGGTGCAATTACTGAGTAATGTGTTATACCAAGCAGGCTTGGCATTCAATTCATCGGCAGCGGTTAAATAAGATTCAAATAGTGACTTGACCTCGTGCTGCTGCAAGTTGCTAACGGGAAATAGATAAACTTGCTCGCCACGCGCATTCGTTCGGGTATAAATAATATCGCGCTCTTCTGCGGCAATCAGGCTCAGCTCATAGCGTCTAAAAAACCCTGCCAATGCCGAAAACGATTCGCCTTCTTCTTTACGAATCTCAAACGAGAAAGCAAGCGGTCTATCATCTTCAAAACGAAAGCTGACCAAAGTATGGGCAATCAGTGGACCCATCCAGTAAGAGTTGGTGACATCGACGCCAGATAGTTTGGACATATCAATGGTACGTGTGTCCCAGCGTTCGGTCGCCTCCGTGTCGGTATGCCAATCAAAGTTGCGTACATTGGTTAAGATCACTAAATCAGGATTGGTTGCATCGCGCTCATAGGTGACCCTTTCACTTACCTCAGCCATCCAGTCGCGCTCTTGCTGAGGTTCAATAGAAAAAAACCAGCCAACGCCTACCAACCAAATAGCACCATATAAAGCGGTTAACCATTTATTTGCTGACTTACTATTTATGGTTGCTTTGTTGCTCCATTGTTTATTGCTGCGTTGTTTATGATCAAAGCGCTGAGCTATTTTCGACCAATAGCGAACGCTCAGTAAGGCTGTCAGTACACCAACAATGAAAAGTGCGGTTAACCAAGTGATGGCAGAGCCTGCTCCAAACTGATACCAAATCGCCAGCAATAACCAAACGGCTGACAGTAGCAAGGTGATAATGATGAAAAACTGTACAAGATAATATCGCCATGTAGGTGTCGGTTGGCGACCATTCGCAGTGTTATTTTTTAAGCTGTGTCGATCCGAACCATGATTATTTGACTCAAGCGTGTCCAAGCCGTTATCTGAACGATGGCTATGTGAGTGCGGCGTGAGCAGGCGAGAGAAAAAAGAACGTAGCGACATAGGGTGTGCTTTGGTGTGTGAAGGCTTTGACCATAGCAAAGTTTATAACGTACTGACAATACAATTTGAGTGAATTTATCGTTGAATGTCGGTGAGCCTTGCGCTAAAGTGAAGCTACTTTGATCTGCTCTATTTATAATTTAATAATCAAAGATCTGTTTTATTTGCTGTATTCATCCCCATCTACGTCTGTTATTACGTATTATTTTAACTGTTATTAACTAAAGAGGTTAAATCACATCACCATGTCTGACGACACTCCCAGCCCGAGTAGTTGGTCGATGCGCGGCTTAAAACGCTGGCTATCGACCGCCCCCGAAACCCGTGACGAATTGATTCGTCTGGTACAAGACTCGCGCCAGTTCTTAGAGCCTGATACCGTCGATATGTTAGAAGGCGTGCTGGATCTGCCTGCGACACAAGTGCGCGAAATCATGACGCCGCGCCCGCAAGTGGTTGGGCTGCACGAAAGCACCAGTCTCGCTGAGGTGATGGATATCATCCTTGAGACCACCCATTCGCGTTATCCTGTCTTTGACAGTCAAGATGATGATGCCGTCATTGGCATTTTATTGGCGAAAGATTTGATTCCTATTCTTGTGCATATGGTGCGCGATCAAGAAGATAAAATCGATAGCAAACGTTTGAGAGATCTGGTACGTCAGCCGCTATATATTAGTGAGACGGCACGTTCTGATACCTTGTTACGCTCATTGCAGCGTACCCAAGTACATATGGCGATTGTCGTCGATGAATTCGGCAACTTTGGCGGTGTCGTTACCATGGAAGACTTGCTTGAAGAGATTGTCGGTGACATCGTCGATGAGCATGATGACTTCGATGAAGACAGTGATATCAATAACATCGTCGCTGATCCTGAAAAACCAAATACGTGGCGTGTGCAAGCGTCTACCGTGATTGAAGACTGTAATGATGAGCTTGGTAGTCATTTTGATGATACGGATGTCGATACCATGGGTGGTCTAGTCATGCAGGCGCTTGGTTATGTGGGCGATTTGGAAGGTGAAAGCGTGGTGATAGATGATTGGAAAATCACTATTACTGATGTTGAAGGGCGTTTTATCCAAAATCTTGAGCTCACCAAAATCAATCCTGATCAGCAAATATTGATAGGCAGTCATTGATGTGTCGATAGCGACCTAAACATTGTTTGATGTACTCAAAAAAACACGATTGCGGTCGTGTTTTTTTTGTGTTTGCTATTGGGTATTTGCTACGCAATGTTACCTATTAATGGGTTGAGACTGGTATCATGGGCGGGTTTAACTTTTAGATACTGTACAAAACACAATACGGTCTGCTTCAGCTTGGTTTTCATCTGAATGTTGACGCTTAAAATTTTGAAAAATATGGTTTTGGATAACTGCTATGCGCCTGTCTACTGTTGATTTACAAAAACGCCTGAACCCTGACAAGCCAAAGGGTTTGCCTATAGCGCTGACGGTATTGATTGCGTTGTTGGCAGGGTCGGTGTTTATATTTGCACTTGCGCCTTATGGCATTTGGCCACTGGCGTTAGTGTCGCCTGCTATTTTATATGCCTTATTGATGCCTGATATGAGTGGCAAGCGTGCTTTTCTTATCGGTCAGGCTTACGGTACGGGACTTTGGTGCGTTGGTGCATTTTGGTTATACACCTCTATTCATGTTTATGGCGATACGCCAGCATGGCTTGCGCTGATTATGATTGCGCTGATGGGGCTAGGCATGGGGTTATTCCATGGCTTTTTGGCGTTGGTTTTCAACCGTATGGTCGGTCGTCAGCCGTTGTCGTTTGCGGCGCTATGGATACTCCAAGAGTGGCTGAAAACGTGGCTGTTCACTGGGTTTCCGTGGTTGTTTGTCGGTTATGCTTTTACGGAGCAGTATTGGTTATCCTCATTAGCACCAGTCGCTGGCGTCTTTGCAGTGTCTTTTGTGGCGGTATTATTGGCAGCCAGTTTGGTTGAGCTATTGCGTCGCCGTAGCGGCTATATGATTCCGTCGATAGCATTGTTGGTAATTAGCAGCGCGTTATGGTTGATTAATCCGCAATGGACCAAACCAAAAGGCACGCCTGATTTGTCCGTGTCCTTAATCCAAGGTAATATTCCACAAGATTTAAAATGGCTCACCGAATATCAAATAGAAACCCTGAAAATTTATGCAACTCTGACAAGTACTGAGTGGGATCGCGATATCGTCTTATGGCCAGAATCCTCGATTCCTATGTTTCAAGATGAAGCGATTGGCTTTATCAGTGAAATGGTTAAAATGGCCAAAGAAACAGATACCACGTGGGTAACAGGTATTCCTTATAGAGATTTAGAAAACTTTGACCCAAAAACAGATAAATATCCACCATTTTATAATAGCGTGGTTGCGCTAGGTAGTGACGCTGAGGGCATGTATAAAAAGCAGCGCCTGGTACCATTTGGTGAATATATTCCCTTCGAAGGCATGTTAGATATCTTGCCAAACCTTGCTGGTAGTCAAGAAATCATGAGCTATAGTCGTGGTAGTGACAACCAATCACCGCTGCGTGTACGTGGTCATAATTTGGGCTCAGCAGTCTGTTATGAAGTGGCTTACCCTGATACCACTCGTAAAAACGCGATTGGCACGGACTTCTTATTGACCATCTCAAACGATGCTTGGTTTGGTACGTCGGCAGGTCCATTGCAACATCTGCAAATGGTGCAGATGCGCGCGCTAGAGAATGGGCGTTGGTTTATGCGTGCGACCAATACGGGCGTGACCGCGATCATCGATCATAAAGGTCGTATCGTCGAGCGTGCACCGCAGTTTGAGCGCACCGTATTGCGCGGTGATGTTCAGGCGCGGGTTGGTAATACACCTTTTATGAGCTTCGGTAATTATCCGATTCTCTTTATCATTACGCTGTTACTTGTCTTGAGCTACTTTGGTAAGCGTGGGATGCCGCAACCGCGTTTGGGTAAGTCGCTAAAATAACTGGCTATTATTACAAGTCATAATGAATCGCTAGAATGGGTTATGAGAATTAACCACAAAAGCGAGTGGCAAAGTTTGTTGATAATAAATCCTTTAAATACTTAAGGGTTTTAACAAATCGGTACGAATTGCGATATAATAGACCAATATTTTAAATATTTTGTGCAAGGTGGATAAGGTATGTCAGAACATATTGTCGAAAACAACCCTAAAAAAGAGTTCTTATTTGCTTTAGGCGGTGTTGCCTTATTTTTAGGTATCGTCTTACTTATTGGTATTTCTGGATTTTTGCGTCCAGCAGGCGAGCACATTACTGCTGAGACAACCGAAACCTCAGCGGCGGCTGATGAAGCAGAAGCGATTGCTGCTGAAGACACTGCGCCAGCTGAAACAGCACCTGTAGCCGCGGATGCTACAGCGACTGATACTGCTGCAGACGCAAGCGTTACCCCAGCGACCGATACTGATAGCGCTGTGGTTACTGCAGAAGCTGGTACTGCAACTGCTTCTGGTACAGTTAGTCAAACTGCGGTTGCAGATGCTGATCTAACGGCTGAGCAAGCAGACGGTGATTTGGAAGCGGGTGATACCACTGATGAAGCGGTAGCCGCACAGTAATATACGTAAGTCGATGCTACTTTTTTAAAGTACGGATCGACAAACCGCTTCGCTTAACGTCCAAGTATTTTCGCTTAAAGCCTAAGTGTTTTGCTCAAAAACTAAGTATTATGGCAATATTATTGTAATACCATAAGTACAACAGCATCGTCATCAATGCCATTGATGCTAAAAATAAAAGCCCGCTTTCAGCCAATGATAGCGGGCTTTTTTGTGGGTATTTGTGTAATTATTGACCAATTATTTCTTTACTTGATTATATCCAAGTGAAACAATGATGCGCCTATATGACCGCTTGTCGGGATAATTATATGTTTGGTCGTTAATACAGTGGTCTTTAAAGGAATAAAGTTATGAGTACAGAATCAAAGTCAGAGGTTAGTGCTGCTGAATTGGCAGCACTAGATAATGGATTTATGGGGCATCCCAAGCCGCTACGTCCATTGTTTTTCACAGAAATGTGGGAACGATTCTCTTATTATAGTATCCGTCCACTATTAGTATTATTTATGGTAGCGACCGTCGGTAGTGGCGGTTTTGGTTTCGATGAGGTCACAGCTTCTGCTATCTATGGTATTTTTGCTGGTTCGTTATATTTAGCGGCAGTACCGGGTGGCTGGTTGGCTGATAATTGGCTCGGTCAAGAGCGTGCACTGTGGTGGGGTAGTATTATTATCGCCCTTGGTCATTTGTGTATCGCACTATCCGCTATGTTTGGGATGACGCTGTTTTTTGTGGGTTTGATGTGTATCGTTCTCGGTTCAGGCTTATTTAAAACCTGTATCTCCGTGATGGTCGGAACGTTGTACCCCAAAGGCGATGCACGCCGTGATAGCGGCTTTACTCTATTTTATATGGGTATCAATATTGGTGCGCTACTGGCTGCCCTTATCGTTGGCGTATTTAAAGAAAAAGGTATGTGGCATGTAGGCTTTGGTGTCGGTGGTCTTGGCATGTTAGCTTCACTATTGATTTATCGTTTTTCAGCTAAAAAAACCTTAAATCGTTATGCTCGTGCCAAAAACATTACGCCTGAATGGGAACAAACGACTGGACGTTTCAAAAATGTAGGTCGCTGGGTTGGCGGGTTTCTCGCGCTACTTGCTGCCATTACTGTCTTAGTGTCGACTGGTATTATGCCATTTAACCCTGAAATGGTTGCTCAGTATATGACTTACCTCATTGCCGCAGTCGTCATATTATACTTTGCTGTCATGTTTATTTCACCGCGATTGGACAAAACTGACAAGCTGCGTTTGTTAATTTGTTTTATCTTAATCATCGGCTCGACGCTATTTTGGTCAAGCTTTGAGCAGCAGCCAACGTCTTTTAACTTGTTCGCTGATCGCTATACAGACCTGAATGTTTTAGGCTTTGAAGTGCCTAGTATTTGGTTCCAATCGCTTAATCCCTTATTTATTTTAATATTAGCACCGATCATCAGCATTGTCTGGGTCAAGCTTGCCAATCGAGGCCTTGAGCCAAATAGTATGGTGAAGTTTGCGCTTGGTATGTTGTTTGCCGCTGCAGGCTTTGCTTTGATGATATTTGCCTCAAAAAGCATTTTGACTAGCGACGGTGGATTGGCTTCACCTTTATGGTTGGTGGGTAGTTTATTATTGCTGACCCTTGGTGAGTTGGCGCTCAGTCCTGTTGGTCTGTCTGCAATGACTAAGCTTGCGCCAAAAGGCATGCAAGGTCAGATGATGGGGCTTTTCTTTGCTTCTCTCGCTTTAGGTAATTTGGTTGCTGCGTTCTTTGGTGGTCAAGTATCAGCGGATAAGATCGAAGGGTTGCCGGGCTTATTTACGATGATGACGATCTTTTTGGTGGTCACAGCCGTTGTCTTATTGGCATTAGCCAAACCCATCAATAATATGCTGCAAAAAAGCGAGCGTGCAGATAAGCTGAGCTAATTCAGACACGCGGTTAACGTGATTTAGGATCAATAGCAATACCAGCAAAAATGTTAGATGGCGAGACGTGTTACCATGATTGGTAGCACGTTTTATGGTGACACTTAGTAAGTTATTGCCCCCACGCTATTGAAAGTACGCTTTCCGCCCAAACATCTAATGATGCTCTGCTGTAATGCTCCTAAAAATAGTTAGCCTTATCTATCTGGTCATTGACAATATTTTAATTTTTAAGACATTGAGCTGCTTACGCAGGTTTAGGTGGTGAGCATTCAGTGAATGATCAATAGCAAACGCCTAAAACAGTTCACTCGCTCAAATAAGACGACTATCTATAGTCGCCTCACAATATGATTTTTCCAAATCTTATTTTTTAAAATCAATAAGGACACCTTTTATGAATAAACAAAGCATCCACGATCGTATCGACAGCCTACGTCAGGCGTTGGTAGCACAAGATCTGACCGCGATTATCGTACCGTCTGCTGATCCGCATTTATCTGAGTATCTGCCAGAATATTGGCAAGCGCGCTTATGGTTATCAGGATTCACAGGCTCAGTCGGGACGCTCGTTGTTACCGCTGATTTTGCTGGATTATGGACGGACAGCCGCTATTGGGTACATGCCGCTGACCAATTAGAGGGTACTGGTATTAGCTTAGAGAAGCTTGCACCGGGTCAGCCAAATCATATTGATTGGCTCGCCGAGCATTTGGCTGAGGGGGATAGCGTGGCAGTCGACGGCAATGTATTGTCTATCTCTGAGCAAGATAGATTGTTAAATGCCTTTGATGCCAATGACATTACCTTAATCACTGAGCGTGACGTATTGACAGAAATATGGAGCGATCGTCCAGCGCTACCAACCGCCAGTCTATATCAACACGATGCGCAGTTTGTCGCGCAGTCTGCTACCTCAAAACTTGCCGCTGTACGCGCAGGTATGGCTGAGGCAGGCGCAACCCATCACTTGCTTTCAAGCCTAGACGATATTGCTTGGTTGACCAATTTACGCGGTGCTGATGTTGACTATAACCCTGTGTTTTTGGCACATATGCTCATTAGCGAAAATGACGCGACATTGTTTATCGATAATAATAAAGTCAGCAGCGAGATAGCACAAATCTTAAGAGACAGCGGTATCACCCTTGCTGATTATGATGCTGTGCAAGATGCGTTGGGCACATTGACTGCTGATGACTTATTGCTATTAGACCCAAGTAAAGTGGCAGTGGGTACGTTATCTAAAATGGGCGATGGCATAGGTTTTATTGAGCAAATGGCGCCAAGTACGTTGCTAAAATCGGTTAAATCTGACGCTGATATCGACCATGTGCGTGAAGCCATGCGTCAAGATGGCGCGGCATTAAGTGAGTTTTTTGCCGCATTTGAGCAGCGTTTAGCAGACGGTGAGCGTTTAAGCGAGCTGGACGTCGACAGTATGCTCATCGAAGTGCGCAGTCAGCAGCCACATTATGTGTCGCCAAGTTTCCCGACTATCGCAGGCTTTAATGAAAATGGTGCGCTGCCACATTACCGTGCAACGCCAGAAAAATTCAGCTACCTTGATGTCAATGAAGGCGAAGGTGGTTTATTACTCATTGACTCAGGCGCTCAATATCAAAACGGCACCACAGACATCACCCGTGTGGTCGGTATTGGGCAGGTAAGCAGCGAACACAAACGTGACTTTACTACCGTACTCAAAGCCCATATTGCCTTAGCAAAAGCGCATTTCCCTGATGGTATCGCTTCACCACTCATCGATGCAATATGCCGTGCACCATTATGGCAGGCACAGATGGATTATGGTCACGGTACTGGTCATGGTGTTGGTTATTTCTTGAACGTCCATGAAGGCCCACAAGTGATTGCTTATAGTGCCAGTATGCTGAAAGAGCGTGCGATGAAAGAGGGCATGATCTCAAGTAATGAGCCAGGTCTATACCGTGAAGGCAAATATGGTATTCGTATTGAAAACTTGATGGTTAATAAACGCGTTGCTCAACCAGTAGAGACGGAATTTGGCGATTTTCTTAATTTTGAGACCGTCACTTATTGCCCAATTGATACTCGTTTAATTGAGTCGTCATTATTGACTCAAATCGAAATTGATTGGTTGAATAATTATCATAGCCAAGTCTATGCAGAGCTAAAAGACCGCGTTGAAGGTGCAGCTCTTGACTGGCTGACTGAGCGGACTAAGGCTATCTAATGTAAACGCTCATATCGACGAAGCTAAAATGAAAAAACCCCCGTAAAGTTTACGGGGGTTTTTTAGTACTAGGAATTTATTACTGAGGATTTATTGCTAAAAGGTGATGCGTAGGGAGCAGCGTTTAGCTTTTTTTCGATTCTTTGTCAGTTCCTGCTTCATCTTCGCTTAGATTTTGAGTCACTTCAGCACGTAACCAAGATTTTAAATTCTCAGACATCAGCATCATTTGCTCGCTGAGATAGTCATCAATTTGCATTTCCAACTCACGGATCATCTCTTGATGCGTGGTACTTAGTTTCGCATCTTTCAGGGCCAGTTTGATGGCGGCGCTGGCTTTGTCATTGACCGCTTTTATACTGTGGTCGTCATTGATATGCTTGTCATTAGCGACATTAGCATGTTCACTAATGGTTTTGTTCTCAGAGCTAGATTGCGTCGCAGCCGATTTTTCAACATCTTGGTTTTTCTCAACCGTGCTATCAATGCTGAGCGATTCTGAATCACTCGCATCATTGGTGTTCATAGCGGTCGTTTTATCAGCAAGATTATTCTTCTCAGCGGCTATTTGCTCAGTTTTCTGTTGTTCTTTTTGCGCGGTATCTGCTGCTTCTTTTAATCTAGCACTTTCTTTTAATCTGGCATCCTCTGCCGCTTTTACTTTTTGTTGTTCTTCTCGCTGTTGTTTTTCAGCAGTCGCTTGCTCTTCGGCTTTTTTGTCAGTAATGGCTTTAGCGATGGCTTGCTCCGCTTCATGGTTTTCGTAGAGCTCATCGATGTGGGTATCCAAATCATGAGTATTAAACACAAAGCTTTCAAATGGGGTATCGTTTTGCAATAAGGTGGTGATGTCTTTTAGCTCTTGGGTAATTGCTGCGCGAATAGGTTCAGGCGCACACGTCCAGCGCTGGTAAAACTGATGGGAAAATGAGTAGCTTGACATGGTATCGTCCATAAATGTTCCAAAAATTACCCCTTATCATACGCAAATACGATAAGGGGCTGCAAGTGGACAAACGTATCAAATCTGACACCAAGGTTACAACGACCGATATGGTGAGTTTTATACCTTAGTGATTCACGGGCCAGCGCGCAAATACTAACGAGCCATTGGTACCACCAAAGCCAAAGCTATTGGATACGGCATACTGTAGGTTTTCAACTTTGCGCGATTGGTTGGCGACATAGTCGAGATTACAGTTGTCTTCCACATTGTCCAAATTAATGGTGGGTGGCACATGCTGATGCTGTAGGGCAAGGACGGTGAATATGGCTTCAACAGCACCCGCGGCACCAAGCAAATGACCCGTCATCGATTTGGTTGAGCTGACCAAAATGTGGTCTTTGACTGGGGCAAAAACGGTTTCAATAGCAATCGATTCAGCGACATCACCTGCAGGGGTGCTGGTGCCATGAGCATTGACATAACCAACACTCGATGGCTCAATGCCTGCATCATTTAGGGCATTACGCATCGCTCGTGCCGCACCGCTGCCATCTTCAGGCGGTGCTGTGATGTGACTGGCATCATCACTCATCCCAAAGCCGACCAGTTCAGCCAGTATGGTTGCACCGCGTGCTTTGGCGTGAGCGAGGCTTTCTAGCACCACCATACCCGCGCCATCACCGAGCACAAAGCCATCACGGTCTTTGTCAAAGGGACGCGACGCCTTGGTCGGTTCGTCATTGCGAGTTGAGAGGGCATGCATGGCACCAAAACCCGATATGCCAAGCGGGCTGGAGCCTTTTTCACTACCACCTGCTAGCATGACATCGGCGTCACCATAAGCAATCAGACGTGCAGCGAGACCCATCGCATGGGTCGCGGTGGTACAAGCCGTCGATGTCGCAAGGTTGGGACCTTTTAAGGTATGTTTAATCGCCACTAAGCCTGCTGCCATATTCACAATAGAGCCAGGAATGATAAAGGGCGAAACTTTCATAGCGCCTTTTTCTCGTAGCGTATCGCGACTGTTTTCAATGGTTTGGATACCACCAATACCTGAGCCTAAAATAATGCCGAATCGCTCTTGATCGACATTTTGTACAGGTGCATCAGCAGCACTTACTTCATCGATAAAACCAGCATTCTGTAATGCCATACTAGAGGCGGCAATACCATAATGAATAAATTCATCATAGCGTCGCGCGTCTTTGGCATTCATATATTGCTTGGCATCGAAATCCTTGACCACGCCAGCAATTTGAGCGCGATAGCCAGTAGCATCAAAATGTGTAATTGGCGCGATGCCGCTATCACCATTGAGCAGTTTAGTCCATGAGCTATCGACGTCGAGTCCCAAAGGTGTCAACGCACCCATACCCGTAATTACGACGCGCAAGTCATCGCTACGCTCATAGTGCGGTAGTTTCTGACGCGGTTGATGCTCTGCTGTTGCGCTAGCATCATTGGTAGCTTGATCAGTAAGTGAACTGCTGTGTTGGCTCATGCGATATATCCTATACTTACAAGTCCTAAGAGGAGGGTATTTCAGAATTCATTATAAAACACATAAGTGCACGTGTGTAAACTAAAATTTGACCAGTCAGGCGAAACAAACCTGACCCAAAACCACGCCTTTACTCGCACCAGTCACGGCTGGCAAATTACCCGTTTCACCTATTAGTGTTTGCCGTGCGAGCCATGCAAAGGCGACGGCTTCGACCCACGCTGGATTCAGTCCTAAGCTTGCGGTGGTCTCTACTGTGCAATGGGGCAGATGCGCTTGCAAGCGAGTCATCAAATAATCGTTTAATGCACCGCCACCACAGACGTAAACCGAGCTATTTTCATGAGCATTAATAAACATATTAATTTGCATGCTGGCACTCATCGCTGTCAGTTCAGTAAGCGTCGCCTGCACATCCGCTGACGAATAGCGAATATGGGCAGATGCCTGATCGAACTTTTGCAGCTCATCCTGTAGCCATGCTAAGTTAAAATCTTCACGCCCAGTGCTTTTTGGATACGTTCGCGCAAAAAACGGATGTTCTATTAGCTGATTAAGTAGCGGCTCAATCACTTGTCCAGACTGCGCCCATGCGCCGCCATCATCATAATCTTTATCAGTATGCAATGCTGTCCACGCATCGAGTAATAAATTGGCAGGACCCGTATCATAACCAATCGCAGGACTATCGTTTGCTGGCAAGACTGTGATATTGGCAATACCGCCTAAATTTAATAACACGCGCGTGCTATCAGGCGTGGCAAATAACGCTTGATGAAAAGCTGGAACCAACGGCGCTCCTTGTCCACCAACCGCCATATCGCGGCGGCGAAAATCACTGACGACGCTAATGCCAGTACGCTCAGCAATGATATTGGCATCGACCAACTGCAAGCTAAAGCCCAATTGCGGACGATGGCGTACCGTTTGACCGTGACAGCCAATCGCCAACACCGACTCTACATCAGTATTCGATTGCTGCAATAAATTATTGACCACCTCGCTGGCAAATTCAGCGTATTCTTTACTTGCCCAACCGAACCAGTCTAATTCGCTGTTTGGTTCACCCTCTGCGGGTACTAACTCTTGCACACCATTAGGCTGACATAAAGCCAATAACACTTCACGCAAACGCAGCGGAAACTCTTGGCTATGAGTTGCTAACAGTCGCATCGGTTGCTGGGTATCTGTTTCAGCACTACTGTCACTACTAAACTGACAAAGAACCGCATCCATCCCGTCTAAGCTGGTGCCAGACATCATGCCGATATATAAACCATCATCGAAGTTTTCAAACACCGTTTGCTCAAGCGCATCGGTCAAAGTGGCATAATTTAAATCGTCATCTAAAGTGTTATTTAAATTATCGTCATAATTTATAGTTGAATCATTAGTATCAGCAATCGATGCAGGGTTGGTCATGGCAATTTACCTTAAAAAACGCTAGTATATCTCTCAAATTCTAACATCTTTTACTGGCTACGAGATTCTAAATAGCCCAAACGCGTTACCCTTTTAATAAAGACAATAAAGAGAGCATCATGACCACGAAAACCTACACCCTAGAAGAACAGCTTGCCCTGATCCAACGCGGCACCCAAGAAATCCTATCTGAAGAAGATTTGGTTAAAAAACTGAAATTAAACCGTCCACTACGTATTAAGGCAGGCTTTGATCCCACTGCGCCTGACCTGCATTTGGGTCATACCGTGCTGATTAATAAACTCAAGCATTTTCAAGATTTGGGTCATGAGATTTACTTTTTAATCGGTGATTATACCGCCAAGATTGGCGACCCTTCTGGCAAAAACAGCACCCGTCCGCCATTGACCGACGAGCAAATCAAAGTCAATGCGCAGACTTATGCTGAGCAAGTCTTTAAGATTTTGGATAAAGAAAAAACCAAGATAGTCTTCAACTCTGAATGGTTCAAGGATATGTCAGCGGGCGATATGATTCAGCTTTCTAGCCAGCTGACTGTCTCGCGTATGCTTGAGCGCGATGATTTCTCTAAACGCTATGCTGCGCAAACGCCGATTGCGATTCATGAGTTTTTATATCCATTGGTACAAGGCTATGATTCTATCGCCCTAAAAGCGGATGTCGAGCTTGGCGGTACTGACCAAACCTTTAACATCCTAATGGGACGCACCCTGCAAGGTCGTTATGGTCAAGAGCCACAAGTGTGTATCACCGTGCCAATCTTAGAAGGGCTAGATGGCGTTAATAAAATGTCTAAATCCCTGAATAACTATGTCGGCATTTATGATGCACCGGGTACCATGTACCAAAAACTATTGTCTATGCCAGATACCTTAATCCGTCGCTATTTTGAATTTTTAAGCTTTCAGCCGATGGAAGAAGTCGAAGCGTTGATGGCTGAGATGGAAAATGGTCGCAATCCACAAGAAATCAAACGTATTCTTGCTGAAGAACTAATCGAGCGTTTCCACGATGCTGATGCTGCCGCTAATGCGCACAAGTCAGCAGGTAACGTACTTGCCGATGGTGAACTGCCAGTCGATTTACCAGAAGTGACCTTAGATTTGGAAGGGCAGGACGCATTATTTATCACGCAAATCTTAAACCAAGCGGAACTGGCTAAAAATAGCTCATCGGCTAAAGACATGATTAAGCGCGGCGCAGTAAAAGTAGATGGCGAAGTGGTCGATGCGAGCTTTAGCTTAACGTCTGGTCAGACAGTTGTTATCCAAGCGGGTAAAAAGGCTTATGCGAAAGTGACGGTTGAATGATATGGATAATATCGAACATTTTATGGAGATTCGGAAAGGGTTTGAAAACCTACAATATAATGATGACAATGAGTTAGATAGGTTATCTCGTCGCTTATCTATGTTTATAAAAAATATTCATGGTCAGGCATCAGAGTATTCAGATGAATTTAGTTGCATAAGATTTCGTCCAGTTTCAGTATTGTTTAAGCCTGATAATGGTGAAGAATGGGAAAAAGGTAGAATTATTACTATTAATTTAATAAATACGATTATTGATGAATTTACTATTTTTAAAAATAATGATGTCACTCCCAGTATATTAGGTAATAGAGATAAAGAATTATCAAAAGTTTTTATTGTTCATGGACATGATGATGGCGCTAAAAATGAAGTAGCAAGATTTGTTGAGAAGTTAGGTTTTGAAGCTATTATTCTCCATGAGCAAGTAGACTCCAGTGCTACAATCATAGAGAAATTAGAAAAGCATACGGATGTAGGTTTTGCTATCGTTCTCTATACTGAGTGTGACATCGGCGGAGTTATTAAGTCTAAGCCAGAAGAACTGAGACCACGAGCAAGGCAAAACGTAATTTTTGAACACGGACTCTTGATTGGTAAGATTGGTCGAGCAAACGTAGTTGCACTTGTGAAAGGTAATGTCGAAATTCCAAATGACATATCAGGCGTGGTCTATAAATCCATGGATACAAGCGGAGCTTGGAAGTATAGTATCGCTAGAGAAATGAAAAGCTCTGGCTACGATGTTGACATGAATAAAATTGCTTAATGGAAACAACTATGTCTGAACAAACCCAAAACGTCCCCCAAGGTATTTACCGCCATTACAAAGGCAGCCTTTACCAAGTCCTGCATACGGCACAGCATTCAGAAACCGAAGAAGCATTAGTCGTTTATCGCTGCCTATACGGTGAGTATGGCGTATGGGTACGACCGTTAGCGATGTTTTCTGAAACGGTTGAAGTTGATGGTAAGGAAGTAGCTAGATTTGAGTTGACCAAAGCATTAGCTGATTAATGGTTAAAATTTATTGCTCACATAAAAAAGCGACTTTTGGAGTCGCTTTTTTATTTATATTTAAAATTAAACAGCCAAAAACTGCTTTAAAATTTTATAAAACCCAACAGGCTCATCCATCGGTATCGCATGACCTGAGCGCGGTAACACGACCTCAGTTGCATTGGGTAGCATTTGGGTGACTTTTTCCTGCCACTTAGCATCGTAAAGTTTGGAGCGACCACCGATGAGGTTAACCACTGGAATAGTGACACGCTCTATCGCACCGCGAAAGTCATAGGGTAGTGTCAAATAAGCTTGCAAGCAGCGCATTTTATGATGCCAAATACTATGATCATAAAGCGCAAGTTTAGGGTCATTTTTATAAGTCATCACTTGTATAAACGCTTTCGAGCGCGTTCGATTAACAGATAATAGAGAGAACAGTCGTTCGACATCCGTTGCACGGCGTTTTAGAGCAAACGGTAGGTGGGTAAAGCTTTTCATTTCAGCATAAGGTAAAGTTTTCTCAATTACCTCGTGAAAGATATCGAATACTTCTTGCTGCCGCGCACCAAACAAGCCACCTTGCCAATCAGGCTGATTATGGATAGCAGGACTTTGGTCAATATTCAAATAACGGCTGATTTTCGCGCTGCCATAACGCTCAAAATACGCCCACATCACTTGCGCACCCATCGAAATAGCGGCAACAGGCAAGGACTCTATATTGCGTGCCAAGCAAATTTGCTCAATCACAATGCTGATATCATCGGCATACTGACGCACAAAATCAAACTGGTTGAGATCGATATCTTTTGCAACGCCAAATCCTCGTAAGTGCGGCAGGTAAAATAAATGGTAAAAACTCACGTGCATCCATGCCATAGGCATGCAGTAATATTACAGGTTTGCCACTACCTATGACTGACACTGGTAGCAGCGCACCGTCAGTTAACGCAATATCAATCGTTTTCAACTGGTAGTTAGCAAGCAAAGCAAGTAAGTTTGACTGCATAAAGTAATATCCCTTGTTTTTATTAAGCAGTTTTATAAAGTCGATTTAGCCAAAATGTATCGTAGCAAAAGTCTTTATCTCATTTCTAAAAGACTGCTATATTAAAGCAGGTAATTAACCATAGCATAAAAGCTGTTTAGGGTTAAAAGTAGTGACTTGTCATAGACTTTGACCAATCGAATCAAACGTCAGCAAGTAAAATATAAGGATATTAAGGTATGAACAAGCTGACGTTACCATTGCTTGATAGCAGCCTATATCCACAATTTTGGCAGCAGCAAACATTTACCAATCCGCAGGCGCTATTGATGGCAATGCTGACAGCGGATATTACGCCAGATGCCGATGTTTTCACTAGGCAGTTACTAGCTAATGATATTTATCAAGAATGGATTAATAGCAGCGTGTTTGGACGTTACTTACATCGTAACTTTACGGCGTTCTCTCAGCAAACAGAAGACAGTTTTAATAGTGATATGCTAGCATTATTTCGTCAGGAATTGATGCGTCATACGCAGTATTTACCACTAGAGCAAGTCTTGTTTTTTGCAGGGAATTTGCCAAAAAGTGTGCGCCAAACAAAGGTTTTAAGCACAACTGTTAATCCTGCCACAGTGATCATTAATGCTCAGAAGTTAAGTGCTAAATCTATCATCAATAATCTGACCATGATTATCAATCAGATAGGGATTAGGGGTAAGCAAGTATTAGGATTTCCGATACGCCATCATAAACGTACTAGCGAGCGCTTGCGCAATGAGGTATTGATTTTAGACTTTCAGGATTTACGCTTGGTCAATGAAGAGAATGTTAGTAGCAAAAAAAGAAGCAATATAAAGGAATCTATATTGCTTCGCTCTTATGAATTACGTTAGTGAGCCAAACGGTCAGCTAAAATTTTAAGAATCTTGCTTAGCAATCGTCAGCCCGTTATAAGTTTGCGCAACTGGCATCACTTCTAAACGATTGACGTTAATATGAGCAGGCGATTCAATCAGCCATAATAAAATATCGCCAATATCATCGCCGGTCATGGTTTTAAAGCCGTCGTAAACCTTGGCGGCTTTATCGTCATCGCCATGATAACGGACGTTTGAAAACTCAGTACCCGCGACATTACCCGGTTCAAGATTGGTCACGCGCACTTGCGTACCAATTAAGTCAGCTCGCAGATTTAAGCTAAATTGTTTTACAAAGGCTTTGGTCGCGCCATAGACGTTAGCGCCGAAGTATGGCCAACTGCCCGCAATTGAACCAACGTTGATAATATAACCGCTATCGCGCGCTACCATTGCTGGCAAGACTGCATGGGTCAGTGCCATCAACCCTTTAATATTGGTATCGGTCATACGCATCCAATCATCAAGATTTGCCTTGTACGCAGGTTCTGTACCGAGTGCCAATCCAGCGTTATTTACTAAGACATCGATTTGCTTAAATTTATCAGGCAAATCAGCAATAATTTGCGGGATAGTAGCCGTGTCACTCACATCCATGACCACAGGTAAAAATGTTTCGCCCAAAGTATCTGCTAAAGCATTCAGCTTATCGAGGCGTCTGGCACAGCCAATCACGCGATGACCATTGGCAACCAAACGCTCGGCCAGCGCTTTACCAAAACCTGCGCTTGCTCCCGTAATCAATACGTTCATCTTATATCCTTATCATTGATGTTTTGTACCTGTGTCATGGGTGTTACGATGACGGCTAGTCTTGATTTACTTGCTTTTTCTTACTTGTTGAATAATTGCTTACCAAAGATTTTATCGCCCGCATCGCCTAAACCTGGGATGATATAGCCATGTTCATCTAAATGACTATCTAGTGCAGCGGTATAAATGGTCACATCAGGATGTGCTTCATTGACCACACGTACGCCTTCAGGCGCGGCAACCAATACCAAGGCTTTAATGTTGGTACAGCCATTTTTCTTTAACATCTCGATGGTCGCGACCATTGAGCCGCCAGTGGCTAACATTGGGTCAATGATAAGGGCTGGGCGTTTGTCCATGTGGCTGACAAATTTTTCAAAGAACGGCACAGGTTGTAAGGTTTCTTCATCACGTTGCAAACCGACGACAGAGATTTTTGCGGTAGGAATCAAATCGAGCACGCCGTCGAGCATGCCAATGCCAGCACGCAAAATCGGTACAATCGTCGCCGTCTTACCGATGATTTGCTCACCAGTGATTTCACCACACCAGCCTTGCATTGGGAAGGTTTCGATTTCAAAATCACGGCTTGCTTCATATGCCATCAAGCGTGCAAGCTCTTTGGTCAAGGTGCGAAACTTATAAGTGCTACAGTCTTTTTCGCGCATAAGGCTGAGTTTATGACGGACTAACGGGTGATCAATGACGGTGATTTTTAAGTCGCTCATAAGGTTTCTCTTGGTTTTTGGTCTGATGCTTGCGCAGTTACTGCGGTTGCCATTAGTATGAAAGATACAAACACTTACTGCACTTCAACCTTATATCTGTCTCACAAATAGTAAGCTTGCTACTTTGATAATAAAGTAAGCTAAATATATTTATAGCAGGGTTGGTCTTATTTAAGCCGACTATGTTTGACTATAATAGCGCCCTAATAAATGAAGCAGTGTTTAGGCTTGCTATGATAGCAAAAAAACCGCTTTTCTGATGAAGAATCTTATGACTACACAACCATATCACACCCATAATAATACGCATAAAACCGATAACAGCTTAATATTATCTGAAGCCCAAGCAACAGAGGTAGAAACGCATCCGTTCGTTCCCGTTTTACCACCTAATGCTACGGTAATGATGATGGGCACTTTTCCACCGACCGCTGATAAATGGGCAATGCCATTTCACTATCCAAACTTTTACAATGACATGTGGCGTATCTATGGTAGTGTTTTTTTTGATGACGTGGATTATTTTAGAGTAGGGGATGAGAAGCGCTTTGATCCTGAGCGTATTCGCGCCTTTATGTTCGAGCGCGGAATTGCTTCTTGTCCAACGGTCAAGCAAGCGATTCGCGAGACTGGTAATGCCTCAGATAAGAACTTAACCGTTGTCACACCCGTTGACCTAGATAGTATATTGCCACAAGTTCCAAAGGTTGAAACTTTGTTTACCACGGGCGGTAAAGCAACAGAAGTGCTGCTTGGTTTATTAGCCGAGCCACCTGCTAAATCCAAGTATCCTAAGACCAATCAAAGTATGGATTATCCATATCAATGGCAAAACCATCACAATCGAAAAGTGGATATAAATAATCTTACCTTATATAGGTTGCCTTCAACCTCGCGTGCCTATCCTTTAGCGTTAGATAAGAAAGTCGCTGCTTACAAAGACTTCTTCAAAAATATAGGCAAGCTGTAAAGGTGGCATTTATAGAAAGGGGTAAGCAATTTTAAGGGGAAAAAGCTATCCTTGCTCAAAACCCCATATACTACTACCCGATTGAAGCAAAAGTAGCGTCGCCATTCCTTCAATTTAGTCTAATCACCAAGATTATTCAAATTAAGATAAAATAGCCCTTGACTAAAGATTCAAACCCTCTATAATACGCCCTCATCAAGACGAGCTGGACAGTTTATATGTAGATTACATATAAATAACCCAATTCACTTGAAGAAACAAAACATAAAAAAGCTTGACAAATCAAATCATTATGATAAGATAGTCGGCTCGCTAGATAGCTTGACCCACAAGG
>NZ_CAJHAZ010000018.1 GCF_904846525.1 Psychrobacter sp. 1044 | reverse complement strand
AATAGTGCTCAATCACTGTCGTCCAGTAACTGATATATAGGGTAATTCTCTTGCTGTTTAGTCTTAAACCCTTGTGGTTCAAGCTATCTAGCGAGCCGACTATCTTATCATAATGATTTGATTTGTCAAGCTTTTTTATGTTTTGTCTTAGCTTGGTAATCTAAGTAATAAGTTGGTTAACTTACTGCTTAGCTTCCTTTGCTGTGGGGCGTATTATATAGATTCTGACAGGGGTGTCAACCGCTTTATCAGAGGTTTTTAGGTTTATTTGAGAAGATTTTTAATAATGCATAGTTTTCAATGGGTTAAGGGTAGTGGTTGTTTAATTCCCTTAAATAATAACTCAGCTTTAAACAGTATCTATCGATATTCATTAATTGTCATCTATCGCGTTGCCATTAAGAACTTACTTTAAACTAAAACTTTGAGGCTCTATACTGACTTTTTGGCATATTTATCTGTTTACTGATAATTGCCTTCGCTGTGTCCTTAGCTAACTATGATTTACCCTTCTTGATATTCGTATAGATAGCATCTATATATAGAAGCCGACCTAATCCCTTACTATCTAGTGTTGATACACAGTTTTTGCTATAATAGCTGACTTTATAATATTGCTTAATGGCATTTCTTATTAGCCTTGATTGTTCAACGGTTGATTGTTTGAAACTTTGCCTTTAAGTGATATCTATCTCTTATAACATATCATAGCAGTTGGATATAATTGACGCAGTCTTGCGGTTATATGATTGATGGTTGCAATCATCACTGCCAACGGACGCAAAAAGGTGAATAGATTATGGTAGCGATTACTTTACCCGATGGTAGCGTAAAAAACTTCGAAGGCAATACAACGGTCATGGAAGTGGCACAAAGCATTGGTGCAGGATTGGCTAAAGCAACGGTCGCCGGGCGTGTAGATGGTCATCTAGTTGATGCGCACGACCCTATTGCTCATGATGCTAAGGTTGAAATCGTGACACCAAAAGATGATGACGGTGTCGATATCATTCGCCATTCTTGTGCTCACCTATTAGGTCATGCCGTTAAGCAGTTATATCCTGATGTAAAAATGGTGATTGGTCCCGTTATCGATGATGGTTTTTATTATGACATCTATAGCGAAACACCATTTACGCCTGAGCATATGGCAGCCATTGAAAAACGCATGATGGAGCTAATCAAGCAAGATTATGACGTTATCAAAAAAATAACGCCACGCGATGAAGTCATTAAAATCTTTGAAGAACGTGGTGAAGACTATAAGCTTAAGCTGATTAATGATATGCCAGGCGAAGAAGCGTTTGGCTTATATCATCATCAAGAATATGTCGATATGTGCCGTGGTCCACACGTGCCGAACACCAAATTTTTAAAAGTATTCAAACTGACCAAAATGTCTGGTGCATATTGGCGCGGTGATGCCAAGAACGAGCAACTGCAACGTATCTATGGTACAGCATGGGCGGATAAAAAAGATTTAAAAGCCTATATTCAGCGTATCGAAGAAGCTGAAAAACGTGACCATCGTAAAATTGGTAAAGCGTTAAATCTATTCCATATGCAAGAGCAAGCGCCAGGTATGGTGTTTTGGCATGCGAATGGTTGGACGATATATCAAGTACTTGAGCAGTATATGCGTAAAGTACAGCACGATAACGGTTATGAAGAAATTAAAACACCGCAAATCGTTGATCGTAGTCTGTGGGAGCGTTCGGGACATTGGGGCAACTATGCTACCAATATGTTCACGACTGCCAGCGAAAATCGTGATTATGCGGTAAAACCAATGAACTGCCCTTGTCACGTGCAAGTCTTTAACCAAGGCTTGAAATCTTACCGTGACTTACCATTACGTATGGCGGAGTTTGGTTCTTGTCATCGAAACGAGCCATCAGGTTCACTACATGGTTTGATGCGCGTTCGTGGCTTTACCCAAGATGATGCTCATATCTTCTGTACACAGTCGCAAATCCAGCAAGAAGTTGCTGACTTTATCAAGCTAACTCTTGCCGTTTATGAAGACTTTGGTTTTGATAATATCATTATGAAACTCTCAACCCGCCCTGAAAAACGGGTTGGTAGTGATGAGTCTTGGGATTTTGCCGAAAAAGCTTTGGCCGATGCCTTAGATAGCTCAGGTCTTGATTGGGCTTATCTGCCAGGTGAAGGCGCATTTTATGGTCCGAAGATTGAATTTAGTTTAAAAGATTCTTTAGGTCGCGTCTGGCAGTGCGGTACGATTCAGGTTGACCCAAACATGCCTGAGCGCCTAGATGCCGAATTCGTCAATGAGCAAAATGAGCGTGAAGTACCTATCATGTTGCACCGTGCCATCCTAGGTTCATTCGAGCGCTTCATCGGTATATTGATTGAAAACTATGCCGGTTGGATGCCTGTTTGGCTAGCGCCGCAGCAAGTGGTGGTGATGAATATCACTGATAAACAGGCAGATGCTTGTGAAAATGTGGTCAGCGAACTCAAAAAGTCAGGTTTGCGAGCTATTAGTGACTTGCGTAACGAAAAGATTGGATTTAAGATACGAGAGAAAACATTAGAACGCGTTCCCTATATGCTAGTATTAGGGGATAAAGAAGTCGAATCGGGCAGTGTCAATGTCCGTACTCGTGAAGGTGAAAACCTTGGCGTGATGAGTGTTCCAGAATTTATTACATTAGTACAGACCGCTGTCAGCGACAAAGGCCGACAGACCCCAAAAACAGATGAGGAGTAATACCTATTAAACAGTCAAACCGTTTGAACATCAACGAAGATATCACAGCCAAAGAAGTCCGTCTCGTTAAAGAAGACGGCGAACAGATGGGCGTGGTCGATATCGAAACCGCGATGAAAGCGGCACGTGAAGACAGTCTAGATTTGGTCGAATTGGTTCCTGAAGCCAAACCGCCAGTATGCAAAATCATGGATTATAAGCATTTCCTCTATGATCAAAAGCAAAAGGCGAAAGAAGCTAAAAAGAACCAAAAGCAAACTCAGCTAAAAGAGATGAAGCTGCGTCCTAGTACTGAAGAAGCTGATTATCAGGTTAAACTGAAAAAAATCGTCAGCTTTTTGGAAGACCAAGACAAAGTTAAAATCAGTATTCGCTTTCGTGGCCGTGAAATGGCGCACCAAGAGATTGGTCGCAAGCAGCTAGATCGTATTATCGAAGATACTGCTGAGATTGCTAACGTTGAGCAATATCCTAAGATGGAAGGTCGTCAGATGGGTATGCTGCTTGGGCCAACTAAGAAAAAGTAATCTGTTTATTAGATGGCTGTTAGTCAATATAGATATGTATAACCTTAACCATCAATATACTGCGGGATATTGATGGTTTTTTATTGTGTACATAGATACATATCTCTTTTAAATATGTTTAGTCAGATATAATTGGCTGACTCTATTTTACAAAACCTACCTTCTCAACCATTTGATTACGCGGTAATCTAAAGGTCTATTTTATATTTGCTAATCAGCATTTATTAAAAATTTCTAGTAAGTGTATAAAAATAACGTATATCACGGCCATCAGAGTCGTTGACAAAAACACTACTTTTATCCAATATTGAAGGAAATTTCATGCAAGAATTGACCCCACCAGAAAACGCAACGACGCCAAGTATTTCTCTAACCGCGCCTGAACCTGTGAGAGAAATACAAAAAAGCGAAGCAGATCAAATGGTCAAATTGGATGACAGCCAAATCCCCGAGCTTGATGCCAAGGTCGATGCCTTTGTTGATCATGTGATTAATAATTCTGTGCACAGCGCTGAATTTCAGCAAAATGTGCAATCGATTCATAATCTCGGTACTAAAGAGATTCGTGAATCAGCCCAAGTGTCTAATCGTATGCTCGATTTACCCGCCAAAAGCCTCAATGACAGCTTGTTTGATAATTCCCCTATCGCCAAGTCATTGACTGAGTTGCGCGGCATCGTCGAAGATTTAGATCCCAGTAAAAAAGAGCTGACCAGCTCGCGTAAGTTATTCGGTCTCATCCCATTTGGCAATAAAGTACAGGATTACTTCCGTCAATACGAATCTGCACAGTCGCATATTAATGCGGTGGTTACCAGTCTATATAATGGTAAGGATGAGCTGCTCAAAGACAATGCGATGATTGAGCAAGAAAAAGTCAATATGTGGGAGCTGATGCAATCCATACGCCAATACGTTTATGTCGGCAAAAAGATTGATGAGCAGTTAGAACAAAAGGTTTATGCGATAGAAGCGACCGACCCAGAAAAAGCACGCATTATTAAAGAAGAGATGTTGTTTTATGTGCGTCAAAAAAACACCGACTTTTTAACTCAGTTAGCCGTGAACGTGCAAGGCTATTTAGCGCTCGATACCATTCGCCGCAATAACTTAGAATTGATAAAAGGCGTTGATCGAGCCACCACAACCACCGTATCTGCACTACGGACAGCGGTCGTGGTTGCACAAGCAATGACCAATCAAAAACTGGTACTTGATCAAATTACTGCTTTAAATAAAACCACCAGTAGCTTGATTGAATCGACCTCAGCGATGCTAAAACGCCAGTCAGGTGAAATCCATGAGCAAGCAACCAGTAGCAGCATTGAGCTTGATAAATTACAAAACGCTTTCAATAACGTCTATGATACGATGGATATGATTAGCAATTATAAAATTGAAGCGCTAGAGAACATGAAACAGACGGTCAATACTTTGACCACTGAAGTCGATAAGGCTCAGAAATACTTGGATAAGTCTAATCAAACAACAGTATTAGAAGTGTCGAAAGAGATAGACAGTAAAAAGATAACAAATAGATCAAGTACAGTCGATATCGACATTTGATTTGTTTTAATAGTTGTTGCCTATTAAAGGTGGCCACTTCCTGCTACCAAATACACTTAAGACAATTGACGCAAGATATTGCAACGTCGTTCGTGTTAAGATAGCCATTATTAATAATTTTAAAAATAGATACGGTAATTTATGAGTTGGAACGATCCAAACGCCTCAAGTGAGGCAAAAAGATATGACAATCCTATCCCTAGTCGCGAACTGATACTCAGTACGATTAATGAGCATGGTGAAGTCACGCATCAACAATTGGCAAAAGCCTTTAATATTGATGACCCAGACCAGTTTGACGCTTTAGGCAATCGCCTAAAAGCGATGGCACGTGATGGACAAGTAAACCGCGACGGTCGTCCTTATCGCTATCGCACGGTGACCAAACAAGATGTCGTCAGGGGTACAGTGTCTGCACATCCTAAAGGCTTTGGCTTTGTATTATTAAGCGATATGCCAGATTTATTTTTGCATGAAAAGCAAATGCGCTGGGTTTTCAACGGTGACACCGTAGATGCAGTCGGTACATCGACAGACAATCGTGGGCGCACAGAAGGACGTATCGTTGATGTCGTTGAACGTCGCCAAAATAACTTCATTGGTACATTAGCGCGTGATGAAGATGGCTACTGTGTCGAGCTTGGTAGTCCAAATAATCACCAGCCCATTACCGTTACTGAAGAAAATGTACAAGCGATGAATGCCAAGCAAGGCTCTCCTGTTAAGGTTGATGTTATTGATTGGCCAAATCAGCATGAATTTGCGACGGGTAAAATCACTGAAGTACTGTCTGACGACAATGATCGCGAACTGATTATTGAGACCACCTTACTCAATTATGACATCCCATCAGATTTTAGCGAAGCAGCACTGAAGCAAGCCAACGATTATCAAGAGCCGACTGAAAAAGATTTAAAAGGTCGTAAAGATTTGCGTGATTTGCCGTTGGTGACTATCGATGGTGAAGATGCACGTGATTTTGATGATGCCGTATTTGCCGAAAAACGCTCTGGTGGCAACTATCGTGTCTTAGTTGCGATTGCTGATGTCAGTTATTACGTCACACCAAACTCGCCACTTGATAAAGATGCCTACGAGCGCGGTACGTCCGTATATTTCCCGCATCGTGTGATTCCAATGTTGCCTGAAGTACTCTCTAATGGTCTGTGTTCATTGAATCCTGACCGTGACCGTCTTTGTATGGTCGCCGATATCAAAATATCGCGGGCAGGCAAAGTGACTGGTTATGAGTTCTATCCTGCTGTCATGCACTCACAAGCACGTTTAACCTATAATCAAGTGAACGCTTATCTTGAGAATCCAGAAGATAAGAGCGTACCTACCTCACTCACGGGTAATAAAGACGTCAAAAAATCTGTCGATACCTTACATCAATTGTATGAGCTACTGCTTAAAAAGCGTGAAGAGCGTCATGCAATGGAGTTTGAAACAGTTGAGACCTACATTAAGTTCAATGAGAAAGGTGGTATCGAAGCAATCCTACCGCGTACTCGCGGTGATGCTCAAAAACTCATTGAAGAATGTATGCTGCTGGCCAATACTTGTGCAGCGAACTTTGCACTCAAGCATGAGCTTCCTGTCTTATATCGTAACCATGACAAACCTGATGGCGAAAAATCAATGCGTATTCACGAATACGCAAAGAACTTTGGTTTAAGCTTCCCAGAAGAAAATCCAACGCAAGCCGATTATCAGCGTATTATTGAAGCCACCAAAGACAGACCCGATGCGATTAGTATCCACAGCATGCTGTTGCGCTCAATGATGCAAGCAAACTATGCACCTGACAATATCGGTCACTTTGGGCTAGCTTATGACGAATATAGCCACTTCACCTCGCCGATTCGTCGTTACCCTGATTTAATGCTGCATCGTGCCATCAAAGCAAAAGTGACCAATACCCAGCAGCCAGTGATGGACTTTTCTCTCGAAGCTGCTGGCACGCAAACCTCAGATACCGAGCGCCGTGCCGAAAAAGCCTCGCGCTATGTAGAGTCTTGGCTCAAGTGTCACTATATGAAAGATCATGTTGGTGAAGAGTTCGAAGGTGTGGTCACCACAGTTACAAGCTTCGGTTTGTTTGTCACGCTGACTGACTTATATATCGATGGTTTGGTTCACATCTCTAATGTCGGTGATGACTTCTTTGTTTACGATGAGCAGCAACAACAGCTGATTGGTAAAGACAAAGGGACATTGTTCGGACTGGGCGATCGCGTTAAAGTGAAAGTTGCTGGCGTCAATATGGATCTGCTACAAATTGACTTTGATTTAAAAGCTAAATTGCAATCTAGTGAAATGAATCAAACGAAGAGCGCGCCTTCTAAAAAAAGTACTGATAAGAAAAGTACTGATAGAAGAAGCACCGCTAAAAAGACTGGCAGCCGTAGTAAAGGCGCAAGTAAGAAAAGCTAGTGTTAGCAAACGCTTCGAATAATAAAAAGGCCAACGTCATCGTTGGCCTTTTTTGTGCGTGGTATTTTATAACGACTACTTAAATCATTATTGCGCATTACTCATCTGGTCTAGACGTTCCTTGTCTGCTTCCTGAGCCTGATCTATTTTCGCGGTAGCATTATCGAGAATGGCTTTAGGCTGTTTGCCAAGTGGCTGGCTTGCGACATCTGCTGAGCCACTTTCTACATCATCCGTATTTGGTAACGCTGTATCGGGAGATTGCTCAGATCCTGCGTCACTTATGACTATCTCTCTATTTTTATCACGTTGATTGCCATTAATGAGGTTGAAACCTAGTAACGCAACCATGCCCACTAGGGCGAATATAATCAAGTGTTTCATTTGCATAAAAAATGTCTCGTATTTGAATGATAATCAGATATACGTTTCGTTGCATTTTTTATGCCTAGTTTTTGGCAGGTTTTTGCAAATTATTCTTGCGGGCTATTATTATTCAGTAAATCAGTCTCGTCAGAGCTTTCTGCAATTTCCTGTTCAACTTTTTCCATGAGTTTGTCGTCAGGACGGGCGTTAAGCACCTCATCAGCATTGCGACCTTGTAAAATCAATTTGGCACGAGCCTTTGCTTGTTTTTTGTCCTTATCATCAACGCTATTATCTTCATTCTGGTTTTTATCGGTCACTTTGGGCGTGATTGGCGTAATTGTCATATTAGTATTAGCACTGCTGGCGTTACTGTCCTGCATATGCTCAAACGCTTTTTCTAAGTTACTATTAAAACGCAAACGATAAATCGGTTCAGGCAAGCTGAAGCCTTCATTTTCTAACGCATGCTTGGTCTCACGAATGGCAATACTGCGTGCTTTTGAGAAATCCGTATCTGATTGATCCACCCAAATTTGAAATTCTAAAATGATATTAGAGTCGCCAACATTGGTAATGACAGCCACTGCTTTTGGCTCATCTAAAACGAATGCTAACGTATGTATCGCATCCAGTCCGACTTTGATAGCCGCTAATGGATCATCATTGGCATCAACGCCTAACTCAAAGGTAAATCGACGTTCTGGATTTTTGGTGTAATTTAAAATCGTTGCTTTAAACACTTCAGCATTGGGAATGCGCAACTGGTTGCCATCTAAAGTCATCAGAATAGTCGCACGTGAGGTTAGCCGTACTACAATCCCCTCTTGATTATTAATCAAAATATGATCACGTGCGCGAAATGGTTGGCGAATACTGAGCATGAGCGAGGCAATGTAATTCTCAATAGTGTCTTTGACCGCAAAACCAACGGCAATACCGATAACGCCTGCACCGCCAAGCAAAGTGCCTAAGATGGTTTCGGCGCCTATCAAACTCAGTGCAAGAATCAAACCGAAAATAATAAAAATGACTTTAACGGTTTGTGACAGCAATTCGGCGACAAACGGATTGGGCGTGAGCCGTTGCCACATTTTTTTGCGATTAGACAGCCAACTACCAAACCATGTCACCAATGCAAATAGGACAATGCCGACCAATAGGAGCGGCAAGGCTTTGACCAGATTTTTGGCTTGTGCTTTAAGACCTTGATAAACGGTAGTGACATTGTCTTGAACATCAAGGGTGCGATCAATCCGATCTTCGACGGTGACCACATCTGTCAGACGGTTGGTCAAATTGATGGCTTGTTGCGCTTTTTTCTCGTTCGGCGTCTCTCCGGTTAAGGTGACAACACCTTGCGTAACGCTGACATTGACAGCCTGCAGACCTTCTATTTCAGAAAAAATACCCTGAATACGTTGACGAATGTCATTGTCTTTCTGCGGAGTAGGAGTGGTTTCGATTTGCGCATTATTGGTGCTCTCACCACTGATTATGGGCGGTGGTGCTGGTTCAGGTATGACCACTGGAGATGCTGAAGCTTCCTCTTCTGATGTCGCATCAAGTAAAGGTTTGTCAGCTGCCGGATTTTCTGCTGTATCTATCCCCAATGCAGTGGTGATACCCGTCACCTCTTCACCATCCGCATACACTGGAAAGGCAAAAAGGATGCTTAGTAACAACAGCATTTGACCGCACGCTTTTATAAAATCGCGCATCGTTGAGCGGTCAAAGTCAGTGTTCATAAGCATCCTTTGCTTTTTATAGATTTTCGTACTCATCTTTCTTTATTAAATGTTCAATAATCATTAACTGTCTAAATAAACTTGTGCCTCGCCCAAGTTTAACGTGCCTTCATAGATTGCGCGACCAGTAATGATACCTTCAATACAATCGCCATAAGGTTTCAGCAGTTCGATATCTTTCATATTGGTCACGCCGCCTGAGGCAATCACAGGCAAGCCGCCTTCACGTGCTAAATTGACAGTTTGTTCAACGTTGACGCCTTGCATCATGCCATCGCGGTTGATATCGGTGTAGACAATCGACGATACGCCGACATCTGCAAAGCGCTTCGCAAGCTCAGTCGCCTTGGTATCGGTCACATTTGCCCAACCATGGGTTGCTACCATGCCGTCTTTTGCATCGATGCCTACAATGATATGACCCGGAAATTCGCGGCAAGCCTCAGTCACAAAGCTAGGATCTTCGACCGCTTTTGTACCAATGATGATATAAGTCAAACCAGCCGTAATATATTGCTCAATGGTGTTCATATTGCGCACACCGCCGCCCAACTGAATAGGCAGATTCGGATACGCTTTGGTAATGTCATTCACCACTTGTCTATGAACGGGTACGCCGTCAAATGCCCCATTCAAATCAACCAAATGCAGTCGACGTGCACCTTCCTCTACCCAGCGTGCTGCCATGGCCACTGGATCATTAGAAAAAACCGTATCATCCTCCATACGGCCTTGTTTTAAGCGGACACATTTACCATCTTTTAAATCAATAGCCGGGATAATGACAGGCACAGCACACATATAGCATTCCTTATAAAGCACAACAATAAATATATTTAGAAAAGTAAATTCAAAATCAGGGTGTATTGAACGTTCAATACCCTCTAAACACGCATAAAAAAATCAGTCAAAAATGACTTAATATATAGACGAGTCAAAAGCTATCCATGATAGACCCAAAAGCTGCTTCGATAGATAGAAGTGACCATAAAAAAACTGTCAATCATAACCATAAGTTTTAATACATTGAATCACTGGCAACATTAGATAAATTCAATTACTGACTGGCAATTTTAGGTCAATTTAGCGTATAATCCTAGGTAAATTTTTATTTGTTTCTATGTGATAGTAACCATGCGCTGCGCTTTTTATTAAGTCATTTATGGCTTAGTGTCGCATAGCGGTCAGGATGAGTCGAGCAGCAGCTAAGTGCATCTTTTTGATGTTGGCTGACATATTGCTAAGAAGGGTTATATTAGAAATTTCAACTGGTGGCCTCTAAACAGTCTACTCTACAGCACTAAACTCTAATGACGCTTCTTTCTTTTTTATAGTCTCTATCGTCTCTCTATCACTAGCTAACTATTTTAGAACAGTCATTACTAGCTGTATAGCCGCTTATTGATGTGAGTGAAATCTACTTAATAATGGCTTCGCTAGTTTGTCTATCAACCAGTTTATCATCTATTTCGATAGATCATCTTTTGGCTGCATTCTTATCTAATTGCGTATCTATTAACAAGATACCAAACCAATAAGGGTAGTCAATTGCGCTGGTGTTACAAGCTTTAATTTTCAATGAAACGTATGATAGAGCTATTTTCTACACAATCATTTTCGCTAAAGGCTTGAACGATTGCGTTTGATTTGATGGTTTTAACATACACCTTGGTAGCCAGTCGCCACTTTGGTCATTCGAATAAGACATTAACGTGTTGTTAAGGAGTCTAAGGTCAGCGTTAATACTCTTACTAGTAGTTATGATCATGCGTTATTTTCAGAGATCCTTTGTCACTATCCTACTATAGGAAGAGAGACGTGGGGGCTTTATTGAATGACGCAGATGTTCATGCTACCGATATACCAAACAGGACGTCTGGTATCGTTTTAGACTATGGACTAAGTTTTCGCTTATGATTACCATCAAAAAAGGTTTGGATTTGCCCATCACCGGTGAATCATCCCGCGAGATATCTGAGCACCAACCGACACATGTCGCCGTTATTGGCTATGATTATGTGGGCATGAAGCCTACGATGAATGTCAAAGAAGGTGATATCGTAGCAAAGGGTCAGCCCGTTTTTGAAGACAAAAAACGAGTTGGCGTTATCTATACTGCCCCTGCTGCTGGTAAAGTCGTCGCGATTAAACGCGGTGAACGTCGTGTGTTTGAGAGCCTTGTGATTGCGGTCGACCCAAACGGTGAAGAAGTAGACTTCGAGCGCTATGACTCCCAGCAACTTGCTGACCTAGACGCTGAAGTTGTTGAAACCCAACTGCTTGCCTCTGGCGAATGGACCGCGTTTCGCACGCGCCCTTATAGCCGTGCGCCAGAAATCGGTGCCCATCCTCATGCTATTTTTGTCACCGCTATGGATACCAATCCATTAGCATTTGACCCAATGCTGCTGATTAACGATCAGTTGCAAGCGTTCAATGACGGACTTGCTGTCTTATCGACACTCAGCCCCAAGACCTTTGTTTGCCATCATGGTGATGCCCAGTTGACGCCAGTTGCCAAAACGGCGGCTAATAATGTCACTGAGTATCATAGCTTTGCTGGTAAGCATCCTGCTGGTCTGGCTGGCACGCACATTCACTTTTTGCATCCAATCATGCGCGGCGTGACCGTATGGACGATTGGCTATCAAGACGTGATTGCGATTGGTAAGCTATTCACCAGCGGTCGCTTATATACGCGCCGTATCATTAGTTTGGCAGGTCCTGCGGTCACCAAGCCACGTTTGGTGGCTACTGAGCGCGGTGCTGATATCGCTGCTCTGACCAAAGGACAGCTGGCGGCTGGCGAGAACCGTATTATTTCTGGTTCGGTGTTGTCAGGTCGCAAAGTGTTTGGCAATACGGCTTATCTTGGTCGTTTTCATAACCAAATCAGTGTGCTGCTTGAAGGGCGTGAACGTCCAGCGTTCCATTTCCTAAGTGTCGGCACCAACCGCTTCTCTAAGCTGCCTATTTATATTTCTAAGTTTTTTGGTAATAAGAAATATAACTTTACGACCACGAGTAATGGTTCACCGCGAGCGATGGTACCTATCGGGGTTTATGAAGAGGTCATGCCGCAAGATTATCTGCCGACACAGTTACTACGTGCATTAATTGTTGAAGACATGATTAGCGCCGTAGATTTGGGCGTGCTCGAATTGGACGAAGAAGATTTAGCATTATGCACCTTCGTATCTCCTGGCAAATATGAATTCGGTGATATTTTGCGTGATAACTTGACGCGCATTGAGCTGGAGGGCTAACCACGATGAAATTTTTACACAATATGTTCGATCGTATGGAGCCGTCTTTCACCAAGGGTGGCAAACACGAAAAATACTACGCTATCTTTGAGATGTTTGATACGTTTTTGCGTCAACCAAGCTCAACCACATACTCAGCATCACACGTACGCGACGGTATCGACCTAAAGCGTATTATGATTACCGTATGGTTATGTACTTTCCCAGCCATGTTTTGGGGTATGTACAACATCGGTCATCAAGCACTAACGGCGATTGCAACCCTTGGTTTGCAGCCTGAAGGCTGGCGTACCGTTATCACCAGTATGGCAGGCTATAACCCAGACAGTATCTGGGCAAGCTTCGTTTACGGGGCGATGCAATTTTTACCGATTTATATCGTCACCTTTGCGGTCGGTATTCTCTGTGAGATTATCTTTGCTGTAGTGCGCGGCCATGAAGTCAACGAAGGTTTCTTTGTGACCTCAGTGCTGTTTGCGCTTTGTTTACCACCAGATATCCCTTTATGGCAAGTTGCCCTCGGTATTATCTTTGGTGTCGTAGTCGCAAAAGAAGTGTTCGGTGGTACGGGTAAAAACTTCCTGAACCCTGCCCTATCGGGTCGCGCATTCTTATACTTTGCTTACCCTGCTTATATGTCTGGTGACTCAGTATGGACGGCGGTCGATGGTTTCTCTGGTGCGACGCCACTTGGTCTTGCCGCGTTAGGCGTAGTTCCTCAGGACTTCGTCGACGTCTATGGTAATGCGATTACTTGGGGTGATGCGTTCTTAGGTAATATGCAAGGCAGTATCGGTGAAGTATCAACATTGGCTATCTTAATGGGTGCCGTCGTTCTACTTTGGACGCGTATTGCTTCATGGCGTATTATGGCAGGTTGTGTAGTAGGTCTGATTGCTACTTCTCTTGTCTTTAATATGATTGGTTCTGAAGACAATATGATGATGAACCTGCCGTTTTATTGGCATTTAGTGATCGGGGGCTTCGCCTTTGGTGCCGTATTTATGGCAACCGATCCTGTATCAGCTGCGCATACCAATAAAGGCCGCTGGGCTTATGGTATCTTGATTGGTTTTATGACGGTATTGATTCGCGTCGTGAACCCAGCTTTCCCAGAAGGCATCATGCTGGCCATTTTATTCGCCAACTTATTTGCTCCATTGTTTGATTACTTTGTGACCCAAGCAAACATCAAACGCCAAACAGCTCGGAGGGTTCGTTATGTCCAAGCCCAAAAGTAATAATGCGAAAACCATCAGTGTGGCATTGACGCTATGCTTGGTGTGTTCCGTCTTAGTTTCAGCAGTAGCGGTTGGTCTAAAACCTGCTCAAATTGAAAACGCACGCTTAGACCGTAACAAAAACATCTTGGTCGCCGCTGGCATGTACGATGCCGAGTCTGATACAGCAGATGATGTTGCTGAACGTTTTAAAGATTTCGATGTCGAAATTATTGACTTAAGTAAAGGCAGCTACGTTGATGATGAAGCGCTAAAAGCCGCTGGCATCCCTGATCGTAATGCTTATGACGCAAGCCAAGCGACTAAGAATAAAGCACTGAGTGAAGATTTAGGCAACAATGACCCTGCTGGTATTGGTCGTAAACCCAAATATGCCAAAGTCTATGTTAAAAAAGATGACGCAGGCAAACCTGAAATGGTTGTTTTGCCGATTCAAGGCTATGGACTATGGGGCACTATCTATGGTTTCTTAACCCTTGAAAGCGATATGAATACCATTAAAGGCATCAGCTTTTATGAGCATAAAGAAACCCCAGGTCTGGGTGCTCGTATCGAAGAGCCAGAGTGGCGTGCGAAGTGGAGCGGTATCCACTCATATGACGAAAATGGTAATGTTGCCACTGGTGTGACCAAAGCGGGTACACCAAAAGAGAACTGGGTCGATGGTATCAGTGGTGCAACCTTGACCGGTCGCGGTGTTAGTAACATGATTCAGTTTTGGTTGGGTGAGCAAGGTTATAAGCCTTATTTAGATACGCTACGTAAAGAGAGTGGTCAAGCGATTGATAATGCGGCAGCTACGCAATCAACGCTGAGCGCTCAACCTGAAACCGAACTGGCAGCCAAACGACCAGTAGCAAACGGCAAGGAGGCATAACATGGCTGACACTAAAAGTATTTTAACCTCGCCTATTTTTGATAATAACCCCATTGCCCTACAGATCCTCGGTATCTGTTCGGCACTGGCTGTCACCACAAGCATGGCCAATGCCATGGTAATGTGTGTGGCGTTGACCTTAGTCACGGCGTTTTCAAGCTTCTTTATCTCGATCATTCGTAAGCAAATCCCTTCAAGCATTCGTATTATCGTACAGATGACTATTATTGCTTCCTTGGTTATCTTGGTCGATCAGGTGCTAAAAGCCGTTGCTTATGATGTGAGTAAAGGCTTGTCGGTCTTCGTTGGTTTGATTATCACCAACTGTATCGTGATGGGTCGTGCCGAAGCATTTGCCATGAGCAATCCACCAGTGCCAAGCTTTTTAGATGGTATTGGTAATGGTCTTGGCTATTCTGCGGTTTTGCTGTTTGTCGCGACTATCCGTGAGCTACTTGGCTCAGGTACGTGGTTTGGTATCACCATCCTACAGCCTGTCACTGATGGCGGTTGGTATATTCCGAACGGTCTATTACTGTTGCCACCGTCAGCATTCTTTATTATTGGTTTGTTCATTGCCATTATCCGTATCTGGAAACCTGAGCAGGTTGAAGATGCTGAATTTGTAATGAAGCCGCAGTCTAAAGGCATGGCACATGGAGGCGGTCACTAATGGGACATTATGTTAGTTTATTTATAACCTCAGTCTTTATTGAGAATATGGCGCTGGCCTATTTTTTAGGTATGTGTACTTTCTTGGCAGTATCAAAGAAGGTTTCAACCGCTATCGGTCTGGGTGTTGCCGTGGTCGTCGTGATGGCGATTACCGTACCGCTAAACAACTTACTCTTTCAGTTCATTCTAAAAGATGGTGCGCTGGCATGGGCAGGTTTCCCTGATATCGACTTAAGCTTTTTGGGCTTGCTCAGTTATATCGGCTTGATTGCTGCGACCGTACAGATTCTAGAGATGTTCCTCGATAAGTTCGTCCCTAGTCTGTATAACGCCCTTGGGGTGTTTTTGCCACTTATCACTGTAAACTGTGCCATCTTAGGTGGTGTACTGTTTATGGTTGAGCGTGACTATAATTTCGGCGAATCTGTCGTGTATGGTGTGGGCGCAGGCTTCGGTTGGGCATTGGCGATTACCGCATTGGCCGGTATCCGTGAAAAGTTAAAATACTCAGACATTCCAGCACCGCTGCGTGGTCTTGGTATTACTTTTATCACAGTTGGTCTGATGTCACTTGGCTTTATGTCTTTCGGCGGTATGTCAATTTAGACCGCTAAGCTTAACAGCCTATTTAGCGATTTGACCTATTTAATTCATTTATTCGGTAGGGGTTCAGGAAACACGCAATGACGTCTTTTCGCACCCCTACTCCATAGATTAAGGATACCTACCATGGATTACGCTACGGCGATTGGTGGCGTTGCTATGTTTACCTTGATCATCATGGGCCTCGTTGCCATTATTTTGGCGGCGCGCTCAAGACTGGTCAGTTCAGGCGATGTTACCATCCATATCAATGATAATCCCGATAATGACGTCGTGACCCCAGCAGGCGGTAAATTACTACAAACCCTTGCAAGCGAAGGTATTTTCTTATCTTCAGCCTGTGGTGGCGGTGGTACTTGTGCGCAGTGTCGTTGCCGCGTTATTGAAGGGGGCGGCTCTATCTTGCCCACCGAAGAAGGCTATTTTACTCAAGGCGAAATTCGCAATCATATGCGCTTAGCTTGTCAGGTAGCGGTTAAGCAAGACATGAAAATCGAGATTGACCCTGAGTTTTTTGATGTACAAAAGTGGGAATGTGAAGTTCTCTCTAATGATAACGTTGCTACCTTTATTAAAGAGCTGGTCCTTAAAATTCCAGATGGCGAAGAAGTGAACTTCCGTGCTGGTGGTTATGTGCAGTTAGAGGCGCCACCGCATGAAGTGCATTATAAAGACTTTATCATTGACGAAGAATACCGCGAAGACTGGGAAAAATTTGGTATTTTCAACTATGTCTCAAAAGTTGATGAGCCAGTTATTCGTGCTTACTCGATGGCCAACTACCCTGAAGAAAAAGGCCTTATTAAGTTTAATATTCGTATCGCTAGTCCACCGCCACGCGGTCCTGACGGTATTCCACCAGGCAAAATGTCATCATGGGTATTTAGCCTAGTACCTGGCGATAAAGTAACGGTTTCAGGTCCTTATGGTGAATTCTTTGCCAAAGAGACTGACGCTGAAATGATTTTCGTTGGTGGTGGTGCTGGTATGGCACCGATGCGCTCGCACATCTTTGATCAGCTTAAACGCTTACATACTAAGCGTAAAATCAGCTTTTGGTATGGTGCACGCTCTATCCGCGAGATGTTCTATGTTGAAGATTATGATCAACTCGCAGAAGAGTTTGATAACTTTGAGTGGCATGTAGCATTGTCTGATCCATTACCAGAAGACAATTGGGAAGGTCCAACCGGCTTTATCCATAATGTTCTACTTGAAAATTATCTGAAAGACCATCCAAACCCAGAAGACTGTGAATACTACATGTGTGGGCCACCGATGATGAATGCGGCAGTCATCGACATGCTGCACAGCTTAGGCGTGGAAGATGAAAACATCATGCTTGATGACTTCGGCGGTTAAGTGAGTATCTAAGCAAATGGCTACGTAAAAAAGTATTCTAAAGTGATAAATAAAAAAGAGTCTCAATTGAGGCTCTTTTTTTGGCTTTGATTAAATGCAATTCTTGCATAATAAGCCTACAAATCTAAATAGCAGACCGCCTGCCCTCTACTATATTATTAATTGTTTATTGCCTTAAGAAAGGATTCTTATGAAAACCAACATTAAAGATTTGACCATTTGGATTACTGGTGCTTCTAGTGGTATCGGTGCAGCATTAGCCATCGCCTTTGCCAAACGTGGTGCCACCATTATTTTAAGTGGGCGTGATGAGGCAAAATTAGTAGCAGTCAAAAACCGCTGTAAAAATAGCAAAAATCATTTCATCATCCCTTTTGATATCACCGATGCTAAACAAGCAAAAGACGCGTATAAGACAGCTAAAGCTCAAGCCGGACAAATTGATTGGCTTATTAATAATGCTGGCATCAGTCAACGCTCGCTTATTATGGAAACCACTGAAGAAGTTGAGCGCCAAATTATGGAGATAGATTATTTTGCGCAGACACGTCTGACCAGACTAGTACTGCCAGATATGATCGCGCAAGGTGGCGGCAAAATTGTCATTGTATCGAGCGTGGCTGGTTTATTAGGCACGCAATATCGCGGCGCTTATGGAGCAGCCAAAGCCGCACTTCATATGTGGGCAAACAGTCTGCGTGCAGAACTGTACGAGCAAGGCATAGAGGTGGCGACGATATTCCCAGGATTTATTCAAACCAGTATTTCTATTAACGCCTTGACTGGTGACGGTAGCGCGCAAGGAACGATGGACGAGGCAACCAATAAAGGATTAACCGCAGCTACCTTTGCTAAACAGGTCATAAAAGCCCTGATTAAGGGTGAAGAATATATCATCGTGGCAGGCACTAAAGAAAAACTGGCGACCACAGTCAACCGCCTATCACCACCAAAACTATATAAGCTCATCCGTGAATCAAAAGTAAAGTAAATTTAGTCGTTTAAGCCACTAGGTCTTAAGTCGATGATTGGCGTTATGGGTGACAAGGGGTGTAAAATGGGCGACGCTAATAGAACGTGCCACTCACCCTTTTGCCATAAAAGCCATTATGATTAATATGAGAAAACCAATAATGCAAAAATTAGCCCCACTCTCATTGTCTAGAAAATCGATGAAAACCACCTTATTGCCCGTTATGACTATCAGTGCTGTATTCAGTCTTAGTGCTTGCCAGCAAACGCCGGATTATGATTATCTCAGCGGTGAGACCATGGGAACGAGCTACCATATCAGTTATCAGCTGCCTGCGGATGCGGATGAAGCGGCCATCCAAGCGTCGATTGATAAGCGCTTGCAGCAAATCAATGACAGTATGTCTACCTATCAAGCAGACTCTACTATCTCTCAGTTCAACCAGTTAGGTAAAGACATCCCCCTCACTATCGATGCAGATTTTGCTCACGTGCTTGATGTGTCACGAATCGTCTATCAGCAATCTGGTGGCGCCTTTGATCCTACCGTCATGCCATTGGTAGAGACTTGGGGCTTTGGTAGCACCATGACCGTTGAGCGCTTGCAAAGTCCACCGACAGCACTTGAGATTGCTCAAGCAAAAGCCTTGGTAGATTTTGAGAGTATCATACAAAAAGAGCAGAGTATTTATAAAACCAAAGATGGCGTCGGACTTGATTTCTCAGCAGTTGCTAAAGGTTATGGCGTCGATGTGATTGCCGATGTGCTCAGAGATGACTATCAAATTCGCAACTACATGGTAGAGATAGGGGGTGAAATTGCAACCTCTGGGGTCAATAACCAACAGCAGCCGTGGCAAATTGCGATTGATGCGCCTATTGAGGACAGTACGGTCAGCGAGCGTCAGACAATATCAGCGATTCGTCAACCCATCAATACCGATAATCAGATGTATTTGGCAACTTCTGGCAACTATCGTAATTCCGTCATATTCGACGGTCAGCGCTACAGTCATACGATTGACCCAACCACTGGCAAGCCTATCGCGGGCGGCGCACCATCGGTAACCGTTGCAGCAGACTCAGTTGCCTTGGCAGATGCGTGGGCGACCGCCCTAACTGCGATGCCTTATAAAAAAGCCCTTGCAACAGCCAAAGCACAAGATATAGCTGCCTTGTTTGTTGTTTTAGCTGATGAGGCAAAGGCGACGGATTCTGATAAGAATACTGACCAGTGGCAAGTGGTGCAAACACCAGCGATGCAAGCATTACGCGCTGACAAACAGCCTTAGAACTTAGTCGTAATAGAGCTTAGTCGCAATACTGTAAACGGCTCGATAACCATCAACGAGCCATGCAAAAATTTGCTATACTGGTTTTGCTATACTATTAAGGTATTACCCTAGTAAATAGCCACACTATTTTTAAAAATCGAGGTTTCCTCTATGCTTAGTCAATTGCTTCCCATGCTTGCCATTACCTTTACCGTATTCGTCCTGTTCTTTATCTTTATGGGTATCGGTTATATGGTTAAAAAGAAGCCGCTTAGAGGATCTTGTGGCGGCGTTGCTAAACTAATGGGTGATGAAAATTGCTCGTTTTGTGGAAATGATCCCAATAAGTGTGATTCAATCGTGGCAGAACAGCAAGAAAATGCCCTTAAAGCCGCTCAGCTAGGCAGACCTGTATAAACTAAATTTTATAAATACCGCGTTTGTTACCATACGCTGGTAGTATTTACCTAACATCTGTTCTTATAATAGCGTCTAGTCCTTTGCAAAGGACTGGCGCTATTTTTAATTGTGCCAGCCGCTACGTATCTAGTTAGCCTCACTTTAAGATATTTTGGATATCAATACGGCACGTGCAGGGCCTGTTAATAATAGTAGACTAAATAAATCTAATACCGTATTCAGTTGATAGGCGATTGAAGATAAGCGCGCTTTCAAAATGGTTACTCATATATCTTGTATTCTGCAAGTAATCTCTAGTTCTAATTTACGATTCTAATTGATGATTTTAGTCACCGTCTAGGTGCGTTTTCTTTGGTGTTATTTACAAGCGACGATGCTTCGGCGCTGTTTAATGACGTGTCCTTTTTCTTATTCTAATAGTCGTGCTGCTATGTCTACCTCTACTGATTTGCCACCTGATGTGCCATTACAGTCTCATTCAGATACGCCGTCACCGTTTGAGCTGCCCTCCTCACGCTTCACTTTTTGGCTCATCTTATGTGCCATGATTTTGCTCGCCACCAATATGCGTGCGCCTATTGTTGCTCTCGGCTCTATTGCCCCTGTCGTACAAGATGCCCTCAATATCTCTGAGACGCAGATTGGTTGGCTAGGGGCAGTGCCCATGCTGACTTTTGCGGTGGGCGCACTGATCGCGCCAGCCATTGGTAAGCGTTTTGGGCTTGAGAATACACTCATTGCGATGATTGCGTTATTAACGATTGGTATGATGATTCGCACTGTTATTCCCACTTGGTCTGGGTTTTTGATTGGTACGTTACTGCTGACCTTGGCTATCGGTTTTGCGAATACCTTAGCTGCCCCTGTTATTAAACAGCGTACGCCCCAGCATATTCCACTCATAACAGGGCTATTTAGTCTAACGATGACGGTAACGGCAGGCATCGTCGCTGGAGTCGTACTGCCATTATCTGAGCAAGTAGGCTGGCAATGGGCACTAGGTGGGTGGTCGCTATTGGGCATTTTTGCGATCGTTATTTGGATATTTTTGCGATTGCGGCTTGGTTCCTCTAGTCATCAAGCAATTGTGCCACCTACCTCTGGATCGTCTGACATCTCCATGTGGCGTACGCCTTTTGCTTGGCAAATTGCAGTATTTATGGGGCTGCAATCATTATTATTTTACACCGTTGCCAGTTTCTTACCTTCTATTTGGGTCAGCAAAGGGCTATCTGCAGTGCAAGCAGGACAAATGGCTTCAGTGTTTCAGTTTATGGCACCTGTCTCTATTTTGAGCCTGACGTGGCTGATCAATCGCGGCCGCCCTATTCAGGCGCTGGCGGTGTTTGCAACGGTGCTGAATGTTATTGGTATTTTAGGAATCAATTATTTATCTACCGACCTCGCTTGGTTGTGGTCAGGTCTGATGGGCATTGGATGCTCCGCTATTTTCACCTTGAGTATGATGCTGTTCTCCTTACGTACTTATACGACCAACCAATCTAGTGAGCTGTCTGGTATGGCGCAATTCGTCGGTTATTTGATTGCCTTTTTTGGTCCCTTAGGGACAGGTTGGCTACATGAAGCGACTGGCAGCTGGGATTTACCGCTATTCATTATGCTCATTTTGATGGTTATCAATGTCATCATTGCTTGGGTAGTGAGTCGTCCAGTGATGGTCGATGGCAAAAAGCTGTAATATCAAAAACTACAGTAACCTTAGGATAATATTGGTGTCTGTCTTATTTTGCTACACTGGTTTGATTGCTTATAGGACAGAATAATCATGATGAATTTATCCATTCGTTTCGCTCGACACTTACCAACATTGGCTATTTTAACAGCCGTAATGGCGCTCGGTGGTTGCCAAAAACCATCTGAACGTAGCACCGATAATGGCATTCAAAACAGTACTCAAACTGCCGAACCTCAAACGACCAAATCTGAGCAACCGGCAACATCCACTGCACAGCAAGCGCCATTAACGATCTTGGCATTGGGCGACTCTCTAACAGAAGGTCTTGGGGTGGATAAAGACGACAACTATCCTGCTCAGTTAGAAGATCGTCTACAAGCAATGGGTTACGACAATGCCAAAGTTATCAATTCAGGATTGAGTGGTGAAACCAGCACGGGATTGGTCAATCGCTTAGACTGGGTGTTGCAAACTAAGCCTGATGTGACGATTTTAACCATTGGTGCTAACGATGCCATACGCGGTATCGATGTGGCGACAGTTGAAGCTAATATTCGTACCGCGGTCAAACGTCTACAGGATAATGGCAGTATCGTCATTTTGGGCGGCATGCAAATCTATGACAACCTTGGCTCTGAGTATGTGAAGTCATTTGCAGCGATATATCCTCGCGTCGCCAAAGACATGAACGTGACGCTGATTCCTTTCTTCTTGGATGGTGTGGGCGGTGACCCTGCGCTCAATCAAGCCGATGCCATTCATCCGACCAAAGAGGGCTACGAGATTATCGTCAATGACAATATCTTGCCTATTCTAGAGCCCAAGTTAAAAGAGCTAAGAACAGCTGATGCAGACAACACAACTGAAAATGCTAAAGATGAGACGACAAAAAATACGACAAATGAGACTACTTAACGAGACACTGTAATGACATCATCACCTTCGATTGCCGCGTCAATGCCACAAGCAAACTTTAAAACAGAAGCCCTACTGACTGCTAATAAACTCAACAAAACCGTGCAAGTCGGCGAGCAAACCCTATCAATCATTAAAGATGTAGATATCTATGTCAATGCTGGCGAGTTTGTAATCATCATGGGCAAATCAGGCTCAGGTAAATCTACTCTGCTTGGGCTATTAGCAGCGCTAGATTATCCCGATAGCGGCACCGTTGAGTTGGCAGGGCAAACTTTAAGCAGCCTTGACGAAGATGCGCTGGCGGTCATTCGTCAGCATGATATGGGCTTTGTTTTTCAGTCGTTTCACCTACTGCCAACCTTGACAGTCGCCGAGAACATCGCCTTTCCACTTGATATTGCCAGACGTCCAAACCCAGCACGAGTAGACGAGCTAATTGATGCCGTTGATTTGGGTCATCGACGTTATAGCTTGCCCAATCAACTATCAGGCGGTGAGCAGCAACGTACAGCGGTGGCACGAGCGCTAGTATCGCATCCAAAAATCGTATTCGCTGATGAACCAACGGGCAACCTCGATGAGCAAAATGCCGATCAAGTCATGCAGCTGCTATTGGACTTACGTCAAAAAGTTGGTTCAGCACTGGTGGTGGTGACTCATGACCCTGCACTTGCCGAGATGGCAGATCGCGTGATTACCATGCATGATGGTCGAATTGTACCTACATGAATAACTGGATTGTATCTTAATGAATCGTAAGCCCACAGACAATAAACCACCAGCTGATACAAAAAAGACTGATACCAGTATGCGTCAAGAGTCCAGCTATCCTAGCGGTATCCTCAATCAATTATTTACCCGTATCCTAGGTTTTCAAACACTCGGCTCTCAAGCACTAAGCCGTAGCTGGTGGCAACGCTGGGTGTATCCCGTGTTGTTTCTACTAACCTTAACGTTATCGCTTGCAACTTACCTAACCCTCGACTCGGTGCAGCAGTCTTTCGATCGCTATATCAATGACAATCAGCGCGCGCTCGTTGGTGGCGATTTGATTCTAAACAGTAAGCAAGACTGGCCAAGTGAAGTATTGACGCAGGTAGAAACCATCCCCGATACGCAGACGGTGTATGACTATCAGTTTAGCGCCATGCTGGTCAATGATGAGCAAACCTTGCTTGCCAGCATTAAAGCGGTCTCGCCGTCTTATCCCTTATACGGTACAGCGGAGCTTGCCTCAGGACAGCCGCTGTGGGAGCAGCTAACCTCTGACAGTGTCATCGTCGCGCCAGAAGTGCTCAGTAGTCTACAGGCCAATGTCGGTGACCGTATCACCATTGGCGATGCGCAGTTCAAAATAAGTGATGTACTGACAAAAGAACCTGATCGCCCGCTGACCACCTTTGGGTTTGGTGGGCGTGTCTTAATGCATCAAGACTCACTCGCAGCGACCAACCTATTGGGTCAACGTAGCCGAATAAACTATCGTATCGAGATGGCAGGCGATCCAGAGTTGATAACCACGCAGCGTGATGCGCTCACAGAGATACTGACCAACTATCCTGATATCGAGCTCTCTGACGCAGAGTCCGCAGACACTTCGGTCTCACGTATCTCTGATAATGTACTGATGTTTTTAAAGCTACTGGTCATCGCAGTGTTGCTACTTTCGGCGGTCGCCATGTACGGCGTCATTAGCGCCTTTGTCAGCAAACAGCAGTCAACTAATGCGATTCGCTTGGCATTAGGTGAACCGCTTGGCTCACTCAAGCGCAGCTACTATCAATTGCTTATCGTCACCACTGCCATTGCTTGTGTCGCCGCGATTATACTGAGTCTAGGTTTGCTTAAAATCGGTCAGCCATATTTGGTTGCTATCTTGCCTGCCGATGTTGGCCTAGCCATCAATCCAATTAGTGCGGTCAAAACCATTGTAATTGCTCTAGTCCTGACGTTGCTGATTGCACAGCGTGGTCTTAGCGCACTTAACACAACCAAACCCGCTACTCTACTCAATCAAGGAGCGAGTACGCAAACACAAAACTTGCCTTGGTATCGGCGCGTGCCCTTACTATGGTATGGCTTGGTGCTGGCAGGGTTGTATGCCTTCTTTGCTTATGAAGTTGGTTCACTGTCATTAGGGGCGCAGCTATTGGGCGGGTTGATTGGCTTTGTGGCGATATTTTGGCTACTGGCGCGTGGGTGGCTCTGGCTGCTTGCCAAATTGGCGAGCAATACCAAGGTCAGTTGGATGCAGCGTATCGCCATTCATAACCTTGCGCGTAAAGGCAACCAATCAGCGTTGTTCTTTGTCACCTTATCGCTATCGGTGGCGGTGCTGACGCTCATCACGACACTCAATCACAGTATCAATGCCCAGTTTATTAATGCCTATCCTGAAGATGCGCCCAATTTGTTTTTGCTCGATGTGCAGACCGATCAGCACGACAAGATAGACAGTGTTCTTAAAGTACCCGTCACTTATTATCCGGTCATTCGTGCCCGTGTGGAGACGGCAAATGATGTCCCAGCAAAAGATATCGAGCCTGAGGATGGGTTTGATGACCCTACGCGGGTGTTTAACTTAAGCTACGCCGATACGGTGATGGATACTGAGTATATCACCGACTCACTCACAGACGATGCGCTGTATACGCCTATCGATGATACCGATCAGCAAGTCAAACCCTTATCTATCTTGGACACTGCCGCCAGTATGCTCAATGTCGGTATGGGCGATCAGGTTCGCTTTAACATTCAAGGGATCGAAATCGTCGGGCAAATTACCAGTATTCGCACGCGCTATGAGCGTGGCCCAAGCCCGTATTTCTATTTCTTATTTGAGCCGTCTGTACTGTCCGCTGCTCCGCAGATTCAGTTTGCCACTGCACACGTATCAGAGAATGACATTCCAGAACTACAAGGCAAACTGGTACGCGAGTTCCCTGCTGTCACCACGATTGACGGCACTGCCATTGCCAAGCAAATCCAAGAGCTGGTTGTACAAATGAGCCGCTTGGTCTATTTGTTTACCTTGCTTGCTCTGCTCACTGGGGTCATGGTGCTGATCAGCTCGCTACTGTCCACCTCACAAGATCGCATGAAAGACAGCGCGTCATTTAGACTACTAGGCATGCAAAAGCGTGACCTATATATGCTCAATATCTTGGAGCTGGGCGTGCTTGGTGTTAGCGCGGCGACCTTTGCCGTGATTATCGCCACTGGTGGTGCTTGGCTTGCCGTTACTCAGTGGTTTAATTTACAGTTTAGTATGCCGTGGGCAAATCTAGCTATGGGCGGGGCGGCGTTAGTCTTATTACTATTTGCCATTGCCATTATTTATGTGAAACTGGTGATTGGACGTGGGATTATGGCGCGGGTTCGAGCGATGGTTTAAGCGTATTCAGTTTTAGTTTTATATAGAAAAACCCCTTAATAGGGGTTTTTCTTTCGTTACTACTTACCGATTTAAATAAGTCTTTATAACAGCTTCAATCAGGGTTAAAACACTTATCTAAATCACATCTATAGTAAATAATATTAATACTTGATAAAGGTATCTGTGATTCTTAAATTCATGACTCAAATGAGAATGAGTTATAATAACAGCAATACATATTACTACATCTACTCTTTCAATATCTCTATTAAAAGTTCATGAGTATCTATCATTTCTTTAGCTTCCAATGCATAAAGGGGTAATTTATCTTCAAGAATAGTTATTACCTTTTTACAATAAGTTAGTGCCCCTTTGAACTCCCCCATCATAATATGGACTTTTGTTAAATTAGATAAACTACTAGCACAGTCTATATGCCTCTCATTTAAGTAGAACTCTCGAATATCAAGAGCTTGATCAAATAACTTTATCGCCTCTTTATATTTCTTGTTATCTAAATGTATAAGTCCTAAATGGCTAATGATATTAGCGTAATAAAGAGGATCTTTATCTTCATTTTTTAATTCATCAAAAACACTTTTCGCTTTTTCTAAATAAAAAAATGCTGTTGCATGAGCTTTCTTTTCAGTATAAAGTCCACCTAGATTATTGAGTATAACTAGATAACTTTTCTTATCGATCTCTTCGTACTTCTTTCTAATACTTAGAACTTTCAAATACAATTTTTCTGCTTCTTCCATACTTACTAATTGTTTATTACAATATGCTAAACTGTTAAGTACTGATGCATAAGCATCTTCAAAAGCATAATCTTTATCAGTTTTTTTTCACTTATTTCTATAATAGGCTCAAGAATTGAAAGTGCTGAACTAAAATCACACGTAACAAGCCTAATATTCGCTAAATTAGCTAGAGTATTTATATAGTTCATATTCGAATTACTCAAATATTTTTCAATATGGCTTATACTCTTTTTTAAAGTGTTTTCAGCTATGGTATAAAAACCCTGCTTTTGACAAAATATTATATATTCATTCATTTCTCTAGTGAATATCTCAATAGTTTTGGGTTCTTCAGTTAGGCAAACGCTGGAAGAAAAATAAGATCCAAAGCAGGTAGACATGCATTAACTAACTGCTCTTTTCTCTGCTGTTTAGTTAACTGTAAACCGTTTTTATGAATATCAAACTTACTATAGTAAGATTTCAACCTAACTGTAATAGAGTATAGAAAATCAAATCGCTTATCACTCAAATATGTATTAATAAATTCACTATGTATAGCATGACCGACAACTTCATGTAGCTTATAAAACTGAATATTTGTCTTATTGGCTGTCTCACTAATTAAAACTGATTTTTGTAACCAGCCACTATTTAGCAAAATTACTAGTACACTTTTATCAGTAACAAAACCCTGTCCTAGCCATTCAGAAATTATGTCGAAGGTAACCTCTTTACTTTCCATAAGAGATAAAAAATATAAGATTTCTTTTTGTTCAACTGTGAGTCCAGATAGTGAAAAAAGTTTACCTAAAGCATTATTTACGCTATCTCTACTAAATTCCGAGTGATCTTCATAGGGAACCTTAGTATCAATATGAAATTGATATTTTTTTAATAACTCTAATAATTCATATGGATTACAGTTCTTCCAATAAGTAGTTTTTCCTAAAAGCTGTATAGTTAAAGTGTGTCTTCCAGCTAGCTTAACGATCTCTTTTATATCATTAACAAACTCTATTTCTCGTTCTTTGACTGTTTCACTATGCTTTAAGAATAAATCGATACAATGTTCAATTGAGAGTAGGTCAATATGAAATTTTTCGAACCTTTCGTAATCCTGACTACGTGAGGTGGCTATTATATGGCATGGTAAAGTCTTAAATCCACGCAATTGATTAGAAGATTTATTTAATAAATCTTCCTGCCAAGGTAAGTTATCTAATATTAATAATAGTCCAGTGATCTTATTAAGTGATTGAATAATCTCGTCTAGTTTATTAGAAATGCTATCTTCTGGTAATCTACTAAGCCCAAGTTGCTCAAGCACACTATAATTAGTGAGAAATCCTGTTTCTACATCAATACTACAATCAATGTGAACAATACTATTAAATTCAAAGTATGAATCTTTGTTCCATTTGTGTACGCAATAACTTACTAATTCAGTCTTTCCTATACCACCCATACCGTATAGCAGTATATGACGTTGCCCATTCTGCATAGATTCTGTAATAGCTACCAACTCTGCTTCACGACCTAAAAAACTAGGTTCTACTATTGGTGGTAGCTTTAGGACTTTTTTGTCTCATCATTACCATTATGGTTATGAATAGTACGATTATCTTCAACATAGCTATTAGTACTTATCTTTCTGCTATTACTATTTAAAATATCACCACTACCAGTATTAACAGAGTTATTATCGCCATTCATTTTTATACGGTTGTCAGTTACTTGGTTGAAATTTTGGAAGAAATTTTGGAGACTTTGGTTTCCTTTCAGCTCTTCTATAAAGTCTTCTTTATCCAACTTTTCAGCCTTTGATTTCCAACTTTCATTTTCCACGATATTCATAAGTGCTTTAGCTTGTGGCTCAGTTAAGACAATATTTTTCTTAGTAAAGTATTTCATCAACTCATCAAAAGAAGGCTTTATTGTAGTTATCAAAAAGGTGTATAAAAAGTTAGATATCAAATTTAACGTTATTGTTTCAGTTATCATCTTTGTTCTTTGTTCCTTGTTCTCGTAAATACGTTCATTGAAAAAATTAATGTTTTGCGGATACTTATCCTCTATCATCGCACAAGTCTATATATTTTAAAATGACTTTCTAAATGTGAATTAAAGTTTAAAATTGATTTTTTTAAAGCTTTCCTACCGCCACAAACGTTGACTGGAGGAGCGTTTAAATTCTGATTTTATGAGTAGCTTGATAGAACCATGACACATACATCACCTTGTATAAAAGTGACCGCTCGAACATTGGAACGCCACTGTGCTTAGATACTATCTATATAGAAGGTGTTTTCGCTTCACAAAGTGTATAGACATATAAACCAATATCAGCCATGCAGTTTGCTTATTTATTGGCGGGATTACCTAGCCCTCATTTGCTATACTAGCCTAATTTTTATCAATCAAATCCCTTCTTACAACATCCTCCAAAACAGCATGGTAGCCTTATGAAATTCTCAAAGTTCGGTCAAAAATTTACCCAGCCCACTGGCATCTCACAATTGATGGACGATTTGGGCGATGCGCTAAAGAGCGATCAGCCAGTCAACATGCTGGGCGGTGGTAATCCTGCCAAAATTGATGCGGTCAATGAGTTGTTTTTGGAGACGTATAAGGCGCTTGGTAATGACAACGATGCAGGTGAGGCCAATAGTAGCGCGATCATCAGCATGGCGAATTACTCTAATCCGCAAGGTGATTCGGCCTTTATCGATGCCTTAGTTGGCTTCTTTAACCGTCATTATGATTGGAATCTAACGTCAGAAAATATCGCCCTGACCAATGGCTCACAGAATGCGTTTTTCTACCTGTTTAATCTGTTTGGCGGCGCTTTCGCTGATGAACAGAACCAGTCTGTAGACAAGTCCATTCTACTGCCATTGACCCCTGAGTATATCGGCTATAGCGACGTGCATGTCGAAGGTCAGCATTTCGCTGCGGTATTGCCACATATCGATGAAGTGACTCATGATGGTGAAGAAGGCTTCTTTAAATATCGTGTCGATTTTGACGCATTAGAGAACTTGCCAGCGCTAAAGGAAGGTCGTATTGGCGCGATTTGCTGCTCACGCCCGACCAACCCGACTGGCAACGTACTGACGGATGACGAAATGGCGCATTTGGCCGAGATTGCCAAACGTTATGACATCCCGCTTATCATCGATAATGCCTACGGTATGCCCTTCCCTAACATCATCTATTCAGACGCGCATTTGACGTGGGATGACAATACGATTCTGTGCTTTAGCCTGTCTAAAATCGGCCTGCCCGGTATGCGTACGGGTATTATCGTAGCCGATGCGAAAGTGATCGAAGCGGTCAGCGCGATGAATGCGGTGGTGAATCTAGCGCCGACACGTTTTGGTGCAGCGATTGCCACGCCATTGGTAGAAAACGATCGTATCAAGCAGTTAGCTGATAATGAGATTAAACCGTTTTATCAAAAGCAGGCGACCCTTGCCGTGAAGCTGTTAAAAGAAGCATTGGGTGATTACCCGTTGATGATTCATAAGCCTGAAGGCGCGATATTCTTATGGTTGTGGTTTAAAGACTTGCCGATTACCACGGTTGAGCTGTACGAGATTTTAAAAGAAAAAGGCACGCTCATTGTACCAAGTCAGTATTTCTTCCCTGGTGTCGATGTTAGCGATTATCAGCATGCGCATGAATGTATTCGTATGAGTATCGCGGCGGATGAGCAGACGCTGACTGATGGTATTGCAGCGATTGGTGAAGTGGTGCGTGAATTGTATGATCAGAGATAGGTTTTGCAAGTGAGCTGAGGATTATAATTAGATCTAGTGTAAAAGTATTCGAAAGTCTCTACGCCAGTTACAGCCATCACATTATTTTAGGAATAACTAAATGAGACTTATGTCAGCTATAGTCTTACTTCTAATGTCTGGTTGTAGCGCTGTACATTCCGATGACGCCGACTATAAAGTTTTGATTCATGGCAATGAAGAATGCAACTATGACTATGGTGTAGAAGACTTTTGTGACGAATATAATCAAATATCCTATAAAAATACTGACAAGACTGTTAATTTTGATAAAGATAAAGTTTTAGTATTTCCGGAAGATAACTTTGGTTATTTAGTTGTTATCAACCCAGAAACTCAAATAGCTTATCCTTTTAGATACTTAGTTAATTATAAAAAACTAAGTTTTTCTAAAGATTCTAACGAATTCTGTATAGAGGGAGATATTTCTGCTTATCGTGATGAGGATAGTGGATACTTCTGTTTTGAGTTTACTGAAAATAACTTTGAGCGCATTTACGATGCTACTCGTTAGTATTTAGCCTAACAATTATAAATCCACCTTTATCCTAATATATTGAAACTCATCATTGATATGCCCATCTTCTTTCCAAAAGGCAGCGCTATGATTAACCGCTAGGTATAGGAAACCATCTTTTGCCCAAAATATATTTTCTGGTTCAACAATAGGCATCCAATGCATAAAGCCTGCACCCATAATCGGGATGGTGTCTGTTCCCTTAATTTTATACAGCTCTAGATCGGTGTATTGCTCATATGGGTTGGTATAGGCTGAGATGATATATTTTTTATTGGGAGAGATATGAGGATAATCTATAAATACCTGCGTCATCTCACCCGAATTTTTATCAATCATCTCGTAGTTCGAGCTTTCCCAGTAGTTTCCTTCTATTAAATGTTGGTTTAAAAAATCGATACTACCGATGTAATCAAAACGCTCATCGCCGTCATCACCATTATCTTTATCAACAAACTTCACTGGTTTTTTTGCAGTTGGAATGGATATCACACCATTTCTCTTTTTAAAACTTTTATTTTTTGATAGAAAATCAACAGCAAGTGGACGTTTTTTCTCAAACAAAGCCTTATCAATCAGCTCTATTTTTAGGTAGTCGTTAAGTGCTTTGCCATCTTCAAAATACTCGTAGTCTTCGCCAACGGATAGATATGCTAGTATGTTTAAATCTTTGGACGTTAGCGAGGCGGGCATAGTAGAACCCGTTTGCTCTTTTTTCACAAAGACTTTTTCCCATTGACTAATACTTTTATCAATAACACCGTCATTGTTCTCATCGTATTGTCTATCAATACTATCTCGTACCGTATACCAATCCTTTCTATCTTCAATGACGTCTAGTTTCTCACCAAAGGTATAGCTTTTCACCTTTCGAGCAGCGCCGCTTGGTAACTGACGTGCGATTGCCCCATCTTTTGCTGTCACATAAATGTATTTCAATACAGTCGTATCATCGTAGTCAATCTCGATACCACCACGATTATACTGCGCCAAAAGTGCTGCCGATATGGGTTTGTTTAGGTCAATGATGACATTTTGATTTGCCACTGCTGAATGATAGCTAAACGTCGTTAGGCATAGAATGATAGAAGAAAAAATATGAGTAGGTATTTTAAATGAAGACATAATATGGTCTGCTATATATTTTATATTATGAATTTTACACCATAAAATCCTACTTAAGTTTGCTTTTTTAACGACTTAAAGAAAATTACTTTAGTATATTAGCGCTGCTTTAATAGCTTAGTTAAGGGGTTGGACGAATGAAATATCTTCGTCCATTTATTTAAGGCATAAAGCACATAAGGCAGCATGCAGGTATTGATCAAATCGCGGAGGCTGGCGACCAGCTGTTCGTGGCTTAAGCCAGCCATGCCTGACGCTTCAATCGTATTTCGATTATCTAAATACTCGCCCAACAGTGCAATGCCCGTCACGACGACTAAAGCTAAGAATGATCTGATGCTTTGGTTTTTAATGATAGGACGCAGCACAAGCAGACACAAAAGATAGATGCCGACGCCGACATAGATATGTAAGGCATCTTTGGCAAGGCCAGATACTTCAATAATATTGATTTTAAAAGCGGTAAAATCCACTAGAGTATTCCAAATATAAGCAAGTAGAAAACGACTGAGAGTATCACTAAACCATGACGGCTAAACTATAATAGCTAAAGAGTGGCAGCTACAAAGTGATGGCTGAGCATAAAAAAGGCAGATTATACAATTGATAATCTACCTTCTACTAAATTAAATATTCACTTCACATTTATCGTCTATTTACACATTCCACTCGACGAAATTTTTCAACAACTGCAAGCCAGCAGTATGACTTTTTTCTGGGTGAAACTGGGTGGCAAATAAATTATCTTGGATGACACTGGCACAAAACGGTTGACCATAGTCACATATCGCTGCCACTTGTGAGCTATCAGTAGGCTCGCAGTAATAGCTGTGCACAAAGTAAAAATGCGCGTTGTTTTGAATACCATGCCACAATGGATGGTCAAAATCCATACCGCTAATGGTGTTCCAGCCCATGTGCGGTACTTTTATAGTTGCGCCCTGCTTGTCTTTCCACGTAGGGTCAAATGCTTCTACAGTGCCGTTTAAGATACCCAAGCAGTCTGTACCACCATTTTCAGCGGACTGCTCAAACAATGCCTGCATGCCCACACAAATAGCCATGACAGGCTTGTTAAACACCGCATGGCGTATGACGTCATCAATCCCTGCTTCATGCATGCCAGCGATACAGTCACGCATCGCACCGACACCGGGGAAGACAATCTTGTCTGCCGCAGCGACGACTTTTGGGTCATTGGTGATAGAGACGTCTGCCCCGACTACCGATAGTGCTTTACTAGCAGAGTGCAAGTTGCCCATGCCATAATCTAATAGTGCTACTTTAGTCATCAATTGGTTCTCATTTTAGATATTTTGATTACTATACTATTTATATTATTGGCTATTACCAAGGTGTAGATAAGGTTTTTCTACAAGGAAGTCAAGCGCAGGCTGTACAACTAGTACGCCAAGCTTGACTGACACCGTAGAAGAGCCTTAAATGCGCCTTAGAAAGCCTCTTTGGTCGATGGCAATGTATTTAACGCACGCTCATCATATTCGCAAGCCATACGTAACGCACGAGCAAACGCTTTAAAGGTAGACTCGATTTGGTGATGGCTGTTTTTGCCTTTTAGATTGTCTAAATGCACCGTCATCCAAGAATGGTTCACAAAACCATAAAAGAATTCACTAAACAGGTCAACATCGAAATTACCGACATGCGAACGGGTAAAGGGAATGTCCATGTGTAAACCCGGACGTCCTGATAGATCGACGACAGCGCGGGTCAATGCCTCATCTAGCGGCGCATAAAAGTGCCCATAACGACGAATGCCCTTTTTATCGCCCAATGCTTTGTTAAATGCTTGCCCAAGGGTAATACCAGTGTCTTCAACGCTATGATGGTCATCGATAAAGGTATCACCGTTGCATTTAATCTCTAAGTCAAACAAACCGTGACGCTTGATTTGGTCAATCATATGATCCAAAAACGGTACGCCAGTATCTACAACTCCTTGACCCGTACCATCAAGATTGACGGTACAAGTCACTTGGGTCTCAGCAGTAATGCGCTCAACGGTCGCAATACGTTCAGGGCGACCATGTAGATTTAGGTTTTTTGGTGCATTTTGCTCAGGTGTATCAGCAGTCGTCATTGCATTGGCTGTCATGGCTACTCTCTATCAGTTTTTATCAGTGAAAAGCGGTCAATAAATAAGGCAAAACATGTTTAAATATTTTACTAGTGTCTGGGTCAGCGCTAGCAAAAAATGTAGTAGAAAATGATATATACAAAAGATATCAAGGTATTAGAGTTTGTACGTACTAAATATCATCTAGCCTCATCATAGCAAACCCTAACATTTACTGCCACGACCAAGCGGTAAACCACGCACAAAATTACCTCATTCTGCTAAAATAGTGTGTTCAGTATTATTAATCATGATTTGCACTGACTTTTAGATATCATATTCTACAGCCTACTTTCTATGACTTTTGCCGTGTTATAACTTTGTGCTGTGTCATACTGCTACTTTATACGATAAAAACCCTCTGCTTATAGGAACTGCTATGCCTTTAGAAGCGATCGCCATTAATAGCTTGGATGCACCACTTATCAAAAAACCTGCGCGTGACAATGAGCTAGCAGAGCGCTTGCAGGCATTGTACGATAGCGATGACGCGCAGCCTGACGGTCTCGAGGTATTGAATATCGTTGAGCAGGGTTTTAAGCGCGGGCAATGTCTGTATGTCGGTATGTTTAATGACAAGCCTATCGCTGCGGTTGCCTGTTTTGATGATGGGCAAACCGACGCCAAGCGTCTGCAATATTTAACGGTACATCAGCAAAATCGCGGTCGCGCTATCGATGCCAAATTCATCAAACTGGTCTATGATGCTGAGATAAAAAAAGGCGTCCGTGAGTTTGTCCCTGCCGATGCGGATATTCACCGTATCATGAGCGAGTATGATTTACTGCGTGTTAAAGACTAAATCGAGAGCAGAAACAGTTAATTTTGCCAATATTTGATTATTTATCTTCTATTATGCAAAAACTACTTGACAGCAACGTCTATATTTAGTTTAATAGCGCCTCAACGAAGACGGCTCGATAGCTCAGTCGGTAGAGCAACGGATTGAAAATCCGTGTGTCGGCAGTTCGAACCTGCCTCGAGCCACCATTCGTTTAAGAATTCTAAAAAGCCCCGAACATTGCTGTTTGGGGCTTTTTTTATGCTTATATCCCGTTCTGAAATAAGTCTAATAGCTTATGACAAACGTCTTCTTAACAACACCTCGCAACGTTCACGCGAGTCTAAGTCATAAACCGTCGCGCGGTAATCGATACCATGACGCCCTTCAAAAAATATCACCCGATCGCCCACTGCTAAAAAACAAGACGTGCGCGCATCATAAATGAAACCATCAATCACGAACGCCAAATCACGATCTATCTCACGTACCGTATAAGTTTCTCCTTGCGGAATCAACCGCTCAAACCATGCGCTATGGGCAGCATTGGTGCTTAATACGCTGATGAGCAGCAGCACCGATATCATAAATATACTTTTTAACGACATCGTAAAAATCGAGCCAGCTAGACTGATGCTATTGAGGATGTTTTTATTAACTGTCATAACTTTAACCTACTCAGACCTGCTCAATGATTGATTCTATTCTCTATGCTAAACGCTTACTATCACGGTTGCATAACATTTTTGTGCTGTTTTTTAGACAGCGGCGCTCAGTATACTCGATAGCATTGATAATGATAAATTTGACAGATGACGAATACTAATAGGGAAAAGCGATGAGAGCGTTCGATTACGATTTGGATTATAAAAACCTAGATTTACGCGCGCAGCCAGAGCTGTATCGGGTCGGGCGCGGCGAGCAAGGCGTATTACTGGTAGAGCCATACAAATCCGAAATCCTGCCACACTGGCGCTTTGCGACCCCTGATATTGCGCTTGAGAGCAGCGAGACAATTTATCAGATGTTTTTAGATTATCTGGCGGCCGATGACTTTGTGGGTGCTGATATGGCGCGCAAATTTATTCAAATGGGCTATACCCGCGCCCGTCGTTATGCCAATCACAAAGGCGGCAAAAAATACAAAGGGCCAGTGCCCGATGATAAAAAAGGTCAAAGCGGCGCACATGGTCGCGAAGAGTTGCCACGACAAATCGAAGACCCAGTCAAAGCAGAGTCAGCGCGCATATTTAAACAAAAATGGGACGAGTGTCGTGAGAACGAAGATTATTTAAGAATGAAAGCTGAGCATCGCGAACGTTATAAAGAGGTTGAATAAGCATGAAACATATCAATAAAACATTACCCTTAGTCTGAAAAGATAGAAATATCTATAATGACAGACTGTTAAATAATTGAATTCATGATTTGCTGTGCTAAGGTAATGAGGGCTTGGAGCTAATACTCCAAAGAAGTATAAAATTGATAGCGTGGGCAAATAATAATGACTGTAGATATTAAGCAACTTTTGATTTTTGATTTCGATGGCACGCTCATTGATAGTGTGCCAGATTTGGCTGATGCGACTAATGCGATGTTAAACATGCTGGGCAAAGAGACTTACCCTATCGAGACCATACGAAACTGGATAGGCAACGGCTCAAGATTGCTGGTAGAGCGCGCACTAGTAGGTAAGGTAGAGGTGTTAGAAGGCGAGTTTACGGTCGAGGAAGCCAATCACGCAGAGCACCTGTTTTTTGAGGCTTACAAAAATCTCAGTGGTAGCAAAACCGTTGCTTACCCAGATGTCGATAGCGGACTAAAAAAGCTAAAAGCGGCAGGATTTACGCTGGCCTTAGTGACCAATAAACCGATTCGTTTTGTACCGAAAATATTGCAATCCTTTGGCTGGCAGGACTTATTCAGTGAAGTATTAGGCGGTAATAGTCTCTCAACTAAAAAGCCTGATCCAGCACCGCTACTGCATGTCTGTAAAGCGTTGAACGTCACTCCAGAACAAGCTGTGATGATTGGCGATTCTAGAAACGATATCTTAGCCGGACAAAATGCTAATATGGATACGCTTGGATTGTCTTATGGCTATAACTATGGGCAAGACATTCGTGAGTTAAACCCTACCGAAGCCTTTGATGATTTTGCGGCATTAGTAGAATATATTTTCAAAAATTATAAGATAGACAGCTAAAATTTGAACATTAGAATGATTCATTTAAGCCATTCTTTGAAATCATTATTTGCTCCGATAACTGAGCGCCTCAGACACATGAGCGCTTGTAATATCGATACTGTCAGCCAAATCAGCAATGGTACGCGCCACTCGCAATACTCGATGATAACCGCGTGCCGATAAATTCAGACGCTGCTGAGCGAGCTGTAATAGTTGCTGTTCACCCTCTCCTAGTTGGATATATTTATCAATCTCGCTAGGGCTAAGCTCATTATTGACCTTTTGTTGCCGCTGCATCTGACGTTTATGTGCGGCAATGACTCGAACGCGCACTTGTTCGGAGGTTTCGCCAGCTTGAGCATTTTGCAAGTCGGCAATTGGCAGCGCAGGTACAGTGATATGCAAATCAATGCGATCTAATAGCGGCCCTGAAAGTTTGTCTTGGTAACGTTTAATCTGTTCAGGTCGGCAGCGACAACACCCTGAGGTATCGCCATCATAGCCGCATGGACATGGATTCATGGCAGCGACCAATTGGAAATTTGCTGGAAAAGTCATCTGCGAGTTGGCACGGCTAATAGTGATTTGCTTGGCTTCTAATGGCTGACGCAATACCTCGAGCACACTCCGATCAAACTCTGGCAATTCGTCAAGGAACAATACGCCTTTATTGGCAAGGGTAATTTCACCCGGTTTTGGTCGTGAGCCACCACCCACCAAAGCCACGGCTGATATAGTGTGATGAACCTGCCTAAACGGTCTTGTCCCATAATCGTAATCGCTGTCTGCCACTGAATAAGTGCTGGCAACCTCTAATGCATCTTCATCACTCAAATCCGGCAATATGGTCGGCAGCCGTGACGCCATTAACGTTTTGCCTGAGCCGGGTGGCCCTGTAAATAACAGCGAATGACCACCAGCAGCGGCAATCTCTAGCGCGCGCCGTGCATGATGCTGTCCTTTGACATCAGCCAAATCCACTTGATAGCCAACATGCTGCTGTGCTGGACTGGGTTGTACAACGTCCAAAGATTCATAGGCTGCGCTTGGATTGGCTAACGACTGTAAGTGGTCACAAACTGTCTTTAAGCTTTGCGCGGCTAGTATCGTCACGCCATCCACACGGCTAGCCTCAGCACCATTATCAATCGGTACGATAAGCTGCGGTGTTTGTGGTTTTGGCTGCGGTTCGCTCAGCTCCTGTTCAGTGATATTTGCCACCTGCAATACTTTGGATGCCAGCGCCTCAGCTTTGATCGCTCGTGCCACCGCTAAGCTGCCTGTCACTTGCCGTAAATTCCCATTGAGCGCTAACTCACCGATAAACTCAAACCCTGATAATACTTCTGGATCCAACTGATCACTGGCTGCCAAGATTCCGATAGCAATCGGTAAATCAAGACGCGAGCCATCTTTAGGCAAATCAGCGGGGGCTAAATTGATAGTAAGACGACGATTAGGAAATTGAAAGCCAGAGTTCAGAATCGCAGAGCGTACACGGTCTTTACTCTCACGTACCGCCGCCTCCGGCAAACCGACGATGGTCAATGCTGGCAACCCTTGCGACAGATGCACTTCAATAATGACCTTGGGCGCATGCAGTCCGACGACTGAACGAGTATAGACTTGGGCAAACGACATCAGCATTTTCCTAATATAGGGAATAATTGATAATAGAGTATTATGTATCAGTGCGCAAATGTCGTGTTTCCTTGTCTCATTTTATTTACTAGCATAGTTATCAACAGTTGTTATATGATAAACGGATGCTCTTTCGCTCAGTCTTATTCGGCTATGCTGCCCCAAAGATTATCCAAAGATTCTCACGCCTGTTAACCACGTTATTAACGTATTGGATAATTTTAATCGCGCTACAAAGCATTAAAGATTAGCAAGAGTATTGGCAATAAAAGGATTTTATTGATCATATAAAGTTTGCTGGCGGCTTTTTGCTGCAGATTTATATAACACCTACTTTATATAACACCTACTACCATGGACGGATAAGCTTATGAGCATAAAGACGCATAATCGGCGTGTGCCCACACTCACGCTACTGACAGTAGCAGTCTCTTTAGGACTATTCGGCTGCTCAGACAGCGACAATAGTTTCAATGACGATGATGTCATACCCCCTTCCACTAATTATGAAGCCGATATTCAGCGCACTGAGTTCGGTATACCACACATCACCGCAAAGGATTACAAAGGCCTTGGTTATGGCGTCGGTTATGCATTCGCAGAAGATAATTTCTGCTCACTAGCGCGTGAAGTTGTAGTCGCTAGCGGTCAGAGTATGCTGTATCTAGGTGCTGACGGTAATTTGGCTAGCGATGCTTTTTATACGTGGTACAACACTGACAAGCGAAAAGCTGAATTTTTAGCAGCTCAAGACCCTGAAGTCATTGATGCTGTGACAGGTTATGCAGCAGGCTATAGCCGTTATCTACGTGACAAAGGCGTGGCTAATATCGATCCTGCTTGTGCCAATGCTGAATGGGTACGCGAGATTACTCTCGATGATTTATTGACGGTCTACGGTAAAGCCAATCTACGTGGTGGCTTATCTAATTTCGTCGGTCCCATTGTAGCAGCGGCACCGCCCTCTATTTCTGGCATTCAGGGTAGCTCAAGAATGCGTAGTGTTCCAGTCGCAAACCCTGTCGTAGAGTCAGCACCTGCATTCAATATGGATACGATTAATGCGATGAGTGGCGGTAGTAATGCCTATGCCTTTGGTAAGGAGGTGACTGGTACTAGTAGCGGGGTCATGTATGGCAATCCGCATGAGCCATGGGATGGCGTCCAACGCTTCTATCAATTTCACTTAACGATGCCAGGTGAGCTGGATGTGATGGGTGCGGCTCAACAAGGTCAGCCTTTCCCTAACATCGGTTTTAATAAAGACGTGGCTTGGAGCCATACCGTATCCACTGCCAAACGTTTTACGCTTTATCAGCTTAGCTTAGTTGATGGATATCCTCTCAAATACAATTATACTAATAGCGCTGGTGTGACTGAGCAGCGCGATATCGAAACCGTTCCTGTCACTATTCAGCTACCAAATAATCAGACGCAGGTTCACAATATTTATGTCTCACAATATGGACCGATGTTAGCGGTCAATTTACTCAATGGTCAATTACCAGCATGGGGCGCTAATAATCTAGCTTATACTATCCGTGATGCCGCCTCTGAAAACCCAAGAGCACTCAATCAATGGCGTAGTATGAATAAGGCTACGAGCGTTGAGGACTTAGTCGATAGAATGCAAAGCGTCCTTGGTCTTGGGTTTGTTAATACTATTGCTACCGACCGTAATGGTAAGGCACTCTATGCTGACATCTCAACTGTACCAAATGTGACCAAAGCTAAGCTTGAAGCTTGTAGTAGTGCTGCATCTGGCCCCTTCCTTGGTGCGTTAATTGCCTCTGACTTGCCAGCACTGAACGGTAGTACCGCTGCCTGTGAATGGGGAGTTGATACAGACTCACCGCAAGCAGGTATCTTTGGGCGCTCAAACTTACCTTTCTTGATCCGCGATGATTATGTTGCTAACTCGAATGATAGCTATTGGTTAAGCAATTTAGAGCAACCACTGACTGGATTTTCACCGCTCCTACGTCGTCGTTTAGCTCCCTTCTTAGGTGCTACTCCAGCAGCCGGTGTTCCCTTACTTATGCGCTCACGTATGGGACTGGTTCAAATACAAGATCGATTCAGTAATAAAGATAACTTGGGCGGTACTAACTTCAATTTAAACAATATGCAAAAGGTCGTCTATGGTAACCGCAGTTATGTCGCTGAGTTGGTACTCGACGACGTATTAGCAGATTGTCGAGCGAATGCTAGCATGCCTTTGACAGGTGGCTCTACTATTGATGCAACCAATGCTTGTAATATCTTGAGTAATTGGGATCGTCGTAATAATTTAGATAGCAAAGGCGCTCATGTCTTTAGAGAGTTTTGGCGTAATGTGGACTTTAATGAAACGACGGATACGATATTCAGTGTTAAATTTGATGCAAAAGACCCAGTCAATACGCCTCGTGGTTTAATTATTAGTGCGGATACACGTACTGCTTTAGGAGATTCCATTAAGTTCTTCCAAGATAAAAACATCGCTCTTGATGCGTCTTTATCTGATTTGCAGTATATCGTTGATGCTAATAAAAACGACGAGCGTATTGCTATGCATGGTGGCTTTGGTCGTGAAGGTGTATTCAATGTTGCAGAAACGAGAGGCACAAGCGCTAATGATGGCGCAAACTACCTCATTAATTTTGGTCCAACATATATGCAAAGCGTTACCTTTGATAGCGGTGGCCCTGTAGCAGAAGCCTTACTAGGTTACTCGCAAGCTTCTGATACTACTCGACCGTTCCATCGTGACCAGAGTCGTCGCTATTCAGCTAAAGAATGGATTCGCCTACCCTTCAATGCTAATGACGTTAGCAAGCAAGCCGTTGGCAATAAAATCCAGCTAAAAGAATAAGTTTGACGTAACTTAAATTAATGATAACTTAAATTAGGGATAAAAAGACCTCAGATATATGCTGAGGTCTTTTTTATTCTATGGAAGCAGCCTGTTTGAATATCGTCGATTCATCATGATGCTAGCACTTAGCCAGCTAACCGCAAGAGGGGTATGAGTATAATTGCCAAAACCAAATTGACTTATCATAGACAGTTTGTATATAAGAAAACTCGCCGACCACCCCACTGCAAACAAGGATTTGTTATACTAGTGCTTATTGATAGCTATCAAGTTAGCAGCATATAGCGCTGTGAAAATTATTATTGATAACAGACCTATTATGGTTATTAACCATCTATCAAACACCTACTGGCTTTCAGATATTTGGTCGTTAGAGATGTAAGAACAGTAATACTCAAGGTCAAAACGAGGAGTACCGCATGACAGAACATTCAGAATCAAATACTCAGCAACCTTACAATCGTGCAGGAGAGCAACCGACCACGACACGCCCTGTTATGCAATCAGAAAGTCCTTATGCCAGTACGCGTGGCAGTATGATGAGTAAGCAGCTACCTGCCTTTGATGAAGCGATTATTAATAAATACAATCGTTCAGGACCACGTTATACCTCTTATCCGACCGCTTTAGAGTTCTCACCCATCTCTGTTGGTCTTGAGGCAAAGATCCTTCAGAACCGTGAAGCTCGTGCACCACTGTCTTTATATTTTCATATTCCTTTTTGTCGTCACCTCTGCTATTACTGCGCTTGCAATAAAATTATCACCAAGAAAAATAGCGACTCAGGCGATTATTTGCAGTATGTAATCGCTGAGATTAAGCACAAACGCCGCCTGCTACCTGTCCCAGAAGGTAGTAGCAAACCCCTCGTTAAACAGCTGCATTTGGGTGGGGGTACGCCAACATTTTTGCGTGATGAAGAAATGGTTCAACTGTGGCAGTTTTTACAAACTCAGTTTGAATTCTTACCTGAAGACAAAGGCGATTACTCTATTGAAATTGACCCACGTGAGCTGAGTGGCGAGACATTGAAAGTATTGCGCAACCTTGGCTTTAACCGTGTCAGTTTAGGTGTACAAGACCTCGATGAAACGGTACAAATCGCCGTCAACCGTGTACATTCAGCAGAGCTCATTGAAAATGTGTTAAATGAGGCGCGGGATCTAGGTTTTCACTCTATCAATATCGACCTAATTTATGGCTTGCCGCATCAAACACCCGCAACCTTGAATAAGACGGTGCGCCGTATCATCGAGATGTCGCCGGATCGCTTGTCTGTATTCAATTACGCGCACTTGCCAGAACGTTTTAAGGCCCAGCGCCAGATTAAAGAAGCCGATTTGCCAGACCCAGCAGCCAAGCTGACGATGCTTGGCAATACCATCAATACGCTGACCGAAGCTGGCTATCAATATATCGGTATTGATCACTTCGCCAAGCCTGATGATGAATTAGCCGTGGCGCAGCGTGAGGGCAAACTGCATCGTAACTTTCAAGGTTATACCATCATGGGCGATTGTGATTTATTGGGCTTCGGCGTCTCCTCTATCAGTCAAATTGCCAATGCCAATACCCGCTATATTTTGCAAAATGATACAGATTTGTCAGTTTATCAAGCGAGCATCGATGCTGCACAAAGTAACTCGGCTGCCATGCCTGCGGTAAAAGTCATCAAAACATCTATCAAAGATCGCTTGCGTGAATATGTGATTATGAATCTACTCTGTCACGACTATATCGATTTTAAAGACGTCAATCAAAAATTTGGTATCGATGCCATCACTTACTTTATCAATGAGATTCAACAGCTTGGCGCCATGCAAGAAGACAAGCTCATCGATATGGACGCGGCTGGTATTCGCGTACTACCAAAAGGTCGCTTATTAGGTCGTAACGTCGCCATGGTATTTGATGAATACCTTGAGAAAAAACATAAGAATCGTTTCTCAAAAGTTATTTGATTGAGTGATTCCACAAATTAAAAGCAGTCATAAAAAAGACCTCACTTGAGGTCTTTTTTATGGTGTTTAATAAAGCTGATGATTGACGAAAAATACCTCTAGGGCGTGTCCTCGTTTCAAAAATGGTGATAAAAATGAGATAAATTGCAGTCAAACGAGGAAAATAGCGCAGATAATATCGGGATATTAACCAGCTATTTAACGATGTTTGGCAAAATTTAGCCATTTTTAGCCCGTTTAGGTATGATCAATTGAATTGAGGACATGCCCTAGCCTACTCAGTAGCCATCACCACATTCAGAAGGCATCACCATATATAGCCTATTTGCATCTTCTATCGTTTTTTCACTGTCCAAATATTTTTGCTCAATTGTGCTTTTAGCGTTGGCAATCATTGAATCCGTCATCGCAAAGTCATCGTCGTTTAGTAGACCCAATGAGCCATCTTGACGCAACCACAAACCTTCTAACTTATCATGCGGATACTCTACAGTCGCGAGAACGTCGACCACCAAGGTTTTCTTGACTGGTTTGATTGCTAATTCCTTCAGCAATTGCCAATTTTTTTCATCGGCTGCAATAAGCTGCTCAAGCGTTTGTCCATTGATCGTTAAACCCAATACATGATCTTGCTTGATATTATCTGTATTTAAAATATTCTCAATATCAGTCGCCTGCGAGAGGTCAATTTTATAAATGAGCTTTTGCGCAGACTTGTCTTGCAGCGGAAACTTGCGATCATGTTCAATCAAATAAAACTCGTGATTGTTAATCGCAACGATACCCGAAGTCACATGGTGAGCATGATCGAGACGATACAAATACTGTGCTATTTGACCAGAGTATAGATTGATAGTGACGATGCGCGTCAAACTAGAGACACGACCTGACTGATCAGGGTTGTCCATAGAAGACTCCATAATACCCACCAGTGTGCTCTGATCTGGAATAATCGTTAATGCCTCCATACCACGATTTGCACGACGTTTGGTAAATTCTGCTGGTAGTAAAATCGGCTGACCATTAGCCATTACATTATTGCGCTCATCGCTCGCAAAGGCATTGATACGCTCAATCTCCACCCCCTGCGCATTATAATGAACCAAATGAGGACCATACTCATCACTGATCCAAAAACTACCATCCGTGAGCGCAGCAAGACCTTCAGGATCTAAACCATTGATATCGTTTTTGATAGGATTGGTCACTGCATCAAAAGGTAGATTGGGATTCATGGTCATCGGCTGGCCGTCGACATCGTAAGGGACTTCATTAGTTCCGCCGAGTGCTTGTGGATTCGGTAGCCCAGAGATAGGATTGCCATTTGCGTCCTTTAGCAGTATCTCTTTGATCTTAATAATTTGCCCAGTTGCTTGTAGCTCAAACAGTCCGATGCGCGGTGTATAGTCAGGTACTAAAAACTGTTTACCCGTGCCTGCACTACCTTCGAAATCCGCATTGGGACCGCGATCGGTGAGCACATAAAATTGCTTGGCATTGGTTGGATGAGCCGCTGCATCTGAGCCAAAACCACCCCCTCTAATCTCAAGCTTCCTCTCAGGATACCCAGCATTGATATGCGTATCATCGAGCACGGTATAAGGTAGTGCCGTGCCTTGGATAAAGTCTTTTGTTTGAATGATTTCTGTATTAATATTTTGTATCGTCATTTTTTATCCCTGATATATATTTTATTCTTGTTAAACGAACCATATGAGTTATTTATTAGATGTAGCGTTCAGCACAATTGACAGTCGAAAAAATAGCCAGCGCCCAATAAGCTCACTGACCATTTTAAGAGTTAATGCTATAACACATGGCTACACATTACTTATTAAACCTTAAGCTTGTCACCCACCATACCTTTGATAGTACTTAAAATATCAGCAGGTAATACCACCATTTTTGCATTGTCAGACTCTGCCAGCTCACGAATCGCCTTAATATATTGCTCACCAAGTAAGTAGACAATAGGCATCTCTTCCTCGCCCATTGCATTAGTAATCAAGCGAATAGACTCTTCAGAACCTCTCGCCAATACCACTTGTGCTTCGGCATCACGACGTGACGCCTCTAGACGTCCATCTGCTTCCAAGATAGCCGCTTGCTTTTGACCATCAGCACGAGTCACTGTCGCACGGCGTAGACGCTCTGCCGCCGCCTGCTCTTCCATTGATGCTTGCATCGTTTGCGATGGATTAATATCTTGAATTTCTACTGTCTTTAGGGTGATACCCCAGTCCGCAATATCTTCTGATATCGCATGCTTTAGTTTCATTTTGATTTCATCACGGCTAGACAATGCACTATCAAGATCCATCTCACCGATAATTGAACGTAGTGACGTCTGCACCAAATTACGAATACCATATTCATAATCTTCAATGCCATAAACGGCCTTATCTGGGCGCACGATATTTATATAAGCCACGGCATTGGCAATGATAACAACGTTGTCTCGCGTAATGACCTCTTGTGAGGGAATATCAAGAACAATGTCTTTGGTCGTCACTTTATAAGCGACATCATCAACGAAAGGAATAATAAGGTTGAGACCCGGCTCTAGTGTTTGGCTATATTTGCCCAATCGCTGCACCACCCACTTATAGCCTTGCGGCACGATTCGAACGCCTTTGAAAACCGTAAAGACAACCAGTGCAACCAAAACCACCATGACAATGCTGAAGCTTTCCATAATTCTTCCCTATTATTATAATTGCATATCTTTATTAATCGCTGCCTGCGATTTCATACTGCTCACAATCAGCTCATTACCGACAATATCGGTCACCACCACTCGATCGCCGACCGCCACTGGCTCACCCGTAGTGCGGCACATCCACTCGGCTGCCCCAACAATAGGAACACTGAATCTGACGGTGCCCGCTCTATCTGGCTGCGGCTGGACGATAATCATGCCAGTTTCACCAACGATAACACTACCACCCAAGCCTGCTTTGGTGCGATCTACTGATAAGGGTTTAATAAACTTGAACCATGCCAGCAAGAATATGGCAGAAAGCACCAACCAAATAATAATTTGCACAGAGACAGAAATAGGCATTAGCCACGAAAGCGCGGCAACGATGATGGCAGCAGCACCAAACCAAAGGCTGGCGAATGTCGGCACAAACATCTCAATGATCAGCAATATAAAACCTAAGACTAACCAATGCCAAGGTTCAATCATCCACAGCATCTCCATCATCACTACATTCCCTATCTTTATCATTCTAACTTTTAATGTAGCACATTTTTGGTGTTAATAATTTCTTAAAAATCATCAATATATGATGTGTATACTTCGGAAAATATGAGAAAAACATACTAAAACTTAGAGCATAAAAAAACGACCGCCAAAGCGATCGTTTCTTTTTTCTTTAATCAACTTATTAAAACTTAATGTGAGCACCTAAAGTCAATAGAGTAATATCTTCAGCGACATAATCATATTCAGCTTCAACGCTCATGCTAGGGTTAAAGTTATAACCCAAACCAATACCACCAGCAATACCACTATCGCTATCGCTTTCACTAACAGTGTTTCCAAGTACGTCACTTAAAGACGCATCAATCTCAGCTTTAGCAAAACCTAACTTGCCTTTGGCATATAAACCAGTATTAGGGAATTGATAACGGTAAGTACCGTAAGCACCATAAGTTTTAAGGTCATATTCACCTTTAAGAAGTCTGGTACCTGTATCAACATCAGTGTCACTAGAGCCTACATATTCAACTTCAGCACCAAAGTTAGGATCAAAGTTATAACCAGCATAAATACCATAAGCAGTAGGATCATCTAGATCATCAGCATCTACCATGAACTTACCAGCTTTTACGCCAACATACGGCTGACCTGCATAGTTAACTGCCGCTTGCGCGCTGACACTCAATAAAGAGCCAACTGATAGGACGATCAAAGCTTTTTGTAAAGTATTCATATATCTTCCTGTTAAATAAAACTAAAAATACCATCTTAATGAAAATAACAGAGCATATAAGTTAGCTGAACTATTGTCGAATTCAAGATATTAACAGAATATTATTTCGAATGCACTCTTTTTTAGTGACGCTTACAGTGCTTTTTATCGTACAGAAAAACGCACCTCGAAGGGTGCGTTTTTTAGTTATCATACTGCTAATCAAAAACTTAGAATTTTAGCTGAGCACCAACAGTCATAAGATCTGCGTCGCTACCTAACATGTCATATTCAGCTTCAACACTGAAGTTTGGGTTAACCGAATAACCAAGGCCTACACCACCTGCAAGGCTGGTATCATCGTTAGAAATAGTTTTTCTATTAGAGTCTTCAACGATATAGTTACCTTCGATTTCAGTCTTAGCAACACCTAGCTTACCTTTGGCATATAGCGCAGTATTTGGGAACTGATAACGATAAGTACCATACGCGCCATAGCTCTTGGCATCGATATCACCGTTATAATAATCGGCATCGCCTGAACCTACATATTCTGCTTCGATACCAAAGTTAGGATCAAAGTTGTAACCACCATAGACACCATAAGCGGTTGGCTTGTCAGCGCCGTTTACATCTAAGTCAAATTGACCGACTTTTACACCAACGTATGGCTGACCAGTGTAACCGTTGCCATAAGATACGGCAGCTTGTGCACCCATGCTTAATAAAGAACCAGCTGCTAATGCAAGTAACGTTTTTTGTAAAGTTTTCATAGTATTCCCCTAGGGTTATATTTTTAATTATTTGTCTGTAAAGTATCTGGATGAGAAAAGATTATTGTTGCCATCTTCTCTCACTCATTTAGCTGATAAATCGTTTTGGCTTTAGAACTTCAACTGAGCACCAACAGTAAGTAGCTTGGCATCGACATCACTGTCCATCATTGAGTATTCAGCTTCGACACCAAAGTTAGGATTCACTGAGTAACCAAGACCTACACCACCAGCAAGACCTGTGTCGCTGCTAGATTTCGAAACTTTAGCTGGACCAACGGTGTAATCACCTTCTACTTCAGTTTTAGCAACCCCTAGCTTACCTTTAGCGTATAAGCCAGTATTTGGGAACTGGTAGCGTGCCGTACCATATGCGCCATAAGTTTTGGCATCAAGATCACCATTTTTGTAATCAGCATCATCTGAACCTACATACTCTGCTTCGACACCAAAGTTTTGATCGAAGTTATAACCACCGTAGACACCATAAGCAGTTGGATCATCTGCATTTTCGATATCTAGATCAAACTGACCGACTTTGACGCCGACATACGGCTGACCAGTGTAACCGTTGCTATAAGAAGTAGCGGCCTGTGCGCCAACAGTTAACAAAGAACCAGCTGCTAGTGCAAGTAGCGTTTTTTGTAGAGTTTTCATTATTAGCTCCTTAAAATCAATTTGGACAAACAAGTTATCTATTTATATTGGCTTTTATAGCCCTATCGCCTTGTTTGCTAACGATGGGTATATAGTAACAAACTATTTCAAGTCGTCTGTCAGTGTTTGATGGTATGAGAGTTAAGATTTGCAAGTATTTATCAGTGCTTGGGTTACAAAGGCAAAGATATGAAATCTTTTGTTACAACCACTGAGTTTATGCAATAATCCCTACTCATTTCATCGCCTTTCTAACAGAAATAAGCATAAAAAAATAAGAGATACCGAATATTTTAAGGTAAAAATAATGACTGGACGTATAACTAGCCGCCTACAAGAAGCGCTTACAGCACTCAAAGCCACCCAACAATATCGTCAATTACCCAATCTCCAACATCATGGGCGATACGTTATTAGCGAGGGTAAAACCTTACTCAATATCGCCAGTAACGATTATTTGGGCTTAGGCGGCGACACCGAATTACAAAACGAATTTCTCAGTCAACTAACACTGCTATCAGTCGCACAAATGCCTAAAATGAGTGCGACGTCCTCACGTTTGCTCACTGGAAATGATGCACAGCTACAAGCGCTAGAGTCTGAGTTGCAGGAATGGTATCAAACCGCTATCGGCAAACGTGATATCTCTGCCTCAAAATCGGTGTTGGTATTGAATAGCGGCTATCATGCCAATCTTGGTATATTGCCAGCCCTGACAACCTTGCCAGTCAAAACACTTATTCTGGCTGACAAACTGGTACATGCCAGCATTATCGATGGGTTGCGGTTGAGCCAAAGCAAACTTGTCAGCTATCGTCGTTATCGTCACAATGATTATGAACATTTGGCTATGTTTATTGAGCAAGCAGCGCCAGACATTGAGCGCATCATTATTGTCACTGAGAGCATCTTTAGTATGGATGGTGATCGTGCGGATTTATGTCAACTGGTACAATTAAAAGCTAGCGATGCTCGTATCGAACTGTATGTCGATGAGGCTCATGCCATCGGTGTATTAGGTCATACAGGATTGGGGCTAGCGGAAGAAACGCAGACATTGGCTGATATTGACTATTTGGTCGGTACTTTTGGCAAAGCGTTTGCCTCGGTGGGTGCTTATATCATGTGCGATGATGTCGTCAAGCAATGGCTAATTAACCGCATGCGTCCACTAATTTTTAGTACTGCACTACCCCCTATCAATCACGCATGGACGCGATTTATTTTAGCAAAAATGCCAATGCTAAATAATCAACGGGCGCATTTAGCGCGGTTGTCTACCAAGCTTAGTCAAGCCATCGACCCAAGATACCGTGTGTCCCAGAACACCCAGCATCCACACTATGAATCACCGATTGTGCCTTACATCTTGGGTGACAATGCCAGCACGCTTGCCAAAGCACAACAATTGCAAGCAGCAGGTTTTTACGCCCTGCCTATCAGGCCACCCACTGTGCCTGCAAACACCGCTCGTATCCGTTTGGTGATGAATGCCCAGCTGACAGATGAAGACTGCGAACAATTGATACAACAATTATAAATCTGTTGTTATACATCAGCGACGTCAGTCCTGCTATCGATTGATAATTGGCTCACTTGGATATAATAAACCGTATGAAAACACTCGCCACGCCTGATAACTTTAGCACCAGAAAACAAACCATCGCTCGCCATTTTGCCAATGCCAGCGACTATGATCAGCATGCCAATGTTCAGCAGCAAGTCTGTCAATATTTAATAGACAAACTCACTCACACTGAACACGATAGTGTGCTTGAAGTCGGTGCAGGAACTGGTCAAATGACCCGTCTACTCGCAGCACACATTCAAAGTCAATATTGGCTGATCAATGAATTATGCGCTGAACAAGCGGCTACTTTACAATCCATATTGCCCAATGCTGACATAGCAATTGGCGATGCTGAAACGATGGGCTTTGAGGATGAGCATAGCTTGATAATCAGTGCCAATGCAGTGCAGTGGTTTGATGACCCCTTAAACTTTGTTGCGCAATCAGCACGCCGCTTGCGAGCTGGAGGTCAACTACTGTTTAACACTTTTACGCCAAATAACTTTTTGCAAATAAAGACTTTAACGGATCAGGGTCTTCACTATCCCGATATCATTGAGTGGCGATTGGCACTGATTAGTGCGGGTTTTGAGAAAATTGAACTGTCCACTCAGCGTTTCGAGTTACCGTTTGCCAGTCCTTACGCTATCTTAAAACATATGAAGTTGACGGGCGTATCGACCAATCATACGCAAGTAAAAGCCAACAGTACCCAGCCCTTTATGTGGACCAAAGCACGCTTGCAACAGTTTGAGTCTGATTATTGGCAACATTTTTCGGCGCAAGATGACGACGGTCAGCCTATCGTTCATTTGACTTATGAAGTACTGATAGTGAGTGCCTTTAAATCATGAAGACAAGATATAGACTGGTAGGATATTTCTTATAAATAACAGCCATAAAAAAACGCACCCCGAAGGATGCGTTTTTTGTTTTAACTGCGTTTAGTTACTAAATCACAATTATTTTTTGTCTTCGTCTACTTCAGTAAACTCAGCATCAACGACGTCATCATCAGCTTGGTTACTATCTGCTGCATTGTCCGCGCCTTGTTGGAACTGGCTTGGATCCATGCCCTCGCTACCTGCGCCTGCGTCAGCATAAATCTTCTGACTAACTGGCAAGAAAGCATTGTCTAATGCTTCAAGCTTGGCTTTGATGTCATCATGATCATCTTCTTTCATTACCGCTTCAAGCTCAGAGATAGCAGCTTCTACTGTTGATTTCTCTTCAGCAGTTACCTTATCTTCAGCGTCTTTCAACGCTTTTTGTACCGCATGAATACGACCATCTGCTTCGTTACGAACTTGCGCTAAGTTAGCGAATTTTTCGTCTTCTGCAGCATTGGCTTCTGCATCACGAACCATTTGCTCGATTTCTTCATCCGTCAAGCCAGAATCTGCTTTGATCTGGATGCTTTGCGCTTTACCCGTACCTTTGTCAGTTGCTGAGATATTCATGATACCGTCAGCATTGATGTCAAAAGTAACTTCAATTTGCGGTAGACCACGTGGTGCTGGTGGAATATCCGTCAAATCAAAACGACCAAGCTGTTTATTTTGGTTAGCGATTTTACGCTCACCTTGATAAACCTGGATGGTCACAGCTGGTTGGTTGTCTTCAGCCGTTGAGAATACCTGTGATTTCTTAGTAGGAATCATAGTGTTTTTCTCAATAACTGGTGTCATGACACCACCCATCGTTTCGATACCAAGCGTTAGTGGCGTCACATCAAGTAGCAATACGTCTGTTTTTTCACCAGACAATACCGCGCCTTGAATCGCAGCCCCTGCCGCTACTGCTTCATCAGGGTTCACATCTTTACGTGGCTCCTGACCGAAGAACTCTTGTACTTTTTGCTGTACCAGTGGCATACGAGTCTGACCACCAACTAAGATAACATCATCGATGTCACCAATTTTTATGCCAGCATCTTCAAGGGCAATCTTACAAGGACCCATGGTACGTTGTACCAACTCTTCAGTTAAGCTCTCAAGTTTTGAGCGACTGATAGTGACCACCAAATGCTTAGGACCATTGCTGTCTGCAGTAATATAAGGCAAGTTCACTTCAGTACTTTGGGCACTTGATAACTCAATTTTCGCTTTTTCTGCCGCTTCTTTTAGACGCTGCATCGCCAATGAGTCACCTTTCAAATTGACATCTTGGTCTTTTTTGAATTCATCAACCAAATAATCAATCAATGCTGAGTCAAAGTCTTCACCACCAAGGAATGTATCACCATTGGTTGCTAAAACTTCAAACTGCTGCTCGCCATCAACGTCAGCGATTTCGATGATTGATACGTCAAAAGTACCACCACCCAAGTCATAAACAGCAACAGTGCTATCGCCTTGCTTCTTATCCATACCGTACGCAAGAGCCGCAGCTGTTGGTTCGTTGATGATACGTTTTACATCAAGACCCGCAATTTTACCCGCGTCTTTTGTTGCTTGACGTTGTGAGTCATTAAAATAAGCTGGTACGGTTACAACCGCTTCAGTAACAGTTTCACCAAGATAGTCTTCTGCTGTTTTTTTCATTTTTTTCAAGATTTCAGCAGAAACCTGTGGTGGTGCTAATTTTTTACCGTTAATTTCTACCCATGCATCACCGTTATCTGCTTTAGCGATTTTGTAAGGTACCATGCCGATGTCTTTTTGCACGACTTTGTCATCAAAACGACGACCAATCAAACGCTTAATCGCAAACAACGTGTTGTTTGGATTGGTGACCGCTTGACGTTTGGCTGACTGACCCACCAAAATTTCATCGTTTTTATAAGCAACGATAGATGGCGTTGTACGAGTACCTTCAGCATTTTCGATGACTTTAACTTTGTCACCTTCCATCACTGCGACACACGAGTTAGTCGTACCTAAATCAATACCAATTACTTTACCCATAATTATTTGCTCCTAATTTGTTTTAAGTATTTATCTATTCAGACCGTGGTTGATCTCTTGTTGCTATATATATCGGTTTACTTATGGATTTTTTCAAGTCAATCATGATGCAAAATTTGTCTTTCGTGTGACTTTTTGTGAAAACCCTTAATAATAGTAGGGTTTAGCACACTAAAAATCCAATTTTTAGTACTACTGCCCAACACGTACCATGGCTGGGCGTAATAAACGACCGTTCAAGCTATAACCTTTTTGTAATACAGTACCGACAGTATCAGCCTCTGCTTCTTCATCGATACCGACAGCTTCGTGCAAATCAGCATTAAATTTCTCGCCTTGTGGGTCAACCATTTCGACGCCGTTCTTATTTAATACGTCCAATAACGCTTTGTGCGTCAGTCTCACCCCTTCTGTAACAGGGTCATCGGCATGGGCGCTTTCGATGGCGCGTTCTAAATTATCGACCACTTCTAGTAGCTCTTTGGCAAATTTCTGCAAGGCAAAACGCTTACTCTTATCCGCCTCTTGCTCCATGCGTTTTTGTGCATTGTAAGCTTCGGCATTGGCACGGGCGGTGACTTCTTTAGCTTGCTTCACTTCACCTTCTAGTTCAGCGATGCGCGCTTTAAAGGTGTCGAGATCGATTTCATTTTCGATGGTCATCTCTTCACCTGAGTTATGCTTTGGATCAAACTCTTTCATGGTTTCTTCTAAAATACTGTCACTGTGTTCAATATTGTCATGTGCCACATTTTGCTCAGGCGATTCGTGGTTGGTATTTTGCTCGCTCATGATAGCTCCTTAGAATTTTAATAATGAAGATTTATATAAGACGCAACAAGCTCACTATTTGCTAGGGATACTGTGCTCTCATTAAATAATTAACCCGTCTTACACATTGTTGTTATGAGTACCTTCTACTAGCTGTTTGATAAAGGTGATGGAGCTAAATTTCAAGCCTAAGCCAAGGGAATTTTTCTAATTTACAACAAATATTGCCTAAATCTGGATTCAAGTGCTCAAAACATAATGTCATAGGTGGTAAATGGTTATCCATGTTCGTTAACACAAGCTACAAGAAAGCAGTACTTATTCCAAAAAACTTACCATTGATACATAAGCCATTACCAAACAATACTCAACTTTATTTTTGATTACTCTATTATTGCTACAAATAGTATGGCTCATGTCAAAGTGAACGCTCACATATATGACAACGCATACTGACAATCATTAACGAGAAGTGTTATGTCTAAATCAACCGTGTTATCAATCAATGCGCTATTAAATAAAGCGCTGATGACGATAAAGCTCGCATCAACAGATCGTATAGATAAGGGTATAAGAGAAGAAAATGGCACTCAAGAGAATCGTTTGACCGTCAAACAAAAAGTGCTTAGCTATAACCCGTTGACGACTTGCCAGACGCATACCTTGCACTATGCCATGAAAGGAGTCGGCTATCTGCCAACGCCACTATTAGAGAGCTTGGTTGGGTATTTGAAAGGACCGACCTCAAAACAATATCTGCACGCCGATGCTCACCTGCGTTTGATTCTCGCGGTGAATAGTAAGCTTAAAACGCCTCTTGAGCTGACACCAATGCATGAGCTGCGCGAAAGGTTTGCCGCTGACGCCGTGGCGATGCAAGCGCCGCAGGTATGGCAGCAAGCAAGTGACAATATCATCGGCAACATGAAACGATTTACGAAAAAAAATCAGAAGCTTGTGCATTGGGAAGACAAAGTGATTGCCAACGCTGATGATGGCGATATGACCATTCGCTGTTATCAATCAGACGCGAGCTCTCATGGCTTAGGGTTCAAAAAAGCGGATACTCATAATTCTGATGAAACAGTGTTGTTATATTTTCATGGGGGTGGATTTTGTATTGGTGATGTCAACACCCATCATGAGTTTTGTCACGCGGTTTGTGAGCAAACGGGCTGGCCGATAGTCAGTGTTGATTATCGCTTAGCACCTGAGCATCCCGCACCAGCCGCATTAAAAGACTGTATCACTGCCTACGCTTGGCTGGCGGAGCATTGCCATACCTTAGGCGCTTTACCCTCGCGAATCGTACTAGCAGGCGATAGTGCTGGCGGCGGATTGTCCACTTTGATTGCCCAACAACTCACTGCGCCCTCGCAAATCGCATGGTCAGATCTGGGCATTGCAGGTCAAAAAATGTTCGATTTATTAGAGCGCTTACCAAAGCCGCTTGCACAAATGCCTTTGTATCCTGTGACGGATATCGAAACGGATTATCCAAGTTGGGAGTTATATGGTGAGGGATTATTATTGGATCATGCCGATGTGGCTGTATTTGATGCTGCTTGTTTAGATAACAGCCCCTTGCCACGCCAGCATATCCTTAACTGTCCGATGCTTGGTGATAATAGTAAAGTATGCCCGACTTACATTGTCGCCGCAGAATTAGACGTATTACGTGATGAAGCATTTGCTTATGCAAAGCAATTAAAGGTGCATGGTGTAGCAGTCGAGACTCATACCATTCTTGGTGCGCCGCATGGTTTTATTCATTTTATGAGTATTCATCAAGGTATCGGACAAAAAACAGGCGATATTATTAAAGGGTTTGCGAGCTTTGTGCGTGACGTTATCAATACCCAGTCACAATTAGCGGCATAGTTATCAACACAGTTGTATAAGAAGGTGCTGGTTCATTTATAAAATAGAATGGTGCTGCCACTATTTAAACGTTACTTTTTTAAGCATTGTTTTCTTAAATATTACTTGCTTAAACGTTATCTTCAACATGACCATTCAAAGTGATCAGCCAAATCTCTGAGCGCGAACCCAAGCGAAATGGGATACCCCAAAAGCCGTAACCAGATGACACCACAAAGTGTCCTTTGCCAATGGCTTCATAGCCATAACCCAAGCGGTTGATGGCACTGACAATGAAGTTGGCGGGGAATATCTGACCGTTATGAGTATGCCCTGAGAGCTGTAAATCAATCGGCATTTGGCTGTGCTCAGCAATATCACTTGGTCTATGATCTAGCAGTATCACTGGCTGTGTAGTATCAACTTGAGCCAGTAGATCGGTTGTGGCTACCCGCTGTCTTTTATGGTTATCAAAACGCCCAACCAGCCAGATTGGTTGACCTTCATGCTCGATACCGATTACTTCATCATTTAACAACTGCACCCCAGCAGCACGCAACGCTTGGACAATCGGCTGCTCATGCCCGTATAAATCATGATTGCCTAAAGTCGCATAGATCCCATATGGCAGGCTTTTGCATAACTCCGCCAAGTTTTTTGCCATATTATAATCAGTAAATGCCTGTATATTGTCATCCATGATATCGCCTGGCATCAGCAGTATGTCTGCTTTATGCTGCACAATAAGATGATGCAGCCTATCTATTGCACCGCTGCCAAACAGTCTCCCGATATGCAAATCGCTAGCGACCGCAATACGTAATGGCTTAGCCAAAGGTTTATCAATATCAATAGATAACTCACGTACCAGAGGCGCATAAGCACTATATAGGGCATAGAAAAACAACCCGATAAATATTGCCAATGCCAATATGCGCAACCCAAAATCGACGGTAGCCGTTGTAGCGAGCGCATCACCAGTTAGCGATGTGACCAACCAATATCCACCATAAAATAGGCTGGTAACTAAAGCCGTCAATAGCATGAAATGCATGACTAACATCCAACCACTGATCCAGCGATAGCTATTTTTAAATGCTCTATTGACACTGAGTAGAAGCAAACCGTTGGTAATAACGAATACAATAACCCATACCGAAGTTTGCAAACCTGCTGTCTGCCAAGGCTGTAACCACCATTGCACGCTTAGAGCTGCACCGACACTAAAGAGCTGTAATAGCACAAAAATGGTGATGAAAAATGCGTAGCGCATGAAAAATCCTTGATTATGATGTCGTCGATGCAGTATGTTTTTAGCTGACAATACGAGCAAAGTCGCTATTAGCCAGCCTAACAGCAAATAAAAGCCTCTACCATTTAGATATGGTAGAGGCTTTATCATAGGGGTAACACTGTTTATTTAAATAGCTCATACACCAGACTGCAACGTAATTATCCAAATCTCAGAACGCGTTCCCAGTCTAAACGGTACTGGACCGATACCATAACCAGAGGTCACCAAAAACTGCGTATCGGCTATTTTTTTGCTGCCATAGTTTAGTGGTGTCAACCAATCCATCAATAGCGTTAGTGGAAATATCTGCCCGCCATGGGTATGCCCAGACAGATGCAAATCGACTGGCAGGGCGCTGACCTCATCCATCGCGCTAGGACGATGTTCCAAAAATATCACTGGTTTATCTGTCTCTACTTGCGTCAATAATTCCTCAGCTGACAGTCTGGTACGATCAATATCATCTGAACGCCCCACCAGCCATACTGAATCATCTAATAGCACACTCTCATTATCAAGCGCTTTGATGCCAGCCTCTTCCACCGCCTGTGTGATCTGTTGGTCATAACCGAAATAATCGTGATTGCCTAAAGTCGCATAGACGCCAAGCGGTGCTTTTAACTTTGATAATTGTTCACGCATATTCGTATTATCGTAAGCAATGGTATTGTCATTCATAATATCACCAGCGATCACCACGACATCGGGATGTTGCGCATCGATAAGGTTTACCATTTTTTTTATCTGTCGATTGCCAAACCATCTACCCAAATGCGTATCAGAGACAAGCGCAATATCCATTGGTTTAGCCAGCGGTTTATCACTCGTAACAGTTAAACGATGTACGACGGGTGAATAAGCATTAAATATCGCTAAGCTAACAATGGCGATATAAACTGTAATGGCAAAGGTTCGCAAGAGTATTAGACGAGGTTTTCTCTTAAAGAACTTATAGACAATGAGCGCAACTATAGTGCATTAAGTATAAAAATGTTATAAGATAAAACATCTCAACAGATATACTCAATTATCATGACTTACTCACT
>NZ_CAJHAZ010000017.1 GCF_904846525.1 Psychrobacter sp. 1044 | reverse complement strand
TTAAATAGCTGGGCTTTTTTATTATTGATAGTTAGGACAATTTGCGTCCTTTATCTTTAATTTAAGGCAATTTCATACCGTATGAAGAACCATATTGAAAGACAGTGTTGAAATACTCGCCACAAAAAAGCGCTTAAATATTATCAATATTTAAGCGCTTTTTTGTGGGCAAATACTCTTAAAACATACTATTTTGGCGTGCTTGATTTTTTATGGCGGCGTGGTTTGAGCTTACGAGAGAGCGTATGGACATCGTTCAATATTTGGCTGTATGTCGCTGGAAAGACACGCTGTACCGCGTCGATTATTTTGGCATCATTGCCAATAAGACAGCGCGGTTGATTGGTCGCGGCAGCCTGCAAAATAATCAAAGCGGCATTGCCTGCATCAAATTTCAGGAATTTATTAAAGCTCTGAATGGCTTTGGGGCCAGTACGCATGCCAATATCATTGATGCTGTCATTGCCACGGGCACTATTGGCAATATTGGTTTTAATCCCGCCGGGATGGATGCAGGTCGCTGACACGCCGCAGCGCTGAATATCTAACTCTTGACGCAAGCTTTCAGTAAAGCCGCGTACAGCAAATTTACTGGCGTTATACGCAGATTGTGACGGCTGTGCGGTCAAGCCAAACAGGCTTGAGATATTAATGATGTGACCATGCTCGTTAAATTGGCGTGTTCTGTTTTTTTTGCTGCCATTCGTCGATTCGCTTTGTTTGACACTATTTTTAATCAATGGCAAAAATGCTTTAGTGCCATAGACCACACCCCAAAAATTGATGTCCATCACCCATTCAAGCTCGCTAATGCTACTGCCTTCTACGGTCGAATATAGCGCAACGCCTGCATTATTAAAGATGAAGTTCACTTTGCCATGGTCTGCCATGACGCTATCTGCCCACGCTTCCACGGCTTTATAGTCTGAGACATCAAGTACTGTCATGGTCGCTTTGATGTCATAACCGACGAGCAATTCTTTGGTCTGTGCCAGTTGCACCGCGTTGATATCAGAGAGCGCCACGTGGCAGCCCATCTTTGCCAAATGAATAGCCAACTCGCGCCCCATACCAGAGCCAGCACCCGTAATAGCCGCGACATGATTATGATAATAAGGGGCAATATCTTGGTCTGTCGTGGTATGAAAAGGCAAGTGTTGACATAATGAGGTTGCGATAGAAGTGACATTGTTAAGCATGATAAACAGTCCTTTGTTTCATCAGTGATAGGTGTTGGTAGCACATTTACCTTAGCATGCTTTGTGGTTTTAGCTATGAACGATTGATAGACGCCGCTGTCACTTTATCCATACATTTTCTGTCATAAAAAGATCATAAGTGAGCAGCCATAAAAAAACGTCTAGCATAAGATATGCTAGACGCCTTTACTTCAATGACAGTTTTAATAAAGCTGATAACAACCGTTAAGCGTCGATTGCTATTTGCTCTGAGTCGTCGGTAGAAAAGATGATTTCAGGTGTTTTACCTTCATTAATCACTTGCTCATCGACGATGACAGTCTTGGCGTTTTTCATCGAAGGCAACTCATACATAGTCTCAAGGAGCGCATTCTCAACGATAGAGCGCAGTCCGCGAGCACCAGTCTTACGCGCCATGGCTTTTTTGGCAATCGCATCGAGCGCTTCTTTGGTAAAGCTAATGTCAGCGCCTTCCATATCGAATAGATACTTATATTGCTTAACCAAGGCGTTTTTTGGTTCCGTCAATATCTGAACTAATGCGTCCTCGTCCAGCTCTGTGAGTGCAGCGAGAACAGGAAGACGACCGATGAGCTCAGGAATAAGCCCAAATTTGATCAAATCTTCAGGCTCTACTTGTTGCAGTAATTCTGAGCTGCGTTTGCTATCATCTTTTGAGCTGACATCCGCATTAAAGCCGATACCGCCTTTTTCTGTACGCTGCTGAATAACCGCATCAAGACCGGCAAACGCCCCGCCGACGATGATTAAGATATTACTCGTATCAACTTGGATCAGCTCTTGCTGTGGATGTTTGCGCCCACCATGTGGCGGAATGGCAGCGACCGTACCTTCGATAAGCTTTAGCAACGCTTGCTGTACGCCTTCGCCTGACACATCACGGGTGATAGACGGGTTGTCGCCTTTTTTACTGATTTTATCAATCTCATCGATATAGATAATACCTTGCTCTGCTTTACTGACATCATAATCTGATGCTTGCAAAAGTTTTTGCACGATGTTTTCGACATCTTCACCGACATAACCTGCTTCGGTCAAGGTCGTCGCATCGGCCATTGCAAAAGGCACATCCAGTAGACGCGCCAAGGTTTGCGCCAGCAAGGTCTTACCAGAACCCGTTGGGCCAATCAGCAAGATATTGCTCTTAGCCAACTCAACCATGGCATCGTCAGCTCCAATCTTCGCTTTTTTGCTGTCATTGGCTAAGGTTTGGCTAACTTTTAGACGCTTATAATGGTTATAGACGGCAACTGCTAGTGCTTTTTTAGCAGCGTCTTGTCCAATGACGTATTCGTCAAGCTTAGCACGCAGCTCTTTTGGCGTTGGTAGTTTTTTATTGACCCAAGACGTATCAATGTCGCTGTCATCATCGCCATCTTCAGCGCTGTCAGCGATTAAATCGGTACATAGCTCAATACATTCATTACAGATATTGGCATCGTCAGCGGCAATCAGCTGCTGTACATCGCTTTTGGCTTTGCCGCAAAACGAGCAATGCGGGGTGTTATCTTCTGCCATAAAAGGCGCTCCTAAAATTTAAAACTTACAAATATTTTGATTTTTTACATCAAAGCCAAAACGTATAACGCTCAGGCTTTTGATGCCCATCAAAGCTTTTGCTCTTATGCGGTAATTATAAAGAAGTAGGGCGGCGCTCTAATACTTCATCAACCAAACCGTACTCTTTGGCTTCTTTCGCATCTAACCAAAAGTCACGCTCAACGTCTTTTTCGATTTTCTCTAATGGTTGACCAGTACGTTCTGCCAAAATCTCATTTAAACGGGCACGCGTTTTTAGAATTTCACGCGCATTAATTTCGATATCGGTTGCTTGACCTTGCGCGCCGCCTGACGGCTGATGAATCATGACACGAGCATTGGCAAGAGAGTAACGCTTGCCTTTTTGACCAGCCGCAAGCAAGAACGAGCCCATGCTATAAGCGCCGCCCATACAGATGGTCGATACCTCAGGTTTGATGAAGTTCATGGTATCAAAGATTGCCAAGCCTGCACTCACTGAGCCGCCTGGTGAATTGATATACAAGTGAATATCTTTGTCTGGGTTTTCTGCTTCTAAAAATAGCAACTGTGCAACAATCAGATTGGCCATGTGGTCTTCGACTTGACCGGTCAAAAAGATAACGCGCTCACGCAATAGACGCGAGAAAATATCAAACGAGCGTTCACCACGAGAGGATTGTTCAACGACCATTGGCACTAATGCTGCATGCGCAGCTTGAGGGGCACTTTGGGTATATTGCATGCCTTGTGCGTCATTGTGCGCACTCATCAGCATATCAAAATGTGGGTTGGCAGTGATGCGATCATAATCTGTCATAAAGATGTCCTGTTTATAAGTACATAAAATAAAGGGATTGAAGCTAGCGAGCGGTTACGCTTGTATGGCTGCTCATCATGCTAGATGTTGCCGCTTTTTAATAATATTCGCTGGCTGAAATAATAAGCGCCAGATATCGCTAAAAATAATTGAGCTAATGGTAACTTTTTTATTGAGGCAATAGTAACTTTTTCATGTGAAAAATAATTTTCTATTTATAACATGAGTGCTATTAATAAAATGATTGACTCACTATTAATAAGGCGTCTGTAACCATTTATCAAGGGGCTTGGTTATAAACTGTCCATAAAGATAGCATATAAATCCCCAATAAAAATGCCCTAACACATATGTTAGAGCATTGCGTTAGAGCATTATGTTAGAGCATGTTTAGATTGAGATTAGCAATTTGCCATTGAATGGCAAATTGCTAAGTTATCTCACTAAATTACATGCCTTGCTGCTGTTGTTGCTGTGCAGCTAATAGGTCTTGGTAGCTAACTTCTTTGTCAGTTACTTTGCCTTGCTCGATTAGATAATCAACTACTTGGTCTTCTAATACCACAGACTCAATGTTCGCGCGCTGCTGCTTGTCATTGGTGTAATACTCGATTACTTCGCTTGGATCTTCGTAGTTTTCAGCGGCTTCTTTGATGAAGGTTTCAACGCGTTCTTGATCGACTTCTAAGCCTTTGGTATCGATAACACGAGCAACGATGATGCCAAGACGGGCAGCACGTAGCGCTTGCTCTTCAAATAGCTCATTTGGTAGCATGTCTTTATCGAAGCTATCAGCATTGGCACCGAACTGCTGAGAAAAACGTTGCATCATCATATTGCGCTGACGCTCGATTTCTTGCTCTAGCATAGCGTTTGGTACGTCAAATTCATTCTTTTCTAGCAATGCATCAAAAGTCGCTTGCTTAACTTGGCTACGAGCCGCGTTTTTGATTTCGCGTTCCATGTTTTTGCGTACGTCTTCTTTCAACTTCTCAACGCCGCCTTCTTTCACACCGAACAGCTCAAGGAACTCTTCGTTGATTTCTGGTAGCTTAGATTTTTCAACCAATTTTACATTGATTTTGAACTGAGCTTCTTTACCCGCTAAGTTTTCAGCTTGGTAGTCTTCTGGGAAAGTGACGTCGATAACTTTCTCTTCGCCAGCTTTCATGCCTTTGATACCCGCTTCAAAACCAGGAATCATCTGGTTGCTACCGATAACCAGTTTGAAGTCTTCAGCAGAACCGCCTTCGAATTTTTCGCCATCGATAGAGCCTTCAAAGTCAAAAGTTACTTGATTGCCTTTGTCCGCTTTACCTTTTTTCTCAACGAATTCCTCACGTTGCTTTTGAAGGTTTTCGATCATAGTGTCGACGTCTTCTTCGCTTACTTTAGCCGTGTGACGCTCAACTTCGATCTCATCGATACCTTGCACGTCTACTTCTGGGAAGATTTCAACAGTGGCTTGATAAACCAAGAAATCGTCTTCAAGTTTTACGTCGTCGATGTTAGGCATACCAACCGCGCGGATGTCTTCAGATTTGATCGCTTCAAAAACGGTATCACGGATCACATCGTTGATGACTTCTTGTTGAATGCCAGCACCGTACTGAGAGCGGATATGTGACATAGGGACGTTACCTTTACGGAAACCGTCAATCTTGGCAGTTTTCGCAACTTGGCGAATACGACCTTCGACTTTGTTTTGAATTTTTTCGACAGGTACTTTAACTGTCAATTGGGTTTCTTTATTAGATAGCTTGTTGGTTGTGACTTGTAAATCTGTAGCCATGTTAATTACACCTTTAGGATTAAATAGTACGTTTGATTAAATAGTACTTAGGGTTAAATGGTAATAGACAAACCGTGCCTCAAATTACGGGCGTGTACCATGGGTTGCCGTTGGAATAAATAGGGGATAGCGATAGCGCGCAATGTCAAAGTCAGTACCTTGAGCAATCGCCTTTGGTCACCACTGGCGCTGACTGGTACTAAAATGTGAAACGGTTATCTTAGTAATAGGCGCTATCAGATATCAATCATAAACCGTTAATGCACCGCATAATAACGCTTTTTGGTGAATTATACAGACAAATAACGGCTTTCAACAAAATTTTAAAAGTAGAACAGTATAATCTATCTGTTTATTAAAGTAAAAATTATCTCTTTATCGTCAATTCACTTTGAATCTGCTACATCGTCAATCTCGCTTAAAGTACGATTTGTACCTCTGCGCTAGACTTTCTTGTATCAGCATTAATAGCTAAAGGGCTAAATTGAATCGACTATAAGATTTAAGGGTTATCTACAACGGCAACTGCGCCAATAATTGCTGAATCGCCTGACCACGATGACTAATGCTATTTTTATCAGCAGCACTTAAGCTCGCGGCGCTAGCTTGTAACTCTGGCAACCAAAATAGCGGGTCATAACCAAAACCGCCGTCACCATGCGTTGTCTCTAAAATCTCACCCTGCCATAGACCTTGCGCGATAATAGGTAGCGGATCATCAGCATGACGAACCATCGCCAGTACGCAAACAAATAACCCTTTAATAGGTTTGTTAGCTTGCGCATCACGGATAGGCTGCAAGTCAGCGATGAGCTTGATGTTGTTTTTACCATCGTTACCATGCTCACCAGCATAGCGAGCAGAGTAGATGCCCGGTGCGTTACCTAATACAGGCACACACAGTCCTGAGTCGTCAGCAATCGCAGGCAGTCCGCTGATACGGCTGGCATGACGGGCTTTAATAATGGCATTTTCTACGAAGCTTAGCCCATCCTCAACTGCATCTTCGATATCAAGCTGACCCTGCGGGATAATCGTCACATCCAAATCTGCCTCGGCAAACAGCCTTTTAAACTCAGCCAGTTTGCCTTTATTATTACTGGCGAGCACCCATTGATTATCAGGAGTCGATTGGGTGAAGGATCGTGAGGTATTCGTGGTACTCATAGGGTTATTCCGTTATGTCATTATTAAGAATATGGTTAGTGAAAGTATGATCGGTTTTTAAATTATAGCGGTATCTTAATGCCAATTTCATCAATTTATTAGTCAGCTAAGTGCCTAGCACGATTGGTATGGTAAGGCGTTCTACGCTTAGTCTATAGACAACCAAAGGCTATACTAACAGTGTTATCCATAACATTTGGTAACTGATATTTGTCGCCACTGTTGCTATAATAGCCGCCAAGCTACCGTGAATGATATCTTATGGCTTGTGAATATTAAGTTAATAAATGCTTATGAAGTCAAGCACTTGGCTTTTGAGCAAACTGTAACAAAAGTAAGTTAATTTTGGATTCATAATAATACGTGATACTGTGTTAAACAATAAACGGTATTAAGCAATAACATTCATTTCAAACAATAAACTCAGCCAATTTAGTCCGTTATTTTATCGTGTTTTTTATGATGTAAAAATAGCGTAAAATTCAGTTTCTATAATGAGTTTTTATAAACTGACGGCTAAAAACAGCAAGGATAAAATAACTATGTCAAACATTACTTTACCAGAGCTACCATACGCAAAAGACGCACTAGAGCCACATATCAGTGCCGAGACGCTAGAGTATCATCACGACAAGCATCACAATGCTTACGTGACTAAGCTCAACGAATTGCTACCAGGTTCTGGTCTAGAAGACAAAACATTGCCAGAAATCATCGTAGCAACTGCTAAAGATGACAGCAAGCAAGGTATGTTCAACCAAGCAGCCCAAGTATGGAACCACACGTTCTATTGGAACTGCATGACGCCAACAAATGGCGGCGGCGAACCTACTGGCGATCTAAAAGCTAAAATCGAAGAAGACTTCGGTAGCTATGATAAGTTCCGTGAAGAGTTTAAAAACGCAGCATTGACTCAGTTCGGTTCAGGTTGGGCATGGCTAGTCGCTGATAAAGTCGGTGGCAAATTGTCTATCGCCAAAACGGCTAACGCTGACACGCCACTTGCACATGACCAAATCGCAGTATTGACTTGTGATGTATGGGAACATGCGTACTACATCGATTATCGTAACCGTCGTCCTGACTATGTAGATACCTTTCTAGACAAGCTAGTGAACTGGGATTACGCAAACGCTAAATATGAAGGTCAAGATGCTGGTGTTGAAGAGTAATCTTTAACTATTAAGTATTTGATTTAAAAAAAGGACGCTGAGAAGCGTCCTTTTTTTGGTTTATTAGATTGAGAGTAACAGTTTGTCTACAGCCCAAAGTATTTGAAATAATTTGCTATGTATTTCCAACTTTCACATCTAAGTCAGAAATACGCGAGTACCTTTCGTCAATTTCTTCTATAGTAAGATATAAGTTCTCATATCTAAATTTAGATACTTCATATTGTCCAAAAAATACTGGTTTACCTAGCTTACTCTTATCAGTGCTTACGTCGACATTGCTAACAGCATTACAGTATGGTTCGCGCCTTGTAATTTCAGCCATTTTATAAAGATATGAAGAAAATTCGACCCACTTTTTATCCAAAGTATGTGGATCAACTGCATAATCATCTATAGGCGCAATTGAGTACATATATTTTTCTTCTGTTGTATATAAGTCTTCAAGTGGTTCAATAGTGAATTGGTAAGAACTATCTTTGAGTTTGATATGATAGTATTTGATGCTTCTTCCGCAAAGTCTTTTCATCAATTCTAATCTTTGTTCTTTGGGCATTCGTAGACCAAAATAAATAGCTTTTAATGCTCTGTAATCGTAATTTTGCAAACCAGATTCAGGTGTGATTACTCTTATTTCTTTTTCATAATCCCATCTTTTAGACTTAACTCCAATTAGCTTTCTAATGAAACTGATACTGTCTTCACTTTTGATGATGTCATTAAGGTTTAGTTTCGGTGGATAGTTTCTATATTCTATATCAAATTTAGAGTAATCATTATGCTGGAAAGAAATCAAAGTTTTTAAGTCATACTCAATACAGAAACCCTGATGATTATTTGCATAATGTGCCCATAACAGTTCATCAGTGCAGCTCTTGCTAAGAGAGTAAATGCCTACTAAATCTTTCATCTTGATAAGATCATCGATAGATTCTCTAAAAGAATCTGAAGAAATATTAATTTCTTTATCTCTTTTTCCTGTGATATTTGTAACTCTGCTAATTTGATCAAAAAGATTTTCTGATGACACAAAACCTTCACATGGGTCATTTAATACTTCTGTAGTAGGCGCCCAGAAAGTATCGTTTTCAATAGATTTTAAATCTCTCTTAAAGACACATTCATCTCCACCTCTATATTTAAAAACTTTCATAGGTTCTTCTATCCTATATCTGTATGGTGACTAATAAAAATGTAGCACTAAAACACCTCAAACCCAAACTTACCCAACGCTTCTCTCAACATAGCAATATTATAATAAGCATGGGCGTTGACGGTATTCTGAAAAAAAATATATAGCGTATCAAAATGCTGACGCTGATTAGCAATCGCTTGCGCCCAGTCCTGCATTTCTGTCTCGCTATAGCGATAATCATGCCGGTCAGCGGCGCTCATCGCATCCCACCAGTTCAGATTATTACCGTGCATCCGCAGATAGCCAGTACGCTCAGTAAATATCAGCCGTGATGGTGGTAGACCGTTGACTTTCGGATAATCGACGCTACACCAAATCAAACCTTGCTTGACGAAGCTATCGACCACTTGCGGGGTATGCCAGCCGTTATGACGAAGCTCGACCGCTAATGGATAATCTTGAAACCAACTAACGAGATTTGCTAGATAGAGTCGATGCTCACGGGTACGATCAAAGCCATGGGGAAATTGTAATAGTAAAGGCGCTAGAGCATTGGCTTCGATAAGCGGGGATAGGGCATTTAAAAACGCTTGCGCATGTTCAGCAGTGCCCTTACGTGCATGAGTGAAGTCTTGATGCAGCTTGACCGCAAACTTCAATTCACTATTTGCTTGCACATAAGCTTTATCAACCATCCCAGCAAAGGCTTTTTGTCCGATAGGCGCGTAAAAGGTGCTATTAATCTCCACCGCGCCATATTGCTTGGCGTATTCGCGTAAGAAGTCCGTTTTCTTTGTGCCAGTTGGATACAGCGTACCAAGCAAGTCGGTATCGCTATAGCCACCAGTGCCAAGATAAATACGCGGGATAGGGTTACTGTCCATGTTGACCACTCATTACCGTTCTTTGATGGTTAAATTTTTGGCTATTTTTTACGTGCCCATAGCCATTCTATTAATGCCAGTAAAGCATCATTGTTTGCGTCATTACCAAGCTCGCTACTGCTTGGTTTATGATGACTGAGTTCACGAATGATGGCTGCACGTCCATCATTAAATAGTGATTGCGCGTAGCTAGTCGCCTGCTCAACGCCCATCAATTTCACATAGGTAGATTTGTCTAATTTTTCATCGCTGCCAGCAGGTTTGCCAAGGGTATCAGTAGAGGTCGTGACGTCTAAAATATCGTCTTGAACCTGAAAGGCGAGACCAATATGCTGGGCGCACTCCTGCAAGGCCATGCGCTGCGGAGCGGTTGCACCAGCACAGATACCGCCCATAAGCATAGCTGCTTCAATCAATGCGCCTGTTTTATCACGGTGGATAGCTTCTAGATCGCCTTGTGAAATATTAGCACTAGCCTCAGCATTCAGGTCAAGCATTTGACCAGAAACCATACGCCGTGCACGTGGCGCAAATATTGCGATAAGCTGGCTGGCGATGGCTGAATCAAAGGGTGCAAAAGTGGGCAGCTCTGCGGTCAATACTTCAAAGGCGAGCGTCTGTAATACGTCACCAGCGAGTAGGGCGGTCGATTCTTCAAAGACGATATGAGCCGTTGGCTGACCACGGCGCAGCTCATCATCGTCCATACAGGGCAAATCATCATGTACCAATGAATAAGTATGCAGCAGCTCCACCGCTAATGCCGCACGGCGCGCCATATCATAATCGGATTCGTTTTCTAACAGAGCTTCCAAACCATCAGCGTTAGCCATACTGTTTTTATTGTCAGTGCTTTTATCTGTATTTTCATTGGCATTAGCATTGCTTTGATTGACACTATCAAAGGCACTGGCAACCAATAGTGGACGCACCAATTTACCTTGACCGGTCATCACATAACGACAGGCATCAACCAAGGGGCTTGGCAGGTTGGCATACGCAAACAGCACGTCGATATCTTGTGCAAGTTGCGCCCGCACGGCGCTATGAAATTGCTCGGTGTTGTTATTAAAGCTAGTAAAAGATACAAGTCTTGAAGGCATAAGGCTTTCAGGTATAAAGCTTGGCGTAGAGGAAACAGTCATAACCCAACCATTTATCAGGTGAATAATAAAAATATCGCTAGTGTAGCATGATAGATTATATAGCTTATGGGCTGAACATCATCAATGCCATATTTTTGGCAGCTTACTGTTAAAAATTCGATTAAGTACACCGAAATAATGCAACAAGCCCTCGTTACGTATTGGTGATTTAACTTAGTCAGTGGATATGTTTTGATAAAGAATCACGTTAAGCGTGTGACGGCGTGTGACGATAAGCATCTGTCATTATAATCTTTAAAAGACGAATTTTTAGTATACAATTTCAGTATACAAACCGTCACTTAAAGCACATTACTAGTCAGGTAAAGGGCTGCTGCTGATTTAAGAGTGACTTGTGAGTATGGTATTAGCTTGTGACAGTTAGGGGCATAATCCCCTACACTAATTGGCGTAAAAATGATCTGATGATTTAGGGCTAGAGGTTTGCGTGCTTATTTCAGCGAAAAATTTGCTCAAATCTCAGTCCATATTTTTAATGTTAGTATGTTCAATATCAGTACTGGTAACAATATATATAAATGAAGCGCCGTATTCACTTGTGCTAACGCGGTAACATTAAGCATAAAAAATGAATATATAACCATGAGCGCTGGATAATAAAGACATCTTCAATGCTTACTCTATACTGACTTTATAACACAGTATATTGGCAGTGTTATTACTCGTTTTTCTAACAATAACTGGCTATGACCTTTAATTTTAAAACTTTTAATTTTAAAACTAGCTTTCGTTATATAGCAAGGAGTTCCAAATGGTATACCAAGGAAATCGCATCACGGTGACAATGCTAGAGGATGGCATCGCCAATATGCAGTACAACGCCGAAAATGAGAGCGTGAACAAGTTTGATGCTGAAACCAATAAGCAATTTGGTGAAGCGGTTACTGCTTTAGAAAAAGCCGACGACGTCAAAGGTTTAATCGTGACCTCAGGCAAAGGCGTCTTTATCGCTGGTGCTGATATCACAGAATTCGTTGGCTCTTTTAAAAAGCCAGAAAGCGAGATTAAAGATTGGGTCGTAGGTATCAATGACGCCTTTAACCGCTTTGAAGACCTGCCTTTCCCGAAAGTAGCGGCCATCAATGGCGCGGCGCTTGGCGGTGGTTGTGAGATGACTTTGGTTTGTGAATACCGCGTCATGAGCGACAAAGCCATCATCGGTCTACCAGAAACCCAACTGGGTATCTTCCCAGGTTTTGGTGGTACGGTTCGTAGTACGCGTGTGATTGGTATCGATAATGCGCTTGAGCTGATTGCGACTGGTACACCAAAGAAACCACTTGATGCCCTAAAACTGGGCTTGGTTGATGCGACCGTTGCTGCTGATGACTTGCAAGATGCTGCCATTGATTTGGTCAAAAAATGTATCTCAGGTGAGCTTGATTGGAAAGCGAAGCGTGAAGAGAAACTCGTTCCTGTTAAGCTAAATCAGCTTGAGCAAGCGATGGCATTTAACAGCGCAAAAGGTATGATCTTTGCTAAAGCCAATCCTAAGCAATATCCTGCGCCAGCACTTGCTATCGCTGCGATGGAAAAACACGTTAACTTACCACGTGATAAAGCGATTGAAGTAGAAGCGGCTGGTTTTGCAAAAGCGGCGAAAACGCCACAAGCAGAAAGCTTGGTTGGTCTGTTTTTAAGCGATCAGTTGGTTAAAAAATTAGCCAAGCAGCATAGCAAAAAAGCACATGAAATCAATGAAGCGGCCGTACTAGGCGCTGGTATCATGGGTGGCGGTATCGCTTATCAAGCAGCCAGCAAAGGCTTGCCAATCATCATGAAAGACATCAAGTCTGAGCAATTAGATCTTGGTATGGGCGAAGCTAGCAAGTTACTGGGCAAAATGGTCGATCGCGGCAAAATGACCCCAGCAAAAATGGGCGAAACCTTAAGCCGTATCCGTCCTACTTTGAATTATGGAGATTTTGCTGAGACTGATATCGTTATCGAAGCGGTCGTAGAAAATCCAAATGTGAAGCGTGCGGTACTAAAAGAAGTAGAAGGTCTAGTAAAAGACGACTGTATCCTAGCGTCAAACACCTCAACCATCTCTATTACTTTCTTGGCTGAAGCACTTGAGCGTCCAGAAAACTTCGTTGGTATGCATTTCTTTAACCCAGTACACCGTATGCCATTGGTTGAAGTTATCCGCGGTGAGAAATCATCTGAAGAAGCGATTGCAACCACTGTTGCGCTAGCCTCTAAAATGGGTAAAGTACCTGTAGTGGTCAATGATTGCCCAGGTTTCTTAGTGAACCGTGTGTTGTTCCCATACTTTGGTGCATTTGATTTGCTCCTCAAGCAAGGTGCAGATTTTGCTCATGTCGATAAAGTCATGGAAAAATTTGGCTGGCCGATGGGTCCTGCTTATCTAATCGACGTCGTCGGTCTAGACACGGGCGTACATGGCGCAGAAGTCATGGCTGAAGGTTTCCCTGACCGTATGAAGCCTGATTATAAAGGCGCGATTGAGCTTTTATATGAAAACAAACGCTTGGGTCAGAAAAACGGTGTTGGTTTCTATAAGTATGAAATGGACAAGCGCGGCAAGCCAAAGAAAGTTGCCGATGAAGCCACTTATGAGCTATTAAAAACCACGACTGATAGTGACAAGCAAACGTTTGAAGATCAAGCGATTATCGATCGCACCATGCTAGCTTTCTGTAATGAAACTGTCCGTTGCCTAGAAGACAACATCGTCAGCACGCCATCTGAAGCCGATATGGCGATGATTATGGGTGTTGGTTTCCCGCCATTCCGCGGTGGTCCTTGCCGTTATATCGACCAAATGGGTCTAGATAACTACTTGGCACTGTGTGAAAAATACGCATACCTTGGCAAAGCCTATGAAGCCCCGCAAAAGATTCGCGACATGGCAGCAGCAGGCGAGACCTTTTACGCCACCGCGTAATGGGTAGTCATTACTAGGATGAAGTGCCGTACGTTTACTATTTAGGCTGAGAAAAATTAGTTTATCACTACTCTTTAGTAGCAAGGTTCTTTAATAGTAGACGTACGATTATAGTTAGTTTTATTTAATGCTAGTACAAGGAAATCGAGCGCAGAGGTACGTATTGTACTTCAAGTGAGATTGACGAAGTAATAGCATTGAAATGGGCTGACTACACTGACAATAAAAATTGAAAAGGAAGTATAGTATGACAATTTTAAGTCCAAAAGACGTGGTCATCGTAGATGGCGTACGCTCAGCGATGGGTAAAACCAAAAACGGTATGTTCCGTCATGTCCGCGCTGATAGCATGTCTGCTGAATTGGTTCGTGCATTGGTTGAACGTAATGACTTTGACCCACGTGACGTCGAAGACATCATTTGGGGCTGTGTCAATCAGACCTTAGAGCAAGGCTTGAACATCGGTCGTAACATCGGTCTGCTAGCTGGTATTCCAAAAACTGCTGGTGGCCAAACAGTCAACCGTCTGTGTGGTTCTTCTATGCAGGCGCTTCACACTGCAGCGGCTCAAATCATGACCAACCAAGGTGATGTGTTCATCATTGGTGGTGTTGAGCATATGGGTCACGTCGGCATGATGCATGGCGTTGACCTTAATCCTGAAGCATCAAAGCACTATGCAAAAGCCTCAAACATGATGGGCTTGACCGCTGAAATGCTAGGTCGTATGAATAACATCACCCGTGAAGAGCAAGATGCCTTTGGTCTTGAGTCGCATCGCCGTGCATGGGCTGCGACTACTGAAGGTCGTTTTGATAATGAAATTATCGGTATCGAAGGTCATGACGAAGCAGGTCGCCTGCAACTATGTACCGTTGATGAAGTGATTCGCCCTGATGCGACGATGGAGCAAATGCAAAAGCTACGTCCAGCCTTTGATCCAGTAGGTGGTACCGTGACTGCTGCTACCTCATCTGCATTATCTGATGGCGCATCAGCGATGCTAATCATGAGCGCGCAAAAAGCCAAAGAGCTAGGTCTAAAGCCACGTGCGCGTATTCGTAGCATGGCGGTTGCTGGTTGTGATGCTGCTATCATGGGCTATGGTCCAGTACCTGCAACGCAAAAAGCATTGAAGCGCGCTGGCATGAGCATGGATGATATGCAAACTATTGAGCTAAACGAAGCATTTGCAGCGCAGGGCTTATCAGTACTAAAAGCCTTAAACTTGACGGACAAGCAAGACATCGTCAACATTAATGGTGGCGCGATTGCATTAGGTCATCCACTAGGGTGTTCAGGTGCTCGTATCACGGTTACTTTGCTAAACGCCATGGAGCAGTCAGATACTGAAATTGGGCTTGCGACGATGTGTATCGGTCTTGGTCAAGGTATCGCGACTATTATTGAGCGTGTTTAAGTTTCAGCTAAGCTAATATTTGTTGATTAATATGTTTTAATATCTTGTAAGATGAGCGCCTCTAACTTAATGTTGGAGGCGCTTTTTTTTTGGTTTAAGTCATAGTAATGAAAGGTAGAGTATAAATGGCACATCATAAATCGTCAGATAAGAGGCGCTTAGATTTAGAGGTGTTTAAGTTAAAAATGCGCTATATCTTTCTTCCTTTTTTAGGTTTTAGTATTGGCGCCATTTTATTCTACAACATCATAAGATGGATGTTAGACATCTGTCTAGGGATATGGCCTCTAAAAGATACGGTCTGGAACTTAATTATCCCAATAATTATCAGTGTTACTTTAGTGCTTGTCATAATGCGATCAAGGATTAGACTGCTACGATTTGAATTATTTGATGATAATAGCGCTAATGTATTTTACTTGGTGATGATACTTGCTTTATTTCCGCCTATATCAATCAGTCAAGCTTACTTATATGAAGCAGCATATGACATTATTGATATAAGTAATATAAGTGATATTAAATTATATCCAAAACAAAAATACTTCCAATTTGATAATAAAAGTATTGAGAAACAAGGGGTTGTTTCTTACTTCAATGCTAGGGAGATGGGGAAATCTAGACAAGAGTTAAAAATATACTTATATTTTGCCACTCCTTTTTATGGAGATAAAGATATCTGGTGGGGACAGGCTTTTACTAAGGTTATTGATAATGATCTTGAAGAAAAAGAGAAAGTTCAACAAATAGAAAATTTTAAAAAGATTTCTAGACAACAATATGCAAATGAAGAGATATCTACTGCTGATTATTTTGAAAAATTGCAAAACTCAGATACTAAGTATGGTTATTTAGAAGCGATTAGATTGTCAGGTCAGCAACATATTAATGACCCAATAATACTTGTATCTCAGTTGAGCACACTTAACGAAAAAACATATAAAGAGTTAGCAAAATTCTTTAGGTTTTTTATCATTGGCATGTTTATTTGCTTACTATTAGTCTTAAAAGCAACGATTGATAAAAAAGCATTTCAACAGTTTAAGGTACGCTAGATTAGTGGTGATAGTGCATGGATGATAATAACAAGCGAAGCCAGTATAGGTATAAGAATAAAAATAGAAGCAGAAACAGGAATAGAGTAAGCAAAAGGGATAAACAGAAGCGAATACAAAGCCTAAGCGCTAAAGAATCGATCAAAATAAAACTAAAGCAGGTATTTCTGCCTTATTTGAGTTTGAGTATCCTGACCATTCTGCTTTTTGGTGTTTTACGTTGGTTGCTTGATATTTATCTAGATATTTTACCTTTAAAGGAAGGCTACTGGGATTTTGGCATTCCTTGTTTGTTATCTGTTTTGGTCGTTAGTATTTGGATGTGGCCGAGGTATGAGCTTCTGACTTTAAAGTGGGTTAAGCGCAGTAGTTCAGGCTACTTTTTTATAACGATGGTTCTAGCATTAGTGATACCGCTCGTTCTCAGCCAAAACTATTTGTCCAAGGCTGCCTACGAGGTCATTGAAGTAAATAGCTTGAATGATATTCGTCATTATCCAAAGCAAAAGTATTTCAGAGTAAATGATTTTGAGCCACTCAAATTAGAGAGCGTTTCTTATATAGAAACACAAGTAATCAGTGGACGAAATTTTGACTCAACATTGCATATTGATTATTATATTGCGACGCCATTTATAGCCGCTGAGAATATTTGGCTAGGTTCTAGCTACCACACGAAATACGATAATCGTGCAGACCAAAGTATTAAAGACAGTCAATATTCAGCGTTTATTAACGACTCGCGCCATAAGTACGCAGCCAAAGACCTCTCTAATATCAGCTACTTTAAGAAACTTAAATCATCAAATAGCAGAAATGCTTACTTACACACGATTTCTACGGCTAATAGGCAATCTAATTTGCCACCCTTGATATTGAAGCCTGAAACAGGATTACTTGCTGATAGCTTAGATCGTGATTTTGTTTGGGGATTTGGTTCATTTTTTATTGGTATGGTGCTGTGTTTGTTGCTCGTTCTAGCAGCAGAGTTTGATAGTCAAGAAAAGAAAAGTACGCAAAAACATATACAAAAGCGAAAACATATACAAAAACAAAAGCCTGTAAAAAAACGAGCACCAGTAAGTGATGTATCAAAAAGCCTAGTAGTTTGGTTTAGAAGTAATAAAGAGCGACCTGCGACGTTGGTGTTAATACTGACCTGTATAGGTGCATTTATACTGACCGTATTCATGGGTATGGATATCATTGACCCTTTATCTAGACAGATAAATAGTGTAGGTGGGTTGACGATGGACGCGCTGCAAGCTGGTAAGTATTGGCGAGTAGTGACATCGCTTTTTGTACACGCAGGGATTATGCATTTAGTAATGAGTCTGGGGATGCTGTTTGCTACAGGTTATATTTTGGAAAAAGTATTGGGTCCTATACGTTTTACGATTGCCTTTTTTATATGTGGTATTTTCGCTAATGTTTTAGGGGTGCTATATTTTGATATGGACATGGCAGGTGTTTGGGGTACTACATTTGGCTTATTTGGTATCGCGATACCGTTGGTGGCCTTTAAGATTTTTAATAAAAAATATCGAGAGCTATTTGGCGGTACTATCGCTGCGATATTAATCATTACTTTAAACAGCATGTTCTTTGCATTTATAAACACGCTCATTTATATGGTGTATTATCTTTTAACTTTATGTTTTGGCGTTGTTCTCGGTGTGGTCATGGTTATGACTCAAAAACAGTCTTTATTACGTAATGCTAGACGCCATAATATATAGTTATTGGCTATTCTTCATTAAGAAACTATGCTAAGCAGTATGAATCAAACGTGATGAATTGTTATTAATCATTATTAGAGGCTATCTCCATTGACGCCCTCAGCAAACTATGACTAAATAAGAGTAAGGCTAATAAAGACAATATCAATGATAAAATTAACATAGCCTTTAACAATAAAGTCAGCCGTACAAGGAGTGTGCCATGTCTACTATGATTACCGATCGTACCTATCGAATCGCTCGCGAAAATACCCAAGCGATGATAATCGATGTTCAAGAACGCTTAACACCGCATATTTATGACCATGAAAATATCGTCAAAAAAACAGTGACGCTTATTAAAGGTCTACAAGCACTGAATATTCCTATTATGCTCAATGAACAGTATAAAAAAGGGCTCGGCGATACGCTACCTGAAATACGCGAGGTGTTAGAAGGCGATAACGCCAAAAGCTTTGAAAAGGTCACTTTTAGCGCTTGTGATAATGATGATTCGTGGCATTATTTAGCGCAGCAAAATCGAAGTATTGTTTTGCTATTTGGCGTAGAGACACATGTCTGCGTACTACAAACAGCGCTTGATTTGCTAGATAATGGTATGCAGCCCGTCATCATTGGTGATGCGGTGGGATCTCGTTTTCCATATGATAAAAAGCAAGCAATTCGCCGTATTCGCCGTGCTGGTGGCGTGATTACCACGGTTGAAACCATTCTGTTTGAGCTTTGCCGTAGTAGTCAAGACCCTGCTTTTAAAACCATTAGTAACTTGATTAAATAGTTCTTTTACTCAAGCTAGAACCGATAGCGCTTACTCACATAAGCGCTATTTTTTATAGTGGTGTTCATTAGCTATAGGTTGGCATGCTCTTTTATAGCGCTCATAAAATGTATAATACTTGCTTATGCGTAAAGGTAAAATGAAGCGCTATATCTTCGTAGAAAAATTAAGAGAAAATTTATGCCATCAACCAAACCCCTTTTATTAACCAACCCAACGCTTGCCTCAAACATTGATATAGATCATGTCACTCATTTCTTATTAGAGCTTGATGCGCTTAAACGTATCAATCGTCGTAGCTATGTGACGCATACCACACGCAAAGAAAACTCTGCCGAACACTCATGGCATTTAGCCATGGCGTGCTGGTCTATCGCTGAACAGTTTGAGCTAGATGTCAATCATGAAAAACTACTCAAGATGGCATTGGTACATGACTTGGGTGAGATTGACGCAGGCGATACGTTTTTATTCGCAAATAGTCGTAGCGAGGCGCACATTGAAGAACGCGCTGGTATTGCCAGGTTACAACGTGAGCGTGGCAATGGCATCATGGATTTAAATGAGATTTGGGAAGAGCAGGAGACGGGTAGCAGCAATGAAAGTCAGCTGCTCAGAGTGGTTGATCGCTTATTGCCTTTTTTATTGAATTTAAATACCAATGGAAAAACGTGGATTGATGCTAACGTCACGTGCTCGCAAGTGACTGCGGCACTTGCTTTTATCAAAGACAGCTTTCCTCCCATTCATGATTGGCTATCAAAAAATATCGACTATGCGACTCGGCAAGGGTGGTTGATTGATGCTTAAATAGAGCCATTATCTTGCCGTTTAGTGTTTGCAAATATTTGTATTCTTTAAATATTAAAGCATTCATACCATAGCTAAATGCGCGGTTAAGTACATTATATAGAGAGATTATTAAATGAGAGTCACTGGCACTTATAAGGTTTTTGCTAAATCGCTCGTCTTTGTTAGCCTATTAACTTTGGCGCAACTAACGCAAGCTGCCGCACCTATTAGTAATGGTGATAAACTGGCGCACGATGCCAAAAAACAGATAGGTATTACCACCAGCTATGATCCTGCTTACCGCAAGTTGGATTTTCCGCGTGGTGATGTACCGATAGAAACTGGCGTCTGTACCGATGTTATCGTCCGTGCTTATCGCTTGCAAAATATAGATCTACAGCAATTAGTCAACCATGATATGAAGTCAAATTGGTCGGCTTATCCAAAGACTTGGGGATTGAAATCAACCGATAAGAATATCGACCATCGCCGAGTGCCCAATCTTGAAGTGTTTTTTGCGCGTCACGCAAAGACATTATCGACGACTGATAAAGCCAGTTTTCAAGCAGGGGATGTGGTGACGTGGCGATTACCGAATGGCAATTTGCCGCATACAGGTATCGTCTCTGATAAAGTCGCTGCGGATGGTACACCGCTGATTATTCACAATATCGGACGCGGTACGCAAGAAGAAAACATCTTATTTGCTTATCCTATTCTCAAGCACTTTCGTTATTGACTACTTTCTTTATTAACTAGGGTGTGTCATCAATTAGATTGTGAGGCTTAAAATGAGAAAAATTGTAGATAAACAAGGAAGAAATTGCCGTTAATATGAATATATTGACAAGATTTCTGACGATGTTTAGCAAAATTTAGCCATTTTAAGACCACTAAATGTATTCATGTGCTAATTGATGACACGCCCTAATATGTTGCGATAAGATAATTACCCACAATAAAAAGCTCAGTTAAGCATAAATTAGGATGCTGAACTGAGCTTTTTTGAGTCGTTAAATCGCTTGCCTATTGAGTGTTAGCGACACCCAGTAGTTGTCCCATTTTTACCACACTATCGGCTTTCATACTGTCTTGCCAATCTGCTTTTGCGCCTTTTGGTAGAATGACAATTGCGGTTGAGCCTAAATAAAAACGACCCAGCTCATCGCCTTTTTCAAAGCTCATATTGTGCTCAGCTTCTTGAATATCATCAGTGCGGGCAATTTTACCAGTCGCCACTGTTTCGATACCAGCGACAATCATCGCCCCAACCATCACCACCGCTGCTTTGCCATATGCTGTATCAAACAGACAAACCAAGCGTTCATTACGCGCAAATAAGTCTGGCACGTTCGCCGCTGTAGTATTGTTGACCGAAAACAGCGTACCCGGTACATAACGGGTTTTGGTCAGAGTACCAGCGAAGGGCATATGGACACGGTGATAGTTACTGGGCGCAAGATAAACCGTTGCAAAACTCCCATCCGCAAAATAGCGGCCATCTTCACTGTCAGCAAGCAGTTGACCAACGTCATAATAGCGACCTTTTGCTTGGAGCAATTTATGGTCGTCAATTTGACCCAACTGCGAGATAATACCATCGGCAGGACTGACGATACCATGAGGCGTCATGTCGATAGGGCGCGCGTCTTCTTTTAGCTCACGAGTAAAAAAATCGTTAAAGCTCTCATAGGCGTTGAGACTTTGGCGCTCATACTCGTCCAAGCTGACGTTATAGGCTTTAGCAAAGCTACGGATAAACGTGCGTTTAACATAAGGATGGCGGCTAGCGGCTAGACGCCCAGCAACTTTACTCAGTTGCTGCTGCGGGACAAGCTGTTGTAAAGTAGTGAATACATTCATAATGAGGCTACCAAAATAGGGTGTGATGTAATAATTAATAAGCAAGAGAATGGCCGTATTTTATCATGGACGGCGTATTATTGTATGGGCATAATTGGTAAGGAATCCGTAAATGAAAGCACTTATACAGCGCGTACGCCGTGCTAGTGTCACCGTCGATGCGCAGTGTGTTGGTACGATTGAGCAAGGCATATTGGCTTATATTGGTTTAGGGCCTGATGACGACCTAACAAGCGCCCAGCGCATGGTAGATAAAATCCTCACCTATCGTATTTTTGACAATGATGATGACCCTGCCAAGTACGGCAAACTGGATAAAAATGTCCAGCAAGTTGGTGGCGGACTATTATTGGTATCACAGTTTACGCTAATGGCAAAAACAGACAAGGGTCGTCGCCCTGACTTTGGTGGGGCGATGGTACCTGATGCGGCGCAAGCGTTGTTTGCGCAATTGGTCGCCTATGCCAACACGCAACATCCAAACGTGGCAACGGGTCAGTTTGGTGCCAATATGCAAGTGTCGAGCGTCAATGACGGGCCATTGAATTTCTTGTTAGAAATAAATTGAGTAAACTCAGCATTAGCCGTCACGAGACCTATGAAGCGCTTAAAAGTTGAATGTCATTAAACTGTCATAATTACCCCGTTTAATAGGGAGCAGCAGGCGAGCATTTATCGCCTTTTTTGTCAGCTAAATGTTGTCCTCTAACACTGAGAATGCCGTATGTATAATGAGCAAATTTTGATTGTTGAAGATGAACCTGCGATTCGTGAAATGATCGTCATGACGCTAGAGATGGCGGGATTTGATAGTCTGCAGGCAGCGGATGTATCTGAGGCGCACCAACAAGTGGTCGATCACCGACCTGCGCTGATTTTGCTAGATTGGATGCTGCCCGGCGATAAAAGTGGCATTGATTTTTGCCGATTGCTCAAAAACGATGAGCTACTCGCTGAGATACCAGTCATTATGTTGACGGCTAAAAGTGAAGAGGACAGCAAGGTGCATGGCCTCGATGCTGGTGCTGATGATTATATGACCAAGCCTTTTTCGACACGTGAGTTAATATCCAGAATCAAAGCAGTATTGCGGCGTAGTAACGCGCTCAGTAGCGATAAACCTATCGAAATCGGCAATCTGAGCCTTGATCCCAAAAGTCAGCGAGTGACAGCGGCTGGTAAAGTGGTTGATGTCGGGCCTACGGAGTATCGATTACTGGCATTTTTTATGAGTCATCCAGAGCGTGCCTATACGCGGACGCAGCTGCTAGACCAAGTATGGGGCGGTAATGTATATATCGAAGATAGAACCATTGATGTGCATATCAAACGTTTACGGACATTACTACGACCACATCAATGTGATACGTTGATACAGACAGTACGCGGGACAGGCTATCGATTTTCTAGCTTTATTGAACCAATTTAACGGACGGTTTTTATTCGCTATAAAAGCAGTATGTTAATCGCAGCACAGTGAAAAACGGCGAATAGTGATAAGGATGATGGATGAACACCCTAATATCGGCTCAAGGCGACCAACAAAATAAGTCACTGCTAGCAACTCAGCAGAATACAACGGATCAACTCAAAAAAATTAGAAGCGCACTACGCGCATTGCGTGATGCGGTGGTTTTGCTCAATGACGATGATGGGCTTGAATGGTGGAATCAGGCTGCCGAAGATTTAATGTTGTTACAGTTGTCAGATAAAGGTAAGTGCATCTTTGACTTTATCAGTGCGCCTGAATTTCGTCAGTATTATCAGGCGACGACTAACCCTAACGATGGTGCTCAGGATGGTGTACACATTGTCTCGTGGCGCGCGCCCAAGCGTTATTTAAAGTGTGAGCTCACGCCTTTTGGCGATGAGAAGCTGCTCATTATTTATGATGTGACGCGCTTGCATCATTTAGAGGAGATGCGCCGCGATTTTGTGGCGAATGTCTCGCATGAGTTACGCACACCGTTGACCGTCATGATGGGTTATCTAGAAAATTTTTCGGATCAGCCAGATATGCCGCCGCATTGGAAACGCGGGTTTGAGCTGATGAGCCAACAGACTGCGCGTATGAATAGAATTGTGAATGACTTATTGCTGTTATCTCGCATCGAAATCGAAGAAACCCATGAGCTCAGTTATATTGATATGACCAAGCTACTGACCCATGTTTATGATGATGCGCAAGCGTACAATCAAGAGTATGGGCATACCATTCACTTGCAGATAGACACTTATGACGGACTGTATGGCTCAGAGATGTATCTAAATAGTGCGCTTTCTAATCTGGTGATTAATGCCATCAAATACACGCCCAAGGGCGGTAATATCGCCATTAGCTGGACAAAGACGTCAGAAGGTTGCCGATTTGCCGTCGAAGACAACGGTATTGGTATTGCACCTGAGCATATCGCACGGTTGACGGAGCGTTTTTATCGTATTGATAAAGGTCGTAGTCGGGCGACTGGCGGCACAGGGCTGGGTTTGGCAATCGTTAAACACGTTTTATATCAGCATGAGGCTAATTTGCAAATTGAATCAGTAGAAGGGGTGGGCTCGACGTTCAGTATGGTTTTTCCAGCTGCCCACATTAGATCAGCCGCGATACCCTAATCTTTTTGTAAAAGTGGGTAAGGGTTCACTGCACTACCATTGATATAAATACCGTAATGCACATGTGGCGGCGTACCTTTTGCATTGCCACTGTCGCCGACGTAGCCGATGATATCGCCGGCATTAACCCAGTCGTTTGGACTAATATCTGCATAATCTTCTAAATGCGCATAATAATGCCCTGCGCCGCCTGGTCCAACCACCACCACCACACGACCGCCTAACGTATTTCCACCAACTTTGCTGACGATGCCTTGTGTCGTGGCTCGTATTGGTGTGCCTCGTGCGGCAAAGATATCGATACCTTCATGACTGCGACCTTGACTGCGTGCAGCGCCCCACGTATCTGTTAGATGTTGTTCTGGGAGTGGACTGAGTAAGCTATTTTCCGTCGGTAGTTCTTGCTGTAATAAACTGAGCTGTTGCCATTTTGCTATCACAAATGACTGAGTTTGTTGGCTGATACTGGGTAAGAGCCTATCAAATACAAATAATAGCATCAACAATATAGCCGCTTTAATGAGCACACTGAGTACACGGCTTAAAAAAGTTAGCCTTTTCTTTGGCTTTGATTGCGGGTTACTGCTATCTGCTAGCATCGATCTCTCTTTAGTTTTTTAAATTAGTTTTCCTTATTATTATATAAGTGAAGTCGTCTATTCTTTGTATGCCATTGTTATCTCTAGTTTTTATCCCCATAAATATAACGTTTCTTTTAAAGTTTACGTATTTTTAAAACGTTACATAAAATACCAATGTTGCTATCTATTGTTGTTATCTATTATTGTTATCTATGGCTGAATCTTTATGACTGACACTGCGCTGATTATCGATACCGAAACCGATCAAGGTCGTGATCCGCGTCCGATTCAAGTGGCGACTATTAATGTAGTGACGGGTTTTGAGTGGATGAAGTATTTTAATAGTGGTCGCTCGATATCGCCAGTTGTCATTAGAATTCATGGTATCACCGATGAGGATGTCGCTGGTCTTGAGCGCTTTGATTTAGAGGCGTTTGAGTTGCCACAGTATTTGATTGGTCATAATGTGCGCTTTGATTGGCGGGTTATTGGCAGTCCGTCTACTAAGTTGATATGTACGGTTCGGCTGGCGCGTGTGGCTTTTCCAGAGTGGAGTGTTTATGGTCAGTCCAAATGTATCGAGCAATTATTAGGTAAAGAGGAAGCAAGCAGGATGACGATTGCCGCTCATGATGCGCTGGGTGATGCGCGTATGTGTTATCTGCTTTATCAGGCGTGTTGTGAGCGCTTAGCCATTGCACCGACGGATTTTGCTGTTGTCCATGCTATCGCCAATAAAGCCAATCCAGTGAGCAAAATGCCCTTTGGCAAACATAAAGGCACGCTGATTAAAGACGTGCCCATCAGCTACGTAAAATGGATGCTAGGTAATATACATAATATGCAGCCGTCGCTTTATTCTGCCTTAACCAAGCGTGTCAAAGTAGAACAGGCAGCAAACATGAAAGAATCAATAGACGAATCCGTAGTTAAATAGGCTCTGAAGTCTATTGATTCTTTAGCCAATCAATCGCCATTTGCCACAGCTGCGGTGCTTTAGCGTTGGTTCTGCTACTAAAATAGCGCATATGACCGATGCTGTTTAGACCAAAGTCTTTGGGATCTAAAAACTGCTTTTCGACTGGCATTTTAGTAAAAACACGAATCATATCATCCATATTTTTGCTATTGGCAATATCATCATCACTAAACCCCAGCCATAATGATGGCATAGTAATGTCATTGTAAAAGTGCGTTTGTATACTTTTGCCAAAGGCTGTTTTGATATAGCCTGCGCCATTACACCATTCGCGCCACTGCCGAGACACGCCCCGTGGTAGCGGTTCGCCCATACCAATTTTATCTGACGGCGTGTACCCTAACGTCAAGTTAGCGAGTGGAATAAAGGCATCCATAAAACCCATCGCTTTGAGTTTATAGGGCATGGTCATATTTTTAATACGACCTGATGAGCAGGCGACATTGAACACTGAAGCGAGCGCACTATAATTTGGCATCAAACCAATCAGCTGACCGCCTGCACTATGACCAATTAAATGATAAGTGGCGTCGGCAAATTCGTCTTGCAATGCATCAAGGACGGCTGGCATATCATGGTGACCCCAGCTAATCAGCGATGCATCGCATTTAGCCAATGCAGACGACAGCGATTCACCGACGCCTTCATTGTCAAAGGTTAGTACACCAAAGCCATTTTCTGCTAAGTGAGTGGCAAAATTGTGATAAAACTGGCGTTTGATACCCGTTGCTGGCGCGATCATAATCGCTTTTTTTACCTCATTTTTAGGACGATAGACAGTCGCTGCCAATGCTTGATTGCGCTCAGTCATGATGCTCAGTGAGTAAATATCCGTCTGACACTGTTTATTTTCCATGCTTTAACCTTCATATTGTTAGGGTTGTATGCGGTGTGGAGTGGTTATTTATTTGCAATTATTTATCAATAATTTGCTCTTAAAATGTAGTCATTACGTAGTGATAAACCGCTTAAATTAGCTGATAGCCACCTGATAGCATCGCTTATGTTAAGATAAATGCTGGCAAGCAAGGCGTTCAATTATGACTTTCAAGTTCTATGCTATTTATCTGGGGTGATACTATCCATCAGGGTTTTAACGAGTATTTAACAAAAACAATCGATATAAAAATTAAGGAAGCTATATGCAAATGAAAATTAACAATGACACTTATGAAGTCATTACCAGTCAAGACATTACCAATATTGAAAAAGCAGTGGATAAATCAACGTTAACGATGCCGTTGGTAGCGGTTTATTGTGGTTCGCGTTTGGGCAATAATGAAGTCTACGAGCAGGCAGCCCGCGAGTTGGGTAGTGCGCTTGCTGACAATGGCATGGGTTTGGTCTACGGCGGCGCGAGCATCGGGCTGATGGGTGCCGTTGCAGATGAAGTGATTCAAGGCGGCGCGCAAGCGGTCGGTGTGATTCCAACCTTTATGCTCAAACATGAGATTGCTCATGAGCAGCTGACTCGCCTGCATTTGACAGATACCATGCACACTCGCAAAACCGTGATGGCGGAGTATGCAGATGCTTTTATTACCTTGCCGGGCGGGCTTGGTACTTTAGAGGAAATTATGGAAATCGCCACGTGGCGTCAGCTCTATCAACATGAAAAACCGATGATTATTTTGAATATCAATGGTTTCTATGATCGTATGATCGAGCACTTAAAATATACGGCTGACCAAGGGTTTATGAAACAAGAAGATCTGGAGCGTTTGGTGGTATGTAACACGATTAATGAAGCTATTGAGCTATTAAAAACAGTCGTAAAAATAGACGATGCAGTCGATACTGAAAAAATGGCTGGTAATTAAGAGTACGTATTCTTATTTATAAATGTTTTCATCTGTAAATGCTTTTATATATAAATGTTTCATCTATAAAAAAGGAGAGAATGGCTGATTGTTAGCCGTTCTCTCCTTTTTTTTCAATTTTTAATAGAACGCTTTTTAGATCTCAGTAGCACCTGCATCATTAGCGGTGTTGAAACCCTTTAAAGTTGTCTCGCCAATACCGTGATTCACATCAGCCATTGCTAATGGAAAGCCTCGTTGCTCAGCCAGTGTACGCGCGACTTCATCAATCGCCCTGCTATCGTGTTTTGTCAAATACGCCCAATTATGAGCATAACGATTGCGGTTGGCTGGCGTGTCATGATCGATTAAGCCAAGTTCAGTCAATTCATCAACGATTTGATCGGCAGCAATCAAAGTCGAGGATGCTTTGACGTTTTCAGCTCGAGCATAGCGAATATTAGAGTACAAGCTTACATCAGCCACTCGCAGCGTATCGTCCTCACCGGGAATTTGCTGCCCACCATATAGCGCGTTACCGACCGTACGTGCGCTATGGAAGGTCGGTACAAACTCCGCCACATAATCAATCGCTTGCTGACTACGCGCTTGTAACGGTGCTTTATCCCAGCCATCTTCGATATAGTGCACATACTGCGGCGGCAGCTTAGGTTGGGCGCTGTCTTTGCTAGAGGCGACCAAGCCATCATCGAATAGCGTGATAAATTTGCTCATGCCATGTATTTGAAAATAACCACCGGGATAAGGCGTGAGTTGAGCCATGCCTTCTGGTGTGCCGCGACTGCCATAAACGATAATCTCCGGTATCTGTCCGCCAGTATCATCCCAGTGGGTAATATAAGACGATTTAAACTCGACCATACGCGTGACTTTGACCCCGACCATATCATCGATGACGCCAGTACGAAAACCGCAAGCGTTGATTAAGTAATCCACTTCGATAGATTCGGTTGTATTTTTGGTCTCAGATTCGGTTGTAAGCTTAGTTTCAGAGCTGGCAGCTTGTTGATAATCAATACGCCATTTAGTGACATGATGGTCAGCGTTTGAGCAATTTTCACAATCAACAGGCATGACTTGCTTAACCTGTGTATCGGTAAAGACGTGTGCATGCTCATAATCTGCTAATGCCAATTGCGCAGAGGCCGCCAAGCGAAAAATATTCCAGCCGTACTCTTGCACGACAATCAGCGGAAACTTGACTTTATTTAAGTCCAAATACTTAGCGACTGGTATCATCCATTCATCAACCGAGCGCGGCACAGTGACTTGTTCACGTTCTGACAGCGCAATGAGTTGCTCATGACTATAAAGCTGATAATAGTTCTCAGGTTCGCCCAACACTTTGTTATTAGCATCTTCGGCGATAAGCTTACGATACGCATCAGTTAAGATATCAAGACGTGGTAGCAAGTCTTCTGGCAAGCCTTCATCGCGAGTTGGCACGGCAAATACTGTTGGGCGAACATCGATGGTATAAGGATAAAGGCGCAATATATCGATACATTGTTTGAGGAGAGCCACACAATCTTCATCAGGAATCTCGCGGTATAGATTGCCGCCAGCATGCAAGTGACACATCGGTGGACCATCAATCAGCGATTTGTTTTTTTCAAATACATAAGTTTCAAGCCCCAATGCCGCAAGGCGAATAGCAATGGTTGCTCCTGCCGTACCACCACCAAGAATACCGACACGTTTGGCAGAGTGCGCTTGGTTTTTCACTGGGTTTTTAATGAAAGAGTGAGTCATTGTCGTTGTTATATCCTTAATAGCAGTTACAGCAGGTCATGCTCGGTGTATTTGTTAAATGTTCTATTCTAAAATCTTATTTTAAAAAATTTGTCCTAATGGATATTGTTCCAAGCTGTTTATAACTATTGATATGCGTGCAAAGGACGTCAAGTTCAATATGCATATGAAGCCGCAAGGGTCATATTTGTCATTGTGTAGTAATTCTTAATGTGTATAGGGTATTCTACGAAAAATGACAACCAATATGATGGCAAATACGTAAGTAGATAGGTGAGTTTTGTCAATGAATGGCTATGGCGCTTGATAGCAATGGCTATGCCAGTTTACCCAATTTGAAAATACATAAGCTTTTGTAAATTTATATATGGATAGAAACGACTGCGCGGTTGCATATGCTATATTAAAACTGCTTGAAGTCAGCGATAGGTTTTTTTGCCGTTTAAATCGTCTGACGATGAGAAAAACCCAAATAGAAATTTATGATGACAATCACAATCACAATCAAAATGACAAGGAAGTTATTATGAAACGTATGCTTATATTATCGGCTCTCACCGGTGTTTTAACGCTTACTGGTTGTACTACGTTAAACAATGTATTCGGCAATGATGATTCTGGCATGCATGATGTACAAGCCACCAATAAAAATACCGCGCCAGTCGCGAGTAAAAACGGCATGTTAGTCGATGCAAGCAATCACATGACCTTATATACCTTTGACAAAGATGGGATGAATAAATCAGAGTGTGGGAGTGCCTGTCTAATTGCTTGGCCAGCATTTATGGCACCGAGTAATGCCAAAGCGTCAGGGCAGTTTGCAGCATTTCAACGCGAAGATGGCAAGTATCAATGGGCGGTAAATGGTAAGCCGTTATATTTCTACGCCAATGATACAAAGGTGGGCGATAAAGATGGTGACAATAAACTGGGCGTTTGGCATATCGTCAAAACCAAGTAAAGTAAGCCCATTGTCTACCGAAATGAAAGACAATTAGCATCAAAAAAGCAGCCATCGTAATGGCTGCTTTTTTATTGGCTTGAATGATTAGAATTGTAAAATAACGCTATCAAATATCTGCCAAAGCTTCAGCTTGTTCAGTCTCCAAGATAGTTTCTTTAGTAGGCTCTTTTCTATATAAAGGGAAAAAGTCGGAGCGTAAATCATTTTCGGTGAACCAGCTATCAGCGACTAATGCTTCGTATTTTGCTGGATTAACGACGAGTCTATAAGTTTTGAATAATAACTCTTGTGAGCTAAACCCTTTTTTATACTCGTATAAAGAATCTAGATTAGAGCCTACGCCGCCGCCAAGATGCAGTAATTTATAATGATTGGTTCGGCCCCAATCACGAGCCACATGGGTAATGAGTTTGGAAGGTTGTAGAGGGGTATAGGCGTTGAGCGTGCCTCCGAGATGAAATTGCATAATGCCCGATTCTTTGCAGATTGTGTAGATAGAGGAACCAATGGCTTTATTATCCTGATAGGCAGTTATCAGTAGTATTCTGTCTTGCAGATTTTCGAGCAAATTAAAAAAGTAATCATCATCAAAGAAGTAGTACTGATCTGCCTTCACCTGCGCCATCGTTTCTTTGTAAATATTGGAAAACATCACTGCATTCTCTCTGGTTAAACGCTCAATTTTTGTCACGACATCCATTTTTAAGGCTTTTTTAATGCCTCTACGATGACGATTTTGAGTCTCGCTCCAGTGCTCCTCTTCAGATTTATTCAAGTCAGACATCAATGTCAATCCATGAGTGAGTGCTTTGCCGACCGTTGGTAGCCACTCTTTATTGATGATTGGATGCAGTCGCATGAATAAAGACACACAGCCTTTTGCTAAGAGAAAGCCCCTTACTTCTGCCAATATTATGTCTAATTCGGCATCAGTGAGAGACTTATCCATGACAGGACCGCCGTAACCATAAGTAGAAGTCGCATCCCAATGCTCTGAGTCGAGTTCTCTTATAATAAGAGGTAAAAAGATTTTTTTATTGTTATAAGTGGCAATCACTCCTTGAGGAGTGCCTTTATCGACAATAGCTGACGCAGCAATCCAACCAGATAAGTGATAAATATCAAAGTGATAATCAGCGATGTTTTTATCCCAGTCTTTATTTATCTCGGCAAAGTCTACCTGTACTGTATCCATCTTTCTGCTCCCTCAGCGTTATGTTTTATATTCGTAAATCCGTATATATGAATATAACAATAAAAACTGAGGTTAACAAGCAAATAGAAAGTATTTATGCGATTTATTGAATATATATAAATGTCGAGTGAGTTGATTCATTATTGTCAAAAAAGCAGCCATTATGATGGCTGCTTTTTTTAGAGTATGTAGAGATTTGTGCTTGGCTAAAATTAGACTTATTTAGATTTTTTGTTGGTTTGCGCTTTTTTCTCTATCAACTCACCATCGATTTGGATCGGGACATTGGTGGTAATGCCATCTGCGAAAGCTGTCATACCATAGGCTGCGCGATCAATATTACCCGTTGCACGGAAGCCAATAACTGGCTCTTTGGTAAGAGGGCTGTTGGCGATTTTATTCAAAGTCACATCCAAAGTTAATGGTTTGGTTTGACCCAGCATAGTAAAGTCACCTGTGACCTTGGCTTGTTGCGGATTTATAAATTTTACGCTGGTTGATTTAAAGGTCATGGTTGGATATTTGGCGACGTTAAAAAATTCAGCCTTTTTTAAATGCTCATCACGTGCATCCCAATTGGTGTCAATGCTATCGGTTGCAATGGTGAAGCTCATATTGGTTTTACTGGGTGCTTTAACATCGTAATTTACGACCCCTTTGACGTCGTTAAAATGACCCATGGTGGTCGAAAATCCTAAGTGATTGACAGAAAATCCCACACGGGTATGCGAGTCGTCTAATTGCCATTGATTAGGTAATGCCGCACCTGCAACAGTAGTGAGTGCCAGTGCTGAGCTGATAAGCAGGGCTTTTGCGCTATTCTTCATAACAGTATTTATCATTATATTGTCCTTATTGAGTGTTTATAAATAGTGGGTGCTTGATTAATGAGACGAAATAAGACGGTATCCATCATCATCATCATTGACAAGTGATGAATATCAAAAATAAATTATTAAATAAATCTAAACTTAAAATGTCTATTGGTTATTTTAATTTATTTAATATTATACTAATATAGCGTATGCCTCTCAACAAAATAGAGATTTTGGTCACAACTTATCACATATATCACTCACAACTGCTGCTTGCGTCTAGCGGTAAAAACCGTTAAAATCGCGGTTTGATTTTCCCGCTGGGGAAAGGCTAAGTGAGCAGAGGAATGGTGTTGGGTGCTGGAATAAGCCAGTGACGCAGCTGCCATACTTATCAATGTCCCTTAGTGCCTCAGTTACGTATGTCATGACTTGTTTGACACATCGTCTAAGATGGTGTTCAAGAGCGCTATACATACATCGGACATAGAGAGTTTATTATGCGTAAAGATATCCATCCTAATTACCAAGAAGTTTTATTCCATGACACTAACGCTGACGTGTTTTTCTTAACTCGTTCAACCGTTAAAACCAAAACCACTCGTGAATACGAAGGGTCAGAATATCCATACTACCCACTTGATATCTCAAGTGCGTCGCATCCATTCTATACTGGCGAACAACGCAAAACTTCTACTGAAGGCCGTGTTGCTAGCTTCAACAAACGCTTTGGTGCATTTGGTGGCCGTAAGAAAGCTGCTGATACTGACGCTGCAGAATAATTCACACGTATTGCGTGATATTATTTTGAGCATGTGTTTTTTCAAACATGCACAGCTATAGTATTAAGAACATAAAAAAACCGCTGACTATTCAGCGGTTTTTTTTATTTAGATTTTTAGAATTAATGGCTCAATGGTTTTTAATCAGTCAACTCAGCATCGGAAGGGTTCAGTAACTGTATAATCAACTCTGACAATTGCTGCGCCCAATAGCCATACATGAGGCTGCTAGGATGAAAACCGTCACTGGCAAACATCACTTTGATATCGATGGGTGACCCGTTTGAATGCTCTGCTATCATTCTTGGAAAGTCAGTGGCCATATAAGTGACACTATCATGAGCGGCGCAAACTTGCTGCAACGTGTTATCAAGGATAGAGGCTTTAGCACCCACAAAATTACTTAGCGGAGCAGGTATCGCAGGCATTTGTGCCATCGGCGGCAGGCTTAAAAAAATCAACTCTCGCACGCCAAATTTACGCTGAGCGATAGCGATAATACTTTCAATTTGCTGTTGCCATTTATCCACAGAGACTTTAGATGTGGTGTCGTTGACGCCGACACTCAGTACCATCACATCAACAGGCTGGCTAGGCGCGGGTAGAACATAAAGCCTACGCAAGATATCAAAGCTGGTATGCCCCGTCGTCGCTTGCAATGACCAGTTCAGTATATCAAACTGATTTTGGATAGCAGACTGCTGCGTCAAAACAGGAATTAAGTTACCGACAAGCGCCTCTTGCTGCGTCTCACTACCGACGCCAGCCGCCGCCGAATCGCCAACGACCATTAGGTTTAATGTCCGCTTGTGCGCTTCTTTTGGCGACTCAATCGCGTCATTTAATTGAACTTGCCCGTGCCTTTCACCATTTGGCTCAGGTAGACGTACCGTATCACGCTTAATTTTGCGCCCTTGATAAAAATAAATAGGAGCAAGCAGTACATCTCTTGCCACCGAGGCGATTTTATTGCTATTTATCATATTACTACCATCCTGCACGCTCCCGAATAGTGGTGAGATTGTCTTCAATTAATAATTTACCATCGACATAAATATCACGCAGTAGGTTATCTGCGTCTGCAGATAGGTCTTCAGCCTTGATGGTTTTTAGCTGTCCATTGCTGTTTTTGACCAGCGCCAAACGTCCCTTCTTTGAGCGTTTTGAGCGGCTGGTAATAGGGTCTTTATAGATGTCTGTCCATGTGCCATCGATAGAGATAGCACTGGCTTTCATCGCCCAGCTCATGGTGTCGCGGTTGACTTGTTGTAATAGACCACCGCCCATACCAAATGTCACATTCTCTGCGCTAAAGCCTGCTTTCATGATCACCTCAATGATCTTAGTTAAGCTTTGTGGGCTTATGCCATCCCCTTGGATGACACGTACATAATCAGGCAGCACTTTATAGCCTTTACTATTAATTGTTGTTCCAAATTTTACTGCCAAGCGCTCTAAGGCTTCGCGAACCACTTTGGCAGGCTCACCACTATCGGGTCGGATAACCAAAGTCCCGCCCATATTTTTTACATCATCTTTTAAGCTGCCGCCCCAGATATTATCAATGGCGTTCCATAAGTCATAGCTGTCAGAGACCACTGAGAAGCTTTTACCAGCGCCGCCAAACTGCTCAATCATATTGGCAAAAGCAGCGGTTTCGCCATCACGACCCCATGCGGTCATAGTGCTATGCTCAGCGGCAGGAATAGAAAAGGCTGGCATGTCCTTATCCATGTGGTACCAGCGGCTGGCAGCCACCAACGCTGTCATCGAATCGGTACCAGAAAAGTTCACCAAATGCGCTAAGCTGCCGAGCGCGACAGACTCTTGACTAGATGCCCCGCGCGAGCCGAAATCGTGCAAACGAAAAGTGAGTGATTCGGTATTGTCTGCTGATTTTTCTAACGCTTGACGAATGATGCCTTTGCAATAATGCGAGACACTAGCGACGGTTGATGGATACCAGATGGCACGAAGCAAGGCAGTCTCGATATAGCTTGGCAACCAATAAAACTCAGGATCGGTATTGATAACTTGGCAGACGACGTTGGACACGGGTACGATGCTACCCTCAGGTATGGCTTCGATGCGCAGTGGTAAATAACCGCCATGTTTATCAACCAAACGTTCCCAGCCAGCACGGTTAAAAGTCAAACCGTGTGCTTGAATGACCATTTCGGCTTCATCAATGTCTTGATGAGTGATTGGCGTGCTTAGATATTCTTTAATAAAGGCTTGCAAGCCAAAGAACACCACATCGTAGTCACCTTTACGCGCCTCAATGTAGCTGGACAGATACTCACTACCTTTTGGGTATTGCACCCAATGTGAGGTTTTGTAGCTGTCGCTATTTAGAATTAAATTGTTTAAATTGCTGGTATACATCACAGAACTCCTCTGCTTTGAGATGCCGTAGCTGCGTTAATGAAAGAACAGTTACGGCGGTTAGCCCTTGCTGTCTATCAGCTTGGGCGTGGAAAATTGTTAATGAAAAATCGGATAGTCATCTGATAAAATTCTATAAACCAACCATTTTAGTGATAATTGCATAATGGTCTTCAAACATCATAGTAGCGTCAAGCTCAGCGAGTGGTAGCCAAAAAGCCGTGGCTGCATCGTCGCCACCTTTTACTTTTGGCAAGCCTTTTGGGTCATTTTTAAGTTGAAAATAAAAGGCTTGGGTAATCGTCCGACCACGTGCTGAGCGATATGGGTCGTCAAAGGTATGCTGACTATGACAAGAGCCGCGCAATACTGGCTCAGGGACTTTTAAGCGAGTCTCCTCACGTAGCTCACGGATACAGGCATCGAATAAGGTCTCTTTTGGATTTAAAAATCCGCCTGGTAATGCCCAAAGTCCGCGCCCTGGCATGCTGCGGCGCTCAACCAATAGAATATGTCCTGACTGGACAATCAGGGCATCTGCTGTCATAAAGGTTGGTGGATAAGGCGCTGATTCCCACTGTCTTTTATATTTATCAATAAAGTCGGCTTCTTCGTGCAGACTTTGATATTCGTCTGTTTTTTTGAAGTCATTCAAAACCTTGCGCGTCGACTCAGGCGTGCGTTCAGGAGTCGGGGTCGCGCCCATTAGATAGCTATCACGAATTGGGGTGGCGGATAGATTGTGATAGCTCGGTACTGAGACGGACGCCCAGTTGGGGAATAGTGATAAATAATATGAGGAGCTGTCTTTGGAATGACCAATCAAGCCGATATCAGTTTGCAAATCACCAGTGATAGACTTCACGCCTGCTTGCACGTACTGTAGCCAGCGTGTGTCGTTGTAGAGTGCATCATCTAGAGCAACGCAGTGAATACGTGCTGCTGCTTCTGCTGAATATGCGCCTTTAATCATGGCAGCACGCTCAGCGACGCTGAATGGATTGCGTAAACTACGCGGTAAGTTAGCAGAGCCGATCAACATAATGACATTATCAGCACGCTTCAATGCTTCGTCAATGACCGCTTTATGTCCACGATGGAAGGGCTGGAAACGCCCGATAAAAACCAAATAACGATAGTGTTTATTATCTTTAGCTGAACTTTGCTCTGATGATTCGCTCATATACGCCACTTTCCTACTACGGATATTTCATTGGTTAAAATTTATTGAGTAAAAAGTAATGACGCCAATACTGACACAGCCTATCACTCGCTGACAAGTATAAAGATGTTTAGAGGTGTGCGGTTTCTGATTATAGTTCGTACCATGCTGTAGTTAGGCTACAACCGCACCGCTATTTTAACGGGCGTGCTGCTCAATCCACGCGGTAACTGTTGGCCAAATCTCTGTCGCCGCATTGCGACTGATCATAATGCGGCTGTGCGTATAATCGTCCAAATCCCCATGGCTGAGCGAGTATTCTCGAAAAATATTGGCAGGGTTTTTAAAGGGTTCAAAAAACAGCTGACAACCACGAGTAGGGGAGATGAAATTGTCGCCTTTTGCGCTGATAGCATAGATAGGTATCGTGATTTTTGGCATCTGTTGCCGGTAGTCTAAAGGTGCATCATCAGCGGCGAATGTATCCATGCTGGCTGTATTAAATGTACGTTGCTTAAGAAAACTGCTGTTAAAGTTTTTTTGTAGATTCCAGTCGTACCACTGGTTCATCATATGATAGCTTTCATTAAAAGGCCCTAGCTTGATTTTTTTAGCAGGGATATAGCCAACCAGCCGCGTGAATAATTTTGCTACAAGAATTTTAGTATGATTTATCGGATTTATTGCAGCGCCATAAGCTTGGCAGGCAAACATGCTGGCGCTATTAATCTTATCGATATAGCAGGGATACTGGATCAAAAACATCGTTAAGCCAACCCCGCCGCCGCTATGGGTGACGCAATGTAGATTATCGAGTTTTAATTCCTCAAAAAGGTAGCGAAAAGTCGCTTCATAGTCATAGGTTGCAACCGTTTCGAAATTGAATTTTTCTTTGGGTATTGAGCTTGCGCCATGACCGCGCCATTCCATGATGTAGCAATGATGACCGAGGCGGGCTAGATACTCAGCGATTTTCAAACAGGTTTGTTTGTCCGAAAACGTGCCGTGCGTCAAAAATATGTTTTGCGATTTTATGGCAAAGGTATTGGTGGTAGGGGTATCGCTCTTTGTTTCGTCTTTTGTATTATCCACAATCTTCCAAACGGCTACTTGTTCGTCGTCTTTGGTCGTTACTAGATTCAGTGTTTGTGTCATCATAAGATTGATTCAACTAAAATATGAAATTTCTGCTAGCTCAAATGTAATGTTTAACAATGAAAATTATAGTAATAAATATAAAGATGCTAAAAAATTGCGTTATAAAATAACGTTTGAACATCCTCTTTTCTTCGATATCTAAGCGATCTCTATAGTCAATATAAAAGAATATCAACTGGAGTAATGGATTACGAAAAAATACCAACGCTACATGAATTTTGATATAGCGAGACATAATTTCTTTTACAGCTTTGGTATAGTCAACACCCTCCGGTACTAAAAGCGCGACGACTATAATAAGGGCAACAAGAATGCCTAATATAATAATCAATAAGTAAACCTATAAAAAGATATTTATGACAATACACTTTACCTTGTAAATAGATCTAAAACTAGCGCTAGAAAATAGCAAACATGATAAGTGCTTTGGTTGTATGGTTTCACACAGTGTTAGACATGCCGTAGCATTCGGAAGAAAGTAGGTGGTTAGTTAGTGTTCTAGGTGCTTGATAATCACGGTAGCTGTCTTTATATAGTAGGGGATATATCAATCATTAGATAAGCGCTATTTATCGTAACTATTTCGTCATTGTTAATAAAGCATTGATAAAACCGATAGCAGTCATTTGTGAGCATTTTGGTTTAATTCACAGTAGCGCAGTCGGAATTGTCGTCTGAGTACGTTATAATAGCTGCTATAAATTGAGCAAAATGTTATAACAACGGCAGTCCGTATTTTAAGACAACAGACCGTAATGATTGATAACCCGCATAACTTATACCCGCTACCTAATTTTAAATTCACGACACAGTAGCCATGACAGATATAGCGTTTGTGTCATAACGCATAGGACATATTATGAGTGAGCACAACCAAGCTGAGAGCCAACTAGACCAGTCAGCAGACTATGAATCAGCGCTAGATACTGAGCAAACTGTAGCAAAAAGCAATATTACTATTACTGAGTCAGCCCAAAGCTACTTAGCAGATTTGTTATCCAAGCAGGATACCGATGGTATCGGCGTGCGTATTTTCGTTGAGCATCCAGGTACGCCGCGTGCAGAGTGCTGTATGGCTTATAACCAACCGGGCGAAGAGGATAGCGCTGACCTGCGTTTTACGTATGACAGTTTTTCTGCCTTTATCGAAGCGGCGTCAGTTCCTTATTTAGAAGATGCGGTGATTGATTATAATAAAGACCGTTTTGGTGGTCAGCTGACCTTCCGTGCACCAAATTCTAAAGTGCCTAAAGTGGGTGCGGATGCCAGTGTCGAAGAGCGTATCAACTACGTATTGCAGTCAGAGATTAATCCCGGCTTAGCGGCGCATGGTGGCGACGTACAGTTGCTTGAACTGATTGATGAAGAAGGCGTTGGTCTGACTGCGGTATTGAAGTTTGGTGGTGGTTGCCAAGGCTGTTCAGCCGTTGACATGACCTTACGTCAAGGCGTTGAAGTGCAGCTGAAACAACAAATTCCAGAGCTGACCCAAGTGATTGATGAAACCGATCATACCCGTACCGAAAACGCTTACTATAAATAGAAATCTCAGTAAAAGCAAAAGCGTTAAGTAATATCTGAAGAGTTATTTTAATTAAAAAGCCAAGTTTTGATGAACTTGGCTTTTTTTATTGCTATGATTTGGTAGATTGTTTTTTAGCTGAATTTTCAGTGACATATTGTTGATTAATAATTTGTTGATTAGTCATTTATTGATTAATAGCTTTTATCGAAATAAAGGAATATATGATGAGTGATGAACAAGCAGCCCAGCAAACAGCCCAAAAATCAGCGACTCCTCAACGTCTTGAAACCTTGGCTATTCATGCCGGTTATAGCGTTGAGCCAACGACCAAAGCGGTCGCAGTGCCGATTTATCACACCAGCTCGTACGCCTTTGATAACACTCAGCATGGTGCTGATTTGTTTGATCTAAAAGTTGCAGGTAATATCTATACCCGTATTATGAACCCGACCAATGCCGTGTTAGAGGAACGTGTCGCGGCGCTCGAAGGTGGTATCGGTGCCCTTGCCGTAGCATCTGGCATGGCAGCCATCACTTATGCAATTCAAACCATCTGTGAAGCGGGCGATAATATCGTTGCTGTGTCGACCTTGTATGGTGGTACTTATAATTTATTTGCCCATGCGTTGCCACGTCAAGGCATCGAAGTGCGATTCTTCGATCATAAAGACCCTGAAGCGATTCGTAATCTAATCGATGATAAGACGAAGATGGTCTTTGCCGAAAGCATCGGTAATCCATTGGGCAATATCGTAGATATTCAGGCATTAAGTGATATTGCTCATGAATATGGTGTGCCAGTCGTGATTGATAGTACGGTTGCCACGCCTGCGTTATGTCGTCCTTTTGAGTTTGGTGCGGATATCGTGATTCATTCATTGACCAAATATATGAGTGGTACAGGTACGTCGATTGGTGGGGCGATTGTCGATAGTGGTAAATTCGCATGGGGCGACTATCCTGAGCGTTTTCCGTTATTAAACACGCCAGATCATAGTTATCACGGTGTGAACTTTGTCAAAGACGTGGGCGCAGCGGCATTTATCGCTCGTGCTCGCGTGGCGCCACTACGTAATACGGGCGCGGCACTTAGCCCATTGAATGCCTTTGGTATTTTGCAGGGCATGGAGACATTGAGTCTACGTATGGAGCGTCATGTGCAAAACGCCCAAGCCGTCGCAGAATATCTACGTGACCATAACAAGGTTGCTTGGGTAAAGTATGCGGGTTTACCGGATCATCCTGAGCACGAGCTTGCCAAAAAATACATGAAAGGTACGCCATCTGCTATTTTGACCTTTGGAGTCAAAGGTGGTCTAGAAGCAGGTGCACGCTTTATCGATGCGCTGCAATTGATTACTCGTTTGGTCAATATAGGTGATGCCAAATCACTAGCCTGTCATCCAGCGACGACCACGCATCGCCAGCTTAATGAGCAAGAGCTCGAAAATGCAGGTGTAAGCACTGATATGGTACGTCTATCAATTGGTATCGAGCACATCGAAGATATCAAAGCGGATCTTGCGCAAGCATTAGCCTCGGCTTAGTATTAAACGCTTTCTATTGAACTGAACCATGTGAACTGAGCAATGTGAACTGAATAATTTGTCTCATTGCCGATAATAAAAAAGCCCATATCAATCGATATGGGCTTTTTTTATTATCGGCAATGACAGATTTTTATAAGTTAAGCAGATAGTACACGCTTTGCAATATCTCTATAATCTTGTGAGGCCAATCGTGGTCCAAACTGTTGAATCACCTGCGCCGCCACTTCGCTGGCAAGACGACCACATTCAGGCAAGCTATAGTGCTGCGACAACGCGTATAAAAATGCTCCTGCGTAATTATCACCGGCACCGTTGGTATCAATGACATTAGTAACGATTGGTGTAGCAACTTCATAAATCTCAATCTCTGATTTGTCATCAGCTTTATGGGCGATCGTTGCACCATTGGCACCATCAGTGACGACTGCCGTCTGGCAATACTCAAGCAGTGCGCGTGCGGCTGCCTTGACTTGTTTTTTGTCCGTAAAGAGTTTGGCTTCCTCACTATTACAGAATATCACTGCCACTTTATTGCCCAGCATATTGAGTAAACCGTCTTTGGCAAACTTCACCACGGCAGGATCAGCAAAACTTACGGCAATTTTTGCAGAATGAATCCCTGCTTGATGACGCAACTGAGTCATGGCAGGCTGAATACTCTCAGTCATGGCCAAGTAGCCTTCTATATATAACCAGTCAGCTTGTGTCAGCGCATCAAAATCGACATTTTCTGCGGTGATTTCGCTTGAAGTACCGAGATAAGTTTGCATGGTGCGCTCGCCATCTTCGGTCACTGCGACCACACATGAACCCGTTACTCCGCCTGCATGGATAGATTTCTCTGAAGTTGCAACACCTGCTTCATGTAAGTCTTTGAGATAAAACTCGCCTTGTTGATCGTCACCGACGCGGCACGCATAAAATGGCTTGCCGCCTAAACTTGCAAAGGTGTACATCGTATTGGCCGCTGAGCCACCACCAGCCTGCTTTGATGGTGCAATTTCTGCCAGTTTAAAATACGCCAATAATTGCTGTTGCTCGTCGATACCGGCCAGCGTCATATTACCTTTGGTCAAATCAGTCTCTTCTAGCGCCGCATCTGACAATACATATTCATGGTCAACCAATGCGTTGCCTATCGCCATTACATTGTACATTGCTCACTTCTCCTCAATAGTTTTATAACTGTCTTTAATATGAATATCCAAAAATTATTCAGCTTGTAGCTCAAGTAAGCGCTGATATAGCGCATTCTTTTTGACGCCAGTAATGTCAGCGCCCAATGCAGCGGCTTTTTTAACCGATAAGTCCTCAAGTAAGCGCTGCAATAATTTATCATGAATACTGATGTCATCCGCATCCTGCGCCACATTCACGCCAGCGACGACCACGACTATCTCACCGCGCTGTTGATTGTCATCAGCTTTGACAAATTCTACCAAATCCCCAAGAGTGCTTTTATGGACAGTCTCAAAGGTCTTAGTCAATTCACGGCAAAAAGTGACTTCACGATCTGCGCCAAATATAGTCGCCATGTCTTCTAAACTGGCGATAATACGGTGCGGTGCTTCATAAAATATCAACGTTTCAGTACGTGAGTTTAATGCTGCTAATTGCTTTTGGCGACCGTGGGTTTTGGCAGGTAAAAACCCAATAAAGCTAAAGCGGTCTGAGGGCAATCCTGCGACTGACAGTGCGGCAATGGCAGCAGAGGCACCAATGATAGGAGAGACTCTAACGCCAGCCGCATGAGCAGCCTGTACCAGTTGATAACCTGGATCACTGATGAGTGGCGTACCGGCATCACTAATCAAAGCAACCGAATGACCTTGCCCGATCATCTCGATAATTTTGGGTGTTTGAATGGCACTATTGTGTTCATGATATGCCCAAAGCTTGTTATGACCTTTTTGCTTGGTCGCGATATCAGCGTCTGTCACGTTACTATCGGTATTATTTTTAGTGTTAGGAGCTTCTGACTCTTTTTCGTCGTCGGCTTTACTGCCTTTGGTATCAATGCCAAAATGCGACAATAGCTTACCTGAGGTACGGGTGTCTTCACAGGCAATGATGGCGACTTGTTTTAAAACATCGATGGCATGCGGCGTCATATCGCTCATATTGCCAATCGGCGTGGCAACGATATATAGACAAGCTGGCATCGCGGTAGGGCTAGACATGAAAACCTCGGAGTATTAAAAGCGGGAATTAAAATATAATGTGGCGCGCTGACTGACAAAACTGGTCAAAAATAGGGCTTAAGCAAAGCATAAAACACCATACCAGCATCTGCACGCGAAAGTGGCTAGTTTAGCATGATGTGCTATGATAATTCTGAAATGTTAACGAGACCCATCGACCTTATGTGCAGTCATAAACCTTTGAACCTCACTTCACCAAAGCAGCGCCAAGGCAGTCTGTTCGAGCAGCAGGCGTGTGAGTTTTTACAATCGCAAGGATTGATTTTGATTGCCCAAAATTGGCAGCAGCCCAAAGTGGGTGAGCTGGATTTGATTATGCTGGAGACAGGTTCAGCATGGTCGACATTGGTATTCATTGAGGTGCGTCAACGGCAGCGTTCAGGTTTTGGTGGTGCTGCACTGAGCGTGACGGCAAGCAAACAACGTAAAGTGATTAAAACGGCGCAATATTTTTTGCAACAGCATCCTGAGTATGAGGATTATGACTGCCGGTTCGATGTTATCGCTTATGATACGGTAGGTACTCATATTAAGACCAGTGGTCAAAACATAGCAAATCAACCACAATGGCTCAAAGGTGCTTTTATAGCAGATACGTGATAATAGGATGTAAAAGCAATCCAACTAGAAGGTAGTAAGTACTTATCATCGAGTGAGCGTTACCAAAAACCTAACCGCTGATAGTAAAAATTAAGTAAAGTAGCTAAGTTGTTATTAACTGAATTAACAGTTGTCAAAACAAACGTTACTAGATTAAAACTGGCTCAATCAATTGACTTTATACTATCGTCACACTCATGTTCTAAGAGGTAAATCATGACACGGATGCATTTGCGCACTGCTATTTTTGGCTCATCAAGCCGCACCGCGATAGGCGTTATGCTAATGACCAGCATCGTCACTACGGGCTGTACCACCAATTATTTGACCAACAGTACAGAAGGTACGTATGGTGTGCCGATGACAGAGCGTACCATTCCGCAGAGACTACTGGATCGCAGTATCGAACATACCGTCAAAATCAATGTTTATGGGTTAAAAGAAGACCTGCAACAAACCAGTCGTATGGGTATTGATAGCTTTAATAGTGAAGTGTTATTGACAGGCGAAGTACCCACTGAGGCCATCAAAGTAGAAGTCGAAAAAGTCGTCAGCTCTATGCCAGATGTGCGTCATGTCTATAATGAGCTAAACGTCAGCGCGTCTAAAGGCTATAGCTCGACGGTTCATGATGGCTATATCACCTCAAAGCTGCTGGCAAAAGTCGCCGCGAGTGATGGCGTCAAAGCCTCACAGATCAAAGCCGTGACCAATGATGGTGTGGTTTATATCATGGGACGTATGACACCGACTCAGCAGAGTCACCTAATCGATATCGCCAATAGCACCGTTGGTGTGACTGAGCTGGTGCTGCTGACGACCGTCGTTGATGACAGGGGCGTAAAGATAAGTAAAGACGACATTATGTCTGAAAATAACTTGGTAAATCCTGCTTCAGCGCCAGTCGTTGTGGACGGGGTAGCTGCTGCTAGCGTTAATAATTCTGAAGCGCCAGCGTCCGTTGCTACATCGACTCCTATCGTCGTGACCGAAGATGGCACAACCGTTGAGCAACCGTCATCAAGCCCATATATAGACCTGTATCAAGATCAGTAAAAAGTATTCTAAAATACAGCTGTTATTTATTAATAAAACAAAAAAACAGTGGCTAAATAGCTTGTAGGGTAAGCTATTTGCCCCGTCAGTTTAAACCGTGTTTAATGACAAGAAACCTAAACACTGTTAACAGGAAAAACACGAGAACGTCTGAGCCAGCCAGTAAGATATAAAAGCGAATAGTAGATAAGACAGGATTAGTGCTTATTTTATAAAAGGGCTATCGCAGTGCTGTTAATTTTGATCCATGTATAAATATAATAGGGATACTGGCAATGAAGGATGCAAATAAGCGCTTAGAATATAATAAAAGCCGTCAAAAAATAAATAATGAAAGCATGATTAATAATACTGCTAGCAAAGTAGGCATTCTAAAATTCACAGGTGTCGCCGCCTTAGCACTGGGTAGCGTTGCCCTAGCCACCCAGAATGCGCAAGCCTTATCGCCACTGGCTATCGTCAATGGCATTACTGCTAGTGGCGGCGTTGGCGTCAGCAAAAACATTCTCTATGGTGATGAGCCCGATCAAGATTTGGATATTTATTATCCCAAGCCATTAGCACAAGCGATGAAAGCCCAAAGCGCTATCAATGATGGTGCGATTAATGATAGCTATCCGATGGTGGTGTTTGTCCACGGTGGCTCGTGGGAGAGTGGTAATAAAGAACAGTATGCCTTTGTTGGTCAGAGTTTGGCGCAAGCAGGTTATGTCACCGCCGTAATTAATTATCGTAAAGCGCCTGAGCATGTGTACCCTGATTATGTCAAAGATACGGCGCAAGCGATTGCTTGGAGTATCAATAATGCTCCGAGCTTACATGCTGATCCTAAACGCTTGGCGGTAATTGGACATTCTGCTGGTGCATTTAACGCAGTTGCAGCGGTCGCCAATGAAGATTTTTTAGCGCCTTATGGTATTAAGCCAGAGGATATTACTGCGGTCGTGGGTATTGCTGGTCCTTATAGTTATGACTTCCGCAAATTTGATAGCGCCACCGCCTTTGCTGCTGATGCTACGCCAGATGACGTCATGCCAGACCGTCAAATCAAAGGCGAGCAGCCCCCGTATTTATTGTTGACTGCCGAAAAAGACAAAGTGGTATATGCGACCAATACGATTAAAATGACCAAAGCGTTGCAAGAGGCGGGCGTCACCGTAGAAAACGGTGAAATAAAAGGTGCCAGTCATGCGACCAGTATTGGTGCGATGGCACCGCCGCTACGTTGGGTCAATGATGTACGCGCGCAAGTACTGACGTACTTGGATAAAATGCTCAAATAATGGATGGCAATCAGAAGTTAGGTGCAGTTGCGTAAGACAGTACTGTAAGATGCTTAAACTCTTGTTATAATGTCGTCACTTTAAATCTATACCCTATCTGACACTTTAAGGCAGAATATTCTATGAGCATGAACGCTGACGATTTGATTGCATTTTTACAGACTCACTTCCCAGACGCTTTTATTCAAGCTGCCAATCAAGGTAATAAGTTTGATGTACGCGTGGTTGATGCCAGTTTTGAAGGTAAGCGTGCCGTGCAACGTCAGCAGGCGATTTATGCATTAGTCAATGATAAGATCGCCAGTGGCGATATTCATGCGCTCAATATTCAAGCGCTGACGCCTGCTGAATGGGACGTTCAATCCAAAGGCTAGACCGTTATACATATGATTGGGCTTATTAGACTGGCTATTATATTGGCTGGGTGTGATTGGTCTGATTTTCACTATTTTAATACTCATCGTTAGGTTGTCACTTCTATGGATCAATTTTTAATCACTGGTAGTAGTCGTATCGCAGGGGAAGTTACTATCTCAGGCGCCAAAAATGCTGCTTTGCCGTTACTTGCCGCTATGATATTGGCCGAGACGCCAACGACATTGCACAATGTGCCATCGTTACAAGATGTGCGGACGTTGATTGAATTGATCGGTGGTATGGGTATCAAAATCCAAAAGCAGGACGATACTGTCACCTGCGATACCAAGAATATCGATAATTTCTATGCACCGTATGATTTAGTAAAGACCATGCGCGCATCGATTTTAGTGCTTGGACCATTGCTGGCACGTTTTGGTGAGGCAGAAGTGTCATTGCCTGGCGGCTGTGCCATTGGTTCACGTCCTGTTGACCAACACCTAAAAGCCTTTGAAGCGATGGGTGCTGAAATTAGTGTCGAAAATGGTTACGTAAAAGCACAAGCGCCAAAAGGTGGTAAGCTGATTGGTTGTAACTACTCTTTTGATATGATTACCGTGGGCGGTACTGAAAACGTCATTATGGCAGCCGCACTTGCCAAAGGTACGACCGTTTTAGGTAATTGTGCCCTTGAGCCAGAAGTCGTTGATTTGGCCAATATGTTGGTCGCGATGGGTGCTAAAATCAGCGGTATCGGCACTTCGATTATGACCATCGAAGGCGTTGAGCGCTTACACGGTTGTGAGTATTCGGTTGTACCGGATCGTATCGAAACAGGCTCATACCTTGCTGGCGCACTCATGACGCGTGGCGATGTGTTGACTAAAAACACCTCTGCGCTATTACTAACACCTGTGTTAGAAAAATTCGAAGATATGGGTGCCATTATTACCACTGGTGATGGTTGGATTCGTGCGCAGATGAAAGGTCGCCCTAAAGCGGTTGATATCCGTACTCAGCCGCATCCAGGTTTCCCGACCGATATGCAAGCGCAGGTCATGGCTATTGCGTGTTTGGCGGATGGTACGAGTACCTTTATCGAAAATATCTTTGAAAACCGCTACATGCATGTCCCTGAGCTTAATCGTCTAGGTGCTTCTATCCAAGTAGATGGTCATACGGCCGTAGTAAAAGGCGTCGAAAACTTCACCGCTGCCCCTGTGATGGCGACTGATTTACGTGCGTCTATGTCATTGGTGATGGCAGCGGCAACTGCTGAAGGTGAAAGTTTAATCGACCGCATTTATCATATCGATCGTGGCTATGAGCATGTCGAAGAAAAGCTGCGTGCGCTTGGGGTCAATATCGAACGTATCAATACTAATGACTAATATCGATTTGCTTATCAAATCCATGACCTAAATGATTGATACGATTGGCATTGATATGAATAGCTTAGCAATCTACCATTATTAGTAACCTACCACTAAAAGCCCCCTTCAGCGGGGGTGTTAACTGCACATGGACATTATGTCATTATGACTGAAGCAAGCAATAGCCTACCAAATGATGGTTTATTAAATGAAGTAAATGATGAGTTTTCAGGTTTAACACTGGCCTTATCAAAAGGTCGTATTCTAGAAGAGACCATGCCACTGCTACGCGCAGCTGGTGTTGAGTTATTAGAAGATCCTGAAGCCTCACGCAAACTTATTTTTCCAACCTCAAACCCCAATGTGCGTGTATTGATTTTGCGTGCCAGTGATGTGCCAACCTACGTTGAACATGGCGCGGCTGACTTTGGGGTGGCGGGTAAAGATGTGTTGCTTGAGCATGGTGCCAACCATGTCTATGAGTTACTTGATTTGCAAATTGCTCAGTGTAAGTTGATGACAGCTGGCGTAAAAGATGCGCCGCTACCCAATCGTCGCCTACGTATTGCGACCAAATACGTCAATGTTGCCCGCGCTTACTTTGCCAGCCAAGGTCAGCAAGTAGATGTGATTAAACTGTATGGCTCTATGGAGCTTGCGCCGTTGGTTGGATTGGGTGATTTGATCGTCGATGTGGTTGATACAGGTAATACGTTGCGCGCCAACGGTCTTGAAGCACGCGATCATATTTGCGATGTGTCCTCACGCCTTATCGTCAATCAAGTGAGCTACAAGCGTAAATTTGCGTTACTTGAGCCGATTTTAGATAGCTTTAAAAACAGTATTGCCAGCGCTTCATAAATTAATTCCTAATGAATCAATGCTTTATCAAACGATACTAATCATTGGTAATCTCAAGCATTGTCATACAAATTTTTAAACCAGTTTAGCGCTATAAGATAGATATAGCGTGCTAAACTGGTTTTGTTGTATTTGCTTGCCAGAAAGTATGAGGTTAGTATAATCTGAACAAACTAAATATATAAAAACTGGTATATCAGCCATCACAATTATTATTAATACTCAAGACCCCTCATTTTTACATCGCTAATTTTCAGCAGTCTTTTATGCTCAGATATAGGATTAAGTCATGCGCCAACTAAGTACCCAAGATGCCGATTTTGACAGTCAATTGACAGAGTTACTTGCCTTTGAAACCGTCAATGATGTCGATTTGTTAAAGACCGTTGATGATATCATCGCGCAAGTTCGGCATGATGGCGATCGCGTCGTACTGGCGTTAACCCAGCAATTCGATCAGCATCCAGCGACGACAATGCAAGAGCTAGAGCTGTCTAAAGAGACGCTTGCTGAAGCGTTTGCGAATCTTGATGATACAGTAAAATCCGCATTGACCACCGCAGCAACGCGTGTGCAGACCTTTCATGAGCGCCAAGTACAAGAGACTTGGCAGTATGAAGATGAGCTTGGTAATCGCTTGGGTCAAAAAGTCACTGCACTTGATCGAGTAGGCATCTATGTCCCTGGTGGTTTGGCCTCTTATCCATCTTCTGTATTGATGAATGCCATTCCTGCCAAAGTGGCGGGTGTTAAAGAGGTCATCATGGTGGTGCCAGCGCCAAAAGGCGTGCTCAATCCATTGGTGCTAGCCGCCGCACATTTGGCACAAGTCGACCGTGTCTTTACCATCGGCGGTGCGCAAGCGGTTGCTGCCTTGGCATATGGTACCGAAACGATTCCAGCGGTGGATAAAATCACTGGCCCTGGTAATAAATATGTTGCTGCCGCCAAGCGCGCAGTATTTGGTCAAGTTGGGATTGATATGATTGCTGGTCCTTCTGAAGTATTGGTCTATGCAGAGGGCGAGGCGCAAGATCGCGCCGATTGGTTGGCGATGGATTTATTGTCACAAGCTGAACATGACCGTATCGCTCAAGCTATCTTTGTCACGACCAGTGAACAGCAGCTTGCAGACGTAGCGGCTGAAATTGAAAAAGCGCTGGCAGAGTTGCCAAAAGCCGATATCGCCCGCGATTCGCTAAAAAATCGTGGCGCGCTTATACTGGTTAAAGACCGCGTTGAAGGTATGGCGGTGATTAATAGGGTTGCGCCTGAGCATTTAGAGTTGTCAGTTGATCATCCTGATGCGCTACTCAACGATATTCGTCATGCAGGTGCTATTTTCATGGGACGTCACACGCCTGAGGCGATTGGTGACTACTGTGCAGGACCCAATCACGTGTTGCCAACCTCTGGCACTGCGCGTTTCTCTTCACCGCTTGGCGTTTATGATTTCCAGAAGAAATCCTCTATTATTTATTGTACTGAAGCTGGTAGTAAGCCATTGGCTGAGACCGCAGATATTTTAGCGCAACGTGAGGACTTAGAAGCCCATGCGCGCTCAGCCCGTTATCGTTATCAGTAACGTGGCTTAATGATTACTTTTGAATTGTACTTTTGAGATTTATATTTAATAATTTATGTGGCTAATAGTAGGATAACTTATGAGTGAGTTAAAGATAGACACCAGACTTTGGTCATCTAAAGCGCGTAATTTGTCACCTTACGTTCCTGGTGAGCAGCCTCAGCATGAAAATTTATGCAAATTAAATACCAATGAAAACCCATTCCCACCGTCACCGAAAGTAGGCGAGGCAATCGCAAAAGTCCTAGAGCAGCAAGCGGATGATCTGCGTTTATATCCAGCGCCTGAGTCTGATGATTTGCGTGCCGCATTGGCACAACTCTATGATATTGATATCAACCAAGTGTTTGTTGGCAATGGCTCTGATGAAGTATTGGCGCTAGTATTTGCCAGCTTTTTTCTAAAAGAGCGACCTGTTTTAGCACCCGATATCAGCTATAGTTTCTATCCAGTCTATGCGCAGACCTTTGGTATCGAGCTGGTACAAATCGCCTTGGAAGAAGATTTTAGTATTGATCCTGATGCTTATCGCCAGCCTTGTAGCGGCATCATCATTGCCAATCCAAATGCCCCAACTGGACTGCTATTATCGCTTGCCGATATTCGCAAGCTGGCTAGTGAGCACTCAAATTCAGTGATTGTGATTGATGAGGCTTATATTGATTTTGCGCAGGCAGCTGATGGCAGTTCAGATACAGAAATTTCAGCAGTGAGTTTAATCAATGAGTTTGACAACATTCTTGTGACCCAAACCTTTTCAAAGTCACGTTCGCTTGCTGGATTACGCGTTGGTATGGCTTTTGGTAATGCCTCATTGATTGAAGCCTTAACCCGTATGAAAAACAGCTTTAATAGCTATCCACTGGATAAGCTGGCGCAAGTAGGGGCAACTGCCAGTGTATTGGATGTTGAGTATTTTACCCAGACTTGCCAGCAAGTCATCGACTTACGCCACTCTCTGACAGCAGAGCTGACAGCGTTAGGTTTTGATGTGTTGCCATCGCATGCCAACTTTGTTTTTGCCCGTCCTAAAGACGGTAATGCTAATACGGTAGCGAATGCGTTACGTGAGCAAGGCATCATCGTCCGTCATTTTGACAAGCCACGCATCAATGAGTATTTGCGTATCACTACCGGTACAGCAGAGCAAAACAACCGTTTGATAGATGCTCTAGAGATGTTGCAAAAAGAGGCTGAAATCATTGCTGATTAATATCTGGTTCGCGATTTAAATCTTTATAATTGCATCACGATGCTTGTATTGATCAAAAAGCCTGCCAACATTGTGTTGAGCAGGCTTTTTGATGGACTTCTTTGGTCGTACTTTTAGAACGACCTTAAGGATATTTATGGATATTTTCTTGAGTTAAAACGCTTAATAGATTACCGACTTTATCCAAACATTCTTGGTATTCAGCATGGCAATCAGAGGCGACAGTGATACCACCGCCTGCCCATAAGCTGATATGTCTTTTTTGATCCAACTCATTATGTGATGAAGTGTTAGCTTGCAGCGTACGAATGAGCACATTCCATTGACCACTACCATCAAAGTTCATATAGCCCAATGTGCCGCAATAAGCACCGCGCGGTGCAGTTTCTAGCTCAGATATAATTTCAACCGCTCGCTTTTTTGGTGTGCCAGTAATCGAGCCAGCAGGCAAACTACCAAACAAAACGGCGAGTGGGTGAGTGTCCGTCTGTAATTCTGCGGTAATGGTGCTGACCATATGGTGCACATTGCTAAAACTCTCAATTGCGAATAACTGCGGCACTTTTACGCTGCCTATCTTGGCATATTTACCCAAGTCATTACGCAATAAATCGACAATCATCACATTTTCGGCGCGATCCTTTTCACTATCAGTCAGTTGCTGTTTATAAGCATGGTCTTGTTGAATATTAGTGCTGCGCGGCATGGTCCCTTTGATGGGCTTAGTGATGATATGGTGCTTGCCAGTATCGATATCCTTGGTAAATGTAAAAAACAACTCAGGCGAGCAGCTCAATAATTCAAACGGATGCTGGGACGTATTATTTTTGATTTCACGGTTAAAGGGATTAACCGCTAAGTATCCAGCAAAAGGTGCTCGGGTATTACGATGTAAAGCAGGTAAGTAATCAATCAGCATCGGCAAAGCGCTATTATCGCTAGGGTTATGATCAAAAAAACCTTGCCATTCTTGGGTTAGGTTGATTTGATAACAGTCGCCTTGCTGTAGATATTTTTGGGTTTGATTGAATGCTTGTTGATAGTCTTGTTTGCGCCATCGTGACTTTAATACTAAAGGAGCAGGCAGTGGTGATGCTGTCAGTTGCGTTTTATTGAGACAGTTATCAGCCAGATTTTTATCTACTATATCTAAATAAGAGACAAGTGCCTTGATAATTTTATTTTTTTGCTGATTATCAGAGTCGTTAGCAGTTGCCTTTATCGTTAATTTCCAACCCGTGTTGCCATGATTTTTCTCAGGTGCTAAGTAAATATCATAATGTCCTAATACGGCACAAGGCTGTGCTGCTCGCTCAATTTTGGCGGCCGGGCTTAGCTCATGAGCCGCAATATCATAACCAATAAAACCTATCAGACCATGATGATAACTTGGTTTTTCATTTAAATCGCTTACTGATTCTGAGTTTTCATTATCAATCTCATAAGTTTGACTATAACTGATTAATTCATCTTGCCAGTCGTTATAACTCATATGAGTGATATCATTGTGGACGGCGTCACGGCAGGTTTTTGTGACTTGATAAAGGGCTGCTTGTTCGTTCGAATTTGACGTGTTTTCAGCGCAATCATAAACAGACCAGCTTACTTTTGGCAATAAGCCAATCACCGGTCGGCCATCATTGTTGAGCCAAACCAATTGCCAGTTTGCCTTAGTATCTTGTGCGATTAAATACTGCTGTAGCAGCGGCATAAGTTCTGCAGCCGATAGGTCACCAAAACGCCAGCTAGGTTTAGTAGCTGGCGATGGATCAGACATTATTTGCTCAGTTTTGAGAGGATGTGCTGCGAGCATAGTTAGGCGTCAAACTTTTTAATGATTAATGTGGCATTAGTACCGCCAAAGCCAAAGCTGTTGCTCATTAGTGTCTCAAGCTTGGCTTCACGCATTTCGGTGACAATATCAAAGCCTTCAGCCGCAGGGTCTAAATTATCAACATTGATACTGGGCGCAATGAAGCCTTCTTGTAGCATCAATAAGCAATAGATTAATTCTTGCGCACCAACGGCACCAAGGCTATGACCTGTCATAGATTTAGTAGAGCTGATCGCAGGTACTTGACTGATATCATCGCCAAATGCTTTAGCAATGGCTTTAAGCTCAGTGATGTCACCAAGTGGCGTACTAGTACCGTGGCTATTGATATAGTCGACAGTTTGCAAACCAGCTTCGGCCAGTGCTTGCTGCATACAGCGCACGGCACCTTCACCACTTGGCGCAACCATTTCAGCGCCATCAGAGCTGGCACCATAACCGACGATTTCAGCCAGTATATTGGCACCACGTGCTTGGGCATGCTCTAGACTTTCAACCACTACCATCGCACCACCAGCAGCAATCACAAAGCCATCACGATCTTTATCATAAGCTCTTGAGGCGCGCTGCGGTGTCTCATTATACTGCGTACTGACTGCACCCATCGCATCAAACATACAAGACTGTGTCCAGTGTTCCGCTTCGCTACCACCCGCGAGTATCACATCTGCTTTGCCTAACTGAATAAGTTCAGCCGCATGACCGATACAATGCGTCGACGTCGCACACGCAGAGGTGAGCGAGTATGATACGCCTTGGATTTTTAAACCTGTTGCCAATGCCGCTGATACTGAGCTGCCCATCGTTTTTGGCACAGCCATCGCGCCGACACCGCGCAGACCTTTATCCCGCATGGCATCTATGGCATTGACGATATTCTCTGTCGATGCGCCGCCAGAGCTTGCGACCACGCCCACGCGTGGGTTATTATTGATGGTTTCAAGCGACAAACCAGACTGCTCAATGGCGTTTAAAGCACTAACATAAGCGTATAGACTGGCATCACTAAAAAACCGCTTCAACTTACGATCGATACCACTGGTATCAAGCGTCGACTGGTCGATACTACCGCTAACGTGTGATTTAAACCCATGCTCAGCATAAGCCTCATTAAATGTAATGCCAGACTGCCCTTGCTTTAGAGCGGCAGTAACCGTGGCTAAATCATGTCCGATACAAGAGACGATCCCTGCTCCAGTGATAACAACGCGGCGCATATTCTATTCCTTATGAGTAACAATTTTTCACAATTACTTTTAATAATCGTTTTTAAGTATGTATTTCTATTATTTAATATTAGGATGTAGTGAGCGTCAAAGCCTCATTTTACAGTCATTGTGATGATCATAGTAAAACTATATGCTTGGTAACTGATTATTTATAAGTAACGAACTACTTATAAATAGAAGTACAAGTGTACTGTGAGTTATGGCACATGATAACGTATCGAGCGTCCAAAATCTTTGTACAAGTGCAAAATAACGACAAAATCGCGCTTGCTGTCTAAAGTTATCTATAAAGACTATTTGGCTTAAGACAGCTTGCACAATGGTATCAATCATACATTAAGTGATACTTTTGGATACAAAATTTGTGATTGCGATAACATTGTTCGCACTGACATCGATTATAGTGATTGACTAGAATGGCACATCTATTATTATAAATCGCTTACAATAAAACAAAATTACTCATCACATTAAGGACATCAAGATGGCGAAGCGTAGCACTCTCTCTAAAGGTATCACTACCGTTGGCTCTTTTACTCGCAACAATCTAGAGCGCGTGGGCGCTATGATTGATAGCGTGAATGCTAAGACGGGCAAACCGCGTCAATACAAAGTAGTCAACTTAGGCGATGAAGACTATCAGCAGGATTTATTCCGTGAGCAAACGTTAAAAGCCACTCAGCAATTATTAGGGCCACGTTTTGCCACTTATGGTAAATATGCCAAAAAAGTAGTGCCAAACAGTTTTTTTCAGTCGACGGTCGATAGCGCTTTTGCACAAGTGGCAAACCTTGCCTCTAATTGGAGTCAGATTGATTTACCTAATGAGCATCGTTTCGCCAATATCGCAAGCTTAGATGATGAAGAGCGTTATGCATTAGCCACTGATATCGCCAATCAAAATCGTGCATTGGCAACGATAGGGGGCTTAACAGGTTTGGCTGGGCTTCCTGGTCTGCTGGCTGATACACTTTGGCTTTTATTGGTATCATTACGTACCGTCTATCAGTTGGGTGCTGTCTACAATAAACCACTCACAGGTAAGCAAGGCGTCAAAATGGCATACGAGCTGCTAGCGAATGCTGATCTGAGCAAGATGCAAGAAAAACAAGCATTGCTAGCAGGTATTGGTATCGGCAAAGGCTTATTGGATAATGCCCAAAGCAGTGGTCTACATAATGAGCTAAAAAACCTAGGTCTAAAGGATAAAAACGTCAACTTTTATGCAGAACAAGTTGACAGTATTGCCAGTCAGGTCGGTATTGACTTGGATAAAATCAATTTAACATGGATACGCAAATTCTTACCAGTTACCGCTGTTATCGTTGGTATGCGCTACAACAGCCAGCTCATTGATGAAGTGATTGGCGTGGCTCAAGCGACTTTTGCCCCAGAAGCCAAACTTGCCAATCGTGCAATCACTGATGATAGCGGTAATGAAGCTAAGGTAAACAAAACAGCTGACAATGACAAGCAGCAAGATGCTGAGAAAGAGTCAAGCAAGGATACCGATAGCAAGAAAGATACTACTAAAGAAAAAAATAACCATCAAGAAGCTGATGAAAAGGTCGTAAAAAAAACGCAGAAAGACGACAATGACAACAATGATAAGCAAGGCAGTCAGAACAAATCCTCTGACAGCAAATCAAACAAGACGGCTAACAAGAAAAGCAAATAAGAACACCTAAATAATCAGACTTACCTGTTTTCTTTCTTCAGCCAGCTTATATCATAGAAGGATTATGAGCTGGATATCTACTACTAATTTTGGCGATAGTGTCTTCTTTCTCTTGAAAAACAAGATAATATCGCCATTTAGTATTTATAAATTGCTATTTATTTATAGTCAAACATTCTATTTAAATCGTTCGTAATGCTACTTTCGATATACTGTATGACAATCTACTTTTTAGCTGATTTTTAACTAAAAATAGATAAAGTGTTATAGTAGTAGGGTGAATGCATATCTATCAAATGTTGTAAAGTGCAATCACGCATAAGTGGTTGAAATAGCAGCAACAACTCTTTATAATACACTGTCCTAAAAATGGGTGTACCAAAATCTGTCGTTAAAGTCAGATGGATGGTGCTTTTCCCCATTTTTTTGTTTTATACCAAACGGGAGAAGGATGCCTCATGGCAACAACTAACCAATTGATTCGTAAAGGTCGCAAAACCATCAAGGAAAAGTCAAAAGTTCCTGCGTTGGAAGCGTGCCCACAACGTCGTGGTGTATGTACTCGCGTATATACTACTACCCCTAAAAAACCTAACTCAGCCATGCGTAAAGTATGTCGTGTACGTTTGACTTCAGGCTATGAAGTATCAAGCTACATCGGCGGCGAAGGTCATAACTTACAAGAGCACAGTGTTGTTCTTATCCGTGGTGGTCGTGTCAAAGATCTACCAGGTGTACGTTATCACACCGTTCGTGGTGCATTAGATTGCGCAGGCGTAAAAGACCGTAAGCAAGGTCGCTCTAAATATGGTGCTAAGAAGCCTAAAGTTTAATAACGAATCGTTATTAGCTAAGCTTTTTTATACCAAACATTAACTGTGCATGGGTCTGGTGTTGACAGTATTATTAAATTAGTAATTCACTGTTAAAACATACCGCCGTGCAGTAAGGCTGACTGACAACTCGATATAACGCCATCCAATATTAATTGGTGCGAGATTGTGAATGTCAGACACTCCTGAAGAAAAGGATATTTATTATGCCAAGACGTCGCGTCGTTGCTACCCGTGAGATCCTACCGGATCCTAAGTTTGGTAGCCAAACTGTTGCAAAATTCATCAACCATGTAATGAGTCATGGTAAAAAATCTACTGCTGAGCGTATCGTTTACGGTGCACTTGAAACAGTAAGCGAAAAACGTAAAATCGAAGATCCAGTATCTTTCTTCGAAGAAGTTTTAGAAAATGTACGCCCAATGGTAGAAGTGAAAGCTCGCCGCGTTGGTGGTGCAACCTACCAAGTACCAATGGAAGTACGCCCCTCCCGTCGTACTGCCTTGGCTATGCGTTGGTTAGCTGAAGCTGCTGCTAAGCGTTCTGAAAAATCAATGGCTTTGCGTTTGGCTGGCGAATTGAATGATGCTGCTGATGGCAAAGGCGCTGCTATGAAAAAGCGTGACGAAGTTCACCGCATGGCAGATGCTAACAAAGCGTTCTCTCATTACCGCTTCTAAGCTACTGTCTATTAGTAGTAGCTTTAGATTAGCTGGCTGAAGTCAGCTAATCTTACATTGTTATTTATTCTATTGATTGCCGCCATCGTTTATCTTGTTGTAAGTAGTTTTTGACTATCAACAGCGAGATGGCGGACATCTATCAAGATGTCTCTCTTAATTAAGCATGCTTGTCACAAGAGAGCATCCCAAATCTGATGCCGCACTATTCTTAGTATTTGCTCTTTTTTTGTCCGTATTAGGCTCAATAATCAGTAAGTAATATGAAGCTGACCGCTTTGTCATAGAGTATGAGGTAGAGACACAATACATTATTATATACACGACTTTTCCTAGGAAAACACTATGGCTCGTAAAACTCCCCTAAAACGCTATCGCAACATTGGTATCTCAGCGCACATCGATGCTGGTAAGACAACCACTACTGAGCGTGTTTTATTCTATACCGGTGTTAGTCACAAACTTGGTGAAGTACATGATGGCGCAGCCACTATGGACTGGATGGAGCAAGAACAAGAGCGCGGTATTACTATTACCTCAGCGGCGACGACTTGTTTTTGGTCAGGTATGGCAAAACAGTTTGACGAACATCGTATCAACATTATTGACACCCCAGGTCACGTTGACTTCACGATCGAAGTTGAGCGTTCTATGCGTGTACTTGATGGCGCTTGCATGGTTTATTGTGCAGTAGGCGGCGTTCAGCCACAGTCTGAGACCGTATGGCGTCAGGCAAATAAATATAAAGTTCCACGTCTTGCATTTGTAAACAAAATGGATCGCGTTGGCGCTGATTTCTATCGTGTCATTGAGCAGATCAAAACTCGTCTAGGTGGTAATCCTGTGCCATTGGTTATTCCAATTGGTAAAGAAGATGACTTCGAAGGCGTTATCGATCTAGTTACGATGAAAGCTCTTTATTGGGATGAAGCATCTCAAGGTATGGAGTTTGAAGAGCGCGAAATCCCAGCTGAATTACAAGAAAAAGCAGAAGAGTATCGTGAGATTCTTGTAGAAAATGCGGCTGAAGCAACAGAAGAATTGATGAATGAGTATCTAGAAAATGGCGAGTTGTCTGTGGAGCAGATCAACGTTGCTATTCGTCAATTGACTATTGATAACCAAATCATTCCATTACTTTGTGGTACTGCCTTTAAAAACAAAGGTGTACAAAAGATGTTGGATGCGGTTATTCAGTATCTTCCAGCACCAATGGATGTACCTGCTATTAAAGGTATCCTTGATGACAAAGATGAAACTGAAGGCACTCGTGAAGCGTCAGATGAAGCGCCATTCTCAGCTTTAGCATTTAAAATCATGAATGACAAATTCGTTGGTAACTTAACCTTCGTTCGTGTTTATTCAGGTGTTTTAACGCAAGGTAGCAGCGTTTATAACCCAGTTAAAATGAAGCGTGAGCGCGTTGGTCGTATCGTACAGATGATGGCTAACTCTCAAGAAGAGTTGCAAGAAATCCGTACTGGTGATATCGCTGCATTGGTCGGCATGAAAGATGTAACGACTGGTGACACGCTATGTGATGAGCAAAATGTTATCACGCTTGAGCGCATGGAATTCCCAGATCCAGTTATCAGCCTAGCGGTTGAACCTAAGACCAAAGCTGACCAAGAAAGAATGTCAATCGCTTTAGGTCGTTTGGCGAAAGAAGATCCATCGTTCCGTGTACACACTGACGAAGAATCTGGTCAGACAATCATCAGTGGTATGGGTGAGTTGCATCTAGAGATTCTTGTGGATCGTATGAAGCGTGAGTTTAACGTTGAAGCGAACATCGGTGCGCCGCAGGTTGCTTATCGTGAAACGATCCGTAACACGGTTGAGCAAGAAGGCAAATTCGTACGTCAGACTGGTGGTCGTGGTAAATTCGGTCACGTTTGGTTACGTCTTGAGCCACTTGATCCAGCGGGCGATACTGAATATGAATTCGCTGAAGAAGTTGTTGGTGGTACTGTACCGAAAGAATTCCATGGTGCTGTTGATAAAGGTATCCGAGAACGCATGAAAAATGGCGTACTTGCTGGTTATCCAGTGGTTGGCGTAAAAGCGACCTTGTATGACGGTTCTTACCATGACGTCGACTCGGATGAGCTATCATTTAAGATGGCTGGTTCTATGGCATTCAGAAAAGGCTTCATGGCAGCAGATCCAGCGCTACTTGAGCCAATCATGAAAGTTGAAGTTGAAACGCCTGAAGATTATATGGGCGATATCATGGGCGATCTTAACCGTCGTCGTGGTTTAGTACAGGGCATGGAAGACCTACCTGGCGGTACTAAGCAGATCCGTGCCGAAGTACCATTAGCAGAAATGTTTGGTTATGCCACACAAATGCGCTCAATGTCACAAGGCCGTGCTACTTATTCAATGGAATTCCAAAAGTACGCTGAGATTCCAAAATCAGTTGCTGCTGACATCATCTCTAAATTCAACAATAAAGATGATGACGAGTAAGTAATCGTCTATTAAATATGACAATGTAGCTATTATCTCTATGTTGTCGTAGAAGAATACGCCAATAATTGGTTAAAAGACTTGTTATTGGCGGTGATTTTCTTATAATGTCTGCACATTAGTATGTGTACCCTTTTAACAATTATCTTAATGTGGTCAAGATCGTCTTTGTTATCGTATTTATACGAGCTTAGCATTTGACCCCAAAAAAAGAGGAAATACCCATGGCAAAGGCCAAGTTTGAACGCGTAAAGCCACACGTCAACGTCGGTACAATCGG
>NZ_CAJHAZ010000016.1 GCF_904846525.1 Psychrobacter sp. 1044 | reverse complement strand
TAGAGAGCCCTGTTTGAAATAGTCTCTTTATTTTAAAGCCTTTATACTTACTTTTACAGATTAGGGACACGCCCTAGACTCTTGATATTGCACTAATCAAGACATCGAAAAAGTCATCAAAATAGGTTGATGTCATTGATTATACGTCTATTAATTTGGCTCGTTGTATTAAAAATTATAACGAATAAGTGATGTAAAACACTATTTACAATTTTATTGTTACTTAATTGTACAGCCTATTTCTATTTATATAGAAATCCTATAGAATGCGTGAAAGCTGAGTAGCTGTAACTAAGACTAGTTGAATTCTGAGAAATCTCAGCTTTCAACCTTTTTTGCTGCTACTGATCATTTCATTTTCCCGGAGAAAACCTTATGAACTTAAAATTACTTGCTCTAGCTGGTATCATGACTGCAACTATGGGCCTTACTGCCTGTGACAGCAACAAAGAAAACGCTGCTGAAGATTTATCTGACGCACAAGAAGAAGTGCAAGATGCATCAGAAGAGCTAAACGAAGCTGCTGCTGAAGGCGAAGTAACTGCTGATGCTGCTGTTGCTGAAGCTGAAGCTGACATCGCTGATGCTCAAGTTGCTACTGCTACTGACGAAATCGATGCTGAAGTACCTGTAGACGGTACTACTACTAGCGTTGACGTAGCTAGCGAAACTCCAGCTGTAGACGCAGCTGACGAAGTTGTAGTTATTGAAGAACCAGCTCAGTAATTTTATCGTTTATATGATAGAAATACTGTAGTAAAAAAAAGAGAGCCTAAGCTCTCTTTTTTTGTGCGTGTCATTTACCATTGTTCGTGGTTATTCATAGCTAAATATGATATTTAATGGCGCTTTCAAATGTAGATCAACCATCTCACATTAATAATAAAGCGTAACTTTAACAACCATCATGAAGTCATGATATATTTATATGTTCAGTTTTATACGATTGACAGTTACTGCTACTCGTCAAATAGACGCTCATCAACTTGTTGACGGAATTTTTGCCCTGTTTTGAAAGTCACCACGCGGCGTGCTGATACGGCGACTGGCTCCCCTGTCTTAGGGTTGCGACCTGGACGGCTATTTTTATCTTTAAGCTCGAAGTTGCCAAAGCCTGAAAGCTTGACCTCTTTGCCATCAATTAAACTCTCTGACAATTCATCAAAGAAATTCTCTACCAAACAGCGGCCTTCTTGGCGTGTTAGGTCAAGATGACTCATCAAATGCTCAATCATGTCAGATTTGGTTAAGGTGCTCACAGTACGACTCCTATGCTATGTCGTGATGTCGAATATCATGGTTTAGCGGTATGAGGGTTAATGCTAGTTATTATAAAGGTTTTCTAAGCTCTTTTTAACAAAGACTGCTTTAAAATCCTTTATTAATAACCACTTAACTATTTTTATGAAAAAAAATTTATAAAATTATAATTCTTATAAATAGCAATGCCCTATAGCCTCTTTAAGAGTGAGGCTACAGAGCATGTCTATGATAAGAGTTATATGTTAGCTGTCACGCAACTTTGCTGCATGTTGCTTCGTTAGCGCCTGTACCACTTTGTCAGTCGCGGTTTTAATGGCGTCATCAGATAGCGTTTGTGCATTGTCTTGCCATATTAGCGCAAAAGCTAATGAGCGCTGACCAGCTGGCACGTTGTCGCCTTGATACACATCAAACAGCCACAGATCAGCCAATAGCTCACCAGCTGCTGCGCGTATCGTCGACTCTAATGTCTGTAAGCTGATCTCACTGTCTACTAAAATGGCAATATCACGGCGTACTTGTGGAAATTTGCTTGGGGTGGTGATGGTATGCTGCTCACGGGCAAGGGTCAGTAATGGCGCAAGTGATAATTGAGCAACCCACGTAGCTGGCAAATCTAACTGCTTAGCCGTGTTAGGATGCAACTGACCCAACCAACCAATATATTCATCATCAATATAAAGCTTAGCACTTTGGCCTGGATGCAAGAAAGCAAGCTCACTGCGCTCATAGCGAATACGGGCGCTATCCATTTGTGCAGGTAATAACTGCTCAATATCATGCTTAAGATCATAAAAGTCTAACGCACGGTTTTGATACGCTTGCTCGTCCCAGACATCGCCAACTGCTACTAACGCAATACTTGGTGTCTGCACCAACTCACTAATACTTTGACCAACAAAACTAAGCCCTGTTTCAAAGAAACGAACGCGGGGCTGCTGACGATTGAGATTATATTGCACGCAAGGCAATAAGCTTGATAGCAAAGTACGGCGCATCACGGCTAAGTCACTAGAAATAGGATTGGCCAGTGCCAGTACTTCTCCTAGGGCTTTGTCATCGAGCAAGGCTTCTATTTTTGCGTCACTAAAGCTAAAGCTAATCGCTTCCATATAACCATTATCGACCAGCGCCAGCTTCATCTCGTGTGTCAAGTCTGCGGTATCGTCATAATCCATGCTGACTTGCAAATGCGGCAACACACTCGGAATATTGTCATAGCCATAGATACGCGCAATTTCTTCGATGAGGTCTTCTTTGATACTCATGTCAAAGCGATACGATGGCGGCGTGCAAATCAGGCTATCGGCTTGCTGCACTACCTCAAAGCCTAATTGGGTCAAAATACGAACCATCACTGCTGGCTCAATCTCAATACCGATGACATCACGAACTTTAGCAATTGGTAAAGTGATCGGTGTGCGAGATGGTAAATGCTCACTGCTTTCTGCTTTTACTATTTGTCCGGCTTGCCCACCAGTAATGCTCGTAATCAAATCAACAGCACGCGCTAAAGCAAGCTCTGGTAACTCAAAATCGACACCACGCTCAAAGCGTTGTGAGGCATCGGTATGCAAACCAAAACGACGTGCGCGTGCGGCAATAGCAAGCTGACCAAAGAAAGCGCTTTCTACAATAATATTGGTTGTGCTATCAGTGACACTACTACGCTGACCGCCCATGATTCCGGCAAGTGCAAGTGCGCCTTTATCATCAGCAATGAGCAATTCATCACCGGTTAAGGTAATGGTTTGCTCATTCAACAAAGTAATCGTTTCTTCAGGTTGTGCCAAACGCACAACGATATCGCCCTCGATAGTATCGGCATCAAACGCATGTAGCGGTTGACCCAACTCCATCAATACATAGTTGGTCACATCAACCAAAAAATTGTGCGAGCGTAATCCTGATTGAACCAGCGCATCTTGCATCCACTTTGGGGTGTCGATACTACGATCAATATTGCTGATTGATTGTAGTAAATAGCGTGGGCACGCTTCAATTGCACTAACCGTTACCGCTAGCGTAGCAGTATCAGCACCGTTATCAGTAACTACCACATTGGTAGGAATCTCAGGCAGCTGCATTGGCAAATCATTAATGACTGATATTTCGCGCGCAATACCGCGTACACTAAAGCAGTCACCGCGATTTGGCGTGATAGAGATATCTAGGATTTGATTGTCTAAGCCTAGATATTCACGGATATCCATACCAATTGGTGCATCTGCTGGCAATTCGAGCAGACCATCAATTTCATCGACTAAATCAATTTCAGAAGCGCCGCACAACATACCGTTGGAGGCAACACCACGTAGATTGCCATTTTTAATTATGAAGCCTTTTTTGTCATCACTTGGCAAAATGGCACCAACGGTCGCAACTGGTGTTTTCATACCGACAGTCACATTGGGCGCACCGCAGACGATTTGTAATGGTTCAGCTGCACCAATATTAACCTGCGTAACGCGCAGTTTATCGGCATCTGGATGCTGCTCGACGCTGATGACTTCACCGACAACCACACCACTGAAGGTAAGGGCAACCGCATAGCGATCATCAATCTCAAGTCCTGCCATCGTGAGTTGTTCGGCCAATTGCTCACTGCTATTGTTGGGGTTTACCCATTGACGTAGCCACTGTTCGCTAATTTTCATAAATATCTCAGATCAGAATTTTATAATAAAGGTTTTGGAGTAAAGGTAGAGGTATTATTAAATAATAAAATCTAGCCAAACTGCTTTAAAAAGCGTACGTCATTTTGGAAAAACAGGCGCAAATCATCGATGCCGTAATATAACATCGCGAAGCGCTCAATCCCCATTCCAAAAGCAAAGCCAGTATATTTTTCGGCATCAATACCGCAGTTGGTCAGTACTTGTGGGTGTACCATACCGCAGCCCATAACCTCAAGCCATTTACCATTGTCATCGAGAATATCAACTTCAGCTGACGGCTCGGTAAAGGGGAAAAATGACGGACGGAAACGTACAGTCAGCTCTTTGGCAAAAAATGCTTCCAAGAACTCACTAATCAAGCCTTTTAGCTCGGCAAAAGTGCTCGACTCTGTAACCATAAGCCCTTCTAGCTGATGGAACATCGGCGAATGGGTTTGGTCTGAATCATTGCGATAAACGCGACCTGGGCAAATAATGCGAATAGGCGGTTCGTTCTTTTCCATGGTGCGAATCTGCACGGGGCTGGTATGCGTACGCAGTAGATAATGCGCATCAAAATAGAAGGTATCGTGCATCGCGCGCGCTGGATGATGCGACGGAATATTAAGCGCCTCAAAGTTATAATAATCGCTTTCGACTTCAGGACCAGTAGCAACGTTAAAACCTGCTTGTATAAAATACTGCTGCATACGCTGGGTAATCATGGTCACTGGATGCAAATGACCTTTTTGACCACCGCGAGCAGGCAAGGTGATATCAATACTTTCGCTTGCAAGCTTGGCATTTAGTGCAGCCACTTCTAGCTGCTGCTGCTGCTCTGTCAATGCATCTTGAATACGGCTACGGACTTGATGTAACCAGCCGCCGTAGGTTTTTTTATCGTCGCTGCTGAGTTTACCCATCTGCTTTGACCAGCCAGTTAATGGGCTCTTTTTACCGGTCAATTGCACACGCAAATCTTGTAACGCACGCACATCGGTTACTTGTAGAACCAAGGCTTCAGCGGCACTGGCCAACTCATTCAGCTGAGCTTCATTAAGCTCGCTTAGCTCTGTGGACAAGGTCGGTAGCGCCGACAAATCGGTGGTAGCAGCAGGGGTAGTCATAAGATGCATTCTTCCTGATTTAAACGGACTATTAATAATAGTGATTGGTAATTGTAGGGATTTGACCAAATATTGCAAACCATTTACCCAGTCATTCAAAAATAATACTAGTGATATGAATGGCTTGAATATTTAGACGATAATAAAAGCTATCTCAACAAAGCATATTTAGCGCTGGTGCTAAAACAAGGCTGTGACATGAAGTATTAAGATAATGTGATATAAAAAAAGCCACCGACCAGCGGTAGCTTTTATTAATATCATACTATTAATCAATATTATCCCTGTCCATATAGATAACTACTTGTAAATTCTGACTAAACAAGCAGCAACCCTAAAGGAAGGTTAATATTTATGCTAATGCCGCTTTTGCTTTTTCAACCAACGCTGTGAAAGTCGCTGCATCATGCATAGCGATGTCAGCAAGTACGCGACGATCGACAGTGATGTTAGCCAATTTCATGCCATTGATAAAGCGGCTGTAGCTTAAACCGTTTAAGCGTGCACCAGCATTGATACGTGCAATCCAAAGACGACGGAAGGTACGTTTTTTGTTGCGACGGTCACGATAAGCATATTGACCAGCTTTGGTCACTGCTTGTACCGCTACGCGGTAAACACGTGAACGGGCACCGTAGTAGCCTTTTGCGCGTTTTAGGATTTTTTTGTGACGACGATTCGCCTGTACACCACGTTTTACACGGGCCATAAATTACTCCAAGATTTCTTTAATCATTATTAAACGAATCACGATGTCATCGAATAGTAGACATCGCTATCAGATTGCAAAGTCAGATATTTTTAATTCAGTCGCTATAAATTAAAAAGCGCTTCATTAAAGATAAATGACGATAGCCTACTAGATGTATGGGCACATGCGACGAACTGCTGCTTCGTCAGACTTGTCCACCATCTTTAGACCGCGCAACTGGCGAATACGCTTAGCTGATTTCTTGGTCAAGATATGGCTTTTGTTTGCTTGCTTACGCTTGAAGCCGTTCGCTGTTTTTTTGAAGCGTTTAGCTGCACCGCTTCTGGTTTTCATCTTAACTTTCATGATGATTTGCCTCTTTGTCTTTGATAGAACCTGGTCGTCAAATAGTTAATAACGAATAGTGGCTGTAAAAGCACCCACTAAACCTCTATTTGCCTCGAGGTGGGAGGCGGTATTTTAGCAGATAATGCACTGTTTTGCCAAGGAAACTTTTACGCCTCGTCTAGGGCGTGTCCTCAATCTGAACGAAAGCAAATAAATGGACTGGAAACGGTTAAATTTTGTCAAGCTACTTCAAACAGCTGGTTTATATCTCGATATTATTTGCGCTATTTTCCCTTTTTGACGGCAATTTATATCATTCTTATCATCATTTTTAAAATGAGGATACGCCCTAGTAGGCATGACAGTGGATAATGGGTATGAGCCCATTTATAAAGATTTTAGTCAAAACACTCATAAAACTGCGGATTTACCGCCAAATAGATTGAATGTCAGCTTAAGCTGTGCTTAAGTAGAGACTGAACTGTAGTATAAGCTGAGCATTAATAATACAAAGTTATTTATCACACTTATCGAGCGTCTATCGTACGATGATGACGCTACCAACCTACACCATGATTAGCAGCATTCATAGCCTGCAATCAATCTAGGAGATAACGTGTCAAAACAAGAATTAGACTTTGATAACGACATATTTGTCTTTGAAACAGTGATGCGTGTGCGTCATATTGAGCTTGATATGGCTCAGTACCTGACGCTCGAATCATTGACTGCGTTGCTATGTGAGGCGCGGCAAAGATTTTTTTACTCTAAAGGTATTAAAGAGATCGATGCAGATTATCACGGTTTAATTATCGATGAGTTACAACTAATTATTGTCAGTCGCATACGGGCGCGTGAAGAGCTATTATTTGAAGTAGGCGTTGAACCGTTATACGATAATGGTGGCACTATAGTGATAAAAATTACCCGTATGCATACTGGAGAAACAGTAGCCAAGGCGCGGCAGCATTTTGTCAATTATGACTTTCGCCTCAATAAATCCATTGCGCTTGATAAAATTATGAAAGAAGCGCTGTACCCACATCTCTACAGGATTTGATATTGAGGATATGCCCTAATGCTAACCGCTTTTTTATTCAGACCATAAATAGAATCCGTTACGATTCACTTATTCCCCTTTGATTGCTATATAAATAAGAAGACAGATATATTATGACTTTACCTGCTTGGCTGGCTGCCATAAAATTTAATGATGATGGTTTGATTCCTGCAATTGCTCAAGATCATAAGTCTGGGCGTATTTTGATGATGGCTTGGATGAATGCCGAAGCACTACAGTTAACCGCGCAAACGCAGACAGCGGTTTATTTTTCGCGCTCACGTGCCAAATTGTGGCATAAGGGCGAGTCATCGGGTCATACTCAGACTGTACATGATATTCGCTTGGACTGTGATGCAGACGTGATTGTCCTTAGTGTCACTCAGGCTGGCGGTATCGCTTGCCATACTGGTCGCGAATCTTGCTTCTATCAGCGTTTAGATTTGTCGGGACAAACGCCGGAATGGCAAACCATCGATAAGGTATTAAAAGACCCTGCTGATATTTATTATTCAAGCGATGCAGAAAAAGCCACTCCTAAAACTAACGAGACGCAGGCTCACGATGTAATCCCTTCAGATGCCAATCACAGTCACCATGACACTACTAACCGCTCTATTTTGCAGCAGCTTGACGGTGTATTGGCAGAGCGTAAACAAGCGGATGCTGATAGCTCGTACGTGGCAAGCTTATACGCAAAGGGTTTAAATAAAATTCTAGAGAAAGTTGGCGAAGAAAGTACTGAAAGTATCATTGCCGCCAAAGATTTTGCCAATTGCGACGAAAATAGCAATAAAGCGCAATACGATGACGCTCGTCATGAGCTCATCTATGAAGTGGCCGATGTCTGGTTTCATACATTAGTAGGACTGGCGTGGTTCGATATTGAGTCGGATGCGGTATTAAATGAGCTAGGTCGACGTTTTGGTCTATCAGGTATCGATGAAAAGGCGGCTCGATAGTTTCTATAAGCTTGGCGCTTGCCCTGTTTGATTATTGTTGATTTCACCTTTTTGTCACAAGTGCAGGTTATAATATAGCTCTGTTTTACTTCGCATTGTATGTCGAGGCTGTTTATTGAGTATAACGATATTCGATACACCCAAAGTAGGCATACAAAGACTGAAAACCAAGACACAAGGATACCTTTATGGGTAGTTTTTCTATTACGCATTGGCTGATTTTATTAGTGGTAGTGGTAGTCGTATTTGGCACCTCAAAGCTTAGAAATGCTGGCAAAGATTTGGGCGGCGCAGTCAAAGGCTTCAAAGAAGCGGTCAAAGACGAAAATACTGAGCATGCTAAAAAGCATGTGGTGCTCGATCATGATGGCAATGCACACACTGAAGAGCGCCCAACAACCACCAAGGTTGATGACACGCATAATGTATAGCCTCTAGACAGTGACCTTTTAGACAATTACATCGGAACATTATGTTTGATATCGGCTTTTCTGAACTACTCCTTTTTGGTGTTATCGCCCTAATCGTCTTGGGCCCAGAAAAACTGCCACAGGCAGCGCGTACCGCTGGGCAATGGTATGCCAAAATTCGCCGCACGGTATCCACCCTGCAGTCTGAAATCGAAGCTGAGCTTGATTTGGCAGAGACCCGCCAGCTTATGCAAAAAGAGCTGGCCAAAATTCGCCAGACTGAAGCAGATATGAGGCGTGAGATGGCGGAGATGCGCGGCAGTATGCAAGAGTTTGAATCCTCGCAAAACCAGCATTTAAAAGCATCGCGTGATCCAGGCGATGACAATACACCTAAACAAAGTAGTCAAGCCAGTAGTGAGAATGATGATAATCAACCAGTGCAGCCAAAAGCGTTTGACTACGCCTATGACAGTAATAGACAGGCTGAGAAACCAGAAAGCCCTGAGCAGTCATCGGCACAAGGCGATAATGGTAGTCCAAAAACTGACTGTAGTGATAACGCCAATCCAGTGTCTCAAACCATCACAACTAGACCGTGGGAAAATATGTGGTTTCGTCTTGGTGCTTATGATAAAGCGCGTCGTTTGCCGCAACCGCCCTACTTACCAAATTATAAAGCCGATATCTTACTAAATAGCCATATAGACAGTCTTTTACCTAAACAGGCTTCTGTTCATGAGCAGGAGAGTCATTAGTGGGCTTATTTAAACGTAAAAAAAGCCGTCAAGAAAAAGTCGCGGATTCAGATATCGAGACCTCAACAGCTACCATAGATGGTAATGTCGACAGCAATACTGAGGACTCTGGCGATATCTTAAGCTCACTTGGCGATATGCCGATTACCGAGCATTTGATTGAACTTCGTCATCATTTGATTAAGATATGTGTTGCCGTACTGGTCATATTTTTAGCCTTAGTCGGATTTTCACGCGAGCTCTATGATTTTTTGTCCAACCCATTGGTTGCTCAGTTACCTGCCAACTCAACGATGATCGCGACGGATATCACTTCCAACTTTATGGCACCGATACGCCTGACTGTTTTTGTCGCTGCATTCTTTGCCATGCCTTATATTCTGTATCAAATTTGGTCTTTTGTGGCTCCAGGTTTATACAAAAAAGAGAAAAAAATCGCGATTCCAGTGTTAGCATCCTCAATATTCTTGTTCTATACTGGGGTAGCCTTTGCGTATTTTATCGTGCTTAAAGGCGTTTTAAAGTTCTTTATCATGTTTGCCCCGCAAAACGTCCTACCGATGACAGATATCGACAGTTATCTAAGCTTCGCGCTGAAACTATTCATGGTATTTGGACTGACTTTTGAGATTCCAGTTGTCACCTTACTGTTGATATTGGTCGGTGTCGTCTCCATTCAGAGTCTAGAAGACAAACGTCGTTATATTATTGTGGGCTGTTTTGCAGTAGCAGCCGTCGTCACACCACCCGATGGCGTGTCGATGCTGATGCTCGCCATTCCAATGTGGCTATTATTTGAGCTTGGTTTGTTTTTAGCCAAAATCTTAATTAAAGAAAAGCCTAGCGCTGCTTTAATAGATGGTAAAGCCTCAAACGAAAATGAACTTACCAGTTAATTCAAAACAGGCCAATCCTATAATCTGTTAATATGGCTACTTAAGCCTCAAGTAATCGTCGATACATCTTTTGACTATAGTCGGTTCAATATAATTTGGATACAAGAAAGTCGAGTGAAAGTACTACAAATAGTAGACTAAGCGAGACTGACACCATATCCAATTTATAGAGGATTGACTATATGATCACTAATCAGCCATTGTCTACGCAGTGGCTTTTTTTACCCCTATCATTTTTGACCATGTTTTACTCTTTTAGGTAACTTTGTTATGTCCGCATCTATGCCAGCTTATATGAGCGATCCCACTGATGAGCAATTGAACGCGCTCAATATGGCGATGGATCACAAGTCATTCAAAGTGGTGGCTTATGCGGGTGCTGGTAAAACCACGACATTGAAGCTAATCGGTGAACGCCTGCGCGGACGCGGCTTATACTTAGCCTTTAATAAAACGATTGCCAATGATGCTCGTTCAAAGTTTCCATCACATGTGGAATGTCGCACCTTTCATTCGCTTGCGTATCGTCATGTCGCCCGTGATATCACAGCCAAGTTATCCTTACCAAGATTCTCCCCCAAACGCCTCGGTGATGATTTGGGATTGCAACCAGTGCAAGTACGTCGGCAAATGGATGGTATAAATAAATATATCACGCTCACGCCAGCCCGATTATCACGTTTCGTGAGTGATGCTGTGAGTAATTTCTGTAGTACGCATGCCAGCTATCCTGCACCCAGACACATAATATTCCCGAGCTGGCTCGATGAGTCAGATGCAGAGCAATTACGCGAAATGCTCTACCCTGCCGTCGAGCAGCGTTGGCTACAGTCGATTGATGCGCGGCACCCTGCTGGTATTGGTCATGATATTTATCTGAAGCTTTGGGCATTGTCTAAGCCAAGTATTCCAGCAGATTTTATTTTGTTTGATGAAGCGCAAGATGCCGACCCATTAATGATGGGCATTTTGACCCAGCAACCGAGACAGGTCATTTATGTGGGCGATGCGCACCAGCAAATTTACGAGTGGCGCGGTGCAGTCAATGCCATGAAAAAACTGCCCCTACCGCAAACCTTGTTGACACAGTCATTTCGTTTTGGCGAGCCAATTGCAGAAGTCGCCAATACATTACTAAAGGCATTACAAGAAGACGTACCGCTCAAAGGCAACCCTAATAAACAGTCCTCTATTGACAAAGGCATGGTACACAGTAAAAAAGACGCCATCCTATGTCGCACCAATGCTGCTGCAATGTCGCAGCTATTGACCGGACTTAAACTCGGTCATAGAGTCGCTCTGCAAGCCGATACGGATCGTATGCTCAAATTCTGTCAGGCTGCCGAAAATTTAAAAAATGGCAAATCTGCTTATGGTGTGCCTGAACTGGCATATTTTTATAATTGGGGCGATGTACAAGAGTACTCAGAAACCAATGAAGGCAGCGATCTCAAAACCCTTGTCAAATTGGTCGATGACCATGGTACTAATGTATTAAGCCAAGCGGTCAATAGCTTAACCAGTATCGAAAATGCGGACTATGTCATCTCAACTGCTCACAAAGCCAAAGGGCTCGAATGGGGAAAGGTGCAACTAGACGATGATTTTTATTATGATGTCACCACCAATGCGGTCAAAATAAGTCCAGAAGAGTTGCGGCTGCTCTACGTTGCTTGCACTCGTGCCCAAACCAACTTAGATATTCATAATATTAAAGATTTGATATCAGGATTACAGATAGGTAAGAAAGTAATTTTTGGTAATACTTAATTTTCCTAAATTAGACACTCTTTGCATTTGCCATTCTAAATTCCTAGTTTATCTTTCGTTATAGCAACTTTTTAGCAGTGAACCACAAGCATGAATAATAATCAGCAACTTCAAGCCCGCCAAAATACCATCCGTCAGTTATTTGCCAATCCTGTCCGCCTACTGGCACCAATGGAAGGCTTGACCGATCCGTTGATGCGGCAAATACTTACGCAGATTGCGGCAGATTTAGGTCGCCCCTATGACTGGTCGGTGAGTGAGTTTATTCGGGTGACTCAGCACGTTTTACCAGCGCATGTATTTTATAAATACGTGCCAGAATTACGTCATGAAGCTAAGACAGCCTGTGGCACACCGATACATTTGCAACTTTTGGGCAGCGAAGCGCAACTCATGGCAGACAATGCTGCTTATGCTGCCGAGCTTGGTGCACCTGCTATTGATATCAATTTTGGTTGCCCTGCCAAGACAGTAAATAGCCATCGTGGTGGTTCAGTATTGTTGGATGAACCCGAAACCCTGTATCAAATTATCAGTGCTGTGCGTCAAGCAGTACCTGCCGACATACCAGTCTCAGCCAAGATTCGTTTGGGCTATACCGATACCAGCCGCATGGATGATATTCGTGGTGCGATTAACGACAGTGGTACTGATTGGCTGACCATTCATGCACGGACCAAAACCCAAGGCTATAAGCCACCAGCCTATTGGGACAAGATTCAAAGTTTTAATGCGCTCGATATTCCAGTCATTGCCAACGGTGAAATATGGAATGCTGAGCACGCGCAAAACTGTATGACTCAAGCTGGTACAGAACATTTGATGTTAGGTCGCGGCGCGGTTACCCGTCCAGATTTGGTTGCTCGTGTGGATTGTGGTTCAGATGATGTCATGCTAAGTGCCGCGACGTTGTCGTGGGAAGCGATGGTCACCCATCAGATAAGGTTTTTGGAAGGTAAGGCCAAAACTGAGGTGATATTGGTGGGTCGCTATAAGCAATGGCTCGCAATGCTCATCAAAGGCTATAGCGAAGCAAAAGTTCTATGGGACAGTATCAAACGAGAAAAAAACAAAGCGGTGATTATCAATGCGCTACAATCTAGCATACAACAATAATCACCTGCTAATATTTGATTGATCTAGACGCTATGAAAGTTAACGCTCAAGAATTATACACTTACTCGAATCGCTAAATAGAACAGCATTAAAGAACAAGCCATCGATAACGCCCAAAGTATGGAGCGAAAAGCCGATAAATTAGTGATGTAAGCCACACAAAAACCAATACGAATCAGTACGTATAGCCAAGCCAATACATTAATAATCGCCTGCGGAACAAAGAATAACATCGCCGTTAAGACAGCTGCCAAAAATACTGGCAAGGTCTCATAGCTGTTTTGCTGCGCGGCATTGGCTCTTGCCGCCATTCCGGTGGCATGCTGAAAAAAATCACGAGGATGTGCGTTATTTCTGATTTTAAAACCGCCAGACGCTTTGGCAACGATTGATACCAACCATGGTAGTAAGCTTGCTACTACCATTGCCGAAATGGCAGATGCTGCGGTATTAGAGACCAACTCCAAAAGTGCATTCATTAATATATTCGCCCCTACCCTGCTATAACTTCAAAATCATGAGTGACGTTCACGCCGCCCTGTACCAACATTCTGCTGGCTGAGCAGTATTTTTCTGCTGATAAATGAATGGCTTTTTCGACTTGTTTTTCTTTGACATCTTGACCCGTCACTACGAAGTGCATATGAATATCGGTATATACCGCTGGTACGCTCTCAGCACGCTGAGCAATCAATTCACAACGCACATCTGTCACTGCTTGGCGCGATTTCTGTAAAATCTCTACCACATCATAGCTAGCGCAACCACCAAGCCCCAATAGAATCAGCTCCATTGGACTGGCGCCTTTTTCTTTATCAGCATCGATCTGTACATTATGCCCTGATGGTGACACGCCCATAAATGCTTTATTTTCTTGCCACGTTACACTTGCTTTTGACTCTGACATCTTGACCATTCCTTATTTTAATTAGCTCGTTGCCCGATTTTTATTTTCTGGCAATATGTTTTACTTGGCTAGTGTAGCATAAGCCAATGGCACATTTTATCGAGCCCTTATCATCCAAAATTATTATCATTATGAATAGTTCACCTATTTGTCTTTTGCAGCCTTATTTTCAATTAAACATTTTTACTAAAATTCTCTTAGTAGTGAATTAACATTCATACACCGCCTACTGTTTATTATTCAAACCTATCCTCTTATAGTTCGAACCTCTCTTTGCAGTAAGATTCCCCAAAAAACATTACAAAAGTTTAATTATAACTGGTTGATTTTAAACAGTTAAGCTCGTGAAACATTTTATAGCAAAATACTGTTACACATTTTGCTTGTTTCTTGGTTTAATAACGGTAATGAATCTTATTTTGACCTAATATCGACAACCATCACCTTATAATAATTATGATTGCTGTCACGGTTCTAGCTCAAAATAAGCTATTTTAAATAAATTAAAAAGGTTTAATCATGATAGATGCAGACGGCTTTCGCGCCAATGTCGGCATCATCTTGGCAAATACACAAGGGCAGGTTCTGTGGGCAAAACGTATTGGTCACAACGCTTGGCAGTTCCCACAAGGCGGTATCGACCGTGGGGAGACGCCGATGGATGCGATGTATCGCGAGCTCTGGGAAGAGGTCGGCCTGCATCCGCGTCATGTAGACTTATTGGCAGTGACGCAAGATTGGTTGCGTTATCGTCTGCCAAAACGCTATGTGCGGCATGGACAGCACCCTTTATGTATTGGGCAAAAACAGAAATGGTTTTTGCTACGCTTAGATGAGACGAACACTCAACATATCCGCTTTGATGAGGGCAAACCAGAATTTGATCATTGGCAATGGGTCAGTTACTGGTATCCACTTGGACAAGTGATTCATTTTAAACGAGGCGTTTATCGTCGTGCCTTGCAGGAGCTAGTGCCTGAGCTACCTCTAAGACAAGAGCTGATTATTCCTGAACAAGACAATCACTTGTTGATAGGATGAACTGACATTTTGATTAAAAGTAACACGTAATAGAAGAGCCTGTATCCTTTAGATGCAGGCTTTTTTATTATATAGCGATTATATCTTGCGGAATAATTATGGCTTGATAGCAATTTTTAGTACGCCGTCACGCTGATGCATGAACAAGTCATAGGCCTCTACAATATCATCCAAGGCATAGGTATGCGTCACCATCTCTGATAAATCCACTCGACCGGACTCGATGACATTCATCAATCGGCGCATACGCTCTTTACCTCCTGGGCAGAGAGCCGTTCTTATCGTATGATCGCCAAGACCAGAGGCGAAATGAGCCATTGGAATGACTAAATCTTCAGAATACACACCCAAGCTTGAGAGTGTACCGCCTGGTTTTAATATTTTGAGGCATTGCTCAAACGTAGACTGTAAACCTAACGCCTCGATACTGCTATCCACCCCACGACCACCAGTGATTTTCATGATCTCATCAACCACGTCAACTTCTGTGAAGTTTAGAGTAATATCTGCTCCCAGTTTCTTTGCCATGGCCAAACGGTCATTATTGCCATCGACAGCGATAATCAGTGACGCGCCTTTAATCCTTGCACCAGCTGTCGCGCACAAGCCAATCGGTCCTTGTGCAAATATAGCAACCACATCACCGATCTGAATATTGGCGTTTTCTGCGCCTTTGAAGCCTGTCGACATAATGTCAGGACACATCAACACTTGCTCATCCGTCAGTCCATCTGGCACTGGACATAGATTGGCCTGCGCATCTGGCACTAGCACATACTCTGCTTGCGTGCCATCAATGTGATTACCAAAACGCCAGCCGCCTGTGGCTTTATAACCGTGACAAGAACATCTACCATCTGCATCAAGATAACCACCGTCTTGTGACGGGAAACCATCTTGACTGGCATAGGAGGTAAACGTTGGGCAAATGGCGCCAGCAATGACTCGCTGCCCTTCTTCATAGCCCATGACTGCGCTACCAAGCTTTTCAATGATACCTACTGGCTCGTGACCAATGGTTAAGCCTTTTGCAACGGCATACTCACCTTTAAAGATGTGAATGTCAGTACCACAAATGGTCGTGGTCGTAATTTTTATCAAGGCATCATTAGGGCCGACATCAGGGATTTTTTTATCTACAATTTCGATTTTACCTGGTTCAATAAATATCAGTGACTTCATCATGCTCATTTCACACTCCTTGTTTTATAATCATTTACTCAGCTGGTATGAACTTTAGTGATATCTATATTTATCTTACGCCATATAAATAGTAATTTAAAGTGAAATCCATTCTTTAATAAAGGGATTGGTGATTCTCTATTGTTAGATATTAAAACTGTAGTATCAAACTTCTCATAGAAATTGTACGTGAGCCTCATTAAGAGTAGATGAAAAAGCTAATAGATTAGAAAGCTAATAGATGAAAAGCCTATAGGCTACTTATGACTATCATGCCGACATTCTTTATAATTGTCATGCTGACACTCTCGGCTTACTAATCTAGCAATCTCATCCACTGCTGAATCTGCCAACTGAGAATGACATTTCAGGGTTAAAATGCTTTGGGTACGTGTGGCATAAGTGGGCAAATTATTTTGCGTATGATTAAAAGCGACAGGCTCTATATAAATAGAAGACAGAATCTGCTCAATCTCAACAGCCACTCCAGTCTCCGGCAGCTTATCCACTGGGGCTTGCGTATTATCAGACAATACCGCAAAGGCAGCTTCTTGCCAGTACTCAGGTTCGCTATTCTCAGCGATTAGTGGCAATACTTCTTGGCGCAGCCTACCTCGCAGCTTTTCAGTTTTAAACCAGCTGTCCTCAGGCTGACCATTGGAAATGATATGCAGTCCTGCATATAGTGGCATAGGAGCATGACCACGATTATTGACAATAACGGCTTGTGTCATATCACCAATAATGAGATTGAACCCAGCATAGTTTTGCAAACTAATCTGCCGTGCAAACTCCATCGGACTTATATCACTGGTTAAGAAATCCGTGACTAGCGCCCCGCGTGAGCACTCATCAGAGCTTGCCTGCACGCCATCGCGAAAATTCAATACCGCAGCCCAACGTCCATTTTGCTGATAATATTCTTCAGGCGCTTGATGACTGTATTGATGACTGTATTGATGACTGTATTGATGACTGTATTGATGACTGTATTGATGATTGGCTTGATGATTGGCTTGATGGGGCTGTTGATGAATACCTAGCCAAGTACCGCCACTTTGTACATCGCGTCCTGCAAAAACAGGCTTATCTTCCCATTGATGTAGCAGTTCTGTCGGACGCTGCAAAAACTCATCGCGATTGGACAATAACACCAAAGGCAGCTCATCAAACAGTTGCCAAGCAATGGCGACAATACACATAAGACTCCTAATTTTGCTAAAAATATGCCTAGCAAACAGCCAAGCTTGATTTAAGTGTGAACTTAGTTCACTGACAAATTAGTTCACTGATAAGTTTTTGCTAGCAGGATAACTAATCTGAGAGGTCGACTGTATGACTTTCGATTGTTTACTTGGTAAATCGAACTCCCACGCAACCATACCTTTATTGTCATTCCAGTCACGCTCAGTCACTGGCGGTTTATGAGTGATGGTTACTTTAAGACTATCGTCACGGCTAATCGGCTCACTGCCCAATACTTGTAAATGCATAGATCGGTTGTGCTGATTGGTAAATTGATAAGCTTGTGTTTTAGTCAAGGTTTGCGTGCGATTAAATGCGCCTTTATCACCCTGCTTATCTTCATCAGCTATCTGCTTTACGATAGTATTAGGGTCAATACCAAAACCGATACCTTGCTCTTTGAGCGCTTGATAATTATAGCGCGCCTGCCCGACATAATTATCATCACGGTATAGCTGTAGCGAACCATCTACCCAAGCTGGTGTCAAGAACGGTGCGGATGCATACCAATAGCCAGCTGCCTCCACGCTCGGCGTACTACGAATCCATAGCTTGCTACTGCCCGACTGCTCATCAATGACCGTCCGTACGCGCCTGCCATCGCTTGGAATACTAATACGCTGCGGTAAGCGATATTCGGTAATGCCGTTTTTATTCTGACTGCTAACGGTAAAGCTTGGCAGCGGTGCCATGTTAGGTGTCGAGGCACCGCCATAGCTGTCTCTTGCAGATACCACAACAGGCATGTTTTCCGCCATAGGTGGTACAGATATAGTCCGATTTTCTCTATCTTCTTCATATAAAGAAAAGCGCTCAACTCGTGGTAATTGGCTGGTGGTGTTTTGATTGGGATTGACAGAGCTTAGCATCAAAGGGACATCGAGCCAGTTTTCTCCTGTCTGCTGGGCAATAACCGCAGAGGCAATGATATTTAATTGCTTGGTTTCAGTATTCAGCCTTGCTTGATACGTTGGCTCCCAACCCGCGCCGCGTACTTGATAGTGCAGTTTTACACTGCTTGGTACTCGACTGGCAGTACGTACACTCACTTGAGTTACACTATTTTGAGTGGAAGTCGCGCTGCCCGCCATTAGTTGGTTGAGCGCATCTTGTACACGGGCTTGGCGCTGCTGAATTTCTAGTATCCGTTTATTGATACTGACCGCTTGTGTTTCCAGATCGCGCGCATTATTGGCAAGCGTGCCATCTGTACTGATTTGCGTGACCTTGGTTAAATTCTGCAAGTAAGCTTTAGCTAAGCGTGCCGCTTCTAACTCAGCATTGATAACTGCCAAATTATCTTGCTGTGTCTGCACTCTCGCCTCACCTTGATACTGACACTGCGCTGCTTGCTCATCGCTTAAAGTCTCGATACTGACTTCACCAATATTGATGCCATTTGCTGCTTGTACGCTCACACTGTCTTTATCGATATAAGGGGACAAACAAGAAAAAACCAGTGTCTGCTCACCGCTACCATTGATTGGTAACGCACGAGTCACGCTCGCTAAGCCCTGATAAATGGTCACTTGCTCAATACTACTGTTCGCTGCCTGAGCAGGAGTCAAAGCTAAAGCCGCTAAGCCAAATAAACCCAGTGGCGTCAACTGTTTTTTAGAGGGTAAAAAATTAGGTAGTATTGCTACTTTTGATAACTTAGCTTGCATAATCATTCCTTAAAAATACGGTTAATCCATTAATACGGTGCATTAGCACAAGCGCGCAGTATCTAACGCTTCATTAAATATGATGATGCAATATTTATGATGGCATTTATTTTCAGCAGCTTTTTTATATCTTAGCGGTTTTCTGGCTTTCTTTCTAGATGTTACCCGTAGCAGATAAGTTGTTACCATGAGATGAGCCTCACCGTAATTTGGTATGCCTCACTGGCTATTTTTGCTATTATGAGCAGCATTCTATTACCAAATTTATGATGCCTTTATGATGATACATCCTCAGTACGATCCTGTAGCGCTGTCTTTGGGTCCAGTAGAAGTGCACTGGTATGGCCTAATGTATTTGTTGGCATTTGCCGCCGCCTTTGGTCTGGCTTGGTATCGCAGCACCAAACGTGAAAATTGGAACACTGACATGGTGTCCGACTTGGTCTTTTTTGGTGCACTTGGTGTCATTTTGGGCGGTCGTGTCGGCTATGTGTTGTTTTATCAATTCGGTGAATTTTTACAAAACCCCGCTTACCTTTTCAAAGTCTGGGAAGGTGGCATGTCTTTCCATGGCGGCATGATTGGTGTCTTACTGGGCATGTTATATTTTGCCCGCAAGTATAAAAAGACCCCGTTTCAGGTGCTGGACTTTATCGTTCCTTGCGTGCCAACGGGCTTGTTATTTGGTCGTATTGGCAATTACATCAATGGCGAGCTATGGGGCCGCGTCTCTAACGGTGGCTACAACTGGCTTACCTACTTCCCGCAAGCGGCTGCTACTGATATGCAGCAATTGCAAACCAACCCTGAGCTACAAGAGTTAATGCTTGAAGTAAATGGGCAGTATTTGCTACCTCGCCACCCCTCACAGCTGTATGAGGCACTTGCTGAAGGGTTATTATTATTCCTATTCCTATGGTGGTATTCATCAAAACCACGCCCACGTATGGCAGCATCGGCAGTATTTTTATTGGGCTATGGCATTAGCCGCTTCATCATTGAGTTTTTCCGCCAACCCGATGCTGACCAAGGATTTGTATTACTAGGTTGGATGACCAAAGGGCAAATACTCAGCGCTCCCATGATTATTATTGGTTTCATTATGCTGGTATACGCTTACAAACGCGGTATCTATGACTGGGGTAAGCAGTCGGCTTATTAAGCACTAATTCACATCCAGTAGCCTGTTAAAAAACAATACAACTATGCGTTTTAATAGCGTAGAAGAGCAATTTTATGACCATGAGCAACTCCATTATTAGTAACAACAAGCAGCGTAAAAATGAGCAAGCCTATCTAGATTTGCTGCATCTTGTCCTCACTGAAGGCACTGAAAAAGGCGATCGTACTGGCACTGGTACGCTGAGCCACTTTGGCGCGCAGCTCCGTTTTAATTTAGCCGACGGTTTCCCATTATTAACCACAAAAAAAGTCCACTTTAAATCTATCGTCTATGAGCTATTTTGGTTTTTAAGTGGCAGCACCCATGTTGATTATCTACAAGCCAATGGCGTACGCATTTGGAATGAGTGGTCAACGGCTGAACAGACGGCACGCTTTAATCGCCCTGCTGGTGATTTAGGCCCTGTCTATGGTCATCAGTGGCGCAATTATGGCGCAAGCCAGCGTGAAGATGGGAGCTACAATAATGATGGTGTCGATCAAATCACCCAAGTCATTGAGCAAATAAAAACCAATCCCAATTCAAGACGTTTGATTGTGTCTGGTTGGAATCCCGGTGAAGCAGATCAAGTTGCGCTGCCGCCTTGCCATACGCTATTTCAGTTCTTTGTGGCGGATAATAAACTGTCATGCCAGCTCTATCAGCGTTCAGCAGATTTATTCCTAGGCGTGCCATTTAATATTGCCAGTTATGCCTTGCTGACCCATATGGTCGCGCAAGTATGCGGATTAGAAGTGGGCGAATTTATCTGGACGGGTGGCGATTGTCATATTTATCAAAACCACCGCGAGCAAGTTGAGCTGCAACTGACGCGTGAGCTTTATAAGCTACCAACGCTGACGCTTAACTCTAATGTGAATGATATCTTTGCTTTCAAATACGAAGACATTAGCGTTGATGGTTACGAGTCGCATCCTGCGATTAAGGCAAAGGTTGCAGTCTAGCCTTTGTCTGATTGGAAGTTTCAAATAAATGCAGCAAATGAAAGTAGCATGTTAAAGACAATAAAAAGGATACGTTATGAGTTATGCCCACACCGAAGTTGCCCAAATCGCAGCTATCAGTAGCAACCGCTGTATCGGCAAAGATAATGAGCTACCGTGGCATATCTCAGCAGATTTGCAGCATTTTAAAAGCATGACGACCAAACAGAATGACGGTGCGATCCAAGGTATCGTCATTATGGGTCGTAAGACATTTGAATCCATGGGCAGCAAGCCTTTGCCAAAACGTGTGAGCTTCATCATCAGCAGCCAGCTAGATTATGCCGAACAAAAAGGTTTGGTCGGTAAAAGCAATGCTTATGTGGTGCACAATTTAGATGATGCATTAACACAAGCAGCAAGTCTCGCACATGGTGCACATCTTGATACGATTTGGGTGATTGGCGGTGAGCGCGTCTTTAGCGATGCCTTGATGTATACCGACCGTATTGAACTGACTCACGTAGATACCGAAATTACCGATGGTGATGCCTTTTATCCTGAGTTGCCAAGTGAATTTGAAGTGGCAGAAGAGTCTGAGCAAATACACGATGAAAAAAGTGAATTGGATTTTAGGTTTGTAACTTATAAAAGAAAAAGCGCTGAATAGTAGTAAGTTTTCGAACAAAATGTAAAAGAGGCTGTCCTAGATAATTCTAAGACAGCCTCTTTTTTCTTTTCAGGTGCTATTGCCAAAAAATAAATTTGGTACATATCGCCTAAATTATTCATGCAAAACCTTATAAACCGTTTTAGCCAAAATGGGACCAATCCCTTGCACGCCTGCCAATTCTTGCTGCGATGCACCGAGCAATTGTTGCAATCCGCCAAAATGATTGAGTAAATCACGGCGGCGCTTTTCACCGAGCCCCGGTATGACTTCTAACACTGACGATGAACGGCGCTTGTCACGTTTCTTACGGTGTGCTGTGATAGCAAATCGATGCGCCTCATCACGGATATGCATCAATAAATGCAGCGCTTTGCTATCCATGGGTAAATCAAGCGGCTCATGATCGATAAAATGCAGCACTTCAAGACCAGCCTTACGTCCTTCGCCTTTTGCCACGCTAATCAGCAAAGTATCACCAAGAATACCTAACTCAGTCAGCACTTCTTTAGCGATGCCAAGCTGCCCTTTACCACCATCAATCAGCAACAAATCAGGCAATGGCTGCTTTTTATAGCGCCGTGTCAGCACTTGTTTCATTGCGGCATAATCATCACCACCGACAATGTCATGAATCGCATATTGGCGATAATCACGGCGACGCGAACCACCTTGGTCAAAGACTACGCAGCTACCAATGGTCGCCTCGCCCATCGTATGGGAGATATCAAAACACTCTATGCGATCAATGGTCCTATCAGTGACGTCCGCTAAGACATCTTTTAAGGCACCAAAGCGCGCATGCAACTCTAAATAGTCGCCCAGCTTGGTTTTTAGGGCATTATTGGTATTGAGTTTGGCTAAATCTAACCATTCAGCACGGTGTTCACGGACACTGGTTTTGATCACGACTTTACTGCCAAAATGGCTCGCCAATGCTTCACTGACCGCCACCTGATCCGGCAACTCATGACTCAACATGATTTCTGCGGGCAAGTCATCCGTCACCTGAAAATAAAATGAGGTAATAAATGCTGATAAATTATCAGCAAGAGGCTCGCTACTATCAACGTCAGGGAAGTAATTCTTACCGCCAAGAACACGCCCGCCACGTACGGTCAAGACGTTGACACAAGTCATGCCTGCTTGACTGGCAATAGCAATCACATCCGCCTCACCTTGCACAGTATAAACAGCTTGCTTGGCTTGTACTTCGCGCAGCATAGACAGCTGATCGCGATAAAACACGGCCTTTTCAAAGTCTAATTCTTCAGCAGAAGCTTCCATTTTTTCAATCAAAGCGCTATGAATATCGCTAGAGTCGCCTTTTAGGAAACGAATGGTATTATTGACATCTTCTGCATATTCTTCGGCCGATACCAAGCCCACGCAGGGCGCACGGCAGCGCTTAATCTGATACTCAAGACAAGGACGCTTACGTTGCTTAAAAAAGGTATTGGTACATTGGCGCATCTGAAACATTTTTTGCATCAATACCAGTGTCTCTTTGGCGGCATGAGCAGAGGGGAAAGGACCGAAAAAGCGACCTTTTTGGTGATTGCCTTTACCGCGACCATAAGCCAATCGCGGGTAAGGCTTATCTGCTGAAATAAACACATAGAGATAGGATTTGTCATCGCGCAACAGTACGTTATAAGGCGGACGATATTCTTTAATCAAGTTTTGCTCGAGCAATAACGCTTCGGTCTCACTACGGGTAATAATGGTTTCAATATTATGTATCCGTGCCACCAGCGCCCGTGTTTTTGGATGGTCAATGGTTTTAGCAAAGTAGCTGTTCACACGGCTCTTGAGTGACTTGGCTTTACCGACATATAAGATATCGCCATTTTTACCCAGCATTTTATAGACCCCTGGCAAATTTGGCAGGCGCTGAATTAAATGCTTAAGACGGGCTTTTTTATCATCGATAGGGCTCGATTCTGAGACATTGACCATAGAATTCATTGCTCTTAAAAGTCTTATAATACTGCTAGTTATGGGGCGGGAGTCATTGTTTTACAAGCCAATTATTAGCCATAGCATCACCCATAAAAAAGCCAGCACTAAGGCTGACTTTTTATAGGTAAGCAAGATGCTATTAATGGCGGAAGTTTGCCATCAGTGCTGGAATACCCGGTAGCATACCAACAATAGCCATCACACCTGTCAACACCACAAACATAATACCCGGTATGATCCAGCGGCTCATTTTAGTCAAATTGGCACTGCGTTCTTTCGAGCCAATCAAGCCTAAGTTATCAAGCAACAACGTGAGTGACCAGCCAAAGGCAGGATTCACGAGTGCAGAAGCAAAGACTACAATCGCAGCAGACTGAGTGGTTTTTCCTTCGCGCGTCATTTCCATACCAGCTTCAAGCAGTGGAATAAACACACCAACGATCAATGCCACACACATCACTGGCTGCCAGATAGCCAAATCCATTGGATAGCCCCAAACCCCTGCGATAATGCAGAACAATGCCGTCAGTAAAGCACCGGCAGGAATCGGACGTTTGGCAATCGCTGCTGGGACAATATAGGTGCCCCACGATGACGCAAAGTTAGCACCACCCAATACAGAACCGACGACCTGGCGAAACGATGCGCTGGTCATTGTGTCATCGATATCCATGAGTACCTTTTCAGTACGTTTAGGATAGCTGATTTTTTGAAAGACCTGATGGCCTAAAAAATCTGGTGACCACATAGCAACGGCCAAAATAGCAAACGGCAGTACGACAATGAAGCTTTCAACCGTCGGTAATCCTAGCATCCAACCGGTATTTTCACCCCACCAATACATCGGGTTCATGTTTGGTAAGCCTGGTGCAGTTTTGAACTCAAAGGGTGCACCCAATGCAAATGCAAGTCCGCCACCTAGTACACAGCTTAGCGGAACCGCAAGCCAGCGTTTTTGCCAATGCTCAAGCAATGCATACAACAAAATCGTTGCCAAAATAATGAAAAAGGCAATATGCGACATGCCAATACCTTCTGCCCAAGCAAAGAGGTTTTTGACCTGTGAGGTGGTACCGATAAACCCTAAGTAAATCAAGAGGCCACCGCACACGCCTTTACTGGTCAAGTTTGCCAGCAGACTGCCCCCTTTACTGATTGCCAATAGCAAACCGAAGGCACCGATGAGCAGACCAAAGGCCATCGGGTGACCACCAGCAGCAACAACGATAGGAATAAGCGGAATAAGGGGGCCGTGAGTACCTGCAAGGTTGGCTGTCGGGAGTAGAAATCCTGAAAATAAGATGATAAAGAATGAAACGATTAATAGCTCATAACGAACGTTTTCTAAAACGAACGCATCACCCAAACCAAGTGGACCTGCAAATGTTGCAGCAATCGCACCCACCATAACCACTTTACCAATCGTTGCCGCCATTGCAGGAATAGTATCTTCATACTCAAAGCGATAATCACGAAATGGCAAATTGGGACGCCAGCGTTTTGGCTGCATGATTTGTAATTCATGATTTAGATAAGCGTCACGACTGTCAAAGTTTGCGCTTGGTTTGTGTAAATCAAGGTAGCTACCTGATGGCTCGCTGTCGTAATTAGATGGATTTGATGACTGCTGATTAGACCCTGAAGAAGGGATCTGAGTGTTACTCATCACATTTCCTTATGTCGACTGAGGCTTTATTTAACTGATAATTTGATAGTGAAATTTAATGTGACTAAAGCGTCCATTAAAAATTGCAAGCCATTGTATGACATAAGAACTCGAAATGCGAACTTAGAATCACTCAAAAAGTCCATACACTATTATAATATATAAATTAAAGTTTCCATTTAATGCAAAATTGAACTTAATAGAAAACCATGGGGAAAAAACATACTTAATATAAACTTTAAATTAGAATAAATGACCTTTTTCTTAATAATTATCTGTATATAGATATTTGTTATCACATAACTAAATATTAAAGATAGTTATAATAAATAGTTTATTATAGCTTTTAAGTAACTATAGAAAATCCATGTCAGTTACGCTTTAAGCCTAGCGGTTTTGATATTTTTTACTTATGATAAATGCCCTTTCGTGACTGCTCTTTGATAGAAGTACACTAAAAAATTTGACTCAAACGGTATCACTAAAAAATATAAAAGAAGCAATAGGACGAATTTATGAGTTTGCTACCTACCAATTTTGAGACGCTAAAACGCAGAGCCAAACAAAGTATCATGCCGTTATTGACACCTCACCTACTGAAGCTGCGTATCAATACTTATGCACCATACGTAGGCGCTGGTATCAGAATCGATCACCTCAATCTCGATCAAGGTTTGTGCGTGGTAAGTATGGGGCTGAATACGCTGAACAAAAACATCGTAGGCACTCAGTTTGGCGGCAGCCTGTATTCGATGGTGGATCCATTCTATATGATAATACTGATGCACCAACTGGGCAGCAGTTACGTGGTCTGGGACAAAAGCTCACATATTGAGTTTATTGCCCCTAGTAATAGCAAAGTCACTGCGCGCCTAAAAATTCCTAGCAATGAAATCACCACGATTCAGGAATTAGCAAAAGACGGCGAGCCAGTATTTCGGGAATACCAAGCAGATATCGTCGATGATCAACAAAAAATTATCGCTACCGTCACTAAGACGCTCTATATACGCTTGCGTAAGTACAGCAAATCTAAAGACCAAAATAGCCGTATCGAAAATCTCGATGGTTAGAACTTTAAAGGCAATTTTTAAAACGTTTCTCTAGATTTGTGATTTAAAGCATATTAATTAAAGCGCATTAATTAAAACGACAGAAACAAAAACCCCAATCTGGCATACGCACAGATTGGGGTTTTGTCTTTTTTGGTACTACCCGCTTATTTATATGATAAACCTATGAATAAGGGCTTGTATCTGGCTTTTCGCTATTGCCGAATCGCATAATAGACGGTTCAGCAATAAAGCGATATTAAGCACAATGCTTAAAAGCAGATACTGGATATAATCTAAGCGTTAGCTTTTGGCTTAACAGCTTTAGGTGCACGCGGAGCAAGCTTCTCGCGGATACGTGCTGATTTACCAGAGCGCTCACGTAAGTAGTATAGTTTCGCACGGCGAACAGCGCCACGGCGTTTCACTTCGATGCTATCGATGATTGGTGAATGCAATTGGAATGCACGCTCAACGCCAACACCGCTTGAGATTTTACGTACGGTAAACGCTGAGTTTAAACCGCGGTTACGTTTAGCAATTACAACGCCTTCAAAAGCCTGTAAACGCTCACGCTCACCTTCACGTACTTTTACTTGAACCACAACGGTATCGCCGGGTGCAAAGCTTGGGCGCTCAATCAATTGAGCATTTTCGATGACCTGAACCAATGGATGCTTGTTGCTCATGAGAGTTATCTCCTCACATTAGATAATAGAGGCTTGACGCATATCACCTGTTTGTAATAATGGATCGTATCTTTTTAATGAGACACAACGTAAGTGGGTTATGACAAACGGCCATCATGCTATGACTCGTTTTGTTGTTGCTCAAAATCCTGTTGCTTAACTGTTTATCTTTTTAGCCGCTATCAACGCTGTTTTTTATCTGCTTTTGCCAATGCTTTTAGCCACTTTGCTTGCTCTACCGTTGGCGTAAACGCTTGCCATAAGTCTGGACGACGCGCTTGCGTACGTTCGACTTGCTGGCTAAAGCGCCACTTCGCGATATTGGCATGGTGACCTGAAAGTAACACTTCAGGCACTGCCATACCCGCAAACTCATGCGGCTTAGTATAATGTGGACAATCAAGCAAGCCATCGACGAACGAGTCTTGCTCAGCTGATTTATCATCACCCATAATATCAGGCAGACGACGTATCACACTATCCATCAGCACCATTGCTGGTAGCTCACCACCAGTAAGTACGTAATCACCAAGCGATATTTCCATGTCAACATATTGCGACAGTAGGCGCTCATCAATGCCTTCGTAACGACCACATAATATAATCATGCCGTCATACTCAGTCATCTCGACCACGCTACTCTCACTCAGCGTCTGTCCTTGTGGCGACATATAAATCACCGGACAGTGCGCTTTGTCGACACGGCAGCCGTGCTGAATCGCTCGTAGGCGCGCATCCTCAATCGCTTGGGATAATGGCTCAGCCATCATAACCATGCCAGGACCGCCACCATACGGACGTTCATCAATACGGCGATAATTATCACTGGTAAAATCACGCGGATTAATGCATTCAATCGTCACTTGCTTCTGAGTGACTGCTCGACCCGTGATTCCAAACTCACGAATCGTGGCAAACATCTCAGGGAAAATACTAATAACGGCAAAATACATTAGGTATCTACTTGCGCAGTGGCTAATATTGGCTAAATAAATCGGTGTTATTACTGATAAAGCTTAACCGCAAAGTTAAAATTATTATCAATAATCACTCGGCCATGCCACCAGCACTGTTTTTTCAGTCAGACTGACCTGTACTACAGTTTGCTTGTGCCATGGAATCAGGCGCTCATCGGCATCTAAGCTGTCTGAGTTTGCCGCAACTCGCATAATAGCGTGAGCGCCAGTCTCAAACATCTCAGTAATGTCGCCTAGATACTCATCCTGCTCATTTACAACGCGCAAGCTGACCAAGTCCGACCAGTAATATTCATCTTCAGCGGGTTCTGGCAAGATGTCTTGCTCGACCCAAAGAGTTACCCCGTTCATAGTCTCAGCAACATTGCGATCAGGAATCTGCTCAAACTGAGCCACAATTCCTGTGCCTTGCTCACGCCAAGCCTTAACGGTTAAAGGTTTCATGCCGGTAGCGGTTTTCATCCACCAAGGTTTAATGTCAAATATCGCCGTACGATCATCTGTCTCACTAAATACCCAAAGCCAACCTTTGATGCCATAAGGCTTTTTGAGCTGACCAATTTTCATAAGGGCACTAGCGTTTGGAGCAGAAGACATAACGGCTAACCTAACAATGATGAACACAGCGAAGATAAATAAAAAGCAATTAAAAACGATAAACGCAGTTAAAAGCAATAAACAGTTAATGGCGTACCTAGTTAGACCAGTTACGCTATGTTTTTTACTAAAGTCTATCGAGACTGCTTATAGACGAGCTATCAGCGTCTCAGTGACCACAAAACTTAAGCAGTTGCTTCAGTTTGCGCGACAGACTTGTTGAAAGCTTTTACCAATGAAGCAACGCGATCTGAAGGTTGTGCACCTTTTGCGATCCACGCATTGTACGCTTCCATATTTAGGCGTACTGCTTCTTCAGACTCTTTAGCGAGTGGGTTAAAAAAGCCGATGTTTTCAATATAGCGACCGTCACGCGCGCGGCGTTGATCAGCAACAACTACTTGATAAAATGGGCGTTTCTTGGCACCGCCCCGTGCTAAACGAATAACAACCATGTGAATTCTCTCTTTCGCAGGTATACCAAAAAGGGCACAATTATATCACAGTCTTGATTTATTGAAAACATAAACTGCGCTTATTTAATTATTTATTAACAATAGCTTAAATGCCCGTCGATGTAAAATACAATTGATCATCACCACTAATTTTTAACTGAAGATACTGCCTCTACATCATGTCCAAGTGGCTCGTTGCTGTGTTATTCGGTGCTATATTACTCAGTACTATATTAGTGCAAATTTGAGTATTCAATTGTTGCCTACTGTTTTAAAGCCATCCGTGTCATTCATTGATTATGCTACTCTATGACATAGTCAGCGAGTGAATGATGCTATCGCCTAACGAATTGCTCAATTTCTCAAGAATCGCAACCATTATGCTATTCATAAGTATCGCACGTTATTCTTGAACGACATAAAAAAGCACCATTTTTACACTAAACTCAATAAAGCATCTTTTAATATGTTGGATCCATATGACCACACCAAAATCGCAACCACGTCGCAAAGGGCGGTTCACGCGCTCTTACTCCAACACTTGGCTGACAACCTTGATGGTCTCTTTCATTGTTCTTATCAGTGTCAGCTTGTCGATTCTGTTTTTTTGGCGCAGTCTATATTTACCCGAGCTTAAAAACCATGCGCGTTACTTGACGAGCGAGCTGCAGTTGATGAATAGTGTCAACAAAGACTGGAAAAATCGTCCTGAAGTACGCCAATGGATTTATCAACACTCGCATGTCGTGGTAGTGAATAACCCTAATGACTTTCCAGCAGTGTCTGATAAAGCCTTTGTCGGCGTCTTCACTGATGTATTACAACGCGAAATCGGTGCGCAATTGGGTCGACCTGTCGAGGTTTATTTTAAATTCAAACCGACACCGCAGCTTTGGGTGCAAGACAGCCGTGATGACAGCTTTTGGATTCGTGAACCCGTGGTTTATTATTCACAATATAGTCCAGCATTGTTGGTGCTGTTTCTCATTGGATTACCTATTTTATCGCTGCTGACCATTATTCTACTGGCGCGGCAATTAAATCGTCCGCTACGATATTTGCAGCGTGCCGCGACCAACTATATTCGCCTCGGTCATGCCACTACGTTGCCAACACAAAAAGGACCTACGGAGATACGTCAGGTCAACATGGCATTCAATCGTCTATTCACGACGTTAAATCAAGCACAAAAAGAGCGTACGATTATGCTTGCTGGTATCTCGCATGATCTGCGAACGCCCTTAACTCGTATGCGTTTGACTGCTGAGATGCTACCTGATGACTTTTTTCGAGAGGGATTAATTTATGATATTGAAGACATGGATGCCATTTTAGAGCAGTTTATCTCGTTTATGAAAGATGGCTCCGATGAGCCAGTCAGCCTAACCAATTTGGATACCATCTTTAATGAGATCATGGTGCAATTTGCACCAATGGAGTTCATCTATCAATCAGAGTGTCACAAAGTGGTTCCTGTGCGCCCCATGTCTATCAAACGCCTTGTGATCAATCTGGTCAATAATGCCAAGCGTTATGGCAAACCGCCCATTTACCTGTCAGCGACTGTTGTGCCAACTTTTATAGAAACCATTGAAGAGGAGGATAGCGATGTCGTCAGTGAAAATGTCGTCAATAGAGAAGCGCAAGAACAATTGCTGATATGTGTGCGTGACTGTGGTGATGGCGTTGCAGAAGATCAGTTAGAACGTATTATGCAGCCTTTTGAACGCGGAGAGACAGCACGTACCACACAAGGCAGTGGTTTAGGTCTAGCGATTGTCGATCGTATCGCCAGATTGCATCATGGGACGGTAGAAGCCATTAACCATCCCGACGGAGGTTTACAAGTGTGTGTGCGTATTCCCCTACTTTCCAAGGTTGCTGGAGATACGACCATGGCAGCCGATACAGAAAAAACGCCCGTCTCTAATCACAAGACATGGAACAAAGAAGACTGATAGCCGCTGAAATGTTCATCACTAAAGCTAATAAATGCTCAAAACGATTCGCTGCGACTATTTAGTTGTATAGGTATAGCATCTAGTCTTTGTTTCCAATGATAGGTGGAATATATTTGGCGCTATTCGTAAACGCTAATGGCTGAGTAATATTTTCTTGCGCTGCTGTTAACGTTTGCGTCGTCGATGGCTGCTGCAAAAATAAGTAGTAGCCCAACGTTATTGCATTTAATACCACCAAACCACCAAATAAATATGGCATCCTTTGCCCTCCTCTAATTTAAAGCTATCTTTAAACCGTTAATAATAAAAATTAACCGACAATTCTATCTAAGGTGTGTATTCATTCTAAACATGAAATTGAGAACACTCCTTAGAAATTGAGCCAGTTTATTTGTCACACACTGCTTAATTGATGCCGCTATTTTTATACTAAAAAATAATGACAATCTGGTGCAATGGCATTATTTATCTTCAAAACCACGCTCGCTTTTTTCTTGCGTCAGTTCATCAGCAGCCAAAATTTGTGTCAGTGGCTTGATAGGCCATGTCATGACAAATCGTGCACCGCCAAGCTCTCGGCTCTCATCTACTTTCATACTGCCATTAAACCAAAAGGCAATGCGCGATACAATAGACAAGCCTAAACCATAGCCGCCTGAAGCGCGTGTACGACTGTCATCTAAGCGTGAAAATGGAATAAAGACCTTTTCACGATCTGCTTCTGGAATACCATGACCATCATCCTCAACACTAACAAAAGCATTGCCCTTTCTGACGCCAGCACTAATGATAATCGTGGTCTCTGCATAACGTAAGGCATTGCCCGCCAAATTTTGAATCACACGGTGTAAATAACGCCTATCTGCGACAGCGGTTACTTTAGCATTCGGCAGCTTGGTTACTATTTTGATAGGCTTACCCAAGGCATTGGTTTCACGCTCAATCTGCTCCAATAACTCTCTAAGATTGACTGGTTCTAAATCCAGCTTTGGTGAGCCTTCTTCGAGCTTAGCATAAGTCAAAATCTCATCAATCAAGCCATTAAGCGCTTCGATATCTTCATCAATAAAATCACGCTGCATAAAACGCGAGTCTTCGTCATCCGTATCAGCCAGCATATCAACGGCAAAACGAATACGAGCTACCGGTGTACGCAGCTCATGTGATACCGCTCGCGTTAATTCTCGCTGCGACTCAATAAGGCGCTTGATATGCGAGGTCATGGCATTAAAAGTCGCAGCTAAACGGGCAATTTCATCCTGCCCAATGACTTGAACTTGACTTTCAAGATTACCTTTACTCACCTCATTGACGCCAACCTGAATCAACTGCAATTTGCGTTCAAGTGGAAAAATCAACGCATACACGCCTAAGCTGATTAAAAACATGCTGATAAGAATCATACTAATAATCAGATTAAGTGGGAACCAATTGAATAATGGAACCGGACCAATCAATATCGCCATATCATTGATTTCAGAAGGCACCACTACTCTAATAGCCGAATTACTTTTGCTGCTATTGGTATCTTGTAAGGAGATAACCACTTCATCTCGGCGTAATCGTGCAAGCTGATCGGTATCCAAATCCAGTGTATTGACGGCTTTAAACTCTAAAGGAAAGGAAAACTTTTTTTCCAGTTCAGCCAAACGGGCACGCTTGTCAGATAACGTCACATAGTAAGACAAATCATCCAATAAAAATACAGCGATTGCCCGTACTTGCTGCTCAGTCACTTGCGATATTCTAGCGGTTAAAACACTTTGATTGTCCGGTAGACGATAATACACATCGGCATAGACAGGTTGCTCGGTATAACGAACGACCGTATTGCCATTTTCAAAACGCCGCAGTTCACTGGCATTAAAGTCCACTTCATCAATAGGCAAAACTTTGAATTCTGAGCCAAATAAACTACTGGCATCAGACAACCAATATTCACGCTGCTCTTCACTTTCTTGATGAGCGATACCTTCACTCACCAGATGAAAAGCCCCTGTTGCCATGTTTTCACGGTAGGATTGGACGCGCTCTTTGTTGATGGTATCCATCAACAGTTGAGCAAACAATGCCACACACAAACAGACTATGAGTAGCCCAGCATAAATACGAACAAAGATACTGTGTTTTAAAGAAGAGACTAATGACATACGTGCCGTAACCAACTTAATGAATAAAAACTGTCGACATCATTCAGCAAACAAGCGCTGCGTGATAAATGATATCAAACACTGTTGAATAAGAAACCATTCTGGCTGCTGTATTTTAATTTATAACTGAGCATCACCTAAAATCCATTTACCTCATGTATATTTAGGCAGCACCCACAATAATTGCTTAATTAAACCACATAACGCTGTATTTAAGTTCAAAAATTAAAATTTAGCCACAAAAAAACCAGCCTAGTTGCTGGTTTCTTTGGTCACGCTAATGAGCAATAAGCCATTGCCGGAGCAAAATTAACTTAGTTGCCTTCTTTAACGAACAAATACCCTTTACTACGAACGGTTTTGATACGTTTTGGATTTTCTGGATCATCACCGATTTTTGGACGAATGCGTGAGATACGAACGTCAATTGAACGATCTTGACCGTCATATTCGATACCACGTAGACGCTCAAAGATATCTTCACGCGAAAGAATTCGACCCGCATTAGAAGCAAGCAACCATAATAAGTCATATTCAGCGCTGGTGAAATCAACCAACTCATCACCTAAATTCACTGAACGACCGCCATTGTCGATGACCAGTTCACCAAATTCTAGGCGCTGTGGTACATCTTCTGATGGGGCATTTTCTGAGCGACGTAATAACGCACGAATACGTGCTAGCAAGACACGTGGCTGAGCAGGCTTAGCGACATAATCATCCGCACCCATCTCAAGACCCAGTACCTGATCCATATCTTCAGTACGCGCAGTCAGCATCAAAATAGGATTCTGATAGTGCGGGCGTACTTCACGACATACCGTCAGTCCATCGCTACCAGGAAGCATGACATCAAGTACGACCAAATCTGGTTGTTCACTGACGATGCGACGAATAGCACGATTGCCATCGGTTTCGATAGCGACTTCTAAACCATTTTTGACCAAGTAATCTTGAGTCAACATGGCCAGACGCTCATCATCCTCAACAATCAAAATTCGGGGGGTGTTGTCTTCTTCATTCGTTGTCATTGTTATATCCTCTAATACATCTCATTTAAAAGCAGTAAAAGTAAGAGCGGTAAAATTAATAGCACCATTAAGTGGCACAATTGATGTTGGTATAGCTGTTACAAACTTGGTAGCACAGTATACTATTAAACATACAGCTTCCTATACTATAGCTTATAGTCGTTAACAAAACCTATAAACTACACCCATTAAAACTTTAGTTTACGTCCAAAAATTATGAGCTTTATACAAATAATAGCAAGTGAAATGTTTTTTTACGACCCTTTCCTCACCTGAATTTCTATAAGCAGCCAATCTTAATGCAGCGCACAGTGATAGGATACTTGATTGATACCGATACTTGTATTCCTGTTACGTCTAATATAGCGACATATCACCTTTGCTGCCAGTGACTTTTTCATCTACTATTCCCGTACTGCTTATTATCATTCGATACATAATTAGTAAATGAATAGTTCATATATGCATAGTTAGTTAACATTCATATTTAAAAAACTGGCTGTTGAGCTCAAAATTGCATCATAAATCGTATATTTATCCTCGATCAACAAGCATAGAATATTAAATAATAAACATAAAAAAACAGCCCATGATGGACTGTTTTTTTATATCTGTGGTAAGAGTCAAAAGGAAACTCTAAAATTTTCCACAAAAAATTAAGCGCGGTTTTTGTACTTACGGATAGTCTGTAGCTGTGCCACAGACTCTGCTAATGATGCTAAAGCTGCATTAGTTTGTACAGTATCCGATTGATTAACCAGCATCTGCTCAGCCTTTTTACGTGCTTCGACAATTTTGCTTTCATCAAGGTTATGTGCACGCATCGCTGTATCAGCCAATACGGTAACCATCTTCGGCTGTACTTCTAAAACACCGCCTGATACATAAATCACTTCTTCTTCACCGTTTGGTGTTTGCACTCGCATCGCACCCGGTTTTAACAAAGTAATAAGCGGTGTGTGACCTGGCAATACACCAATCTCGCCTTCGGTACCAGTAGCTATTAACATGCTAATTTCGCCTGAATACAACTCTTCACGAGCACTTACGACGCGACATTGTAACGTTGCCATACTTAACTCCTTACGATCAAAACACAATCAAAACTGCGAGGCGTTACTAACTGGCAAATAGACTTTTTATGGTCTATCTGCCCTTTAGCAAATGCTAACACAACTTACGCTGCAGTAGATTTCATTTTTTCTGCTTTAGCAACAACTTCGTCGATGCCACCAGCCATATAGAACGCTTGCTCTGGTAGGTCATCGTATTCACCAGCGATGATTGCTTTAAAGCTAGCAATGGTATCGCGTAGTGGTACATATTTACCAGGTGCGCCAGTAAAGACTTCAGCAACGTGGAATGGCTGTGACAAGAAGCGCTGAATCTTACGCGAACGATAAACGACTAGTTTATCTTCTTCTGACAACTCATCCATACCCAAGATAGCGATGATGTCTTTTAGCTCACGATAGCGCTGCAAAATCTCTTGCACGCCACGAGCAACGTTATAATGCTCTTCGCCAATGACTAATGGATCTAGCTGACGCGAGGTTGAATCTAGCGGATCAACCGCAGGATAGATACCTTGTGAAGCAATATCACGACTCAATACAACCGTTGCATCCAAATGCGCAAACGTCGTTGCTGGTGATGGATCCGTCAAATCATCCGCAGGGACATATACTGCTTGCACAGAAGTAATAGAACCTGACTGCGTTGAGGTAATACGCTCTTGCAGCATACCCATCTCTTCAGCAAGTGTTGGCTGATAACCAACCGCAGATGGCATACGACCAAGTAGTGCTGATACTTCAGTACCGGCTAGTGTATAACGGTAGATGTTATCAACAAACAGCAATACGTCACGACCTTTGCCAGTGGCAGGATCTTTCGTATCACGGAAGTATTCAGCCATGGTCAAACCAGACAACGCAACACGCAAGCGGTTACCCGGTGGCTCATTCATCTGACCGTATACCATCGCAACTTTAGATTTGCTAAAGTCTTCAGTGTTTACAACGCCGGCTTCTTGCATTTCGTGATAGAAATCGTTACCTTCACGAGTACGCTCACCAACACCAGCAAATACTGACAAACCTTCATGTTTTAGAGCGATGTTGTTGATCAGCTCCATCATGTTAACGGTTTTACCAACACCAGCACCACCAAACAGACCAACTTTACCACCTTTAGCAAACGGGCAAAGTAGATCGATAACTTTAATACCAGTTTCTAACAGCTCAGTGCTGTTTGACTGATCCGCGTAGCTTGGCGCTTCACGGTGGATAGACCATTTTTCATCAGCTTCTACAGGACCTTCTTCATCGATAGGACGACCAAGAACATCCATGATACGGCCAAGCGTACCAATACCAACAGGCACAGCAATAGGCGCACCAGTGTTAGTGACTGTTAAGTTACGCTTTAGGCCTTCAGTTGAACCCATTGCGATAGTACGGACGATGCCATCACCTAGTTGTTGCTGTACTTCTAGGGTGGTTTCGGTACCATCTACTTGCAAGGCATCATAAATCTGAGGAACTTCACTACGGTTGAACTCAACGTCAAGAACCGCGCCAATAATCTGTACAATACGACCGCTACTCATTGCGTTCTCCTTGAACTTCTGTATATAGTGGGTTTCATAAGGGGTTTCAATTATGAAACAGCAGCAGCACCGCCAACGATTTCCGAGATTTCTCGGGTAATCGCCGCTTGACGCAGCTTGTTATAAACCAACTGTAAATCGTTAATTAGGTCACCAGCATTATCTGTCGCCGCTTTCATTGCAACCATACGTGAGGACTGCTCAGAGGCAATGTTTTCCATTACCGCTTGATACACAATCGACTCAATATAGCGGCCAAGCAACTCATCAATCAATGTTTTGATATCAGGCTCGTAGATATAATCCCAGCTCAGTTCTGTTTGAATGCCGCTCTCTTCTTCACCAAACGCACTGTCTGGTAAAGGTACCAACTGATTGACAGTCGGCTTTTGGGTCATCGCATTAACAAACTTATTATAAACCACATAGATGCGGTCTATTTTACCGTTAGTATAATCGTCAAGCATCGCTTGAACCGGTGCGTTTATCTGCTCAAACGTTGGCTTATCACCATAATCGGTTACTGCCGAGGTCACTTTACCACCAAAGTTTTTGAAAAAACTCACACCTTTAGCGCCAATGACTGCAAACTCAGTTTGTACAGATTGATCTTGATACTGCTGGATACTTTTAGATAAAGCTTTGAATAAGTTAATATTCAAACCACCCGCCAGACCGCGATCAGAGGTAATGACAATATAGCCAACCTTATTGACTGGACGCGAGACCATATACGGATGTTTATAGTCTGATGAGGCATGCACCAAATGTGAAATAACCCGGCGCATACTATCAGCATACGGGCGACCCACTTCCATGCGCTCTTGGGCACGGCGCATTTTACTTGCCGCAACCATTTGCATAGCACGAGTAATTTTCTGGGTGCTTTTAATACTGGTGACTTTGGCACGTATCTCTTTTAAGCTTGCCATAATGATTCCAATATAAGAGGGTTAAAAAGCATTGGCGCATGCGACAATTATTTAGTATATAACATCAATCTAACAAATTAATGTTATATATTTTGTGCATGACGCGATCTAATACCGTCAATGGTTAGAACAGTGGCGCTACTGTCTTAATAAAAAAATACAAGACAATGCGCCACTTTATTAGCCATCAAAGACAGCCATAACCAATTCGGCTTAACCCGTTAAATTAATAACTGTGATTTTGTTTAAAGGTCTCTAAAGATGACTTCAAACGACCTGCGATATCATCATTATAATTCGCAGTATCATCAATCTCACGCATCAATTCACTTTGCTCATCATGCATATAGCGTAAGTAAGCTTCTTCAAAAGAACCGATTTTTTCGACAGGAACGTCCGCTAAAAAGCCTTCATTCGATGCATAGATAACTGCAGCTTGCTCAGAGATTGACATTGGCTGATACTGCTTCTGCTTCATCAATTCAGTCACACGCTCACCATGATCAAGCTGTTCGCGAGTCGCGTCATCAAGATCTGATGCAAACTGAGCAAAGGCGGCCAGTTCACGATACTGAGCCAGTGCAGTACGGATACCACCAGATAGCTTCTTGATGATCTTAGTCTGAGCTGCCCCGCCCACACGAGATACCGAGATACCAGCGTTAACTGCTGGACGGATACCTGAGTTGAATAGGCTTGATTCTAAGAAAATCTGACCATCGGTGATTGAAATCACGTTAGTCGGTACGAATGCAGATACGTCACCAGCTTGGGTTTCAATAATTGGCAGTGCGGTTAAAGAACCGGTTTTACCAACTACTTCACCATTAGTGAACTTTTCTACGTACGCCGCGTTTACGCGTGATGCACGCTCAAGTAAACGTGAATGTAAATAGAATACATCCCCAGGATACGCTTCACGACCTGGCGGACGACGTAGCAATAGTGAAATTTGACGATAAGCAACGGCTTGTTTTGATAAGTCATCAAATACAATCAGTGCATCTTCACCGCGGTCACGGAAGTATTCGCCCATCGTACAACCTGAATACGGTGCGATATACTGTAGTGCGGCAGGCTCTGATGCTGATGCAACCACAACCGTGGTATATGCTAATGCACCAGTTTGCTCAAGCTTGCGTACGACGTTTGCAATGGTAGAACGTTTCTGACCGATTGCGACGTATACACACTTGATACCAGATGATTTCTGCGCGATGATCGCATCGATAGCCATCGCGGTTTTACCCGTCTGACGGTCACCAATGATAAGCTCACGCTGACCACGACCAATTGGAATCATAGTATCAACGGCTTTATAACCCGTCATTACTGGTTGATCTACTGACTGACGATCAATAACGCCTGGGGCGATTTTTTCGACTTTATCAGTCATTTTGGCATCGATAGGACCTTTGCCATCAATAGGATTTCCCAAGGCGTCAACAACACGGCCTAGCAGCTCAGGACCTACTGGTACTTCAAGAATACGACCAGTACAATAGGCTTTTTGACCTTCTTGCAGCTTTAGGTAATCACCAAGTACTACCGCGCCGACAGAATCACGCTCTAAGTTAAGCGCCATTCCATAGATTTCGCCTTCAAACTCAATCATTTCGCCGTACATGGCATCTTCAAGACCATGAATCTGCACGATACCGTCAGATACTTTGACAATCGTGCCTTCATTCTTTGCAGTTGCACCCGCATCAAGGTCTTGAATACGCTGCTTAATCAGGTTACTGATTTCCGCTGGATTCAATTGTTGCATTGCCTTGTTTCCTTTAATTTATGATAACCCGCCCACTGACTTAAATGCTCTTACTTTCACGCAAATCATAGATGACTGCGCTGGTAAATGGCATTAGGCCGTTAGCTGTGTTTTTAACTGTTGTAACTTGCCGCGCATCGAATCATCAATGATTTTGTCACCGACTTTGATGGTAGCGCCTGCCAATAGACTTGGATCGACCGACTCATGAATCACCACACTAGCATTTAATGATGCAGCAAGGCGCGTTTGAAGCATTTCACGCTGAGCGTCAGTCAATGGATAGGCAGAGGTCACGTAAGCATCAAGCTGCTTTAAGCTTATTGCCTTGTGGCGGCGATAATGCTCATAAACTTCAGGAAGCAGCGCTAGACGCTCTTGCTGCGCCAACTGCTTAATAAAATTATTGAGCGCTGGTGACACTTTAGGATAGCTAATACTATTACCATAACGAGAGCCTTTGCTCTCGCCTAGTAGCTGTTTAAAAACAGAGTCGCTATCACCAGCCACTTGTGAGTCATAAAGATCAACCAAAGCAGCTGACTTATGCTCAGCCGTAACGGCTGGATTTTCTAGCCATGTACGGAACGCTTTGTCATTGACAATTGCACTGGCGACAAACAAGAAATTTTCCCACTCGTTTACGGCCCCGTTTTCGTTGGCATAGTCAAACGCGGCTTTAGCGTAGGGTCGTGCTAAGGTTGATAAGTCAGCCATTATATCCTCACAGTTACAGCTTTGCCGCCAGTTGGTCTAACATACTGGCATGTTTTTGCACATCGACTTTGTCTTGCAAAATCTTTTCTGCACCAAGTACAGCCAGTTCAGCAACTTGGGCACGTAATGATTCACGCGCTTGATTGATTTCTTGGTCGATAGACGCTTGCGCTTGTTGACGAATGCGCTCGCCTTCCACTTGGGCCTGCATTTTTGCATCTTCGACAAGCTGGTTGGCACTCTTGTTCGCTTGCTCGATTAAAGCAGCAGCTTTGGTCTTTGCAAGATCAAGCTCCTGCTGGACGTCTTGCTCAGCGGTCGCCAGATCTGCTTTTGCTTTTTCTGCGGCATTCAGGCCTTCAGCAATTTTACGCTGACGCTCATTGATGGCACCAATAAGTGGTGGCCACACGAATTTCATGCAGAACATCACAAAGATTGCAAAAGCAATGGCTTGACCGATGAGGGTAGAATTGATATTCACGTGATCACCTCTTTGTTAATGAAAAATCAGTTTCATTGATCATATTTGATAGCCAAACTTTGGCTATGGTTAAGATACAAACTTTGACTACCAAACATTTACAACTGAGCTTTCTGATTAACCTGCTAGAGGGTTAGCGAACAACAATAGCATAGCAATACCAACACCGATCATCGGAATAGCATCAAGAAGACCTGCTACGATGAACATACGAGTTTGCAGCTGTGAACCAAGTTCTGGCTGACGCGCAACGCCTTCTAGGAATTTACCACCTAGAATAGCAAAACCAATACCTGTACCTAGTGCACCTAAACCGATAAGTAGTGCTACTGCGATAACTGTGTAACCACCTAATACTGGATCCATGGATGTATCCTCATTTACCTATTGAATGTCTAATTAATGTTCAGTTGATGATGCAAGTGACATATAAACTATCGTCAGCATCATAAATACGAACGCTTGAAGTGTAATAATTAAGATGTGGAAAATAGCCCACGGTACTGATAACGCCCATTGAATCCAAAACGGCATTAGAGCAATCAGTATGAAAATCAACTCACCAGCATACATGTTACCGAATAGACGCAGACCTAAAGAGATAGGTTTCGCTATCAAAGTAACAAACTCTAAGATAAAGTTGATGGGTATTAAAATAATTTGTACGATAGGGTTTTTGGCACTAAACGGATGCAGTGTTAGCTCGCCAACAAAGCCGCCTAAACCTTTTTCTTTGATACTATAAAACAGAATCAGTATAAAGACAGAAAAAGACATGCCAAGCGTAATATTAGGATCCGTCGTTGGAACGATCTTAAAGAACACATGATGTGGATCATGTCCCATCATTGCGCCGATTTGGCCAGCAATCATAGGAATAAAATCGACGGGTAGTAAATCCATCAAGTTCATTAAGAATATCCATACAAAGATAGTCAACGCCAAAGGCGCAATCAGCTTTGAGGTACCACTATACGAATCACGAACGTTGTTATCAACGAACTCAACGATCATCTCAACCGCGGCCTGAGTTTTACCCGGCACGCCTGAAGTGACTTTTCTAGCGACCATCCAGAAGATGGCGCAGAAAACAATGCCTAGACCAATTGACCAAAGCATAGAATCAAGGTGGATGGCTTTAAAGCCCATTGCACTAGCTTCTTCAGCAGTATAGGCAACTTTCCAGCCTTCGCCCGGCAGATAGCCGTACGTCCAGTTCGTTAAGTGGTGAGAGATATAGTCTGTTGTTGTTTGCTCGCCTGCCATAATGTCAGCTTCTTATTAATCAACGATTTAATCAACTACCAAAAATATGGTTGTCATCTGATGAGGTTTTAATGATCCTATTTGACCTGCTAGCAAGCCGATGAACCATGCTAAAGCGCTCATGTAATCAATAACATCCAACCCATAGTTCTATTACTAGTGCGCAATTTGATAACTTAAGATAAATTTTAGCTATCAAAAAAGGGCTTATGATGATTCAGTAATAGCCCTTGTATATGTACGCGAAATTATTATATCTGTGTTTACTTACTGCCGCGTTTCCACGATCGACGCTTAATACAGCGTTCATAAGCAAAATATTTAGCTGCCTATATTAATGCAGCGTTGTATTCGTGTAAAGTCAATTATGACTTTTTTATGCACTGTATGAATAAGTTAGCTACTATTAACGTTTACTAACATAGCTTTGCGTGATTAATTAAATTGTAAGAATTTAATTAGAGGCAATACTGATAGCTAATAATTGGCTATCGACTCCATTATCACACGCTATACTCATTTAAACGCTCATATCACAGTCTTTATAATCATTGGCGCTGTCTTTAGACAGTTTTGTATGTTTTGACTTTCTTATGAAATCAGTCATAGAGAAGCTGGACGGCAGGGTGACTTGCCTAGCACTATTAAGCACTCAACTATTGATATAGTCATCGTCTATTAATGCTAGCGTATATGCCACAACATCCAACTGTGACTAATTTGCATTACCATAAAACCGATAAACAGCGCAGGCGCAGATAGGGGTTGTACGGTAATAAAAATTAGTGCGAAACCAAACACAGTCAATAGCCATTTGGCCATTTGACCTCGATATAGCTGGCTAACAATATGTTGGCGCGCGCGATATCCAGTGTACCAAAAGATAAAAAAAGCAAATACAGCTTGGGTTGCAAAACTGAGTAGCGCACCAATAGCGGCGCTTTTTGCGACAGTAAGCTCACTATGTAGCCAACTGGTATCTAAAGCCCAAGTAATAATAATAAGGATAAATAATATCCACGCTTGGCGTTTGATATAGATGCCAATTTTATCTTTTTGTGTGCGTTTGGCAGGCTTGGTCATCGGTAATGCAATCCTATAGCCTTACAGCATTGGGATAAGGTGGCAATATAACATCGTCGCGACACTTTTATCCGTGAACGGCTCACTCTACAGGTGTTACCTTTTAACCAAAATAAAACGCCACTTATTATAAGAGGCATACCACCGTTAAGCAAGAAAAATATACCTTTTATCAGTGACCTAGCTGAATCACTCATAGACGTCATAGTTACTGACCAATGGATAACACCCAAAGTATTACTACATAATGGCTTCTCAAGCGTTGCAAGCCACTATGGTTAATCAGTTATCCTACGATATACATTGATAGATTTGCTGTGCCATCGTCTGCCAACCACTCACAAAGTCTTTACTATTGCTCATATCTTCAGGTTGCACAGTGGTTTTTACAGGCTGTAACTTAGCGAGTAGACCTTTGGCTGGTTGACTTGGGCTAACCAGACACATTTGCTCGGCTGGACGCTTCTCATTTAGCCAGCGTATTTGGCTTGCTCGTGGTGCTAGATGGTGATCAGTGCTTAAACTGCCAACAAGCTTTAGGTTTGTGCTGGATTCGATGTATTGATAAGCATCATGATAGGCCCAATAAGGCTGGGTTTGCTGCTTGCCTTTAGCTTGTTTTACGAAAGATGCCACTCCCCTATCCATTCGCTGAGCAAATTTTTGTGCATTGGCGTGATAAAGTGCTTTATATTGCGGATTAGCATGGCTATGAATCACGGCAAGGGCACGAGTCATGGCTTTGGCATTTTCAGGATCTAACCATATATGTGGATCCAAGGTGCCAGCAATAGGCTTGCCTTGGACGTCACGTAGCGGATGACGATTAAAGGCATCAAATTCAAATAAGGCAATCGCATTGGGTGCGGTATTAAGGCTTGCCGCCAAGTTATTTTCTAATGGCTCACCAAACCACACGACAAATTTACTGTCCTGAATGGCTTTAATATCGCCTGGGCTGATACTGCCATGATGACCTACCTCCCCTGCTTGCAATAACTGCTTGGCAGGCGGTGAACCTTCAGTCACTGCTTGACTCAATAAAAACAGTGGGTAGTTACTCACGCTGACTGTTGCCGCTTGTGCACTCACAGTAAAGACGCCTAATGCAACTATGCCCGTAATGAGCCATCGCTGTAGTATAATAGTTGAGCTTAAAAAATATTTGAAAACTGAGTTCATAATAGATTCTTTAATGTATGAAAGATAAAATATAAGTGGAAACATTTAGACGTTATCGCCGTTGTATCTAAGTGATCATCAAGGTATCAATAAATAAGCCAAGATCACTTATCTGCTCTTATTTTTAGTATGTTATACTATAACATAGTAGATTACTATAATAACAGTGCCATTTTTTTTGTAGGAGCTTGCACCATGTCCACCAGTTTATCAGTCTGCGAACATTTACATGATGTGCAGGACTTTACGCCGCATGACGTGACCGAGCGCCTAATGGCAGCAAAAGAACAATGTCGCCTGAACGGTGCACGCTTTACCCCATTGCGCCAGCAAATATATCAATTGGTATTGGCAGCCAATAAACCTATCGGTGCATATGATTTGATCACGCAATTACAGCAAATGCGCTTATCAGAGCCTGATAACAATGATGACAGCAGCGAAGCGCTTAGCTCGCAACAGCACCCAACGAAAGCGGCATCTAAAGAAATTAGCTCTAAAAAACAAATGCCAAAAAATGTCGCGCCACCCACTGTCTATCGCAGTCTGGAGTTTCTATTGAGTGAAGGCTTGATACATCAATTGACCTCTATCAATGCTTATGTGCCCTGCTGTCACCCACGCGCCCAGCATACCGCAGCATTTTTGATCTGTGGTCAATGTCAGCGTGTACAAGAATGTAGCAGTGTACCCGTACAGGAAATGATGAGTTTTGCTGAGCAAGATGTTGGCTTTATCGTGGAACGCAGTGTGATTGAGCTGAGTGGTCGTTGCCAAGCGTGCCAGTAACACACCCTAACCACTGAAGCCTAAGTCATTGTCCTCCGTTTTTTATTTGTATTACTCATTCACTTATTGGTTGCCATACTATGAGCCTGTCTACCTCACCGTCTAATCAACCGAACTTTTCCACTGTTGATAGTAATACCATTAACACTGCGAGTAAACTGCTGAGCCTAAGCGATGTCAGCTACGACATTGGGCATCAACGCTTACTCTCACATATTGATATCGACATTGCGGTTAATGAAACAGTCAGTCTTATTGGACCCAATGGCGCTGGTAAGTCAACGTTGGTCAAACTTATTTTGGGATTGATTGAGCCAACCAAAGGGCACATTAACTCTCATCAGCAGTTACAGCTTGGCTATGTGCCGCAGCGCTTTGCTGTACCGCCGATATTGCCATTACGAGTCTGCGATTTATTGGCACAAGCGGATAAAAGGCGCTTAACGTCTGAGCAGCGTCAATTTATCTTTGATAACTTGTCATTGACGCACTTATTATCGCGACAAATGCTGCACCTGTCGGGTGGTGAGACACAAAGGGTCTTGCTCGCGCGAGCACTGTTAGACAAACCTAACTTATTGATTTTAGATGAGCCGATGCAAGGACTGGACCCTGATACTGAGGTTTGGCTCTATCAGTTTATTGATGAGCTGCCGGAGTTTTTGCGTTGTGCCATGCTGGTGGTATCGCATGATCTGCATTGGGTCATGAAAGGCAGTCGACGCGTGATTTGTCTTAATAAGCATATTTGCTGTGAGGGACAACCAAGCGAGCTTGCCATTAGTAGTGAGTTTCAAAAGCTATTTGGGCATCATTATGAGCAGCCTTATGTGCATCAACCACATGCCTGTGAGCATCACGCCCCAAGCGAACTATAATCATTAAGGCGCGTTGAACATTCACAAATATAAAATATATTGAAGCTTGATACATCAAACACATATCGAGCGTTGAGCTTTATAAAAACTTTTACGGATATTCATTATGACTGCTTGGTTAGCCATCATTGCCCCCGCTTGGATCGCTGGCAGTATTTTAGCGTTACTATCAGCGCCTTTAGGTTGCTTAGTCTTGTGGCGACGCATGGCTTTTTTTGCTGATGCTTTAGCACATGGTACCTTGCTTGGCGTGGCTTTAGCAGTATGGTGGCAATTACCTATGGGCATTGGCATTGCCTTGGTCAGCGTCATGGTAGTGCTAGGGCTGGTATTAATCGATGATGAGCGCCTGCCTGTCGATGCGGTTTTGGCCGTCGTGGCAGTGTCATTGTTATGCTTAGGCTTATTGGCTTTGACTCAGTTGACTGACCAACAAGCAAACGTACTGGGGTTTTTGTTTGGTAATTTGCTAGAGCTTGATTGGGCAGACTTACCCTTACTTGCTGGTAGTGTGCTGGTAGGGCTCGGTCTACTTATGTATATATGGCCTGCACAAATTAAGCTTGCCACTCATGAAGCACTGGCGCGTATTCAAGGTGTTAATCCGACACGCCAGCGGCTGTTCTTTATGGGCGTATTGGCGGGATTTTGTGCGATTGCCCTGCAAGCGGTTGGTAGTTTACTAATCAGCGGTTTATTGGTATTACCAGCATTGACGGCACGTTTATGGTCATCATCGCCAAAACAAATGGTCGTTATATCGCTACTGATCGCACAGCTTGGCGTGACGCTAGGCGTTTGGGGAAGCATCTGGCTAGATATTCAGACAGGACTTGCTATCGTATTAATATTAGCCATTTTATTTTTTATCGCGCTGATTTTCTCAAAGCTCAGCACTGCAAAAATTTGGTCAGCGCGCCGCTAGACACATTATAGTACACATAAAGTCGCTGGTTTTTTATCCTCTTATCCAACTTTATTTCATCAATATGATAGAGCTTTCATTTACTTTATGTTATAAACTTGCCCTAATACCATCGACATACTAGCGGCGTCAAGCCAAAAAACATATTGGTCAGACCAAAGTTTATTAGTCTACTCGATGCAGGACATCTATTTATCTATCATTCGTTTTAACAGCATCACTTATTTCGATTCGATGAGGGACTGACCTAATGCTAAGCTATCCTGTTAATAACATTAGCACACCAGATGAACAGGTAAACATACTACAAATCACAGATTTGCATTTATCAACGCCTGTTTCTTCTAGTGTTGATGGCGATACTAACAATAGCGAAGCCTCTGTCTGTCAGCAGTGCTTTGAAACAGTACTACAGCAAGCTTTGAGTAGCGACATTCGCTGCGATTTGATTATCGTGACTGGCGACTTAGTCAATGAAGTCAAACCCGCTATTTACGATCATATTTTTGAGGTATTGCAAGCGACCCATATTCCTTTTGCTTGTATCGCAGGCAATCATGATGTAACGGATGAGATAGGCAGTGACTTACCATTCTTTGAGCGCGAACTGATTGCTCAACCTGCCGACCCGCGCTTGCTAAGCCGGCATGTCATTGAGACTGAACGTTGGCAGCTGTTGTTATTAGACTCATCCATCACGGGTAAAGTCGCGGGCGAGATAACGCCTACCGATATTGACTGGTTGTGCGAGAGACTCGATGCTTGTGATAAGCCTGCGCTGATTGCTCTACATCATCATGTCATTCCCGTAGACTCTGACTGGATTGACAAGCATATGGCGGAGAATAGTGAAGCCTTTTGGCAGCATCTGTTAGGATTTGACCATCTCAAGGTCATTATCAGTGGTCATACGCACCAAGAGCAGGTTCGCCATCGTCAAGGAGTCACGGTCTATAGTACGCCATCTACTTGCTACCAGTTCAAGCCTTATGAGAATGATTTTTCCTATGATAAAAGCGTCACGCCCGGTTACCGTTGGTTGCAATTAGCCAACAATGGAAAGGTTGCAAGCTGGGTAGAAAGACTGGATACTTGACGCCCAGATTTATTGGCACCCATACTGATGTGAGCCTTTATATTTCAAGCTATTGACTGATATTTCTGAGTTCAGAATACAATGGCTGGCACGGTAAAAACGACATGATGATGAAAAATGACTTCATTATTGTCAGAAACAATGATACAACGTATAAAACGAAATGAGGACTGCCTAGTATCTGGTATTAGGTAGAATTATAATAGCTAGGATGGCTAAATCGATCACAGCTAAGTCTTCACAGTCAGTGATTTGTCGCATTATTAAGACAACGCTATTTAAATAAAAATATGCATAACCATATACCTGACCATTGATAGATTGCTTTAAGCATATCAAGATAACTGTACTATTAGATCCGCTGTGTTACTTGTGTTACCAAGTGGTAAAACGTTTTATAAAGGGACAAATTATAGCGTTTATGACATTGATAGCGTCTTGTCTTTTGATACGTCGTTTTATTGAATTAATTTGAAAAAAGTAGGATACCCATATGAGCACCCTGACCACGAATCCAAGTGAAGCTAAGTTTACTCCTTATGTGCCTGCCAAAGACGAAGAGTACATGTCTGATGCGCAGTTAGAGCACTTTAAGGCTATATTATTGGATTGGAAGAGCCAACTGATTGGCGAAGCGGATCGCACCAAGACTTATATCCAAGACGAGTCCAGTGCTATGCCAGATATCAATGATCGTGCCACCCAAGAAGAAGAGTTTGCCCTCGCATTGCGTACGCGTGACCGTGAACGTAAGCTCATTCGCAAAATTGATAAATCTATGTCAGAAATTGAAAATGATGATTATGGATTTTGTGAAACTTGTGGCGTAGAGATTGGTTTGCGTCGTCTCGAAGCACGCCCAACAGCTACCCAATGTATCGATTGTAAAACACTGTCTGAGATTAAAGAACGCCAAAATCAAGGCGCTTAAAAGAGTTACGACTCATCTCAATAGTAGAATGTAAGCATAAGCGACCAAAATATGGTCGCTTATTGCGTTTTAGCTGGCTGGTTTTTAGTCAATAAATCATGGCTGATACAGAGCTTTAAGCTTGCTTATATTGATTTGCTAACAAAACAGACTCATTTCACAAATATCTTTTTACGGATATATTTATTATTCTATCTTCTACCTTTTTTACCGATAATTTCCTACTTTGAAAACTAACCTTATTCCTATGCCCACTCCAATCATACCAGTACAGCCGATTGGTCGTTTTGCTCCCTCACCGACTGGTGAACTGCATCTTGGCTCATTGACGACCGCGCTTGCCAGCTTTTGCCATATAAAATCCATTGGTGGTAAATGGCTACTGCGTATTGAAGACACTGATACCGAACGCTGTGATCAGCAATTTACTGAGCAAATTTTGATTGATTTGGAAGCGCTTGGATTGTACTGGGACGGTGATATCATTTATCAATCTGAGCGTATTGATATTTATAATGATTATCTACACTCAGCCCTGCATCCGCTCACTTATGGCTGTCAGTGCTCGCGTAAAGATTTGGAGCAATACTGGGCGCAAGAAGAGCTGAGCCCATCTTATGATGCTAACCCATTGCAACCAAACAGGAAGCGCTATCCACGCTGCTGTGTCAGCGCTGACCTTGATAGAGAGCAACATAAGCTACGCATACAGCTACCGAATTATAAAGTTGGTTTTAACGACGGTATTCAAGGATTGCAGTGGGATAATCCTCAGCAGACATTGGGTGATATGGTGGTGCGTCGCCAAGATGGTATGATCAATTATATTTTGGCTGCCAGCCTTGATGATGGACTGCAACAGGTGACACATATTATGCGCGGTCTAGATATCCTACCCATGACGACAGCGCAAATCAGCATCATGGATGCCGCACGCTTACCTGCCATCGATCACTGGTATCACTTGCCACTGATATGTCATGCTGATGGACAAAAACTCTCCAAGCAAAACCTAGCACAACCCATTGATACAAAAGATCCAAGTAAACTTATCGCCGATGCTTTACAACTATTACAGCAACCAGCCGTCGATAGAGACACACCTACTCGTATGTTAAAGCAAGCCATTGCTCAATGGGACAGTACGCCGCTACAAGGCAAGCAACAGTTAAATATACCCAATGAATAAGAATCAGCTAGCAAAAAGCGCCACTAATTAGCGACGCTTCTTTGGATAATGCCAGTCATGATGCATTGAGCCTATAACTAATGCTCAATCTATCAATAATAACGGCATTGGCTTTTTTCGATTTCAGGGCTTTCTTTATAAATTTTTAGCAATAATGCAACCATCACCAAACTAATCAACATCGAAGAGCCGCCATAACTGAAGAATGGCATGGTCAATCCTTTGGTTGGAATCGCGCCCATATTCATCGCTGCATTGATAATTGTCTGCGCTATGAACACCACACCGATACCAAAGGCGGTATAACTCATACGCATCTGCCGACGTTTGAGCGCGTTATAACTGATACGCATCGCGCTACCGATAATCAGCGCTTCGAGCACCAGTACCATAGTAACCCCAACAAAGCCTAACTCTTCACCTGTAATGGCTAATAGAAAATCAGTATGTGCCTCAGGCAAATGCGACAGTTTTTGTACGCTCTCACCATAACCAACGCCTGTAAATTGTCCACGACCAAAGGCAATCAAACTGCGTGCCAGCTGATAATCCGTGTCTTGCACATCATCAAACGGATCCATAAATGACATCACACGTACCAATCGGTACTGCGCTGTCGTCACCATCAAGACCGCACCACCAATGGCTGCCGCGCCCAGTGCTAAAAAGTGCTTGTAAGGCGCACCAGCGATATAGAAAATCGCAAAGATGGTACCTAAAATAACGACAAAAGAACCAAAATCTGGCTGTGACAATAGCAGCATGGTGATGAGTGCCACCACCAACATAATCCGCAAAAAACCGTCTAAGCCGTTACGAACTTCAAAAGAGCGACGCACCACAAAATCAGAGACAAAGACAATCATCACCAACTTGGCTAACTCTGCCACCTGAAAATTAAATACCCCTAGGTTCAGCCAACGCTTGGAGCCGTTAATAGGCGTACTAAATAGGGTTGCCACTAGCAGCATGCCAGTGATACCCAATAAGATAAATTGGGTTTCAGTCTTATATAGTGTTCGCAAAGACACGCTGTAATAAGAAACCGTAGCGACCGTCAAACCGATCATCATATACAGCAGCTGGTTTTTGAAAAAGTGCAGCTCTGTCATGCCGCGACTGAGCGCAAAAGGAATAGAAGCAGAAGCCACCATCAATAAACTGAGCACCAACATACAGCCAACACTCGATAGGAGAATGGCGCGTGCTGACGGCATAGAAAGAATACCATCTGAGCCAGATACTTGCTTCGATTGGGACGAGGAACGAAAAAGAGAAGAGAGCGCCATAATTTTATATACACTAACGAACGAAAAAACACGGCGTCTATTAAACGCCACCGTTTAAAAAATAGAAAATAGACAGTACCAGACAGATTACTAAGCAAATAAGCTGACCATTCATGTTGCTGACTGGCTATGATTGACAGTAGCAGCAATCTATAAGCAAAACAATCATTTATACAGAAAATGCGCGCGCGTCGTAAAATTCAATTCAGGGCAATCCTATTGCATTGCCCTTATTCTTTATTAAATACTGAGTTCTTTATTAAATGCTGAGATTCGCTAAGCACTTATCATGCAAATGCTTAAATCATCAAACCTTTTATTCCGTAACCATCATATCTGACGACTCAGTTGCTAATTGACCAACCAACTGACTGAAATGCTCACCGCGAGCCGCGTAGCCACTATATTGATCAAAGCTGGCACAAGCAGGTGACAATAGCACCGCTTGCACTTGCGATAGACTGCTTGTCGTGACTTGTTGAATGGTTGTAAAGGCATTTTCTAAAGTTTGGCATTGATGTAACGCAACATCGGCGCTTATCTTAGCTGCGCGCAGATGCTGTTCAATCAGGGGCGCATCTTCACCAATAAACAGTACTTGGCTAACATACTGATTGATAAACGGCGTCAATTCACCAAACTGTTGACCCTTACCTTGTCCACCCAAAATCAATAGTAGTTTACCGTCCTTTGGTGCGTAGACTGCGCCCAGCCCTTCGATAGCTGCCATCGTTGAGCCTATATTGGTGCCTTTTGAATCATTGAAATAATCAATGTCTGCAGCATTTGCCACATACTGGCAACGATGCTCAAGTCCAGTAAATTGCTGTAAGGTATTCAACATACTGCCCAATGGCAAACCAGCAAGTTCGCCTAACGCCAAGGCTGCCTGTGCATTGAGCAGATTATGACGACCTTTAATCAACAGTTTATCTGCCGACAGTAGTTTTTCTGTACCGTGGGCAAGATAAATCTGACCTTCAGGAGTAGTAATAAGACCATATTGACCTTTATCAGGAGCATGTATACCGGTACTCACTCTGGGCAAATTATCAGCCACGAGCGGACGCGTCAATGCGTCTTCGCGATTGATTACCACGGATTTAGCACCCTGAAAGATACGATGCTTGGCTTGATGGTAGCCCAGCATATCACCGTGGCGATCTAGATGGTCAGGTGACATATTCAGAACCGTCGCCACTTGCGCGCCCAAATTGGTCACCGTCTCTAACTGAAAGCTCGACAGCTCAAGTACCGCCAGTTCCATATCAGTATTATCAAGCAAGGTCAGCGCTGGCACGCCAATATTACCGCCGACACCAACATCGACACCAGCATCCGCGGCCATTTGCCCGACCAAGGTGGTCACGGTGCTCTTGGCATTAGAGCCAGTAATTGCCACTATCGGTACGGTACAAGCCTCACAAAATAGCTGAATATCGCTGACCACTGGAATATTCGCTTTGCGAGCAGCGGCGACGGCTTCGGTAGCAAGAGAGATACCGGGGCTTATAACAATACGTGCCGCTTGCTGCAAGAGCTCGGCGTCAATCGCACCAAATTGGCGAATACTAATCTCAGCGGGTAGTTGATCTGCTAAGCTAGGTGTCACCTGAGCATCAGTGACAGCAACCTGATAGCCTTGATTGGCCAAATAGCGCGCAACTGATAATCCAGATTGTCCCAAACCGACCACGACTTGTAGACCACTGCCTTTGTGAAGTAAGGCATCTGTTGCAGTGTTGGTGGTCATATTTATTCCTTCTGTTGGACGAGCAAAATGGCATCAAACAAACCTATATATAAAGAAGCAAAATGATGCCGTCAAGATGAGACGCATCATAACGGTATCGTTCAGATTTCGGTACTGGTTTTTTATGACGATGTGCTATTATGCGCCTGTTTTTATATTAAGTGGCTAATGCTATAATAGTTGCCTTAATCTATAAGTGACTGGGTATTTACCCAAGCATTTTAGTTTAGCATGTTGTCACAGTTAGCACGCTATTGTCACTTCTGTTTGGCAAAGTTACTACTATAGATTGGTCATGTCGAGCGGCTATTTTTATTTGATAGATTATTTATTACCCTCTACCGCAGCATATCATTGCTGACGCTATTCGTTATTGTAGGTGCTCTTATAAACGCCCTGCTTTAAGCACCTTATTTTAACTATTTTTTTTAGGTAGTCTCACTGAATTTATCATCGTATCAATTATTGGTGAGCGTATTAGCGATACCAGTAAGTAAATCAGTAGACCTACTTATTACTGACCTTTAATAATTCAATACTGCAATATGACACAGCACATGTTGCCGTAAAAGAAAGATGAATAGCTACTTTTATAGCGATGCGATCATTTTATGAATGAGTAATGATTACTTTTTTTGCCTCTAACCCTATGCAGTTTACTTATGACATCTTTTATTGATAACTTACGTAACGAGTGGTTTTCCAATGTTCGCGGCGACGTTTTATCCGGTTTGGTTGTTGCACTAGCGCTGATTCCTGAAGCCATTGCCTTTTCTATTATCGCGGGTGTTGATCCAAAAGTCGGCTTGTATGCCTCATTTTGTATCGCGGTCGTGATCAGTTTCGTCGGTGGTCGTCCAGGCATGATTTCGGCAGCAACTGGGGCGATGGCACTGGTGATGGTTGACTTAGTCGCCGAGCATGGTTTGCAGTATTTGCTAGCTGCCACCTTATTGTGCGGTGGGATTCAGATTGTAATGGGTATCCTAAAGCTTGGCAATTTGATGCGCTTTGTGTCGCGCTCGGTAGTCATTGGCTTCGTCAATGCGCTCGCGATATTGATCTTTGCCGCCCAGCTGCCTGAGCTTAACCCAATGACTGAACGCGTTGGCATGACGGTTTATATCATGACAGCGGCGGGCTTAGCGATTATCTACTTGTTTCCGCTGATTCCTAAAATCGGTCGCGTGATTCCGTCACCGCTGATCTGTATCGTTGGTTTGACTGCTGTTGCCATGTATATGAATCTTGATATTCGTAATGTCGGCAGTATGGGCGATTTGCCTGACTCATTACCGATGTTCTTATTACCTGACATTCCATTGAACCTAAATACTTTACTGATCATCGCGCCTTACTCTATCGCACTTGCCATCGTTGGTTTATTAGAATCGATGATGACAGCGACTATCGTCGATGATTTGACAGATACGCCAAGCGATAAAAACCGCGAGTGTCGCGGTCAAGGGATTGCCAACGTCGTATCAGGTTTCTTCGGTGGCATGGCAGGCTGTGCCATGATTGGTCAATCTATGATCAACGTCAAATCTGGCGGACGTACGCGGCTGTCCACTTTGATGGCAGGTATCGTACTGCTCATTATGGTAGTGTTCTTAAGTGAATGGGTCAGTCAAATTCCAATGGCGGCACTGGTCGCTGTGATGATTATGGTCTCTATTGGTACTTTTAACTGGCAGTCTATTCGCGAATTTAAAACGCATCCGATGTCATTTAATATTGTCATGCTAGCGACTGTTTTGACCACAGTATTTACGCACAACCTAGCTTATGGCGTGGGCGTGGGTGTGCTGCTATCGGCGCTGGCGTTTGCCAATAAAATTGGTCAATTCTTAACGGTATTTAGTGAGTATGATGAGAGTACTAATACCCGTTATTATTATGTGCAAGGACAAGTATTCTTTGCTTCTACGACCCAGTTCTTAAACAGCTTCGATACCAAAGAAGCTTTGGACAGTATTCAAATTGATGTCAGTCAAGCGCATTTTTGGGATGTCAGTGCCGTAGACACCTTGGACAAACTGGTCATGCGCTTGCAACGTGAGGGCATTGATGTCAAAGTGGTGGGACTCAATAATGCGAGCCGAACCCTGATTGATCGCTTCTCTATCCACGATCGCCGAGATATTGGCTTATTGGATTAAACAAAGCCACGTCTATTTATTGAGCTAATATTGATTAACCGCTCATAAATAGACAGTTGAATAAACAGCTGCATTGGTGCAAAGGGTTGGGCATAAGCATTATCGCCCCACCCTTGAGCCAAGCAGCTGTCTTTTTATTCTGTCTTTTTAATATTGGAATAATGTGGTGGTCTTATGAGTAATTTGAAACCAGATAGTGTGATTGCCTGCTTGGACTGCCCAGACCACGTGCAAGCAGTGTTAGAAGCCAGCATGTGGGCCGCGACTCGTCTACAAGCACCTGTTGGACTGTTGCACTCAGTACCGAGCTTACAACAAAAAGCTGCTGTGAATTATTCAGGCTGTCTGAATATCGATGATGAAAACATGCTGCTTGAGCAATTCACCACAAAGGAGCACTTGAGTAATTGTGAGCTAAAAGCCCAAGGCAAGCTTTTGCTTCATCAAGCCACCACCTATTGCGAACAGCAGCGACAAAAACTAAAAACCTATACCCTGCATCGCCATGAACACCTCAATGAAAGTATCGATTACGTCGATGACAAAGCACAATTGATCGTTATAGGTCACAATGTCACCTGCAAATCGACATTGAGCCAGTTGATTAGAGTCAGTCACTGCCCCATTTTGGTGACTCATGCACCATTTTTGCCCCCTACGACCGCGTTATTTGCTTTTGACAACAGTCCAACATCTCATAAATTGCTCAATTGGCTCTGCAAAACCTCACTGGTTCGCGCATTAACCGTTCATATCGTGATGGTCGGTAAAGAAAACTCTGAAAATTGCGATGCGCTACGTGAAGCTTATGCGCGGCTCAAACAAGCAGGCATCAAGTCTAAAAAAGCATTGCTGGATTGCCGTGATGTCACTTCGGCTTTGAATTATTATCAAAATGAAAATGATATCGGTATGCTGATGACCGGTGCCTTTGGCCAATCTCGTCTGCGTGAACTTCTAAAAGGTAGCGACACAAAAAAGCTGCTCGGTAGCACCAAAACCCCCTACCTACTCTTCCCAAAGGTATAGGCTTTAGCCGATCTACACAGCCACTCCTCTCTCTTTGAGCGCAGAGCCTATACATCCATGTTAAGCTCTGCCGCTTACCGTATCACACAATTTTCCCTACTTTCTCCTCAAGTGATTCGTTTCATATACCAAACTAGGTTAGCAAATCATCACAGGAAATAGATGGATGGTCTCCCCAAGCACCTAAAAAGTTGGTTATAATAAAGTTTTCGTCAGTTCAACGCTAAAGGTTAATTCGCATTCTCTATGCTCATAACGGTGGTTTATACCATTGCAGCATAACCAGTATTTTTTGCCATAACTATGGCTGTTTTTGAACAAACAAATCCAATCTTACCTATCCCCCTTGAGTAAATTGGCACAGTTCTTGAATGACTAATAGTAAGCATGGCAGCGATACGATGCACCACAATGCTTCGATCAACCTGCGGCATCACACAAATAAGGAATATTTTATGAAGCTAATCACTGCGATCTTAAAACCGTTTAAGCTCGATGATGTACGTGAAGCGCTTTCTGACATCGGTGTTAAAGGTGTCACTGTTACTGAAGTCAAAGGTTTCGGTCGCCAAAAAGGTCACACAGAACTCTATCGCGGCGCAGAATACGTGGTGGACTTCTTACCTAAAGTAAAAGTCGAAGTGGCTGTTATTGATGAGATGGTCGAACCTGCTATCGAAGCCATCACTCGCATCGCTAGCACAGGCAAGATTGGTGACGGCAAAATCTTTGTCACTGCACTTGAGCAAGTTATTCGTATTCGTACGGGCGAGACAGGCCCTGACGCTATCTAACGCGCAAGGCCATATAGACACAGATTTATAGATCATACCGATAGCTGTATTGCATCAATTCAAGGGGGAATTAACATGCAAAATCAAATCTTCGAGCTCCAGTACGCACTTGACACGTTTTACTTTTTAATGTGCGGGGCGCTCGTCATGTGGATGGCAGCAGGCTTCACCATGTTAGAAGCTGGACTCGTCCGCTCAAAAAACACCGTTGAGATTTTAACCAAAAATATCGCACTTTTTGCCACCGCTTGTACCATGTACATGATATGCGGCTATGCCATTATGTATGGTGGCAACCTATTCTTGAGCGGTATCGCGGGTAATGAAACGCTGGTAGCAGATGCCTTAGCAGCCTCCGCTGAAAACGGCTTTGACGGTGATTCTGTTTATTCCGCTGCATCTGATTTTTTCTTCCAAGTGGTGTTTGTTGCAACCTGTATGTCGATCGTTTCAGGAGCGGTGGCTGAGCGCATGAAGCTGTGGTCGTTCTTATTATTTGCTGTGGTGATGACTGGTGTCATTTATCCATTAGAGGGTAGCTGGACGTGGGGTGGCAATGATGTATTTGGTATGTTCAATTTAGGCGACATGGGTTTTTCTGATTTTGCAGGTTCTGGTATCGTCCATATGGCGGGTGCTGCGGCTGCATTAGCAGGGGTATTACTATTAGGTGCACGTAAAGGCAAGTATGGCCCTAATGGTGAAATACGCGCCATTCCAGGTGCTAACTTACCACTGGCAGCGCTTGGAACACTTATTCTCTGGATGGGTTGGTTCGGTTTTAATGGCGGCTCGGTGCTAAAACTGGGTGATATTGCCAGTGCTAACTCGGTTGCTATGGTGTTTTTGAATACCAATGCAGCAGCGGCAGGCGGTGCAATTGGTGCTTTAATAATAGCACGCATCATCTTTGGCAAAGCTGACTTAACCATGCTCTTAAATGGTGCACTCGCAGGATTAGTCGCTATCACAGCAGAACCCTCAACCCCATCTGCATTGCAAGCAACACTGTTTGGTTTGATCGCTGGCGTTATCGTTGTGCTATCTATCTTAGCATTGGATAAAATAAAAATAGATGATCCAGTGGGTGCTATCTCAGTTCATGGTGTAGTCGGTCTGTTCGGTCTACTTATCGTACCAATTACCAACCCAGCAGCATCGTTCGTAGGTCAGATTGCTGGTGCAGCCACTATCTTTACTTGGGTATTCATCGCCAGCTTAATCACTTGGGCAGTTATCAAATTAGTGATTGGTCTGCGTATCTCTGAAGAAGATGAGTATGAAGGTGCGGATATAGCAGAGTGTGGTATGGAAGCATATCCAGAATTTGTGAGATAAGCTCTGAAGCCAATATTAAAATATATGTACTAAAAATCCCGCATTACCAAAAGGTATTGCGGGATTTTTATTTATAAATATTAGGTCTAATGTTAAAAATAAACGATAGGTTTATTTCTTTTTCCACGTTTGACTGCGTGAGAATGGACCGATATAACCTTTTAGATTTAAGGTGTTGCCACTCAAGTTTGCGGTCATACGATAGTCTTTGCCTTTTTCAGGATCAGTGATCGTACCACCACTATATTTGCCACCACCATCAGACTTTAAACCTTTAATAATGGTCGTACCAACGTGCTTTTTGCCTTTGGCTGAGTTAGTAGCGATAAGCGTACCTGTTAGTACACCGTTTGACTCAGTAATCTTTACGGTACCTTTTGGCTTACCCTCATCAAATGTCTGCCACGTGGTATTGGCCAAAGGATCAGCGGCGAATGCCATGCTTGCTAAACTGATACCTGCAACAGCTAGAGTGGTTTTGGTAAATAATTTCATAGACTGATTCCCTTCATACAATGATTACTCGAAACGTTATGTTTCTGATCTCCTAGGCTTATCCTTCGCTAAAATCCCTATTAACAGCTATGCGACTTTCTACTCTTTGGAAGTGATTAGCGCATCTAAAAAAACTGCTCATCAAAATTTTATACGACATAAGCGATGTCTTGACTCATTATAAGCAATTTTAAGCTTTTGCCTAGTAATTTTTTTATAGTTTATTATTTCTATAAAAATTGAACTATATCAAATAGTTACAAAAAAGGATTGTCAATATTTTTATCCAACCGGTCATCTTTTTCTTTTGACTTATGCTGACTATTATTGTAAATAGCATCATTTACAAATGCCTGAAGAATCTTGCTTGTTAGTTCATGTAACTGTTGCGCTTGCTCATATCCAGTAGCATCAAGAGTCAAATCAATATCGCCATAGATAATAATTTTATCTGTTTGGTTTTCGATGATAAGCTCACCGATTTGCATACTTTGGTGGTCATTGGCAAATGGATCAATCATTTGATTCTCCTTTTTATTAACAATATCTTGCGTAATTTTTGGATTTTTTGTACCTTTTATTATATATAGACTCGTGTCATAAAGGCATTATGCTTGCAATTGGGCGATTACCCACTCAAGAATCGCCCAAACAAACAGCATCCAAGCCGGCTCTTCTGTTGGCTCATCGGGCAACTCGGAGCTTTCACCCGCCTTTAATGGCAGATCAAATGCCTGTGTTTTGGTTTTGGCATCCAAGACGGGCAGCACATCGATACCAATTCTGGTCGAGAGTTCATCAACACTAATAACCTCTATGCGTTCTGACTCATCATTGGGTGCATAATAGACCCCTGCTTGATTAATCGCTGGTATGTAGACGGCTTTAAAAAAATGGCTGGGCACCAGTACACGATCTGCCAATTGCTTGGTTGTTTTGCCAGTAAATGCTACCCCTGTAATGCTATAAACCTCTCCATATTGCTGGGTCAAATAGCGAGTGGCTGATTCAATATTACGCCAGATATAGCGATTGTTGCGCGGTGACTGCGGGGCGATATTGGCAAGGCTAAAGCTATCATATTGTTGACTGCGATTCGCCATATCGGCATTGGGTGCTAAGTGCCCGCGATCATAGCCAGAGCCTGAATAGTCGGACAATGAGGCGCGTGCGGATTTTGGTAACCTACTTTCTTCATGAAAGCTGTCTTCACGATCGATTTCTTTTGCTTGTTGTAAACGCTTGCGATCCAAATATTCTGCCGACCAAAGCGGTGTACGCGATACGCCAGAATACATAACGGCAAAACCATCCATGCATAAAGCTTGGGTTTTGTTGCTTAGCTTGGTATTAATAAACTCAGGATAGACACCGCCATAAAAAGACTCGCTACACTGAGTAAAGTCATCAGCATGCGCTGAAGTTATACTTATGATCACCGCCATCACGGTCATTGTAATACTGTTTTTCAAACGGGCATTGAGCCTACCGAAACTTATCATTTAACTTTCAACCATCTATGCTTGTCATTACGTATACGCTATCGTAGCAGGCGTTTGTAAATAAAGAAAGATAAGGTGCAAGTCGTGACATTCTAGACAGTATCCGCTATACTAAGCCGTCTAAAAACGGTGAAGTGGGTGAGTGGCTGAAACCGCACGCCTGGAAAGTGTGTATGCGTTAATAGCGTATCGAGGGTTCGAATCCCTCCTTCACCGCCAATCTTATTCTGCTTAATCAAAGCCTCTAGCTTTTCCCATCTATTCAAACAACTCCGAAATACCTTTTAATTCAAAACACTTTCTGAAATTTTTAATTATAAGCCTCTTTTTGGCTTCATCTATTTGCCTATGTCATTTTGTAACCTTTTATTTATTACATTCCTCTCGCTTACGCTCCTCCCGCACCTTTACTTGATGTTTCGCTATTTTCTACCAACATCGCCGCAGCCATTTTTTTGAGTATCGCCCACTGCTCATCGTCGACATAGATACCTTCTTTCCATGCGCGCTGATGGGTTTCAAATAGCTCATCTGTCGATATTTTATGATTGAAATGCTGTATGTCCTGTTCAATATCAAAATTTTGAGTCGCAATTTCAATAATCATATCATTGGTATTATAATTGGCTTGTGCTTGGTCAAAAAAGTATAAATCAGGATACACAAAACCTTGATTTAACGTAAATAATGTATGCTTGGGCACAGAGCCATTGTCCCATTTAGCCAGACAAGCAAAGCCTTTGGCAGCCAGCTCCACCAGCTCACTATAAGCCAACCAGCGGTTATGACAGTTCTGTAAATAAATATGAAAATGCGCCAAATCACCCATTTTTTCCAGAGCATAGTCAATGATAGTCGGCAAGTGACAAGCCAAGCTGCTACCATGCAAATCTAAACGAATAGCGCCGTCTTCTTGATAGACGATATCGATTGGCGTATCGTGCTCGGTTAAAATATACGGACTGGCATTATTAAAGTGTCTGATACCGTCCAAGCCCGCCATCTGTAGCTCAGCGACCATAGTAGCAATCACATCCGCTTCGCCTACTTCACGGTGCATCCCAGTAAAGGCTTTGTGTACTATCGTCACGATTTCATTATGCGATACGATCATGAGTCAAACCTCCCTGCTCTTTTGATAAATCGGGTAATAAAGGAAACAGCCATTCATCACTATGCACTTCTGTAAACAAAGGCGCACCTTGAAACAAGGTGATCCGCACCCAGCGATCTGATCTGGGATCGAACTTGGTTGCCCCAAACATCGATAACTTACACCGTAACAGGTGCATGGGTAATGCATTTTTATGCAAGACATTCATCTGAATATCGCCCAGTGGCTTATGTCCCATCGTCCAAACGCGGCGCGCAATCGAGCGATATTTTGGCTGATTTAAGATGAACTCTGAAATGAGCTGCTTTGGATCGGTGGGTTTCAACGCGAGATACAGCTTATTTGCTTGCCGTGCGATGTCTAATGCAAGCTCACGATCAGCACCCGGTTCTTGCCCGCGCACACCCATCCTTGGCTCTTCTTTATCCACCGAACGATACCAAAACCAATGGCTATTATCGGGCTGGCTAAAATCAATATTAATCGCCCACTGATAATGTAGCTCTAATACATCGATTAAATCTTGGATCACCTTGCCTTTCGGTAGCGACAGCGTTTCATCGGCATTTATTTTTTCTTGAAACGCATCGACACGCTCAGGATAAAGCTCCATCAAGCAAGAGATAATCACTTCTTGGCTCTCAAGGCTTAGATGATGGTGAGCTTGTAAGAACTCCGCCCATGTACTGTAGTGATTAATGGTTGCCATCAAATTATTTTGTAATACGGCTAATTCTGCAACGACCGCTTCATTGAGTTTGATTTGCGACTCATTGATGGTAACAATCTCGCTAAAATGCTGAATAGCACGTTTGATTAAACTGGCAAAATATGCAGTTTTTTTGGGTTCAATCTGGCAGATCAGTGTCACTTGCAACGCTTCTTCACGGGTAGTTAGCCATTGATCGACGACACAAGGATGGTTGATTAGATACGGTGCCATGCCCAGACCGGTGGCGTTACCAACTCCCAAGTAACGCTTAATCTCTGGATGCAGTGCAGCGGCGTTGCTACCGCCTTTTTGCTTTGCCAAATAATCGACCCAATCTAAGCTAAACTCACGCAGCAAATACACGGCACACATCTGCGCTCGAAAGGATTGATCAAAATCTGCACTGTGATCTAACGGTTTAAAGTCATAAATACCAAACTTACCATTGCCATAGACCGCCGTGGTACGCAATATATAACCCACTTGCGCGAGTATATCCAATTCTGGTTGCTGACCAATGGCGAGTGAGCTAACGATATGATCAAAGACCCGTACGCTCTTATTTGCTCGTGCCAGCACCATCACCATATTAGAGTTGCGACCTGCTTCTTGCAGCGGTACGTTGGCTTGTAGATTACCCAGTAATTCCTCACTTATCTCACCAAAGACCAGACCAAAGGTCACATCCCATTTTTGGGCAATCACCCTATCATTACGCTCTTCATCAGCCAGCTCATTACAAAATACCACCAGATGATACAGATGCTCTGGGGTATTGAGGCGATAAATAACCGTGCCATAGCCTTGCTCATCCAAATCCCACAAATGGGTACTGAGCGTCCATTGCTCTCTATCAATCTTACGCAGTAACGTGCGCACAAAGCTAATGCGAGTTTGGTGCATCGCGCCCAACCTTTCTGCATTCATAATCACGTCACGAGTACGAAATTTAGTGCTAAGTTGAGGCGACTTGACATTAATTCTTTCATTATTTGCATGAATCATATTCATAATTTCACTACCTTACCTAATATATTGAGCCAGCAGCTTTGTTAATAATGCCAATGATGATATCTATTGGTAAATAAGTATTCAGCCGTTTTTAGGATCGTTGTTTTGACCTTGACCGTTTGGTAGTCAATCAGTTTTTTGAGTAAGCTTTTCCTTAGCGAGCTTTTCTTCGCTAATTTTATGTCTTACCTCTACCTGATTAGGTCGATACAAGTCTTGCTCTCGCGCCATTTGCTGGGCAATTTGTGGCCCGTTCCATAGCGATGGCAGCAGGATAAAAGAGACTGGCACAGCGGTAATCACGATAAAAGACTGCAACGCTGTCACGCCACCTGAACCAAGCGAGATTAAAACAATCGCTGTCACCCCCATCATGATGCCCCAAAAGGTACGAATCATGGCATTTGGCTCACGCTCGCCACTGATGACCACACTGATGGTATAGGTCATCGAATCACCTGTCGTGACGATAAAAACGGTGGTTAAAATTAGAAATAATATCGAGGTAATTAAAGGAAAGGGTAATTGCTGGGTAACGGCTAATAGTGCACCAGGTAAGTTAAAGCCTTCAAACGCGCTACTAACACTGCCCGGATTGGCAATCTCAAACGCCAGACCTGAACCACCAACGACGGTGAACCAAAAGCACGTCACGAGCGGCGCAATAATACATACGGTGGTAATCAATTGACGAATCGTACGACCACGTGAGATACGAGCGATAAAGATGGCCATCATCGGGCCATAACCCAAGAACCAACCCCAAAAGAACACGGTCCAACCGCCAAGCCAGCCTTCATCACCGCGAAAAGTGGCCATCGGAATAAAGTTATCGACCATCGTGCCGACACCTTGAATATAACCATTGACGATAAAATTGGTCGGTCCAAATATCAAAATAAAGACCATCAGCGCAACTGCCAAGATGACATTAAAGCGGCTGAGCAATTGCATGCCTCGAGCAAGACCACTGATCGCTGATAAGGTATAAAGCGCAATCGCGAATATGATAATGATAAGCTGGGTGGCAAAAGTATCAGGAATACCAAACAATTTATTCAGTGCATAGCTGGTTTGCAAGCCCAAGAAACCAATAGGACCGATAGTGCCAGCAGCAACTGCCACGATACAGCAAGCATCGATAATCGCGCCCGTTTGACCCGTGAGTACGCGCTCACCAAACATAGGATAAAGAAGTGTGCGAGGTTTCAGCGGCAAGCCTTTGTCATAATGCAAATGCATGACCACAATCGCAGTCAAACTGCCGACAATCGACCACGCCAAAAATCCCCAATGCATAAAAGATTGTGATAAGGCGTTAAATGCTTGTTGTTGCAAGTCTGGTGACTCACCGTATAAAGGAGGCGCTGACACGAAATGAGCAATAGGTTCTGCCGCCGCCCAAAAAACCCCACCGCCAGCCAACAATGTACAAAACAGGATGGCCATCCACTTGAAATTGTCCATTTCAGGCTTTGGTAAGTTGCCCAAAATTACACGACCCGTGCGACCTGCACCAACCGCTAAAGCGATGACGAAAGTAGCGAGAAGCAAAATTTGCCAAAAAGGACCAAAGATATTGGCCGACCATTTAAAACCAACATCCACGATCGTTGCTAACTGTGCTTCTGCAAAAATCGCCATGAGCACAAAAATCGTAATAAACCCACCACTATACCAAAAGGCAGGATTTTTTAGCCCCAACGCATCAATATCGACAGCAGCTGGTACAGCGCTGACCTTATCCGCTGTGCTATTGGCAGCGTTTGAGCGTCCTTGCTCACCTTGGTTAAGTCCCTTTAAATCGGCCATGATGTGGCTCCATATTCTAACGTTTCGTTATTTAGATCAGACGTATAACAATGAGGATATAACCAGATAACCTCACTATATTATTTATTTCAAAGCTACTTACTTCAAAGCTATGTATTTCAAAACTGTCTATTTCAAATAGCTGTGCGCTATAAAACGATTGTCGTCTTATAGCGATTTTTAGCGATGACTTGCTAGAATTATCCTTTAGGCTAAAGGCCTTATGCCATTTCCAAGGAAATCAAACCAGTTTTGACCGATGACTTTTCCAGCGTCAATCTCATTAAAGCCATGTTTTAGCAAACCGTTATAGATGTTTTCCATACCGTCCTTGCCAGCGAACCACGGCAAGGTATCTGGCCAACCTGAATTATTGGCATTGCCTTCACCATAATCCATCGCTTTTGACCAACGACCATTACGCATCCACTCAAGCACGGCTTGCGGCTGATTGAGACACAAGTCACTACCAATAGATAAATGCTCTACGCCATATTTATCAGCGCAATTGGCAATCATGGTACAGAAGTCATCAAGCGTACAGTCGCTGCCATTTGGCAAATGAAACGGATATAAACTGAAACCTAGCAACCCGCCCGCTTTGGTTAATGCACTAATAACCGTATCCGATTTATTACGCAGGGCATCGTGTGCTGTGGTTGGGTTGGCATGGCTGATACATATCGGGCGACTAGAGTGCTCAATCGCTTCAAGCGTTGAACGCTCAGCGCTGTGTGACATATCGATAATCATACCGACACGGTTCATCTCAGCGATGGCCTGCTGACCAAAGCGTGTGATGCCGCTGTCATTCTGCTCATAACAACCTGTCGCCAGTAAGCTCTGATTGTTATAAGTCAGCTGCATAATCAATAGACCTAGGCGGCGCATCACGCTAATCAGGCCGATTTCGTCATCAATTGGCGAGCAGTTTTGTGCGCCAAAGAAGATGCCCACTTTACCCTGCTCTTTTGCCATGTTGATATCAGCCACTGAGTACACGGGTAATATAAGATCTGAATTTTGCTCAAAGCGTGTGTGCCACTCGCTAAAGCGGCTCATGGTCTGACGGGCATCTTCGTGATAGACCAAGGTGGCATGTACCGCATTGATACCACTGGCTTGTAGCATCTTAAAGTAGTCACGATCCCAATAGCTATACTGTAATCCGTCAATGACGATATGGTCTTGGTACATATCAATTCCCTTTAATACTTTTATCAGTAGCCGCTATCATTGGCTATTAAGTGCTTTTTCACACCGTGTCGCTTCGATAGCGGCGAGCAGTCTTGTTAAGATAGTTCTAGTACGCTTTTTGATAAGCGGTCTTCACGATGGTATAGAACTCTTTAGCATATTGACCTTGCTCACGCGGACCAAAGCTTGACTGTTTACGGCCACCAAATGGTACGTGGTAGTCGGTTCCTGCAGTCGCTAGATTGACCATCACGCAACCTGCTTGTACCTGCTCTTTGAACATCGCACTACTACGCAAGCTTTGGGTGATGATGCCGCCCGTCAGACCAAAGCGCGTATCATTGGTCATCGCAATCGCTTCGTCCAAATCCTTGACACGCATGACACAAGCCAGCGGAGCAAAAACCTCTTCTTGGTTGATATCCCAGCTGTTGTCCGTCTCGGTAAATAACGTCGGTGACATATAGTAGCCGTCATGCGGCATCTCTAAACGCTCACCACCAAAGGCTAAATTTGCACCAGACTGTTTGGCCTTTTCGATCCAGTCCATGTTTGACGCCAGCTGCTTGTCATCGACAACAGGACCCATAAAGATACCGTCATCAAGCGCATGACCGACTTTTAAGGTTTTCATTTTGGCAATCACACCTTCGACAAAGGCATCATGAATACTGTCCATTACGATGAGGCGTGAAGAAGCCGTACATTTCTGCCCTGAACCACCAAACGAACCAGCAACCGCCGCATCGATAGCGACTTGCAAATCGGCATCGTCAGCGATGACCAAGGCGTTTTTGCTGCCCATCTCAAGCTGGCAACGAATAAAGTTCGGTGCCGTCGCAGCAGCAACTTTGCGACCTGTTGGCACAGAACCGGTAAAGCTAACGGCATCGATATCTGTAGAATTGATGAGTGCATCACCGACTGACGAGCCGCCACCCAGTAACAGGTTGAATGTGCCTTCTGGCATGCCTTGACGGTGGATAATTTCGGCCAATGCCACTGCGCTGGCAGGTGTTAAGTTCGCAGGCTTCCAAATGACCGTATTACCAAAGGCTAGCGCTGGCGCGATCTTCCACACAGCGGTGGCAGTTGGAAAGTTCCAAGGTGAGATAATGGCGACCACACCGACTGCTTCGCGGGTAACTTCAACCTTGACACCAGGACGTACTGAGGCGGCGGTATCACCGATTTGGCGCAATACCTCAGCGGCATAGTAATGAAAAAACTGACCTGCGCGGTAAATCTCGCCGCGACCTTCCGCAAACGGCTTGCCTTCTTCAAGAGACAACAGCGTACCTAGCTCATCACAGCGAGCAATCATTTCATCGCCAATCGCTTGTAGGATAGACTGCTTTTTTTCTAAAGGAGTCGCTTCCCATTTTGGCTGAGCGTGACGGGCAGCAGCAATAGCGTCTTTGACTTGATCGCCACTGGCCTGTGCGAACTCACCGATAGTGTCAGTGATATCAGATGGGTTAATATTGGCTACGGTATTTACGCCTGACTGCCATTCACCGTTAATATAAAGTGATTTGGTTGGGTCTTGCTGCAATATCTGTTGGGCGGTGTGAGCTGACATAAGAGCTTCCTTGATAAAGTACTAAAAGATGGAATATTAAAATTAGTTTTAAGGCAAAGCGGCATATACAACCAGCTCAACCAACATTTCTTCACGAGCCAGTCCTGCTATCACGAGCGCTGCCCGATTTGGATAGGGTGCGTCAAAGTATTCGGCGTAGACTTGATTGACCGTTTTTAGATAGTCGCGATCGGTCACATAGATCATGACCTGTAACACCGAATCCATGCCAACATTGGCACATTCTAGTGTGTGCTTTAGATTGTCTAGCGTTTGGCGGGTTTGCGCTTCGATACCACCTACAACCACGTCACCATTTTCATCGATAGGAATCTGCGCGGTGTACAACGTACCATTGTTAGTGATCGCCCATTCTAAAGGGGATTTAGACGCATAAAGTGAGGTTTTGATGGCTTGTTTGGTTGAGTGAGTCGTCATGTCGTCATATCCTTTGATCAATGATTGGGCAGCGATTGCTATAGAGGTATCCTACCCAAGTGCTAATGATAAATCTAACTAATTAAATTTAGAATATGATAGATTTAATCTATCATAAACGATATCTTATATATTAATAGTGGTGAGGAATAAGCGTATGAAATTACAGCAATTACGTCACTTTTTATGCGTGGTAGAGGAAGGCGGCTTTCGGGCGGCGGCAGATCGCGCCAACCGTTCGCAAGCGGCATTGTCTGCCTCGATAAAGGAATTGGAAAAAATACTAGGTCAGCGCTTATTTGAAGGAGGAAATAAAGCAACACTCACGCCTTTTGGAGAGACTTGTTTACCCAAAATCGAGCAGTTTATGACGGTTTATCAAGCGCTAGAGGATGATTTAAAAGGAGCAGCCGCTGGCGATAAAGGCAAAATAAGGATTGCAAGCGTGCCATCACTGGTGACAAAACTCTTGCCTAGCGTGTTGGTTGAATACTCCAAGAGATATCCTGATGTCGAGATTGTACTAATAGATGATAACTCTGTCGGTGTTGCCAATCGTTTATTGGCAGGTGAAATAGATTTAGCATTGGGCAACTGCACCAGTATCGATCAATCAAATATAGATTTCACCTTGCTCATATCTGACCCGATTGGCGTAGTCTGCTTAAAAAGCAACTCGTTAAATCAACCAGTAAAACCGTCAAAAAACCATCAAAAAACAGGGCTTAAATGGCAACAACTCATGACCCAGCCTTTTATTTATAATGGCACTTGTCGACTGCTCGAAAACACACCCGCCGAGGTGCTCAACCGTAATGCGCGTTACACGGTCGAGAATATTACTTCCTTATTTTCATTATTACGCAATGATCTTGGCATCACCACCCTACCCAAGCTCGCCTTTCCGTCGAATGAGCCAGAATTGGTATGGCTCGACTTACTTGAACCTGCCTTAAACAGACAAATTGGTATTTTTAAATTGGCAAATAAAACGATTTCACCGCCAGCACAAGCGTTTCATGAATTGTGCATTCAGTATGTCCAGAATCACTATATTTTATAAAGACAGGTTAAAAAAAGGTTGAAAATGGGTTAAGACATACCTCACTACCGCTTACTTTTATAAGCCACTATCAGAAACTCCATTCACTTCCTAGATTAACACACCAAGTGCAACGCTAAGTAATGAAATAAAACACCTGGCTTGGCGTTTTAAACCCCAAACGCTT
>NZ_CAJHAZ010000015.1 GCF_904846525.1 Psychrobacter sp. 1044 | reverse complement strand
GGATGGAAAATGACTTATCCAAATTATTTTATGATGTTTGTCCTAGACATAACACTTTTGTTTTGAACTGACTATATATTGCTGGTAAAAATAAAGAGTTATATACTGTCTCACTATGGAAGCTAAATCTAGCGATATGGCTGCAAGCTAAAATTTTAAAATATACTATAGATAAAAGTAATCAAGAAACAAATAATTTTAGACTTTACGTCTCTATCCCTGCATTTACAGGTAAAGATAAAAAAGTGACTTTAGTAAAATATTCAGGTTTTGATATAGGGAATTTTGTATCATTTCTAATAAAAAACTCTGTAAAATATGATAAGAAAAGCAATAAAGTAGATATTAGCATATCATCTGCTTTAGAAACATTTACTAGTCCTTTATATAATGCGTTAAGTAATAATGACGAAAAAGATTTTATTGAATCATTGGATAGACTAGCAAAGTATCACATACAACTAGCTGATGTTTTATCTTTTGAAAATAATAGCGGTGAGTCTGATAACTGGTTATTGCTAAGTGAAGGTGCTTGGAGTGGATCATATTTTACAGGCTTTATGAGGACTTATTATGTTCTATTGAAGCAAACAGTTGATAAAATTCCGAGTAATACACAATACTTCTACCATAGCCTACGCTTTTACCGAAAAATTTTCTTCGAACAAAAGCATATAACTCAGTCTGAAGCTGAGACCGTTCTCAGAAATACGTTATATCTCTGGGTTGCTCTTTTGAAGTGGAAAAACCTATCTGATAAAGCTGATATAGCAGTTAGTGATGGTTTCGAAGATTCTATACGTAATTTTGTATCGGTCTGGGAGGAGTGGAAAAGATTTTATATTACACATAAGTATAAGGATACTACTAAATCGTATCCAATATTATTCGAGCATCTAAAATATACAGCTGAAATGGTTATTGAGTCATTAAGCTTCGAAAATGATCAAGCGTTGGGTTGGTCTACCGATATGTTGATTCATTGGAGAAATAGAACTTTAGATGTACAGACTCAGAACGAAGAATATTTATGGCATTCAGAAATTATTGATATTGAAATGCTATCCAAAGATAATTTCGACTTGTGGTTTAAGATTAGAAAAGGAAGAGATGAGAATATAGAGTCGGCCATCAATATAGCTCTAAAAAATGCATATATTGATGTAAGGTTTTTAATAGTATGTTCCATATTAACTAATAGCGATGATATTCCAAGAGTCAAACCTTATATTGACGCATTACTAGAAGAAAAGAGACTCCATTCTACTGGTACTATCGATACTCAAGTTAAAAGTATCAATCAGGCTAGTCAACTGCTAGGTGTTTATATTAGACATAAAAAATTTCACTCTGGCGGTATAGAGAATCATTCTGGATGGCAGGCTAAGTTAATTGAAAGTTTGAGTAGTAAATTTAGTCAAAAAATGGTTTCTGGTAGGATGTACGCAGGCTGGTATAACGTAAATATAGACCAAGAAGTTGTTCAACTAATTATTTCCTACTCTTCAACCAAATGGAAGATATCTAGAGACTGGCTTAATATTTTAAAGTCGAATGTTTACAGCTTCTCAAACAGAGAAGATATGATTCGTAGTTTTAAAGCTTTAATTGAGATTGCTCAAAAAACGTCTGAGTACAAGCTATTATCTGCTGAAATAACACCTGAAGAAATTGTGAACTATCGCACAAATTTTGTAGAGTCAATGGAAGAGCTAATTAATGAGATTGAGCAGATTAATAATAACCATATTATAAGTTCTAATATCGATAAAACAATACTTTCTGAAATGGGTAAAGTGGCATCTAACGACTTTATGGCTGATGAAACGAAGTTTCCACTTAATATGTTTGATGTAATAAAAAGAGATGGAATTAAATTAATTAGTAATAATCAAGTTATCACGAGAGATTTTGAGAAATCTTATATCATGATTGAAGATAGACCTCCAATACATAACTTGGTTGAAAATTATAGCGAAGGAATAGCAGGTAATCTAAGTAATGTTATATTAAGAAAAATAGTCATCAACAAGCCAACAAACTATGAGTCATTTAACTCTTTAGAAGATATGTTGTTTTCTATTTTAAATACCGCTGAAATATCTCATACTGTTCTCTTATGTCACTCTAGTTTGTGTGCTTTAATCTTCGATTTATATAAAGATGAACAGAAGCGTGAACAGTTCCAAATCACAAGGATTTATGCAGAAGACTATTCTTACAAAATTGGCGATTGTGAGGTTTATGATCATAGTTTTGATATTGTAAATTCATGTGTTTTGACAACGAAAGACAGATTTAAAGCCTTAATTATTGAAGGTTTTGAAGATAATAATATTGTAAACATTATTTTCAATGAAAATGAACAGGATAAAACAAAAGGTAATTTATCATTTGATTATAAATTAGACATTGAAATTGATGAAACTCAACCATTTATTGAACTGAGTTTAATCTCAGAAGATATTGTTGATGATGAAGAGGCCATTGAAGAACATATTGATGATATTGTTCAAGAAGAGTTGAACGAGGATAAAGTGCTATCTAAGCTAAGTAGAGTTATAAAATTATTTTCAAAATATAAAAGATAGATAACCCATGGTGGGTTAGCGAGCACAACCCACCATAAATATATTAGTAAAGGGAATCCCTTTAAAGTACATTTTCGCCTTAGTCATCCAAATCATGCTCTTTAGACTCCCTCTGAGCCTCAGCAATCAGCTCATGAATCCTAGCGCTTTCTTTTAGCACACAAGCATCATAGGCAGAGAGCGGCTCAGCTTCCTGCTGTTTTGCTTGCTCTTGTTGGGCTTTTTCTGCTAAATACTTTTCAAGTTTTTCGGCTTCAGAATCGCTCATAGTTTATCCCTCATATAATTTTCACCCTATAAAAAACGGCACTGAAATCAGTGCCGTTTTATAGGTCGTAATAATGTAAACCCTAACCACGACTCCTCAACTACTGATGCGCTACGTTATCAATCCCAGTTTAAAATTACTTTACCGCATTGTCCACTTTCCATGATATCAAAGCCTTCTTGAAAGTCATCAATGTGCATGCGATGGGTAATGATGGGCGATAGATCAATACCGCTAATCAGCATTTGCTCCATCTGATACCACGTCTCCCACATCTCACGGCCATAAATACCTTTTAGGGTTAATGCCTTAAAAATAATCTTGCTCCAATCCACCGTGGTGGTGTTCGGCAAAATGCCCAAGAGCGAGATTTTAGAGCCGTTATACATATTACTAATCATCGAATCAAAGGCCTGAGGCGAGCCTGACATCTCAAGCCCAATATCAAAGCCGTGCATTTTTAACTCAGTAATGGCACCTTCGATGGTTTCCCCTTTGGCTGGGTTGATGGTCATCGTCGCGCCCATTTTTTTGGCAAGCGCTAGGCGATAATCACTGATATCACTGACCACAATATTACGCGCCCCTGCGAAGCGGCAAATCGCTGTCGCCATAGAACCAATCAGTCCCGCACCCGTGATTAGCACATCTTCACCAAGGACAGGAAATGAAAGGGCAGTATGAGTGGCATTGCCAAAGGGATCCATAATGGCTGCCATCTCATCGCTGATCCGCTCGTCGAGTTTGATGACATTATCGGCAGGTATCACCAAGTATTCGGCAAACGCGCCATCGCGGTCGACGCCCACGCCGATGGTATTTTCGCACACATGCAGCTTGCCACGGCGGCAGTTACGGCAATGCCCGCAAGCGATATGTCCTTCGCCAGTGACTCGGTCGCCCACTTCAAAGTGCTTCACGCCATCGCCTATTTCACTAATGATGCCGACGTATTCATGTCCGATAATCATTGGTGTCTTGATGGTTCTTTCTGACCACTCATCCCACTTATAAATGTGCAAATCTGTACCACAAATGGCGGTTTTTTTAATTTTAATTTTAACGTCATTGATGCCAACCGTAGGTTCTGGCATATCTTGCATCCAGATGCCTTTTTTGGCATGGGCTTTAACCAGTGCTTTCATATTCTTCTCTTATTTAACGGTGTTGTACTTAATGGTTGAATCTAGCGAGTGAATATCGAACGACGCTTAATCAATCACCTTCATTTGCTTGGCGACTTTGATAAAGGCGGTGATACACTTGTCTAGCTGCTCGCGAGTATGGGCAGCAGAGAGCTGGACACGGATGCGAGCTTGGTCTTTGGGTACGACAGGGTAGAAGAAGCCAATCACATAAATGCCTTCTTTCAACAGCTCGTCGGCCATTTGTTGCGAGACATTGGCGTCATAAAGCATGACCGCACAAATTGCTGATGCGGTGGGTTTGATATCGAAGCCTGCATCTTGCATCTTCTTCACAAAATAGGCGGTATTTTCATGCAATTTATCTTGTAGGGTATTGTCTTGCGACAGCATCTCAAACGCTTTTACCCCAGCCGCCGCCACCATAGGAGGAATAGAATTTGAAAACAGATACGGGCGTGAGCGTTGACGCAACATCTCAACGATTTCTTTTTTACCCGTGGTAAAGCCGCCAATAGCACCGCCAAATGCTTTGCCCAAAGTACCAGTGATTAGCTCAATATCACCACGTAGATCAAACAATTCAGTCACGCCGCCACCAGTGTGACCGACCACACCTGCTGAATGTGACTCGTCAATCATCACCATGGCATCATATTTTTGTGCCAATGCATAAATCTCATCCATGGGCGCGACATTACCATCCATCGAAAACACACCATCGGTGACAATTAAACGAAAACGCTGTGCTTGCGCCGCTTGTAATTGCGTCTCCAAATCTTGCATATCCGCATTGGCATAGCGATAGCGCGCCGCTTTACACAGGCGTACGCCGTCGATGATTGAGGCATGATTTAACGAATCAGAAATAATGGCGTCATCGCTGGTCAGTAGTGGTTCAAAGGCACCGCCATTGGCATCGAAACAGGCCGCATAAAGAATCGTATCTTCGGTATTAAAAAACTTAGAAATCGCCGCTTCTAATTGCTTATGCAAATCTTGCGTCCCACAAATAAAACGCACCGATGACATGCCATAACCTGAGTTTTCAATAGCCTCGATAGCTGCCTTTTTAATCTCAGGGTGGTCAGACAATCCAAGATAATTATTGGCACAGAAGTTAAGCACCTCACGGCCATCAGTGATTTTGATGAGCGCATCTTGTGGAGAGGTGATCACGCGCTCGGTTTTATACAGTCCTGCTGCGCGTATATCACTGATTTCTTGTTGTAGGTGTTTCTGAAAGTCTTGATACATAAAGATTCCTTTTTTAATATTATTAGCGTTTTTATTGATAATGCAGATATTAGGACTGCTGATAGAACCAAACTGTAGGGCGTGTCCTCAATTCAATCGATAATCATCTAAATGGGTTAAAAATGGATAAATCTTGCCAAACGGTGTCAAATAGCTGACTAATATCTCGATATTATCTGCGCTATTTTCCTTGTTTGACTGCAATTTATCTCATTTTTATCACCATTTTTAAAATGAGGACACGCCCTAGTCATTTTAAAATAAAATTGATACGCCAATATTGCCGTGCTACTGGTATAAATTTTGCTTGCTTGCTGTGTCTACGCTGACAGAGGCTGCATAAAATATATCCCAGCATCACCGCATCGAGTGTAAAGTGAATAGACTATTTGCTTATTAGTTTGGACTACCCACAAATTGCTAAATACTGACGCACGACATTATCCATGCCTTGTTCCAATGATTCAATCGTAAATGCATGACCAATCGACACTTCAGCGATATCACTAAGCGCGAGCAGATCAGCCAAATTATCCAAGTTCAAATCATGACCCGCATTGACGCGGATACCGTTTTGATTGGCTAGATTAATACAGTCGCTAAAGCGTTGCTGTACCTCATCGAAATCAAACTTGTCATCGCTCTTACCATTACTGTAGGCGCGTGCCCATTCTTCGGTATACATCTCGATTGTCTGCACATCGCTCTCGATGACCGCTTTGATTTGCTCAACATCAGGATCAATGAACACCGCACAGCGCGTACCAAAGGCTTGTAGCTCTTTGCTTAATGTCGATAAAAACTCATGATGTGTGATGATATCAAAGCCGTGATCCGAGGTCAGCTGATCGTCACTGTCTGGCACGAGCGTACATTGATGCGGCTTTACTTCACGGATAATCTTTAAAAACTGCTCGTTTGGATTGCCTTCGATATTGAACTCAATCTCTGGATAGTCCTTTAAGAATGCACTGACATCATAGACATCTTGGTATCTGATATGACGCTCATCGGGTCTCGGGTGTACGGTAAAGCCTTTAACCCCTAGGTCAATCAGTTTTTTTACAAAGGTCAACAGGTTAGGGTAGTCAGTACCGCGAGAGTTACGGATCAAAGCCAATTTATTCAAATTTACGCTAAACAATGTGCTCATAAAATTCCTTGTACAGCTCGTTTATTATTGATGACATAATTATAGTCATTCCACTATAAAATTATTACTGCGTTAACCTCGTTTGAAGTATTTAATATACATCTACACTCGGTTGCCTTGTACTATTTTTAAATTGAATCGACTATAGGGTGTGTCCTCAATTCAATTGAGTATCCTCTAAATGAGCTAAATCTTGTCAAACATCGTCAAATAGCTGGTTAATATCCTAATATTATCTGCGCTATTTTCCTCGTTTGACTGCAATTTATCTCATTTTTATTACCATTTTTAAAATGAGGACATGCCCTAATAAAAATCGCTGGTATCAGCATACTTCTTATTCAATGCCTTTAAAATAGCATAAGTCTCTAAATCTACCGTTCCTGTTGGGTTACGGGGTCTAAAGTGTAGTTGAAACGCATAGACGACATCACGACTGGCTTTGTCCCATTCGTCACTATTGTTAATCTGATAGCCATAGTCACGAAACTGCTGCTTAAGCTCAGGTATCGTCGCCGCTGCAAATGCATTTGTATCCATAAAAGCAAGCTTATCAGCAGCATCATACCAAGCGCCGATACCATAATCTTTATACAGTTGCTGCCAAGGAAACTTTGCACCGGGGTCTATCTTACGTGAGGGTGCCATATCAGAATGACCAATGATATTCTTTGGTGAGATATCATATCTAGTAGTGATATCTTGCACCAGCTCCGCGACCTTTTTAATCTGCCACTCATTAAAGGCGACATAATGCTCATAAGGATGGTAGTCGATATTGCCATTTTTTAGTGCATCTTTATATTCAGGCGCAATCCCTGCATTGACGATTTCTATGCCGATAGAAGTATCGTTCAGGATTGTCCGTCCCGCAAAGCCACCATCGCCCGCATGCCAAGCGCGTTCATTTTCTGGGACGAGATTATAAATTTTATCGTCGTCATTATCTAACACTAAATAGTGCGCGCTGACCTTGCCTGTGGTCAGTGTTTTGATCGATCTGTCATTGTCTGACACCGTATAGTGCAGGACGATGGTTTTGATGCGCTCGCTCTTGCCAGTGGCTTGGTAGGTTTTACTGTCCACGATGTAGCTTTTGGTAGTTGCTACTGGGGAGGTCGTGGTCACGCAGCCAATCAAGGGCAGTGTTAAGCCAAACGCTAAGAAGATGTTTTTTACCATGAAATGCTCTGTGTGAATAAAGGTGAGCTTTGATATAGTCGTTTCAATATAATTTTGATACAAGGAAGGCGAGCGAAAGTACTACAAATAGTAGACTAAGCGAGCCTGACACCGTATTTGATTTATATAGGATTGACTATACTTGCCTTTATTTTTTTATTGATAGTAGATAGATGAGTTCGAGATATCTTTGAAAGCTTTTTTAATTCTTGCGAATCTTCTTAGCCAACACCTTTTTCCAACTATCTTCTAAACACTCAATCGCAAGCCAAGGCTCAATCAACTCGGCATCAAATTTTTCTTTTGAATTTGATAGCTGCCACAGCTTCTCTAACGTGGCGAATGGATAAGGGCGTTCTATCAAGTAAACTGGCAAATCCGCATTAATCAGACCATCTGTCACGACTTGGAAGTACCAGCCAGAGATGCCTTGTTTGCTGACCCATGCTGCAATATTTGGCACTTTGGTAAACTGTCCGATTTGGTCGTTGATTTTGTAGCAAGGGCGTCGTGGTTGGACGATACGCAGTTGTAAATTATCAACATCATCCGTACTAGTAGCCGTATCACCATACTCAAAAACGTCGCCAATACAAACTGTAGATTCGGTCATTTCAGGTAGACCATTCACGGCTTCAGTCGTGAGGTTTTCGCCCAATGTACCGACGCGGACTTTTAGACCAAATTCTGCGTTAATTTTCTCATAAGTTGCAGGTGCCAGTTGATGCACGGCTTTGAGTGGGCCACCATGATGCTTACGATCGGCTTGCTCATCAGTGGTCAATCCCATGAAGTTGACCGCAACAGGCGCTTTGATTGGCGCTTTATCAATGGCACTCATTTCTTCACGGGTGAATGGCATGGCTTTGCCAGCGCGGACGCAAATTAGATTGGCGATATGTAGCGGCAGGTTTTGGTTAAAGTCGGCTACATTTTTTGGGGTAGAAGATATTAGCGTTGCTATATTTATAGGTTCTAAGCTCATAGGTTTTCCTAATCTGTAGGGATTTATTAGGGGAGAGGCTACTTTAATACTGGTATTAATAATGCGTATTATCTTAGCTTAATCACTCATCTAATGCTAAGCATTCAGCCGCTTAAAATTTAGCAGTAGGTGAAAGGGTATTAGAACGGTAAATTTTAGACAAAAAAAGACCAGAATAGATATCTGGTCTTTTTGGTTTTCACAGCGTTATAAAAATAAATAAAATTATTTATTTTTATTGCGGCGGCCGGCCGTTTTCTTTTCACGCGGTACAGCGACCAGCTCAGCCAATTGCTCAGGTGATGACCATAGACCTTCTAAGTCATAGAACTCACGGGCTTGTGGCGTCATTACATGCACGACGACAGCGCCCAGATCAATCAATGTCCAGTCAGAGTCGATACCGCCTTCGCGACCAAGTGGCATAAAGCCCGCTTGCTTCGCTTCAGCGCCGACATTGTCAGCCATCGCGCGTACATGGCGCTTAGAAGTACCGTCAGCGATAACGATGCGTTCGGTTACGTCAGTCAAATCTTCTACATTCATTACGGTGATGTTCTTCGCTTTCATATCATCTAGAGCGGTCTCAACAACGGCTAAGCATTCTTTTAAGCGTTCTTCAGTCATGGTGTTGGTCATAAATTTTGATCTCTTGAATCGTCAATATTAAAAATAAAAAGGTAAATCGTCAATTTGCATGCGTTGGCATTGTCGAATGGACTAGATGTCGCCAGTCAGCTGTAGAGACTGGATGGGCAAAATGACAAAGATAAGGCGATTTTAACGGAATTGAGCAGCAGAATATAGCTGATGGGCGATAATATATTGATAAACAGCAGGATTTAGCCATTTAGCTAATGGATTGGGTGCAGTATTGTCTATGATATCATTTATTGGTGCGATAGATGTCATTTGCCTTGCCGCTGCGGATATTATATTCGATCGATTGTCTGTCGGCTGCAACTGTTGGCGTATCTGTGTACTGGATATCGTGGCGATAGGACGCGAGTCTATATAAATGTGGCCTTGATGGGTGTTTTTCAAGAGACGGCTATCGGTCGATGCTTGAGAGGTGGGCTGTAATAAATCAATAGGCGCATCGATGCGTAAAGATTGCAGCTGCGCAGGTAATTGGATGTGCAAGTTCATCGTATCCTGCGCGACTAACGTTTTGTTGGCGCAATGAGTCGTGGTTGCCAACAGGCGATTATTTTTATGATTAATATCAGACAGGTCATCACGATTAAACACCCAAAGATTGACGTAATCCGTAAGCTCTAAACCGTTTTTCCATTTGCTCAAACTCAGCGCGCTATCCATACCGATGATGAATATTAGACTGTCATGCGGATAACGCTGGCGCAACGTGCGTACACTATCGATGGTATAAACAGGTGGTGTTTGCCACAGCTCAAGCTCATTAATTTGTAGCGGTGTGTTGAGTGTCGCAAGCTTTAACATCGCCAGACGGTGTTTAGGAGCTGTACTTTTTTCTTTAAAGGGTGAGCGCGCATTGGGCAATAGTGACACGTGCAGCGCGCGCTGTTGCTGCTTGGCTATCGGTAGCAAACGCTGATAAACAGTCATCGCCATTTGCAGATGACCATCATGTACGGGATCAAATGAGCCGCCAAGATAAGCACGGATGGCTGGCGCAGGTGTATTTTTTTGAGAATTTTTGCTGGTATTTGGCATAAATAAATGCGTAAAAATAGATAAGAGGCACGTTGTCGTTGATGCATTTTACCCTTTTATCAGCGGACCTTTTTAGGATAAATGCTTCGATGGTAGCGCTATTGTAGAGGGCAAGTGGGCATCTGTCATTAAAAGTGCTGAAATACTAGGTAAAATGAGCGCTTAGCTATCCGTAATGAAAGCGTTTTAAAAAGTCAGTTATAAACATAGCCAATAAAAAACCGACCATCATTTTGATAGTCGGTTACCTATAGCGCAATTAGTCACACATTTTAATGCAATTAAATCGCGTCGCTATGAGCTTGAATAGCGGTAAGGGCGATGGTGTAGATAATATCATCGACCAAGGCTCCGCGAGACAAGTCGTTTACTGGCTTATTCAAACCTTGCAGCATTGGGCCAACACTCACTACATTGGCGCTACGTTGTACGGCTTTATAAGTGGTATTGCCCGTATTGAGGTCTGGGAAAATAAAGACATTGGCTTGCCCAGCGACAGGTGAGTCAGGCGCTTTTTGCTTGCCGACGCTCATGACAGAAGCGGCGTCATACTGTAGCGGCCCATCGACTTTTAGGTGTGGCGCACGCTCGCGGACGATTTGGGTCGCACGAGTGACTTTTTCGACATCTGCGCCAGTTCCTGATGAGCCTGTAGAATAGCTAATCATCGCGACTTTTGGATCAATACCGAAGGCAGCAGCAGACTGTGCTGATTGAATGGCAATCTCAGCCAGTTCTTCGGCATTTGGATCAGGATTAATGGCACAGTCACCGTAGACCACCACTTGCTCAGGCAGCAGCATAAAAAATATTGATGATACGAGCGAGTATTGCGGTGCGGTCTTAATCAACTGAAACGCTGGACGGACAGTATTGGCAGTGGTATGAATCGCGCCAGAAACGAGGCCGTCGACTTCGTCCATCTGTAGCATGGTCGTGCCTAGATATACGGTGTCTTTTAAGTATTCAGCCGCGACTTCTGCGCTGGTTTTGCCTTTACGGCGTTCGACCACTGCAGCGATATACTTATCCATATCAAGCGTATCGGGGTCAATTATTTCAAGACCTTCTGGTAAAACTAAGTCAAGATTTTTAGCCACTTGCTCGACATCGCTACGCTTAGCGAGTAGTACACAGTTGGCGATGCCGCGGCTTTGACAGATACAAGCGGCTTCAACCGTACGCGGCTCGGAACCCTCTGGTAGCACGATGCGTTTTTTGGCGTTTTGTGCTTTTTTAACCACTTGATGACGGAATGCAGATGGTGAGAGGCGCGGCTCATGATTTTGACTAAAATAGTCTTTAATCCAGCTAAGATTTAAATGAGCGGCGACATAACGAGCCACTTCTTCAGCACGTTCGGTATCATCACTTGGAATCTCTGCGCTCATGTGCATGAGGCTTTGTACGGTCTCATAGCTGTCACTTTCGACACTCATGACAGGGATACCTGTTTTGAGGGCAGATTGCCATAGCTCAGCGACGGTTGCACTCGGCTCGACGCCGCCGGTTAATACCAATCCTGCCAGCGGTATACCATTGATACAAGCCAGTCCAGCTGCTAATAGTAAATCATCTCGATCGCCCGGTACGACGATAAGGGTGCCACGTTTAAACACCTCATCGACGCGTGCGACCGAGCGTGCGGTTAGGCTAATGCGGTTAATACGGCGTGACTTAGCTTCACCGACATTGAGCCATTTGGCATCAAGCTCAGTGGCGATATCCCACGTACGAGGCACGGACAGTGAATCACTGAATGGCACCACCCCGATTAAACGGAACGCATCAGTATTAAAATGTGGTGATAGGCGCTGGACTTCTTGCATAAAGCCTTCATCTAAACTCACAACTGCTTCGCCAGGGGCAACGATTTGATTTTCTACGGTGCTTTGTGCATTTGGCAAGTCATGTACACGCATCAAAATCGCGCCGAGCGTGCGCTCATGGGCGATGCCGCCAAACTCACGAGCGTGAACGTCAAGTTTATCAGCCAGATAGGCCGGTTTACTGGTATCAGCAGTGCTAACAAAGATGATTCTAGCATCTAATGCATGGGCAATCGCACGGTTGATTTGCGAGGCATAAGAGGTCTCTGTGGTCGGTACTAAGCCTTCACAGATCACCACATCATAATCATCGCCCAGAGTATGATAGTTGACGACCACTTCTTCCATCAAGTCATCAAGATTATCATCACCAATCATACGCTCAACACGCTGCCGACTGATAGATTTAGGTGGCGTCAGACCAAAAGCATGCATTGCTAACGCGCTTGAGCTGTCTAAACTGTTTTGCTTATCAAGTGTATCATCTTGCAAAAATGGCTTCATAAAGCCCGCTTTGATACCGTTGTAATCAAGAGCGCGGATCAATCCAAGCGCTGCTGACGTTACGCCGATACCACGGCTGATGGGAACTAGTAAAATGGTTTGCATAAAGTATCCTACGGTTTATTATATTTTTAAAGCTCACTTCATCCTTGCTGGAATGAGTAAAACGTCGCGCTTCTCATCATAGGCTATGTATAAGAAGCGCTGGGCAAAAAATAACTTAACACGTCTAATGAATAAAAGCTTATAAGACGAATAGAAGCTTATGAGAAAATTATAAGCAATTTATAATATAAGCAACTTATAAAAAGTGTCGAGCTTAGAGTAAGCCCAATGCTTCACGTGTTTCTTGAGCAATACGGCACTCTTCATCAGTTGGCACAACCCATAGCTCGATGCTGCTATCGTCTGCGTGGAAGCTGCCTTCGCTACCACCAAACAAGCTCGCATTTTTGTCAGCGTCTACTTTTATGCCGAAATGACGCATCACTTCTAAGATACTGGTACGGGTGGTGACTGAGTTTTCACCGATACCACCCGTAAAGACAATACCTGTGAATTCTGGCAGCGCGCAGCTTAAGCTGGCAAGATATTTACCGACGCGGTAACAGAACATCTCGATAGCGAGTTTGGCATCTGCGTGACCTTCGTTCGCCGCTTGTTCGACGGTACGTAAATCATTAGACAAGCCTGAGACACCCAATAGACCACTTTCATTATTGAGCATGGCATCAATCTCTTCCAAGCTCATACCGAGCTGGCGCTTTAGGTGTATGTGTAGACTTGGGTCAACATCACCACTACGCGTACCCATCATGAGCCCTTCAAGCGGGGTCAGACCCATACTGGTATCGAAACTTTTGCCGTCATAAACGGCAGTTGCCGAGCAGCCATTACCCAGATGCGCTGTAAGCCAGCCATGTGGGCCTTTAGATGCTGTAATTTCACTGGCGCGCTCTGAGACGTAAGCATGAGAGGTACCATGAAAGCCATAACGGCGGATTTTGTGTTCTTCGTATAGGGCTTTTGGTAGTGGGTAGCGAAAAGCAACAGGAGGCATGGTTTGGTGAAAGGCTGTATCAAAGACGACGACTTGAGGGATATCAGGATAAATTGCCTGTACCGCTTCGATACCTAAAGCATGGGCAGGGTTATGCAGTGGCGCGAGTATTTTTAAGCGTTTTACTTCGTCCAGTACATGCTCATCGACACGGACTGCTGCAGAGTACTCACGGCCACCATGAACCACGCGATGACCAACGGCGATGAAATGATACTGTTCTAATAGCTCAAGAATTTTTTGTAATGCTAACTGATGACGACCACCTGAGATAGAGATTTCCAGCTTATCACCATTCAACGTCGTGTGTTTGATACGAGCAGTATCGAGTCCTAAGTTTTCGGCCAAACCAGTGATACGAATAGAATTGTCTTCGCTAATCAGCGCGTATTTGATAGAAGAGGAACCACAGTTGAGGACTAAGGTGGGATTGATTAGGTTCGATGTTTCGGTATTTTTGTCATCAAAAGTGGTGGTTAGGCTGGCGCTCATACTCTGTCCTTAGATTGTATTTTGTAAAGGGTGACTCATCACAGACGAGTACCGGTTGAATAAACAAAAACCAGCCGCATCCATGCCGACATAGGTCAAGCAAGTACATTGCTGATTCTGGTCACTCTTGGGCTGGCACTATTGATCAGTGCTTGTTAAGTCGCATGCTAGCGCCTTAACACAGTCGCAAGGTCTACACATAATGTACCATAGTTTTATGGCTATACCACGATAACTATAAGGGTTAAATTGATAGAATGTGGTATAGACAATACAACTGTACACCGAGTGTCGCTAGGGTTTGTCGGCTGCTACAGTGAAATATAGTAGCTCATAATAAATTGTAAGAAAATTTGTCTAAGTAAATATAATAGGCTGTTTTACCCTTATAGCGATACATTAAGACCGCTAGTATCAACGCTCGCTTAGTAAATGGCAGTTGCACGGTCTAGTAAAGCTTAGCAAAACTTAGCAAAACCGAACTCGTCCAAATTTATTGATTAGGGATATTCAGTATGCACACAGCATTATGTAATAATGCTATTATCCAAAGCAGTCATATTGTCATTTTTTAGCTATGGCGATAGCTTTTGTTTAGCTGTCTATAGGGTTTGATCTATCGCCTTTATGACTCGTGCTTTTTATCATCCTCATGCCATTGCAACGTCACAGGTTCTCTATTCTATGTTTACTATTAACCGCTTTTCGAAAACTGAGCACACTAATGTCGCTGATCTTGGTCGCCGTGTTATCTCCACTTTTATTATTAGTGGGGTGGTTATAATGGGTTTGACGGGTTGCGGTCAAAAAGGCAATCTATACCTCGCCGACGCTAGTAGCCAGACGGTTCAAGGAGCTACGGATAGCGCTGGCATACAGGGTAGTACCTATTCGACACAAGATGATGGTCATCAAGAAATGGATGATTTTAAGCTACCGGAACCCAGTGAAGACCCGAATGATTATTGATTTTGATTAAAAACTCAATGCCGTCAACGAGATTTCGGTGTGCACCCTAAGATTTTTTAACTTTGATAACCTGATGAAATTAGAGATGTTTATATGAGTCATTCTGAGCAACAAACTGGCGAATCTGTCACGATCCAAACTGAGCAAGGCTTGTATATTAATCCTCAAGCTTTAACCGCCCATTTACCCGCGCTAGATTATCGCGATGGTGCACTGTATATGGAGCAGGTGAGCATTGATGATGTGGTTAAACACTACGATACGCCATGCTATGTTTACTCAAAACAAGCCATTTTGGATGTTTATCAAGCTTATAGCGATAGCTTTGCCAGTTTAACGCACCAGATTTGTTATGCGGTAAAAGCAAACTCTAACCTTGCGGTACTTGGTATATTGGCGCAAGCAGGCGCAGGGTTTGATATCGTCTCTCGTGGCGAGCTCATGCGCGTATTGGCGGCAGGTGGTGCTGCTTCACGTGTGGTGTTCTCAGGTGTGGGCAAAACCTATAGCGATATCGAATATGCCCTGACCCAAGGTATTGGTTGTTTTAACGTAGAGTCAATCAGCGAGCTGGCTTTAATTAATGATGTGGCACAGAAATTGGATAAACCTGCGCCAATTTCACTACGGGTTAATCCCAATGTCGACGCCAAAACCCATCCGTATATCTCAACAGGGTTAAAAGACAATAAATTCGGTATTACCCACGAAGACGCGGTTGCCGTCTATGAGCAAGCGGCACAGTTATCCCATATTGATATCGTCGGTATTGACTGTCATATTGGCTCGCAGTTGACTGAAGTTGCGCCATTTGTAGCAGCTTTAGATAAAGTGATTGAGCTAATACACAATTTACGTGATAAAGGTATTGAGCTGCGTCATATCGATTTGGGCGGTGGTTTGGGTGTGCGTTATATCGATGAGACACCAGTATCTATCGACGAGTTTGCCCAAGCGTTATTACCGAAACTTAGCGAGCTTGGCTTAACGGTATTCTTTGAGCCGGGTCGCAGTATTGTGGCAAATGCTGGGGTATTATTGACTAAGGTTGATGTGCTCAAACCAACGGAACATAAGAACTTTGCCATTGTTGACGCAGCAATGAATGACTTGATTCGTCCGGCGTTATATCAAGCTGAAATGGCAGTCATTCCAAGTGTTTTGCCTGAGAATGGCATCGACACTGATGGCACACAGCCATGGGATATCGTTGGCGCTATTTGCGAAACGGGTGATTTTTTAGCGAAAGACCGTTTATTGTCGCTCGCGGCAGGCGATGTTTTAGCAATCACAGGCGCTGGTGCGTACGGCTTTACCATGAGTAGTAATTATAATTCACGCCCGCGTGCTAGTGAAGTAATGGTCGCCGATGATAGCCATCAACTGATTCGCAAACGCGAAACCATTGAAGCACTATATGCGGACGAAGTATTGTGGCAAGGTAAATAAATCGTTGACCAACAGATTTAGCCATTTTTAGCCCATTTAGGCGTTTTCGTTTAGACTGAGGACATGCTCTAGATAAAAAGCCCCTTGTCTTTATGATGATGGGCTTTTTTATGGCCTGCTCTAATGAGAGATATCAGTTTGGCTGTACAAGGTGGATTTAGCATCGTGTTAACTTAGTATTTGATAGCGGTGATAGTTATGATTGTATCTGACAGCGTGCTAATATAAGACATACATAAAAATAGGATAGGATAACAAGGATATGCTAATAGAATTTACGAAGATGCATGGTCTGGGCAATGATTTTATGGTCATCGATTTGGTGACTCAGCGCTTAGATTTGACCAAGGATTTGGTACAGTTACTGGGTGACCGTCATTTGGGTATTGGCTTTGATCAGCTGCTCGTCGTTGAGCCACCGATGCGTCCTGACGTTGATTTTAGTTATCGCATTTTTAATGCTGATGGGTCAGAAGTTGAGCAGTGCGGTAATGGTGCGCGCTGTTTTGCCCGTTTTGTGCAAGCGCGTAAACTGTCATTTAAACAGCGTTTGCGTGTTGAGACGGCGAGCGGCATCATTTCATTGACCACTGATCGTTATGGCTGGGTCGAAGTCGATATGGGTAAGCCGAAATTTGAACCAAGCGAGATTCCTTTTACCCCCAGAGCCACGACCAAAATTCAAAACGCCTATCATCTCGATGTAAATGGCACTCCTGTACAGCTTTATGTTGCCAATATGGGCAACCCGCATGCCGTTATCAAAGTTGATAACGTGCTCGATGCCGACGTTGAAACCTTAGGCAAAGCCATCGAATCGCATCCCGCCTTTCCCGACCGCGTCAATGTCGGCTTTATGCAAGTGATGAATCAGCGTCACATTCGTCTGCGTGTCTATGAGCGCGGTGTCGGTGAGACACAAGCCTGTGGTACTGGCGCTTGTGCCGCAGTAGCGGTTGGTATCCGCGAAGGCTGGCTCGATGAAGGCGAAGACGTGCGTGCGCAGCTTTATGGTGGCAGTATGATCATCAAATGGCAGCCGGGTTATTCAGTGATGATGACCGGTCCGACCGCCTTTGTTTACGAAGGCGTATTTAGCCCAGATGGTCTGATGGCACAAGCGGGCATCAAGCCCAATCCAGAAAGCTAATGGATAATAGGGCTATGTCCAATAAAAACAATCATACGATGGAGCCTACCTCAGATTCTGAGGCAAAAGCATGGCTATCAGTCGAGCACGCCGCGGCTATAGAGTCGGATGCTGCATTACGTGATTTGTTAGCGCCCGTGCATCGTTGGCTTAATGTCTTGTCGGTGCGCAATCATTCGCCGCATACGTTGACCGCTTATTTTGCAGGACTGAATCAATTGGCGCTGTTTTTACGTGGGAAACGTCTGACGTGGACGCGCTGCGATAAGCGCCAATTAGCCCAGCATATCAGCCAACGCTTGGATGAAGATAAGCTGGCACTTGCCAGCGTCCAGCAAGAGCTGTCAGCAATTCGCCATTTTTATGGCTGTTTGATAGAAGAGGATTTAGCACGTATCAATCCAACGACTGGCTATCAGCTCAAGCGTAGTCCTCGACCGCTGCCGTCTATCGCTGATGTTGATTTGCTCACTCAACTGCTTGACCAAGAGATGCCTGATACACCCGAACAAGCGCGCCTATGGCTGCGTGATAAGGCGATGTTTGAATTGCTATACAGCAGCGGTCTGCGCGTAGGTGAGTTGGTCGCGTTGGATATGGTAGATGTAGATTTGTCAGACCTGCGCGTGCGCGTGACAGGTAAGGGCAATAAAACGCGTTTGGTGCCGTTAGGTATCAAGGCAGCAGAAGCGATTAGCCGTTATCTACCGCATCGTAATCTTTGGGTGGAGCAAATGGACAGCGCATTATTCATTAGTGAAAAATTGGGTACGCGTTTATCAACACGGGCAGTACAGCAGCGTCTCAAAGTTGCGGCTACCCGTGCTGGCATCGCACAAAATATGTATCCGCATCTATTGCGCCATTGTTTTGCCTCGCACATGCTGTCGGGCAGTGGTGATTTGCGTGCGGTGCAAGAAATGCTTGGGCATAGCGATATCAGTACCACGCAAATTTATACCCATGTCGATTTTGCTAAACTCACGCAAGTCTATGATCGCGCTCATCCGCGCGCGACTCATACACGGACCGAAGAAAACAACACCTAATATTCAATACTTACTATTCAGTATTGAAACTGACTTACGCCAAACGATGACAGTCAAAAATGGGCATTTTTTGGCGGCCTTGCTGTTGAGTCTGTTTATCTAAGGTTGCCAAAATCAAAGCATAATTTTTATTATCTTTATTAATAGCGTTGTTTAATTCACTATCCTCATAGCTGTTAATAATCGTGCCATCAAAAGCTGTGATAGTGGTATGCCCCCACGTTTGACGGATATCACCGTTTTTATAAACATGGTCGCCGCCTTGTGCTGCGCCAATGACCATGCACTGACTGTCTAACGCCCGTGCGCGAAGTAACAGCGACCAGTGTGCTTGCCCCGTTAAGTAAGTAAATGCCGATGGCGCACTTAATAGGTCAGCGCCTGCTTGACGTAAGCGCTGTGCCAATGCGGGAAAACGCAAATCAAAACAAACCATCATACCCAGTTGATAAGCAGCATGATTACTCTCTACTGTTGCAACTACAGTCTGTGTACCGGGCTCAAACGTCGCCGCTTCATTATAGCTGCCATGTTTATCTGCTACCGTCGCCGTGAATAGGTGAATTTTGTCATAGCGTGCCACTCGCGTACCATCAGGGGCAAATAGCTGACTGACTTGGCGCAGTCTGCCATCAGGCACGATAACGCCATCAGGGCGATAAGGGCAGGGCAGTGAGCCTGCCAGCACATAGACACCGTAAGTACTGGCATAGTCTGCTATCGTCGCTGATAGCGCATCAAAGCGCTCTGCGGTGGCAAATTGCTCGCCCATGCTACAGCAGTTTTCAGGTAAGACAACAAGGTGAGCACCTTGATGACTGGCATCGCAGATGGCAGCTTTTATAGCCGTTACGTTTTTTTCGATGTTTTGCTGGCTATTCATTTGAATCGCAGCAGTGATAAGGTGCGGTTTGTTTGCTTGATTATTCATCGTATTATTCTCGGTTAATGTTAAGAGTGATTCAATTGGCTCGAAGGTTTTGTGTCATGTACCTTGTATTTTTTATACAGCCTTATTATTATCAACAAGATTTGGTTGTTTATTCTTTAGCAGTTCATGCTAAAACGGTCAAATTTATAGAGTTTTATAAGTAGAGAGCAATAAGCGTATTGGGCCGTCTATAAATTATCATAGCAAAATTGCCACGAAAAATGCTATCGTCATGTCCTGATAACGTTAAATCGCTACTTTAAGTGGCAACATATATAGACTATCACCAGTATCGGAGTGTAATAAGCCACCCATGAGTATGTCTTTCGGATTGGCGACCACGCTGAGCACCTCACAAAAACTGACCCCGCAAATGCAGCAAGCCATTAAATTGCTGCAACTCTCTAGTCTTGAGCTTGCGCAAGAAGTTCAGGCCAAGCTGGATAGTAATCCATTGCTTGAACGTATTGAGGATGATGAAGATGAATACGATTATGGCAGCGGCGATAGAGTAGATGAGTCATTGACACTTGATAGCTGGAACCAGAGCACTGATATTGACTCATTTAGTGCAACCTCTGAGAGTAATACCCACAACTCTGAACCAGATGAAGACTTTAGTGATAGCTTGGACAAATTACAGCAAGCCAGTATCGATGATGGTGCCATAGACAATAATACGATGGATAGTGACGACTATAGTAGCTTTGAAAGTAGTGTTGATAGCAGTAATTATGCATCTACGGCAAGCAGTTCGGGGAGCAAAAGTGACGAGGATTTTGACAGTTATCAAGGCGGCACTTCTGCCACCATACAAGATCACGTGCGCTGGCAGCTGAACTTTAAGCATCTCTCAGAAGCGGACATGTTGATTGCAACCTATCTGATAGACTCTATGGATGACATGGGTTTTGTGCGGCTTGATATCGATGAGCTGTTGCAAAGCTTCGATACTATGGCAAGTTTTTATCAATGGGATGAATCTGTTGAGCACGATGAAGTCATGGCTGTTTTACGTGTTATTCAGTCTTGCGATCCGCTGGGTGTCGGGGCGCGAAATCTCAGTGAGTGCCTAGCGATTCAATTGTCCAAGCTCGATGCAAATACTGACCATCTAAAAGAAGCGCAAGCATTATTGTCAGCCAGTGAGCATTTGGTGAGCAATAACATCAAAGCATTGACTGAGCGGACTGGACTCGCGCCTACACAGATTACCCCCGCGCTTAACTTGCTGCGTACCTTGAATCCGTCACCTGGCCTGCTATTTCAAAGTAGCCAACCAGACTATACTCAGTCGCCAGCCAGCTATGATATTCCTGATGTTTTGGTCACGCCTATACGTCACCATCAGAGTCAGACGAGTTCAGATAAATCGACGCAAGAGGACGGCTGGAATGTGCGCCTCAATCCTGACACCATGCCAAAGCTAAGAGTCAATCAAGAATATGCCAATTTGGTGAAGCGCGGTGATGACAGCCCCGACAATCAATATCTGCGTGAAAACCTCACCGATGCGCGCTTGTTTATTCGTAGTATTGAAGAGCGTAATCAAAACTTATTAAAAGTGGCAACCAGTATCGTGCGTTATCAGCAAGAGTTCTTGCAGCATGGCGCGACTGCCATGCAACCCCTTATTCTAAAAGCCATTGCCGAAGAAGTGGATTTGCACGAATCGACCGTTTCACGTCTAACCACCAGTAAAACAATTTTGACGCCGCAGGGATTGTTTTCACTCAAGCATTTCTTTTCATCTCATGTCAGCAGTACCGACGGCGATATTTCATCGACTGCCATTAGCGCCATGATTAAGCAATTGATAGCCAATGAAGATGCCAAAAAGCCATTATCTGACAGTCGCATAAAAGATTGTTTATTATCCGAAGGTATCGATATCGCCAGAAGAACCGTGGCCAAATATCGTGAAGCAATGAATATTGGCTCGTCTACTCAGCGTAAACAGAAATATTAAATGTCACAATTCAATGAGTTAAGAGAAAAATCGTGCTATCGCTAATATATTTCTTGATAAATATAAAAAATAAAATTTTATGATTATATAGAAACATTGAGGAAACAACCTTTTTTATTACATTTAATTACACTTTACTGTCTTGCTACTATTCGATATTCATGACAAATTAGAGTCATACCAGCAACGAAATCTAAGTGTCGATTTAGCGTATTTACTTATCTCATTAATCAAAATGACAACGAAAGGATACGTTCGATTTTTGCTAAAAGTATCGATTACTAAAGGCGCTGATAAATAAAGACACCCCATTCATTGTTGGTAAGGCAGGGTGAAAAAGCAGGAATGCTGGCTCATCTGTTGATTGTAAGTAACAACGCAAGCAACAACGTAGGCAACAATGTAAGTCATAATAAAAGGACAATAATATGAATGTTTCTATCAGTGGTCACCATATCAGTGTCACCGACGCTATGAACGCAGCTGTTCAAGAAAAACTTGATAAAATTGGTCGTCATTTTGATCAAATTCAAAGTATTCAAGTCATTTTATCATTAGATAACAGCGGTGCTATAAAGAGCCATAAGGCTGAAGCGATTATGCGAGTATCGGGTAAAGAGATGTTTGTCCAAGCGCTTGACGATGATATGTATAAAGCCATTAACGAGATGGCAGACAAACTTGATAGACAAGTACGCAAGTACAAAACTAAGTTGGAGAGTAAAAAGACTCAGGGTGCTGGGCGTGATGGACGCTATGAAGAGCTGATGACAGACGATGCTGCTCCAGCAGTTTAATGTTATAGAGTTTAGGGTATTTGAAGGTTACTGATTACTGGCTGATGAAATAATAAATAGTATAAATAGCCGCATTTTTAGATATCTCTAAATGACATTGCCTAAAACGGAAAAAGACCTCAAACGTTTGCTACGTTGAGGTCTTTTTTATGAGCAATTATTTTTTAAAAACTCACCTTTAAATATATTTCTTTAAGCACATTTATTTTCAAATCAATAGAGCATTATTTTGGCTAATTAGCCGCCACCAACCGCTTGTACCACTTCGATATTCATACCTTCAGCGATACTTAATTGAGCAAGCTCACTCTTTGGAATCAGTTCGCCATCGACTTCTACTGCATAACGACCTTGGCTAAGACCAAGCTCATTGATGACCAATTGCACGGTCTGATGGGTAGTCTGTAGTTTCTTACCATTAACGATAATGGTACTCATAAAATATACTCCTTAATGATTTTTTATCCTTTTGTGTGTACTAAGGCGTGTCCTCATTTTTATCTCTATTTTCAAAATGAAGACATGCTCTAAAATGCAATTTAATTATTCTTGTTTGACTGGCTATTTTGCAACCAATTTGTTCATCTTGAATGATGACACTGCTAACCATAGCCAACCTGCAATCATTAGTACGCCGCCGATAGGCGTAATCGCGCCAAACCAAAGTGGTGCGCCAAGTGTCATTGCATATAAGCTACCAGCAAATATTATAATGCCAATTTGTAGTAGCCATGCAGTGATTTGAGTGGCATATCTCAGGCGAATGAACAGACCAACCAGTAATAAACCCAGCGCATGTATAAACAAATACAGTGTTGCAGTATGCCACCATTCGAGTTGTTGCAAACTGGCGATATTTTTTAAGCCATGCGCTCCAAACGCTCCTAAAGCGACAGCAATGGCCATATTGATCGCCGCAATACCTATCCAATTTAACATGACAAACTCGTATTATCTAAAAACTACCGCTAGTGAAAGACAGGCACTACTGATAGGTAATAACTACTGAATATCGTCTGGCAAAATAACGCTATCAATGGTCATTGCCTCGCGGATTTTGTCCATGGCATTTTTTTCGATTTGGCGCACGCGTTCGGCTGAGATAGAGTAGACGGCTGCCAATTCGTGTAAGGTTGATTTTTGCTCAGAGAGCCAGCGTTGCTCCACGATATCGCGTGAGCGCTCATCAAGGGTATCCATTGCCGCAATCAATGCAGATGAGTTGCTTTCTTCCCAATCTGCTTCTTCTAACTGCTCGGCAGGATCGATACCATCTTCTAAAAATAGCTGCGGTGCATAACGTCCATCGTCGTCATCGCTAGATTGCGCTTCAAACGAGGCGTCATAAGAGGTAAGCCGCGATTCCATTTCTAACACCTGCTTGCGTGTGACATTTAAGTCCTTGGCAATGGCATCAGCCTCTTCTAGCGTTAGCTGGTTGTTGGTTTTTTTGAGACTACGTAAGTTAAAGAACAATTTACGGTGCGCTTTGGTGGTCGCAACTTTGACAATGCGCCAGTTACGAATCACAAATTCATGAATTTCTGCTTTAATCCAATGCACTGCAAATGACACCAAACGCACGCCCTTATTCGGGTCAAAGCGTTTTACAGCCTTCATTAGTCCCAGATTGCCCTCTTGGATTAAGTCTGCTTGCGGCAAACCATAACCCGAGTAGCTACGGGCAATATGAATCACAAAACGCAGGTGCGACATCACGAGCAGACGCGCTGCTTCTACATCGCCTTCGTCATAATAACGATGTGCCAGCTCTTGCTCTTGGATTGGTGTCAAAATTGGGATTTGGTGCACAGTGTTGATATAAGCGCCCAAATTGACCCCAGGCGCTGACAAATGAGTCGGCATCGCTGGCACTAAGTCACGGGTGCTAGTATCGCCTAAGGCGCTAGCATCATAAGGTGGACGTTGGGCGGCAGCTTTTAATGCGGCATCACGTGCTTCGTTTTTTATAGGAGCTGCCTCATCTTTTTTATTCGTTTTTGCAGTATCAGTAGAATTATTAGCCATATTCTTGACCTTGATTAAATAGTGACGCAAATAGTCAGATAAAAATCTTTATAGTTGTAATTGTAAAGGATAGCGACACTTAGTTGCTATCAGTTTTAGTAATGATGAAGTGATATATTGTATCGAAACGCTGTGCTGATAAGCTATCCGCTGATGGTTGATCCGTCATGCTATTAACGATTAATCGCAGTTGACTTGCGGCATTTGCTTGCTGGCTTTGTTGACAAAAAGCGGTGATATCAGCCTGTGAGTTGGCATCAGTTGCGACCACGTATAATGAACCGCCAGCTGTGACGTTACGTAGTGCCACTTTGGTTTTTAACAGCGGCATTGGACAAGCAAGTCCGCGACCATCGACGAAACGTTGGACATGAATGGACTGCGTTTCATTCGCCTCATGATCTGTAGTGACGGTAGGCGCTGGTAACAAGTCTAACAGGTTATTGATGTCTTGCTGCTCAGTATCAGACAAATCTGCTGATAAGTTTATAGAATAAGGCGAATATACGGTGGTTGACTGACGATCAGCAGACATAAAATAAACCTTATAAATATTTTGATTTGTACTAGGGCGTGTCCTCAATTCAATCGATTACTTTCTAAATGGGCTAAAAATAGCTAAATTTTGCTAAACATCGTCAAATAGCTTCTTAATATCTCGATATTATGTGCGCTATTTTCCTTGTTTGACGGCAATTTATCTCATTTTTAAAATGAGGACACGCCCTAGATTGTATTGAACATTCGCAAACACGCAATGACAGTGCTTGTTATTCTTAAATGACACTCGGCAGTGACCAGATCCTATAGTCGTGAAATGCCATTATATCAAATAGCCGATATGTAGTTGAAGTTGAATATAATCAACGTCACATTCAGTTCATTAGAATCACATATAGTCTGTCAAGATAATTTAGATAGAAGGAAGGCGAGCAAAAGTACTAAAAATAGTAGATTGAGCGCGCCTGACACCATATCCATTTTATATGGGATTGACTAAAGACATGTTGCACAATAGTGACGGACAGCTGAGTTATTGGTAGTCGAATGCAGACTAGAATTGACCTTATATCAGCAAGCTCGTATAGTCGAAAAACGTTTAGTCAAAAAATCAGTCGAAAACATCTTACTTCAAAAATATATTACTTCAAAAACAGTATCATTACTCACTTGCATAGGATACGCACTTGAACCATTTTAATAGACAATCGATACTTGGTAATGCGCCCATGACTCAGGGAAAAAAATGTAGAAGTGCTGCGCGTTCGATGGCATTATCGAGCGCTATTAAATTGGCGTTGTCGGCGGTACTAATGACGATGACCACTGCTGCCATGAGTGAGGATAGTCTTAATAATGCTAATACGAGCAGCAAAGCGATGGCATCCAGTTATAATTCATGGCAAACCACTGGCTCAGAAGAGATAAATCTGCCCAATTTGCGTGGACAAGGCTTGAGCTTCGCTGAGCAATATCAAAACAAATTGCTCGGCGAATGGTCGTTACGGAATGTCAATGGTCGTATCAAAATGGAGCATGATCCTTGGATTCAAGAAACGGTCAAAGACATGACTTGGCGTCTCAATGCGCAAGCAAGGCAGCAAGCGCCGATGGGTTTGGTTATCATTGATAACCCAAGTATCAATGCCTTTGCAGCACCAGGCGGTGTCATTGGACTCAATACAGGGACGATTCTGGCCGCTAGCAGTATGGATGAGCTTGCCAGTGTGGTGGCGCATGAAGTTGCTCACATCAGCCAGCGCCATTATGAAAGTGGTGCTGATGAGCGCAAAAAGGCTTTGCTGATGCAGATAGGCGGTATGCTGGCAGCGATTGCAGCATCGGCGGTCGATGGTGATGCAGCGGCGGCAGTGATGATGGGCAGCCAAACGGCGACGATGAACAGCACGATGGCATTTAGTCGAAATAATGAACGCGAGGCCGATCGGGTGGGGATGCAAATCATGACCCAAGCAGGCTACGACCCAAGGGCGATGCCGCGATTCTTTGCCACGATGAACCAACGCAGCCAGCTCAACCAAATTGAAAATCGATTTTTACCAAGCTTCGTACGCTCGCATCCACTGAGTAACGAGCGCTTAAGTGAAGCGCAAAGTCGTGCCCAGCATTATCCTTCACTGTCACTAAATCAGCAGCAGCGCCATCAGGCTTTATTTGATCTGCTCTACTGGCGTGTCCAAAGTACGGGTAAACACGCCTCAGAGACAGTGCTAATGACGGCTGCTAAAAATAGCGTAGGTGCCAAATTGGCTTTGATGAACTGGTATGGCGAACAGCAACGCTTTACAGAGGCAAGCGATGTACTGGCTGAAATCAATCGACTGCCGCCTACGCAGCGCCAAAATTTAGAGCCTTTACTATCAATTACTCATAGCCAAATTCTAACGGAGCAGAATAAATGGTCACAAGCGGCGGACGTATTAGCCAGCCAGCAGCGTGTTTATCCTGAGCGTCGTGATCTGCGTCTTTATTTGGCAGAAGCGCTCACCAATAGCAATCAGTCAATCAAAGCCCAAGCGTTGCTTAAACCACTGACCGAGCAGCAGCCAAGCGACCGTTATGCTTGGCAAAGCCTACAACTGGCCAATGAAAAACTGGCAAAAACGACCGACTCTGCGTCCCTGAAAAATATTGCCACCATTAACGCGCTACGCTATCGCAGTCATGACCAACTATGGAGTAGTCGTTACGAGAGTGCATTGACGTCACTCACCCAAGCCAAACAACTGGCGGAAAAACTACAAACCACGGCTCAAGCCAGTAGCGCTCGTCCATTACTTGCCAATATCAATGCAGAAATCAAAGCAGTAAAAACCGCCAAAGACTTTGAGCCTTAGGCGGTTATTTTTACGCTGTCGTCATTAGCTTTCGATGACACGAATTACTAGCCTTGCAGCGCATCTTTCACCAGCTTAGAGATAAGCGCAGGGTCTGCGCGTCCTGCGGTTTTGTTCTTTAATACACCCATCACACTGCCCATGTCACGCATAGATGTCGCGCCTTGTGCAGCGATTTCCGCATTGACCAAGGCCGCAAGTTCAGCATCATCCATTTGTTTTGGCATAAACTCATTGATGATATCAATCTCAAACTGCTCTTTGGTTGCCAAATCATCACGGTTGTTTTCGGTAAAAATAGTCAATGACTCATGGCGTTGTTTTAGCTGCTTTTGCAGTATATCTAAGACTTGCGCATCATCAAGCTCTATTTGACGGTCAATCTCAATTTGCTTGATAACCGCTTGCACGTTGCGTAAGACTTTAACGCGTTCAAGCTCACGTGCTTTCATAGACACTTTGACATTGTCTGATAAAGTTTGTTTAAGTTGGCTCATTGTTATTATCCTTATTTGTTAAGAGGTATTTATTCAAATTTTTAAGCAATAATAATAAAAATTGTAGCATAAAAAACGCCACTGATATCAATGGATAACAGTGGCGTTAATGTAGCACTTGTACTTAATTAATCGAATTATCGATTAGTACATACGAGTGGTACGAATAGTTTCGCGTTGTAATTTTTTCTTATAACGCTTTACGGCAGCAGCTTTTTTACGCTTACGTACTTGCGTTGGTTTTTCATAAAACTCACGCTTACGTACGTCTGATAATACGCCAGCTTTTTCGCAAGCACGCTTGAAACGACGGATAGCGATGTCAACTGGTTCGTTTTCTTTAACCTTAACTGCAGGCATGAAGACTCCTCGATTAGGATGAGATATAAGGGCATTAGTTTGGCTGTGTATTAGTATTTAGCCGTAATATCTCAAGATTACAGGCATCAGCTCAAACTAGGATAATCTTGCGCATGAGCACAAGGGCAAGCATTTTAATAAAAAATGTCAGTTAAGTCAATGATTTTAGCACATTAATCCATATTTATCATTAAGTTGCAAGGCGCAATGCGCAGAGACAATTAGAAAAGTAGTTAGAACGCAGGTTTTTGCTCCAGCTTTAATGAAACTATAAATGCAAAGTATAAAATTACTATGAATAAAAACCCTACTGTCTATAACGGTTTGGTTGGAGTTTATGCTATGATAATTTGCATATAATAGTCAGCATATTAACCATTTTATGTGTATTTTATTGAGGATGTTGGAATGAAAAAAACAGGACTAAATACAGCGCTAAGCACCGCATTTATCATTGCTCTTGGCTTTGGCATTAGCGCTTGTAGTGGTGAAAAAGAAGGCGAATCACACGAAGTATTGGCAAAAGATCGCGTTGATGAAGCCGCTGAGCTGGCTCGCAAAAACGCACCTGAAGCTGAAAAAATGGAGTTCCCAGAAACGGCTCCAGCGCCAGTAACTGAAGCTGATGGCACAGTAGATGGTGCTGCAACTGCTGAAGCAGGGACGACTGCTACTGATATGACAGATGCAACGGATAGCGATGTTGCTGTCGCTGACAGTGCAGATATGCCAGCTAGTAGTGCAGATATGCCAGCTACTGATACGGCGGCAACGCCTACTGCTGACGCTGAACCAGCTACGAACTAATCACGGTTTGTGTGTTGATAGGTTTTGAATTTATGCGCTGTCATAAACAGTCGCTAACATGAAATATCGAATAGAGGTGTGATCATGATAAGTAAACAGCAGCGTATGAATAAACTGGTCTTATCTGCTATCAGTTTAAGTGCGCTATTAGCAATCACTGCTTGTAGTGGTGACAATGCAGCGGTTGAAGAGCCTGCTGTTGTCAATGAACCTGCCGATACAACGGTAGTGGTAGAAGACGCGCCTATAGTCGAACCTGAAGTCGTTACACCTGAACCTGTGGCAGATACCGAGACGACGGTCATTGAAGATAAGCCAGTGCAGGAAGTCTCTGCGGAGCCAGAAGTGTTGGCTGCGGATGCTGGCGCCAAGCTTTATGAGACCAACTGCAAGGTTTGTCATGAAGGAGGGCTGCTGAACGCGCCGAAGTATGGTGATAAAGCCGCGTGGGAGCCGCGTCTGGCTAAAGGCACAGAGATGCTGCACATGCATTCGGCAAAAGGCTTTAATAAGATGCCAGCCCAAGCCACCGATAAGGTCAGTGAAGCCCAAGTTTACGCAGCTGTAGATTACATGATTGAAGCAGTTAGCTGATCCGGTATATTAAGAGATATTGACCATTGAAATTTGTTAAACTGACCGTCATTGTGACTGACAATGGCGGTTTTTTTATGCACGTTTTTTGGCAGATACTAGGGCGTGTCCTCAATTCAATCGATTAACCTCTAAATGGGTTAAAAATGGCTAAACTTTGTCAAACATCGCCAAACATTGTCAAATAGCTTATTAATATCTCGATAGTATTTACGCTGCTTTCCTTGTTTGACGGCAATTTATCTCATTTTTATCACCATTTTTAAAAAGACGACACGACCTAAAAGATAGCAGCGTTGTAAAAAATAATACGCAGACCAAAGTATGATAAAGGCAAAAATATGAAAGTATTGGGTTTAGAGACTTCTTGTGATGAGACAGGTCTGGCGATTTTTGACAGTGAGCAGATGAATAGTGACAATCAAGGGCTGGTTGGACAAGTCCTGTATTCACAAATAGAGCTGCACGCACTATATGGCGGCGTTGTGCCTGAGCTTGCCAGCCGCGATCATATTCGTAAGTTGGTGCCTTTGCTTAATGAGTTGTTAGAGCAGTGCAATGTAAAGAAAAGCGAGATTGATGCCATTGCTTATACTAAGGGACCTGGACTCATTGGCGCTCTGATGACGGGCGCATTATTTGGGCGCAGTTTGGCGTATGGTTTGGATATTCCTGCCATTGGTATCCATCATATGGAAGGGCATTTGCTCGCACCGCTGATGGGTGCTAGTCCACCCGCCTTTCCGTTTGTTTCATTACTAGTTTCGGGTGGACATACTTTGCTTATTGCTGCACGTGGGGTTGGGCAATATGAGATATTGGGTGAGTCGATCGATGATGCAGCAGGTGAATGCTTTGATAAAGCCGCCAAAATGCTAGGTTTGCCCTATCCGGGTGGTCCCAATATTGCCAGATTGGCTGAAACAGGCGACCCAACTGCTTACAATTTGCCAAGACCCATGCTACATCGCGGATTAGATTTTTCTTTTAGCGGTATGAAAACCGCCGTGCATAACCTGATTAAAGACACCGATGGTTCAGGTGGCTCAGGGAATAATGCGGATAGCGATCCGCAAGTTCGCGCCGATATCGCCGCCAGCTTTCAGCATGCAGTCGTCGATACGCTGGTGAGGAAGTGCGTGAAAGCACTGAAGCAAGTAGAGATGAGTCGATTGGTGATTGCGGGCGGTGTCAGTGCCAACACTCATTTGCGTGAAACTTTGGAGAGCGAGCTTGCTAAGATAAATGCCACTGTGCATTATGCGCCGCCTGCATTATGTACTGATAATGGGGCGATGATTGCTTATGCTGGTTATGAGCGCCTGCAGGCAGGGCAGTCTGATGATTTAGCGGTGAGCTGTGTGCCGCGTTGGCCGATGACTGAGCTACCAGCAGTGTAAAGACGGTTTTGCTCAATACTATCTCCGTTAACCTTGATTAAATCTAAGGACGAACTATGCAGTGGCTTGCTATTGGACTAGGGGCTGCCATTGGGGCTTGCCTGCGGGCATGGTTGGCTCGCTTTAATCTGCTACACCACTGGATACCCCTTGGGACGCTTGGTGCCAATGTATTGGGTGGACTATTAATAGGGTTGGCACTGGTGTGGTTTGAGCGCGTGGGCAGCAGTTTATCGCCCAATGTCCGACTATTTGTGATTACCGGTTTTTTGGGCGGATTGACCACCTTTAGTACTTTTAGTGCAGAAGTTTTTACCTTTATCAACGCTGGTAAATTATTAGCAGGTTTGGGATTGGTCGGACTACATCTGGGACTGACGTTGCTAGCAACGGCTATCGGATTTTACTTCTTTAAGCTGGTTTTATAAGCTTTGATAGATGTCATTCGCATAATGGTCTAATATAAGTGGTTCCATTATACCAGTCTGTTTTAAGTGGTCTATTAATAGGTTTTCGAGACTTTTTAGCTGGTTCCCTTGGGGTATACTTTTAGTTACCTTCGATCTTGTCCATATTATTAGTCCCAATCAATTCGATATTTGGTTTGGTCGCTATGCGGCAAAAATGGTACAAGTGAATTCCGTGTCGGTTATCGCCGTATTATTAGTATTATGTATGGTATATAAGTGCCATATTATGAAGCCGCATCCCTCTTTTATCATTACAAAACCAAACCCTCATTCACCTATTACCTATATTTAACGAGACATTATCAAACAGGTAATAAGTACGCGCTATTCAGCCACAGTCGTTACTCTTCTTTAACTTTCATAAATCTACGCAACACCATAATCCGTTATCATTTTCTTTGTCGACAGAACGAAGTTTGATCATAATGTTTGAGCGTCTTTCTCTCAAAAAAAGATGGATAACAAAAACTAAGATTTATAGCCAGTGTCAATTAAAAAGGAAATAACGATGAAAATTATTATGTTTAAAAAAATCGCCGTAGGCTCAGTATTAGCAATCTCTACCTGCCTAGCCATGGTTGGTCAGGCAAACGCGGCACCGTCTAACCCTACTCACTATGGAATGGATGTAAATAATGGTTCATTGTCTAAACTGAACCTAACCAAAAAACAAAAAAGCCAAATTCAAGCGATTCAAAAATCAAATCATAACAATGGTAAAAATGGTTATAAAAATAACCATGCGGCAATCTCAAAAGTACTGACCGTATCACAGCGTAATCAGTTAGAAAAAATGAGAGCTGGAAATAGAGCAAAACGTGGTAAATAAAATGGTCACAACCAAGGTAAATATAATCAAAATCAGAACCACAACCGTCATCGTTAATTAAAAAAGACAGGTTTGGCTTAAAATATTGTTTTATCAGCATTATGATGAGCAATGGTATATATAAAGGATCGCGCTCATGAAGAATAATTTGGTTCGTATAAAATCCCAAGTATTATTTAGCTTAACATTATTTATTTTAGCCATGGTGCCTGTCACCTCTACTTTTGCCATCCTGCCCATGGCATCGGAAATTTTTCAATCTGAGTCATCTTTCACTGCGTTTAATGATGAAAAAACCCTAACGGCTGATGATATTTTTTCTACCGAAAATAGTATAACAATTGAAAATCATAGGATTATTGCTTCCAGTGAGAGAGCAACATCCTCAAATTCCATTAATGAGTATAAGCATAAATCTGATCTTAAAAAGCAGTCAAATTTTATGAAGTATGATTGAGCTTGTAGAATAGTCGCAAGCGGTAATCACCCACGATAAATAAGAACACTTATAAAAGGTGTCTCTATCGCTGACTTGTGTTAATGCTTAAATGAAATTCCGAACACTCTTTATAATAAGTACTTTATTGTAGATACAGCCTTAAACTGTTCAGAAAGTACACTGCAACTATTTAGATAACTAAATTCGTTACCATCATTAGCCTACAGCCAAAGGTTCAAGTCATCACTAGGGTACCGTTATTTACCATAACGATCGTCATAGCGTAAGAGAGCGGATGATATTTCTCAACTGGAATAATTTAGTAGATAGTGAAATACTACACTGGCTTCACAATACCTTCTAATAAACTCGCAAAACCTTGCATATAAGCGGTATCTTGGCTTGATGTGCGCGTCGCTGCATATAGCTGACAATGCACACCCGTACCCAATGGACGCGAGACGACCCAGCCTTTTTTCTCATATTCAGCAACCACCCAATCAGGTAACGCCGCCACACCGCGTTCACTAGCAACCAACTGAATCAGCATCGCCGTCAATTCTGTGGTACGAATGCTATCAAAGCTTACCTGCGCTGGTGTCATAAAGTTGGCAATAATATCGAGGCGCTTGGCTTCCACTGGATACGCAATCAGGGTTTCATTGGTTAAATCATCTGGCTCAATAAATTTCTGCGCCGCCAAATCATGCGTTGGTGATAGCACCAAGCGACTTTCATACTCAAATAACGGCTGATAGCTGATACCGTCTATCGGTAAATCGCTGGTGGTAATGAGTAAATCAATATCACCTTCCATCAATAAGTGGTGCGGCTCTGGCTCAAAACCTGTCGCAAAATCTAGCTCTACATCTGACCATTCGCGGCGGTAATGATTGAGTATCGGCATCAGCCAATCAAAGCAGCTGTGACATTCAGAGGCTAGCCGTAATCTACCCGCTTGACCGTGAGCTAAGCGCTTAAGATTGGATTTGGTACGAGTGACCTGCGGCATGATGCTATCTGCCAATGCCAGTACCGTTTTACCTGCTGGCGTAAAAGTCAGCGGGCGTGTTCGGCGATTGACCAAGCTGATATCGTAATAATTCTCTAGCTCTTTTAACTGATGCGAGACCGCGGAAGCCGTGACGTGCAATTCATCGGCAGCCGCCGCCAATGAGCCATGTGCTCGTAGCGCGGTTAAGGTATTGAGATGACGAAGCTCTAACATAAGACAACCTAACCGCTAAAGTGAGAAAAATTCATTATAATCGATGTAGCGCTGATTTTCATTCAAAGTCCGATTTTTAATCAGCAATATTAAATGAGCAATGGCAAACTAGCGTCGACGTAATAATAGCTGCGAAATAATGACCAATATCAGCGAGGCAACCAATAAAATCGTCCCAATGGCATTGACCTCTGGTTTGAGTCCTACCCGTACCATCGAATAAATCCGCAGCGGTAAAATCTCATAACTGGGCCCCGTGACAAAGGTAGAAACCACTACATCATCGAGCGATAAGGTAAATGCCAGTAGCCAACCTGCCATCACTGCGGGCAGAATGACAGGAATGAGCACGGTACGCACCATCGTTGATTCACTAGCACCCAAGTCGCGTGCGGCTTCCATCAAGCGTTCATCCAGACTGCTCAATCGTGCAAACACCGTGATGACTACAAACGGTAAGCAAAAAGTAATATGCGCGAGTAACAGCGAGACGAACCCTAATTGCAACCCTATTAATAAGAATAATGCCAATAATGAAATAGCGAGTACAATTTCAGGCGACATCATTAATACAAATAACAGCCCATTTAATAAGCCTTTACCGCGAAAGTTATATCGATGTAGCGCGAGGGCGGTCAATGTTCCTATCAAAGTTGAGACGGTGGCTGCGACCAATCCTAATACAATAGAATGCCAAAAAGCATCGAGCATCGCTTGGTTATTCAACAGCGACTCATACCACTTTAAGCTAAAGCCGCCCCAGTTATAGCCGACTTTTGACTTATTAAAGGACATGACGACTAAGACGATAATTGGCAAATACAGCATGGTATAAATGAGGCTAAGATAGCCTTTAGCCGCGATACTGCCAATCTTAATAGACGATCTTTTTTTAGTTGCCGAGCTATTCAGTTGATGATTCAGTGAACTATCAGACATTAGGCCACCTCATTAAAGTCGGTCTTGCCAATGCGGCGACTACTGGCACGGTAGGCGAGTAATAGTACCGCCATTGCTAGTGTTAATAACACGCTGGCAGCTGCGCCAAATGGCCAGTCACGCGCATCCAAGAACTGGTTTTTGATGATATTGCCGACCAATAAATTGCGTGAACCACCCAAAATATCTGCCACATAAAACATACCCATTGCAGGCAGCAGCACCAATAATACCCCTGAGATAATGCCAGGCGTCGTCAATGGCAGTATGATATGCCAAAAAGTCTGCGTCTTTGATGCGCCCAAATCCTGTGAAGCGAGTAGCATGTCATTGCGCAAATCGGTAAATACTGCGTATAACGGCAACACCATAAATGGGAACAATAAGTACGTCAAACCAGCAATCACCGCCACTTGCGTGTATAAAATATCAATCGGGGCATCGATGATACCGATTGCCAGCAGCGATTTATTAATCAAACCATTATTGGCAAACAGTAATTTGAGTGCATAAGTACGCACAAGCGAGTTGGTCCAAAATGGTAGGATTAACAGCATCATGAGTAGCGGCTGCCAACGGGTTTTAGCTTTGGCTATCAGCCAAGCAAAAGGGTAGCCAAGTAACAAGCAGATGATGGTTGTGATGCTTGCCATCCATAACGAATGAATAAATACGCCAAAATATAGCGGATCAATCATGCGTATATAGCTGTCGATGCTGACAGGCAAGCTAATAAAAGCACTGCTATCGCGGGTCAAAAAACTGACAGCGATGACTAAGATATTTGGCAATAGCGCAAATATCAATAACCAACCCCAAATCAGCCAAAGCGTTACGGTACGAAAAGGACTTTTGCTGCCTAAGCTATGACCTGCCATCAGCTAATATCCTTTTGAGCAGCTAAACGGGTAGCTTGATGATTGGCTTCATCATCAAGCGTACCGTCTTCTGGTAGTACCCACTCCCAGCCATCGACCCATGATACTTTGACGCCTTCATTTAACTTGTAATCAAAGCTTGGATCATCCTCATCAAAGAATTCAGAAGCCTTAATAATGTGACCGTTTGCTAACTCAATAATCGAATCTAAGGTGCTACCTTTATAGTTGCTTTCAATCACTCGCCCGAGTAAGCCACCATGTTTTTTATCATTGGGGTCATAAATTCGCAAATCTTCAGGGCGTAGCAATAAATTAACGATATCGCCCACTTGTACATCGTTAGCAAAATCAGGGCGGCGTAAATTGCGTAAGGTGGTCGGGCCATCTTGTGCTTGTGCTTCACAAACTTCGACTTCGATACGGCCATTGGTCACACGACCGTCGCGATCTGGTTGGTTAGGATAAACGCCTCTGACTTCCGCTTTAAACAAGTTGGTCTCACCGATGAACTTGGCGGTAAATAAATTCGCGGGTGTTTCATAAATCTCAATAGGCGTGCCGATTTGCTGAAAAGTGCCATCTTTCATCACGGCGATACGATCCGACATCGATAGCGCTTCTTCTTGATCGTGGGTGACAAATACAAAAGTGATGCCAAGCTCTCGTTGCAGCCGTTTAAGCTCAGATTGCATTTGCAAACGCAGTTTATGATCGAGCGCAGATAGGGGCTCATCAAGTAGCAACAGTTTAGGACGATTGATGACGGCTCGTGCAATGGCGACACGCTGCTGCTGACCACCAGACAAGTCTTGTGGTCTGCGATTGGCTAAATGCTCCAGCTGTACCATGGCGAGCATCTCGCGCACGCGGGTTTGAATCTCATCTTTTGGTACTTTTTTGAGCTTAAGCCCGTAAGCAACGTTTTGCGCGACACTCATATGTGGAAACAAGGCGTACTGCTGAAACACTGTGTTCACGGGACGTTTATCCGCTGGCAAGCCTGCCATCTGTACGCCGTCTAGATAAATTGCCCCAGCATTTGGCTGCTCAAAACCAGCGATTAGGCGCAGTAAGGTTGTTTTACCGCAGCCTGATGGACCAAGCAGCGTCAAAAATTCACCGTGCTTGATATCAAGATTGATGTCTTTTAATACTTCAGTTTGATCATAGGTTTTTTTTAGACCAGTCAGTTGCAGTAGTACTTTGTCATCTTGAGCTGATGCAGAGGCTCTGTGCATATTTGGCGGTGAATTGGTCATAATATTTATTCCTACGTGTCCGACATCGCAGTACAGCTATTTATTTAGGACACTGTGGTCAAGGTGATTTGATATGGATATAAGCGATGGGTGTAAACCCGATTTGGTCGCCGCGTATTATAACAAACCCTTGATATAAATCAGTGCAAGTTCGTTATAAGTTCTGCGAGCAACACGGTTATGCTGTCAATGGCTGTTGATGCTTGATAGTTCGGTGTTGTCTGTTTGATGCTCGGTTTTGGCTAATGCATTTCTGTTTTTCAGTTTCACTTCCAACTTTATAATTCTGTATGATTGGCAATAACTGCCATTCTATGATGATATTTAAACAAAAATTTTTATCATTTTTTGGTTTTTATTCCTATACAATCACGGTATGGCAGACAAACACAATGCGCCTGATAGGTTAGTAGCCATTCGCAAATCTATGTTTGAATACATGTGTGGAAAGCTGTTTATAACGCTAATATTATTAATGATAAAGGATGTCTTATGCCTAACGATACACGCCCGAAAACCGGTCAAGAAGCTCTTGCGCTTTTAAAAGAAGGCAATATGCGCTACATAGATAGTTTGACCACTACTGATCCAACAATGCAAAGACGACCTGAATTGGTTAAAGATCAAGATCCCTTGGCCATTATTTTGGGTTGCTCGGATGCACGAGTACCAGTTGAGATTGTATTTGATCAAGGCTTGGGTGATTTGTTCGTTATTCGAGTCGCTGGTAATGTCGTCGCGCCTTCACAGATTGGCTCGATTGAGTTTGCGGCCGAAAAGTTCGGTACAAAATTGGTGGTCGTGCTTGGGCACTCACATTGCGGCGCTGTCACGGCTTGTGTTGAGACACTGATCAATCCTGAGAAAAACTATTCGCCCAACTTGCAGTCGATTGTCGATCGCATTCGCCCAAGCGTTTATAATTTGCATGAGCTGGCCACTGCCAATGGTCAAGATGTCGATGCAGACGAGTTGGTCGATCGCTCTATCCGCGCCAACGTCCGTATGTCAGTTAGCCAGCTCAAACATGGCTCGCGGGCATTAGAGGACTTAACCAATAGCGGTCAATTGCTGGTCGTGGGTGCAGAGTATGATTTGGAGACAGGAAAAGTACGTTTCTTAGACAGCTAATTAATCGGTTAAATGGGTAGCACCCAGTGTGCGCTCTTACAAAACCCACTCAATGCTTTCGCGATTTTTTATTATGATATAAAGGGTCAAGCGCGTAAAAAATATTCACGCGCTTGCTTTTAAACTCTCTATTTTGTCAATATTAGGATGACTATGTCTACAGCAAATACTGGCTCAGCCACTGATAATAATAAGGAAGCACTTATCGCCCAGCCAACGAGCAGCGTCAATACCGATGGTGTGCAGCCTATCTCAGTACAGACGACAGGTTTTACTTTTAACCACACCATGCTACGTGTCAAAGATCCTGCCAAGTCGTTGGCGTTTTATACTGGTGTCCTTGGTATGACTTTACTGGCGGTAAAAAAATTCCCTGATATGGGTTTTGATTTGTACTTTTTAGCCAAGTTAACCGAAAGCGAGCGCGACAATTTGCCCGCGGGTGATGATTTGGAAATCTTTGCCTTCCGTCAACGCGGCATCTTAGAATTGACCCATAATTATGGTACCGAAACGAAAGCTGACTTTAGTTATCATGATGGTAATGGTGAGCCACAAGGTTTTGGACATATCTGCTTTAGCGTACCTAGTCTCGATGAAGCGGTTGCTTGGTTTGATAAAAATAATGTCGAATTTAAAAAACGTCCAGAAGATGGCAGTATGAAAAACATTGCCTTTATCAAAGATGTTGATGGCTACTGGATTGAAATTGTACAAGCAGATTTAATGGGCTAGCTTGACAGGCTGGTACGTCAATACGTCAGTTAATCTAGGACATGCCCCAGTCAAACAATCAATTAATCGAGTGAATGGAAGCATAAAGCCAACCAACCAAAGGAGTGACGTCTAGATGCCTACCTCTGAGGCAGAAACGACAGTAAATACCAATATAGCGGCTGAACCAGTGACAACAGATATGCTGACATATCAAAGCATCATTGATTCAGCAAATGAGATAGTGGTTGGCTTTGTTGAACGCATTCCCTATTTTGTCGCATCAATTATTGTTATTCTGATTTTTTGGTTTCTATCGATTGTCTTCAAAAAAGTGGTATACAAACTTTTAGGCAGTCGCAGTCGGCATCAGAACTTGGTTAAAGTGTTTCAGCGAGTAGGCGGCGCACTCATCATTTTTATCGGTTTTATGATTGCTATGGTGATTGCCGTGCCAGGATTTACCCCTGCTAAGCTGATTGGTGCACTCGGTATTGGTTCCGTCGCTATTGGTTTTGCCTTTAAAGATATTTTTCAAAACTTGCTCTCTGGTATTTTGCTGCTGATCTCAGAGCCGTTTCGCATCGGTGATCAGATTGTCTCAGGCGACTATGAAGGGACGGTTGAGGATATTAAGATACGCGCCACGACTATTAAGACGTATGACGGTCGGCAAGTGGTTATTCCCAACTCTGATTTGTATACCTCAGCATTGACTGTTAATACCGCCTATAAGCAGCGCCGTTTGCAAGTGGCTGTCGGTATTGGCTATGAAGATGATATCGAAGCAGCAAAAGCTGAGATTCTACAGGCGTTAGATAAAGTCGAAAGCGTATCGAAGAAAGCGCAGCCAAGTGTGATTGCTACGGGTTTTGGTGATTCAACGATTGATTTGATGGTACGTTGGTTTATCGAAGATGGCACTCAAGCCAACAAAGTGACGTCGATTCATCAAGTGATCGTAGAGATTAAGAGCGCACTCGATGCAGCAGGCGTCAACATTCCATTCCCGATACGCACGATAGATTTGAGTGACCCATCAGTGACATCGATTGTGAATAAATTGCATGAGCAAAAGGCGATCGATGTTAATAACGATGTTAATAAAGCAGCGGCAGAGTAATTTATTTAGCGCGTTATTTTAAAGAACGGCCTTTTACACAATATCTTCGAAATAAAAATCCGCCCTATCAAATGACATGGCGGATTTTTTACGATATCAATTTATGAAAATTTAGTCAGTTTTGACTTTAAAATCGGTATGACATGATTTACAGCTAGCGCCGACTTCACCAAAGGCTGGTTTGACATCGTCGATGCTAGTGGCTGTTTGTGCAGCAGCGTTCAGCTCAGCAGTGACTTTTTGAAAGTTTTCTGCTTCTGCGCGAAAACCATCGGCATTTGACCAAACGGCATCAGTCGCATTGCCAACGGCTTCTTTATTTTCAAAATGACTCCAAGGCGTAGCAGCGTCTTCTGCTAAAAATGCGGCTTGCTCTTTGAATACGGCGGCATCAAAGGTGTCAGGTGCTTTCATCATATCACCCATGACACCCATCGCATCACCATAGCTTTTCATGCTATCTTGGCGGGCTTTTACATCAGGGTCAGTGGCAGTGCTACACGCTGTTAGACCTAGGGCGGCTGCCATCAATGTGATGCCAAAGATAGATTTTAATGATTGGTTGGTATGAACCTGTGCCATGTGAATTACTCCTGTAAAATTGGTTAGTAGTAGGCGCGCTTATAAACGCTGGCTTTACATACTGTTTTTAAATATATGCCCTTAAAGACTTCTTATAAAAAAACTTCTTCTAAATTAAAAGGTTTCTTCTAAATACTGCTTTTAAATAAAGCGTATTGTTATAAAAATCACCTCATCATCTTTTGGAAACGCATTCGCTTCTAAAGGATTTTTCCAACAATAGTTTTCATTGTAACGGTTATCTGTGCAGTGAACGTAAATTTAGTTGTTATATCATCGTAATTTTTGAGTCAGTGATTTTCGCTCATATAAGAAGGTCAGCATGGATAGCTGACCTTCTTGATACTCTCTAAAGACAAGCTAACAAGTACCTTAGCCTTTATTATATTCACACAAACTATAGAGTCAACCAATCGCGTGGTTTCAGATAAAAATCGGTCAATGCAAACTCAGGCGAGCCTTCAATCGGCTCAAAGCGATAATGCCAGCTGGCAAGCGGCGGCATACTGACTAAGATAGACTCGATACGACCATTGCTTTGTAGTCCAAATAAAGTGCCGCGGTCATAAACAAGGTTGTACTCAACATAGCGACCACGGCGATAAAGTTGAAATTCGCGCTGTGCCTCGGTATAAGGGGTATCTTTACGCTGCTCAAAGATGGGCATGATACCGTCAAGATAACCGTTGCCGACCGCCTTCATAAAATTAAAGCAGGTTTCAAAGTCCCAGCCGCGACTTTCTGTATTGACATCATCATAAAATAAGCCGCCAATACCGCGCTGCTCATCACGATGACGTAGGTGAAAATACTCATCACACCATTGCTTGAAATCAGGGTAGACGCTGTCACCAAAAGGCGCGCACAGGTCATGACAGACTTGATGCCAATGCACGCAATCAGCGAGTACGGGATAAAATGGCGTCAAATCAAAACCACCACCAAACCACCAGATAGGGTCTTCGCCTTCAGCTTCAGCAACGAATAAACGCACATTGGCATGGCTGGTTGGGACGTTCGGGTTTTTGGGATGGACAACCAATGAGACACCCATGGCTTGGGCTTTACGACCAGCGATATGGGGATGGCGTGCAGTAGCTGAAGCAGGCAAGTTATGCACGTGAATATGACTGAACATCACACCTGCTTTTTCAATTACCTCACCATCTGCTAGGACACACGAGCGACCGCCGCCGCCTTCAGGACGTTCCCAGTCATCAGGAATAAAGACCGCCGACGTTTGGCTATCACTGCTGCCATCGCGTTCTTGCGCTTCTAAGGCTTGACAGATACGAGCCTGCAAATCGACCAAAAACTCACGCACACGCATGATGTCGTTATTGGCTGGCACTGTTAAGTTTGCCGCTGATAGCTCTGTCTTATTATCTGTATTTGAAATACTCATAAAATATCTATTTATTTAGTGTATTGATGTCTATTTATTAAGATGTAACGCGGTATTGAAATCTTTATCTAACAAATGACCCATGCGGTCGCGCTTGGTCGCTAAATATTCAGCATTCATATCATTTACCCCAACCAATAAAGGCACGCGTTCCACGACATTAATACCGTGCTCGGTTAGATAAGCCACTTTGTCTGGATTGTTGGTGATGAGTCTGACGGCGTCAACACCGATATGAGCGAGCATCGGGCCGCACATATCATAAATGCGCGCATCAGCGGGTAAGCCCAACATGAGGTTGGCATCTAAAGTATCATGACCTTGGTCTTGCAGGGCGTAAGCGCGAATCTTATTGGTCAGACCAATACCGCGACCTTCTTGGCGCAAGTATAATATAGCCCCGCAGCCAGTCTCTTGTATTGCTTGCATCGCCGTGTTGAGCTGCGGCCCACAGTCACATTTTAATGAGCTAAAAGCATCGCCCGTCAAGCATTCTGAATGAATACGAATCAATGGAATGGTTTTTTCTGCTCGCGTGGCGTCCGTTTGACTCGGTGAGTTGTCCGCCGTATGTTGATCGACGACAGGCAGACCAACAGTCAGCATCACATGCTCTTGACCTTCGTTGTTTTCAAAGATATGAATATCAAACTCGCCGTGACGAGTAGGTAGTTTGGCACTGGTAATAAATTGATATGACATTAACGTCCTGCATAAGCCGATAAGCGTGGCGGTAGAGGGTCTTTTTTAACCATATTAAAACAGCGATGACATCCTAGCTGCATGATGAAAGTAGGATAATGCCAGTATAATTCATTCGTAAAGAGTGCATGCTGATTGTCTTTATTATAAAAACACACAAAGTTCACAAACGACGCACGATGATTAAAGCGACAATTAAAAATAAATGCTATTATGCCATACTATTTTGACGGATACAGTGACAAGTCTTTGCCCTTACATTACTATGTCGTCACTAACATCCGATATTGATGCAGAATAATAAGGCATAATATTATCCCTTGTTATAAAAGCGTCAAAGCAAAGCTCCATCGCTGTCTATGACGGCAGCGTATGTGCTATTCGGCGAAGCTTCTATATGTTTATATAAAGACATAGAGGCTGCCTGAATAAATTTATGAACAGTTATATGGTCGATTACACCAATAATGGTGTAGATATTATTGACGTCACTTAGGTAGCATTATGCACTAAGAGGCTGTCTTGTCAGCAGATTGGTAGGTATCGTACGGTTTATGCAGCAGTCACCTCATTCCCCACAGTCTCAGTCCGTATCTATGCCAGCTGTCGATTCTGCTGCCCAGCTGTCGAATTTACAGCAGACTTATACTGTGATTCCACGCGTCCGTCCTGATACGCCTTTGCTGGATAGCATTGCAGCGCCAGCTGATCTTAATGCCCTGACAACCGCTCAACTTATCACCTTGGCTGATGAGCTGCGGCTATTTCTATTGTATTCAGTAGGTCAAAGCGGTGGGCATTTTGGTGCTAATTTGGGCGTGGTTGAATTGACCATCGCGCTGCATTACCTACTAGATACGCCGCAAGATCAAATCGTTTGGGACGTGGGTCATCAAGCCTATGCTCATAAAGTCTTGACGGGTCGCCGTGACCAGTTGGCGACGATTCGCTCAAAAGATGGTTTGACTGCTTTTCCTGAGCGTGCAGAATCCGTTTACGATACCTTTGGCGTTGGTCATTCATCGACGTCAATCTCAGCTGGTCTAGGCATGAGCTTAGCACTGCGTTATCAAGGTCGCGCGCAAACCGTTGCTTGTATCATTGGTGATGGTGCAATGACCGGTGGTATGGCGTTTGAAGCGATGAATGATGCGGTGCAACAAGATGCGGATTTATTGGTCATTTTAAATGACAATGACATGTCGATCTCTTGTTCTATCGGTGGTTTTTCACGGCATTTAGCGATGCTGTGGGAGTCAGGGTATCAGGTTGATATCTCTGATGCAGGCGAGCCAGTACTATGCCAGCGCCCTGATATGCAAGGCTTTGATCGCCGTAAGCGTCACAAAGAGATGCGCGATGTGCCGCAGTTAGAAGACAATTTATTTAAAGCGATTGGTTTTACCTACTTTGGTCCGTTTGATGGTCATAATATCCCTGAGCTACTGCGAGTATTGTCACTTGCCAAGCAGATAAAAGGGCCTGTTTTAGTCCATATTTATACCACCAAAGGAAAAGGTTTTGCCCCAGCTGAGTTAGATCCCGTCGGCTATCATGCTATCAGCAAGCTCCCTGTCGAAATCAAGAATGATACTCAGGCTGTCGCCACAGAAAAATCATTGCCCAACACCAAACCTGCATTAAAATACTCGCAAGTATTTGGGCAATTCTTATGTGACAAAGCAGTCGCAGACGATAAGCTGCTTGCCGTCACACCTGCTATGGAAGAAGGCTCGGGGATGATTGATTTTGCCCGTCAATTTCCGGAGCGTTTTTTTGATGTAGCCATTGCCGAGCAACACGCAGTCACACTGGCTGCTGGTATGGCAACCCAAGGCGTCAAACCTATCGTCGCGATTTATTCAACCTTTTTGCAGCGTGGCTACGATCAACTTATCCATGATGTGGCTTTGCAAAACCTTGATGTGATGTTTGCTATTGATCGTGCTGGCCTAGTCGGTGAAGACGGCGCAACGCATGCAGGCGTATTCGATTTTGCCTTTTTACGCTGCGTGCCCAATATGCTGATTGCCGCGCCAAAAGACGAAAACGAATGTTACCATCTGCTTAATACGTGTTATGAATACCAAGGCTGTACGGCAGTACGCTATCCGCGCGGTGTCGGTACTGGCGCAGTTATTGCATTGCCAGCACAGACTTATAACGTTGGCGAGGCAGTGGTAGAGTCGGTATTAGGTAGTGAGGATGCGCCTAAAAAGCTGGCGCTACTCGCATTTGGCACCATGGTTGCGACGGCTCAGCAAGCGGCAGAAAGCCTAATTGACAATAATATAGAATCAGACTGTCAGGTACATGTCATTAATATGCGCTGGGTAAAACCTTTAGACACGGCATTATTAGAAAAGTTGTTAGAGCAAGGTATTACACACATTGCGACTTTGGAAGAGCACATGATTATGGGCGGCGCGGGCAGTGCGGTAAATGAGTATTTGCTTAACGAATCGCCAGCCTTTAAAAACAACCATCCTGCCGTTATTAATATCGGCATTCCAGATCGCTTTGTCGCCCATGGCTCACAAGCAGAGCAAATGGCTGATTGTGGTTTAGATGTTAATGGTGTGGTAAAGCAGCTTGAAAAGCTTCTGTCGTAAGTTATACCTTTGAACGTTTTTAAGTTTTTAAACTGTCATTTGGACAGAATATTGGTTAAATAGATAAAAGCTCGATCGATAGAGCGAACGCCTACTTAGTCGTAGGTGCTGACTTTTTTACAACTTACGCAGTTTGTGATGACCACCAAAATTTGGGTTGGTTTGGCGAACGTCATGGTTTTTTTCGTTTTTTATCGAACAATTTTAGTATAATGCGATCATCGCTTTTAAATGGCGCATTTTTTTAATCGTATAAATACAGTGTGATGCAGCGGCTGATTGGCATGTTGTGGGCACAGAGTTCGTCTTATTTTTGACATTCATTCATCAAGCAAATAGGTTATTTATGGAACCCATGGTCGTCATCGCAGCACGTACTGCTGAAAAAGTTGGTAAAGAGATTTTATATGCGCATCAAAACCGCCATAAAATCGAGTTGGATATTGAGTCAAAAGGGCTTGATGGATTGGTTACCCGTATTGATCGCTTTAGCGAAGAGCTGACGATTGAAACCCTAAAAGCCAGCTATCCAAATCACTCGTACTTGGGTGAAGAGTTTGGTATGCAAGAAGGTCGCGGTGAAGATGCGGACTGGTGCTGGATTATTGATCCGCTAGATGGCACCAAAAACTTCGTCCATGGTGTGCCGCAGTTTTGTGTGTCTATCGCCGTACAGCATAAAGGCGTAACCCAACATGGCGTGATCTATGATCCTGTCCGTGATGAGATGTTCTCTGCTAGCCGTGGTAAAGGCGCGCGCTTGAACAATCGCCGTATGCAAGTGAGCGAGCGCAAAACGATTGATGGCGGTCTATTTACCACTGGTCATCCGCTTGAGCGTAAGCGCAATGGCGAAATCATTTCTTATGCCAAGCAGCATTTTGAAAGCTTACAGAAAATCTCTGAAGCAGGCGGTCAAGTTCGTCGTTTAGGCTCAGCTGCGCTTGATTTATGTTATGTCGCTGCTGGTCGTTTTGATGGTTATTTTGAGATGTCAATTAAGCCTTGGGATATCGCGGCAGGTGAGCTTATCGTGACCGAAGCACGTGGCGTGGTGGTTGACCATACAGGCGCACACAACTCAATGACTTCAGGCTCTATTTTCGCCTGTAACATTAAGTTATTGAAGCCATTGATGCAAGTGGTTGTCCCAACGTGGGGTGATGCATTTTAAGCACCACTTAAGCATAATTATTAAGACAACTTAACACTAAAAAGCTGGTTCCATTATGGAGCCAGCTTTTTTGTTTTACCATTATTCTTATAGCCACTTTTATCTTCAACCGTAATGCCTTGGAACTTAAGCGCTTTACTAATAGTTTCCAACAGTTGCAACTCTTCTTCAATAAGCGTCAGCATTTCTTGTACATGTGGTAGTGCCTTACTACAAGCCGTAATCCCAAATTCAATCTTATCTAGATAACTAGCAAGGGTGATATTCATTGCTTGACCATTGAAGACAATAGAAGCAGGGTACAACGATTGTAAACGTGCACCATTCCAATATAGCGGTTTTTCAGAACCAGGTACATTAGAGATAATCAGGTTAAACGCCTGCTTTTTGGGAAATAGACTGGTCGCTAAATTGATACCTTCCCAAGCATAGGCAATCACGCTGTAGTTAATCACTTGGGCTTGATTCATGCGTCGAAAGCGGCGTTTGCCGTTATTCATACTGCGATGAATCAGTTTGATTCGGCTCAAAGGATCATCTAAATGCGTGCCCAAATTGGCCAGTACAAAGGATAATTGATTGCCTGCCACACTGTCATCCGTACGTAGCGACATCGGTACAAAAGCAATGAGTGGCTTGCTAGGCAGCGCATCCATGGATATGAGGTAACGACGAATGGCACCCGCACATACCGCCAGAACCACATCGTTTTTACTGATATTTAGTCGCTCAGCAATATCATTAAAACGCTGAATATCATAAGACTGTGCGGCTATGCGCCGTGATGCTGAGATGCGTTTATTAAGCACACTCATCGGCGCATCAAAAGTACCGACATAGCTGTCATCACCGTAATTTTTCAAATTATCCAGTAATTCGGTAAATACAGGCTTAATGGTAGATATTTGCTCTTTAATGATGCGTAATGCGGAGCGCTCTTTGGGTAAAATCGCATCGACTTGATTGCGATGACGTGCCATTAATGACCAAATCGGTAGCGTTACTGGCTCAGTGGGCGATTGTGATAATGATTTTTTGACAAGGCGCATGGCAGCAATGCCATCAACCAACGAATGGTGAATTTTGAAATATAGGGCAAAACGCTCAGGGTCGCCTTCGTTTTCTGGTTGAATACCCTCAATCACATGACATTCCCACAATGGCATGGCACGATCCAACAGCCGACCATGTTCTCTTGAAACATACATCAATAACTCGCGAACCCGTGCAGGCTTTGGTAAGGCAACATGATGCAGGTGATGCTCAACATCAAAATGCTTGTCCTTTTTCCAAAAAGCCAAATGCTCAAGCACTTGGTTAAAAGGAAAGGTAGGTGACACATCAGAATCTTGCATTTGTTTGACCAATTGGCAAACAAAACCGCTACCCGCATTCTCTGGCAATTCGAATAGGAATAGACCTCCAACATGCATGGGCTGTTTACGCGACTCAAGAAGTAAAAACAACTGGTCGACTGCTGTGAGAAGCCGCATAATAAATCCTTTTATGACGATAAGTTGAGTAAGAGTTACTTCTTTTATTATTATTTTATAGCTGACTTTTTATTAAATACTATGAATTTAATAATAGTCATTAAATTTAAAAGCTATTGAAAAAAGTATCCTGTTTGCGGTGAGCTGGCAGTCGCCATTTTGCGCATTGGCATACGACCCGCCAAAAACGCCGCGCGCCCTGCCCAGATGGCATGCTTCATGGCATGGGCCATCATGACTGGGTTTTGCGCATTGGCAATCGCCGAATTCATCAGGACGCCATCACAGCCAAGCTCCATGGCCAGCGCTGCATCAGAGGCCGTGCCAACGCCTGCATCGACCAATACCGGTACTTTGGCATTCTCGATAATAAGACTGAGGGTGTGACGATTCAGCAAACCAAGACCTGAACCAATCAAGCTACCAAGTGGCATAATTGCCACACAGCCCATACTTTCTAATTCTTGAGCGACGATAGGGTCATCTGAGGTATAAACCATCACTTCAAAGCCATCATCAATCAATACTTTGGCAGCTTTTAGCGTTTCCATCACATTCGGGTAGAGGGTTTTTTCATCGCCCAATACTTCAAGCTTAACCAAATTATGCCCGCCTAACAGCTCGCGAGCAAGCTTACAGGTACGAATGGCAGTCTCGGCATCGAAACAACCAGCAGTGTTGGGTAAAATGGTGTATTTATCGGGGGAAATCACATCAAGTAGATTGGGCTCATTGCTGTTTTGACCAATATTGGTACGACGAATAGCAACAGTGACAATCTCTGCTGCCGACGCGCCAATGGCGGCGCCCGTTTCAGTCATATCCTTATACTTGCCCGTACCGACCAACAGGCGAGAAGAAAAAGTACGACTCCCGACCGTAAAAGTGTCTTGTAAAAGGGGCGTCGGATGAGTAGCAGTGCTTGTGTTCTCTGACATAACTGAAAATCCTAATGGCGAGTAAAACAAAATGCTATTATAACAAAATCATGCAATCTTACTTGCAGTCTTTTTTGGTTTAGCCAGTTAAGCATAATACGTTTGCCACGCTTTGACACGAGTTTCTTTCTTAGTTTATTTTTATCTATCAGGTCGCTTTTATGATGCAACTGCCGTACAGTTTTGCGAAACGCCATCAAATTTTGGCCATACTTGCCATTGATCCTGAGCTGCCAGCGACTTTGGTGCTGACCAAAGCCACGCCATTATCGGCGATTAATGAGGCAGTGCGGTTTTTGCAGCAGCAGGGCGTGCGCGGTGTGCCTAATTATGAAAGCATCAGCGCCGATGACTTTGAAAAGCGCATGAACGCCGCTTATGCAGGCAATACTGGTGAGTCGCAACATATTGCCGCTGGGCTCGAAGACCATCCTGATCTTGATAGTTTGGCAGATAGTGTCCCTGAAACTGAAGATCTGATGGATCAGCAAGATGATGCACCTATCATTCGTCTCATCAATGCATTGTTGTCCGAAGCGATACGTTTAAGCGCCTCAGACATCCATATTGAAACCTTTGAAAAACGCTTGGTCGTTCGCTTTCGTGTTGACGGTGAATTAAAAGAAATCATTACGCCAAAACGCCAATTAGCGCCATTATTGGTGTCACGTATCAAGGTCATGGCCAAGCTCGATATTGCCGAGAAGCGTGTGCCACAAGATGGACGTATCAGCTTACGGCTGGCAGGGCGTGAGGTTGATGTGCGGGTATCGACATTGCCATCGAGCTTTGGTGAACGCGTGGTCATGCGTCTATTAGATAAGCAAGCAGGTCGCCTGAATATGACGTATTTAGGGCTGTCTGATAATGATTATAGCGAGCTAAAACGCTTGATCCATCGCCCACACGGCATTATTTTGGTGACAGGGCCGACAGGTTCAGGGAAAACCACGACGCTATATTCAGCACTGACCGATCTCAATGACCAAACCCGTAATATCTTGACCGCTGAAGATCCGATTGAGTTTCAGCTCGATGGCATTGGGCAAACGCAGGTTAATAATAAAGTCGATATGACTTTTGCCAAAAGTTTACGTGCAATGTTACGCCAAGATCCAGACGTAGTCATGGTTGGTGAGATTCGCGATTTAGAAACGGCAGAGATTGCTGTACAAGCATCTTTGACAGGACATTTGGTTTTATCAACTTTGCACACCAACACCGCTATTGGTGCCGTCACGCGTCTGCAAGATATGGGTGTTGAGCCATTTTTATTATCGTCATCGCTAATTGGTGTCGTCGCCCAGCGCTTGGTGCGTACGTTATGCCCGCATTGTCATGGTTGGCAGGCTGCTGATAGTGAGCAAGCCAAATTATTTACTGAAATTGGTATTGTGCCAGTCTCAGAGAATGGTGCTGAAAATTTAACAACTACACCTATCAATCTACCCAGACCAGTTGGCTGCGACAAATGCAATCAATCAGGGTTTAAAGGACGGACGGCGATATACGAAGTGGTGCCGGTTGATGATACCTTGCGCCGTATGATTCATAGTAATACCGCCGAGTATGAGCTAGAAGAGTACGCACGTCAGCAGACACCGTCGATTCGTGCGGATGGGTTGCATAAAGTCATTGCAGGTCGTACGACGTTAGAGGAAGTGCTACGAGTGACGAAAGAGAGTGCCTTAGCTGATGACACGATACTTGTATAAAGTGCCTAGAGTGCATTGGTGATTGTTTAATCTACCTCAGCCAAAGGGTTTGTATAGCAGATAAAAGATAACTGGCTATGGTAGCCAGTTATTTGATGGTCATTCTTTACTGCTTTGAATACTTTAGTGCTTTGAATACTTCAGTGCTTTGAATACTTCAGTGCTTTGAATAGTTTAACGTGTGACATCGCTATTATTTTGCAGCGATACATTCAACTTCAACGCTGGCACCCGCCGCCAATTCAGCGACGCCAAAGGCTGAACGTACCGGATAAGGTTTGGCCAATTCCGCTTTATAGACTTTATTAAAATCGTCAAAGTCGTCCATGTCTGTCAGCATCGCCATACATTTGACGATGTCTGATTTTTGATAGCCGTATTTTAACAAGGTTTCATTAATATTATCCAATGCTTGCTTGGCTTCGGCTTTGACGCCACCTTTGACCAATTTGCCATCTTTAAAACCAATTTGTCCAGACATGTATAGCGTATCGCCCACCCGTACTGCTTCTGAAAAAGGATAATTACCACCATCACCAAGAAACACAGGGCTAGATTTAGTCACACTTGCGGTATTTGCCATTGGCGCCGCTTTCGCTGTCATAGCAAGGCCTAGTGAGCACGCGCCCACGAGCAACGCCTTAGTTAAATGGGCAGTCAATTTATGGGTAATCTTGGACATCGCTGTCTCCTTATTATACGTTTTTTTCACAATTTTTTTAAATTCACTATACAAGTTTAACAAACATAATGTCTCATCACACTAGATGACACATTATGTCTTACTTATGCTTAACCAGTTATTGGTCGTTTTGCTCAGCTTCGACTTCTGTTTTAGATTCAGTGTCAGCTTCTAGCGGCTTTTCGCTACTTTTGCCTTGACGGCGGGCTTCTAATTCAGACTTAGGAATCCAAGCCCATGTCATCTCAACCACGATAGGGTCACGATCACTGTCAGACTCACGGTCATGAATGACGCACGGAATCACCATTTCACCTTTTGGTGTATTTAGGATATCTAAGCGCTGCTCATCCGATAAAGATGCCACTGCTGCAATTTGGCCTTTTTTAATCGGGCGATAAAAATTAACCGAGTATGATTTAATTAATAGTACGCGGTCAGAGGGTAGGTTTAAACCCAGAATAAAACCGGTTGCTGTTTCGGCAAGTAAGGTAATGGCGACCGCATGAATAGAGCCAATATGATTTTGCACTGCTTTGGTGTTGTTTAAGCTCACCACGACTTGGTTGGGTTCGACCGTTTCATAATAGACGCCCGTTGTGCCCACATATGGCACCACTTTACCAAAGGCTTTGGATAAGATGCTCGAGCGTGCGCTGGCAGGTAAATACTTGGTAACAGATAACAGTTTGGTGAATTGATTGCTGATGGGCTTGAGCGAGCTGTTGGGTTTTTCGACGGGCGATCTTGTGCTGTCAGAGGTTTTGGCTGGCAATTTATTGGTTAGCTTGCTAGGGAGTTTTTTTAATAATCCTGACATACAAAATTCCTTAATGTAGATAGATTAAATGACGCTTTGAGTGTTATATATTTCATCATAGCAGCTGATAGGATGCCTATTGTGCAAGCTGCCATGCTTACTATGGTACATTAACCGCCGTCTGCCTACTATTATTAGCATGAACTGCTGCGCTTATAAAATAGGGCTAACGTCATGATACCCTAGATGCTAGGAATGCTATCGCTCAACGCAATATCGTATCACTCAGATGCTTTCATAAACAGTGCTGCTAGATGCCATAAAGACAGCCACGCTATAATGATGACAGTTTAGCGTATCTTATTGATTATTTTTCTTATTTCCTTTTTTCTATGCTGGATGAAGCTATGCCTGACACGTCAATTCATGCGCCGACCAATATCATTTATACAGGCGTTGCTGGTACGGGAAAAACCTATCGACTGTTACAAATTGCTAAGCGATATACCGACTATCTGCCGAGAGCCGATGAGGCAGATTTGTTGGGGCAGCTATTGCAAGAGCTTAGCTGGCGTGAAATCGTATGCTTGGTACTTTTGGATTTTCAATCTAAACACCAAGACTTGGTAAAAGTGCCTGAAATCGTCAATCATGCATTTTTTGTCGCGAAAGCGGCACAGAATGCACGCGAAAAAAACTTAAGCAATACGGCTTGGTCTGTTCTTCAAATGCATAGCCCTACCAATTCAAAAACTGTGACTTATAAAAACCGTGCCAGCCAAGCCTATTTTGATAAAGATGAGGGTGGTGCGTGGTATTTGCTGCCAGAAAGCTTTGAGTTATTAACAGAGCTATCGCAGCAACTTGCCGAATTTCAGCAAGCGCAGCGCGATAACAGTGTCAACCAAAGCCAAGCAAACCCAAATCAAGGTTTTAGCCAGCAGCGTTTTACCATGGTCAGCTTCCATCAAGCGTATGGCTATGAAGAGTTTGTCGAAGGCATTCGTCCTGTCATGGTAGCGTCTAATCATGCAACGAGTAGCTCATCTCAAATGAGTTACGCCATTCAAGATGGTGCATTCTTAAAATTGTGTCAACGGGCAGCAAATGATCCAGAGCAGTGTTATGCCATCTTAATTGATGAGATCAATCGCGCCAACGTGTCACGAGTATTTGGCGAGCTACTCAGTCTAATTGAGCCAGACAAACGGGCTGGCATGACAAATGCGATGACTGTTCATTTGGCCTATTCTGGACGGGCTTTTAGCATCCCTGCCAACATCGATATTTATGCCACGATGAACACCCAAGATCACTCGTTAGCACCACTTGATATGGCATTACGTCGGCGCTTTCGTTTTATCGAATGTCCACCGCAACCAGAATTATTACCCATCATTCATGTGCCCCAAAAATCAGAAACTGACAGTCCAGCAGCGACGGTAGATTTGGCAAAGCTATTAGCCGGTTTGAATAATCGCATTACGCAAACAGTGGGAATGGAAGCGCAATTGGGTCATGCTTTTTTATGGTCAGTGACGGATCTTGGACAATTGCAAGCGGCGTTGGTTGAACAAATCATTCCGCAGTTAATGCAAGCGACGGGTGGGCAAGAGGGTACTTTGCAATATATCTTTAGAGACGAGCAGCAGCCACTGCGCGCGCAGTTTATTCATGATAGTCATACATCCATTAATGACAGTGTGAATGACCAAGTAAATGCTAGTAGTCAAAATCCGCTGTTTACTGGTCAAAATGCATTTTTCGGTCAGTCTATGAGCACAGCTGGCTATAGGATAAATACCGACCTCATCGCGAGGGTAGGTGAATTTGCCAAACCGACTGTCTATCAACGTTTATATCCATAAAGGTGCTCAGCGTTGATAAATAATAGCTTCAGTCATGAAGTCATAGCCAATAATATTGACAGTGCCAACGTTAATGCGCTTGATGTAAATACCATCACTGTGTTTGAACACCAGCGTCTAACAGCGCATGACTTCTTACGGGTATCTGATTTCCATTGGTTGATGGCGCAGGAGTTTGCGGTCTTTAGCATTAAGCACAGACAGGGACAATGGCAGTTAAAAGTCGGACATTATATAGGGGTTATTTTACTGCCTAGCGGCATGACGCTTGAGATATTACCCAAACTTGCGGCAAAAACTTCTAGCGATCAAGTCGCGCAGCAATCATACCTTTCACAGAATGCCAGTCGTCGTCATGCTAGTCATCGCCCCGATATCAGGCAAGCTCGCCAATGGGTGCAGGGCATGCTATCGGATTTGACCAATAGCAGTCATGCCAAAAACAAGTTACCCAATACGAAAAATCTAGGTCAATTTAGCAGTCAATTGTCGCTGCTATCGATAGACGTACTGCCATTATCAGATTGGCTTATCACGCAGTTTTTGCAGCGGCTGGCTCATTATCGACCAAGCAAACACTATCAGACGCAGGTCGACAATCAAGCATCGCTACAAGGTCGACTGCTCATCAAAGAACAATTGCGCCACAATAGCATGCAGCCGCATAAGTTTGTCTGTGAGAGCAGTATACTGAGCCAAGACATGCTAGGTAATCGCCTGATTAAGAGCACATTGGTTTTGATGACGCCTTTATTTTTTCAATCAACGCTATCGAAAGCAGATGCGCCTAAATTTTTGCAGGCTTGGCAGCGAGTAGCGGCGTTGAGTTATCAAGAGCTGACACAGTTAGAGTCGATATACACGCAAGCAAAGCGTCAGTTAGCCGTGCAACCGCTTCGAGCACCGCAACTACAGGCTGCTCAGCAGTTGTTAGATATGGCTTATTGGTTACTAATGCAGTCCAATGTGGCAACAGGTAATGGTATTGCGCCAAATAAACCATCTAGGCAAAATCTGTCCTCTCCGCGTTTATGCTTGCTGATAGATATGAATCAAGCCTTTGAGCAATGGGCAAGCCTGCGCATTGCCTCGATGTTTCAGCAAGTGAGTCAACAATATCAGCCGTTATATCAAACGCAAAGTATCTGGCTAACGGATGCAGAAGGGCGCGCATGTCTGTCTATACGACCTGATTTGCTCATATATAAAACTAATGCTAATGATAATTGTCACAATCAGAATGGCACTGCGGTTATTGAAGCTAGAGAAAAAGGTCACTATAGCCATGTCATCGATATTAAATGGAAGCATTTATCGCAGACAGCCAGCATTAGTGCCAGCGATGCTTATCAATTGATGAGTTACGCTCAGGCCTATCAAGCAGGGCAGGTGTGGCTGGTTTATCCAGTACAAGATAATGAGCGGTTACCAGTTGCGCTCAGCCAACAAGTGCATGATTATAAAAATACTGATGGCCCCAACAACCATGATAATAACCATAATGTTGCTGGTGAAAAAGTAATTCCTGCGCCATTGTGGCTCGTACCATTCAATGTTCTTACTGGTACGATAAACGGCAGCTTGCTTCCTGATTGGAATAGAGTATAATGAGCGCTGTCGATGAGTAAGTAGCACTTAGCATCGTGGAGAAAAGGATTTGTCATAGTGGTTTTTATGATAAATGAGCGTTTTTTAAGTAATTTAGCAGTTTTTTTAAATTAATTAAAAATAGGTGTTGACACCATCGGCTTTTCCCCTTAATATGTGCACCTCGATAGCAAGGAACGTTAACAAGTTGGTGGCATTGCCAACAACGAGTTAATCAACAAACTATCGTGATAATAGAAATTTCGGAGTGTGGCGCAGTTTGGTAGCGCATCTGGTTTGGGACCAGAGGGTCGTAGGTTCGAATCCTATCACTCCGACCATCTATTTTTAAGAGCCTTACAGGCTTTTTTTTATGTATAATGGTTTAGTTTCTGATATATTTAAAACTTGCTTTAGTATATAAAAGTCCTCTAAGAGCGCCTGTAGCTCAGCTGGATAGAGCATCTCCCTTCTAAGGAGGTGGCCGCAGGTTCGAATCCTGCCAGGCGCACCATTTAGCCTGCAAATCTTGCCTCATCAGGCAATAGTTATGGCGGTTGTAGCTCAGTTGGTAGAGCCCCGGGTTGTGATCTCGGTTGTCGTGGGTTCGAGTCCCATCAGTCGCCCCATATTTTATTCTGCATTATCCTCTTCTTGTTCTACCTCATTATAAAAACCTTATTCTAGATAATAATACTTGCCATGTTTGGCTTTTTTTTGTGCCTGTATGATTGGTTTTAACTTATCTTACCCCCTGCGATTAAAATTTGTAGACTCATCAGCCCTTTGATTCTGTATTGGTTTACTGGCCTTTTGTCTTATTTATTTTTATTATAGGTTCTCTTTTTAGACGCTCGCTATCTCTGTACGTGCCTTAAACCTGCTTTGTTATTCTTTAACAGCCTTTATATAGAATAACAAAGGCAACGCTTTTAGTGATGCATCATGATAAGGTTTTAGAGCCCGTTGATATATTAGGTCATCCATTAAGAATTGATCCATTGCAGATGATACGAGTGTTAAGAAAGTCAGTTAAAAAATATATTTAATAGATTAAGTAAGCCTAAGACCGTAGTAGGGATGTGAGTGCTTGTCTGAGATGCGCTGCTATGGATCTTATATTATTGAGGAAGTGATTAATGGACGCATTGAGCGTATTGCTACAAAACGTGCATTTGTTTGAAACCAAGTATTATCGTTTGAATGGGACTGGTAATTGGTCCTATTCCATCACTAGACAAGATACGATTTTGTTTTATTTAGTGATGTCTGGAAGCTTTTGTATCGACGTCGGCAATGGTTTGCGACAGGCGCACGCCGGCGATATGATTATGATTCCCAGTGCTCATAAGCATGTGAGCTATGCCTTAGATCATAATGGTGACGATGCGCTACCGCTAGATGAGTTGCTGACTCATTGTAAGGAAAACACCCTTGATATCGATGGTAATGGTGATCCTAACTCGTCTTTGATATTGATTGAATGCAAGTATGACAAAGAAATGATACGCCCTTTGTTGTCTGTGCTGCCTGCGATTTTGCCTGAAATCAACGATGAGTCTGACGGTAGGTTTGAGGTCATTGATGTCGAGATTAAGCTGCTGACCTTAGAAGCTGAGCGTGAGCGCATGGGCAAGACCGCGATCATCAATCATTGGGCAAGTATTATGATGATTGAATGTTTGCGGGTTTATATTGAAAGTTTGCCTGAGGCCACAGAAAACTGGCTAAAAGCCATGAAAGACCCGTTTTTGACCAAGGCGTTAGCAGCGATGCATCAAGCGCCCAATCAAAACTGGACCATTCATAAGCTGGCTGAAGTCGCAGGAATGTCACGCTCAAGCTTTGCGCAGCGCTTTAAAGATACAGTTGGTATGCCGCCGTTGACCTATCTCATTGATTATCGCTTGCGCTTGGCGGCCCGTTATCTACGCTTGCAGCAAAACAGTATTGGCCGTATCAGTGAGTTGGTTGGCTATGCCTCAGACTCGACCTTCAGTCAAGCATTCAAGCGCGTTTATGGGGTATCACCAAAAGCCTATCGCCAACAATATCAACAAGAAAACATCGCATAACGTATCGTTAATACACCAAAAAAGCGTTAAGGTTGCCATTAGGCCCTTAACGCTTTTTTGTTTACTCATAGTGAAGTATGAGACTTTTATGAAGATATTTCGTCTATGGTTGACAGGTGTTGATAGAGAGTATTTTGACGATGGACAGCTGACAATGTGCTTGTGTTCAGGTACTATGGAATAATGAGTCATTTAGGCGCAAACGCTTGTTTTTAGCGTAAGATATGTCACTGTATGGTGGTCAGATCGTTTGTTCTAAATGATATTTATTTTTGCTGCTGATGGTATGTTATGACTGAACCGACCGCAAAGCCACGCGCAGGAGCCAATAGCCAACAAGGCTCAGCTGTGTCCGCTAAAAAACAAAGCGATATGAATCTAAGCAACGTCAAGCATGGTCAAAAAGACAAGGCGGGTGCCACACCTGACAAAGCGATGTTATTGGCACTGTTTACGCTGCCAGATATTGAAGAGGCAGTTGTTAAAGAGATAGTCGTTAAAGAGGTCGTTAAAGCCGCAGCTGATGAGTTATCTAACACCTATAGCGCGATGCAGCAGCCTGCTGCTAGCGAGATGAATATTGCCGAGCAGCGTGTGGCACTGTATCGTACTCAGCATGAGCGTACGCGATTATTATATATGGCATCCGCTGCCACGCGACCTACTTATTTGGTACAAACGCTCAAATCACAATTCGCAGAACATCAGCAATACTTGCTGGCACAGCAGCTTGATAAACGCGGCTTGATGGATACCGATGGATTAGAGCGTCTTTGGCAGCAGCTGCATGTGGTCGATGACATCATCGCTGATATTGTCCGTCATATGCCAGCTCAGCAGCCAGCAGGTTGGCAACTGACTACTCAAGATGGGCGAAATCCGCTATGCTTTGCCACCGTTGGCAAATTAAAGAGCAGTAAGCCTATTCGTGATCAAGGCAGTCTAAATAGCTATGTACTTGGGCACTTCGGCGTGAGTAGTTTTACCTATGACCGCGGCTATTATATTGGACATGTCGTTGGCTACTTATTCAGCTGTTATTTTTGTGCCCATCTATCTATTAGCTATGGTGTTACGGCACTTGGTTCGCAGGTTATAGCTGATTACGATTACGCCAGTCTTGAGACGCCATACATGGTTAGACTGCTACAAGGGCTGGATGGCTACTGTAAAAAACGTATTTATCAATTGGCAGTTATCTGTGCACGATTGAGTGTCTTTGCCAGTGACAAGCGTATCGAGAGAATGCTCATTGCTGAGGTCAACGACTTCGATAAAAAACTGCAGCAGCAGCACTTAGATGTTTTGTTATTGCAAGGTTTGATGCCAGACAGTAGCGATTCTACGCCGCTTTTTTAAGCCATTAAATCTCGATAGACCTCCTTTATAAGTCCTTGTTTATTACCTTTTATTATTGACCACTTTAGGATATTCGCTGCTATGCCCGCTTATCATTATAAAGCGTTAGATGACCATGGCAGTGTGCAAAAAGGCTTGCTCGAAGGTGATTCTGCGCGACAAGTTCGCCAGCAGCTGCGTGATAAACAATGGACGCCCGTTGAAGTCAGTGCCGTCAATGATAGACAAAACCAGAATAAAAACCGCTATAAAAAACCGTCTGCTTACGAGTTAGCATTGCTGACCCGTCAATTATCGGTATTATTGGCAGCGGGTATTCCGTTAGAGGAAACGCTTGCCGCCGTCGCCAAACAATCACCAAAAACCCATATCAAATCACTTATGCTTGCCGTGCGCTCGCATGTATTAGAAGGTTTGAGCTTGGCGCGAGCATTGCAGCAAGCCGCCAGTTTTCCACCACTATATATCGCGACCATTGCGGCAGGTGAAAAGTCAGGTCACTTGGATTTAATCTTGAACCAGTTGGCAGATTACACCGAAAACCGCTTTGCATTGCAAAAGAAAATCCAAGGCGCGATGGTTTATCCGATTGTGCTGATGGTGATGGCAATTGGCGTGATTATGGGCTTGATGAGTTTTGTGGTGCCCAAAATTGTCAAAGTGTTTGAGCAGTCTGAACAGGCATTGCCGCTCATTACCCAAATTGTTCTTAGCCTATCTAATCTTATTACGCAGTGGTGGTGGCTGATGCTGCTAGTATTGGCCGGAACAGCGTTTTTGTTTTATCGTTTTGCGCAGATGCAAGCGGGTAAGTTAGCGATAGACAGCATCGTGCTAAGACTACCGATATTGGCGCGGTTATCAAAAGGGCTGAATGCAGCACGTTTTGCCAGTACATTGTCGATATTGGTACGCTCAGGGGTGCCGTTGATTGAGGCATTGCATATTGGTGCGGCGGTGACGACCAATTTACACATTCAAAAAACCATCATCACTGCGGCTGATAGGGTGACGGAAGGCTCAAGCTTATCGAGTCAATTAGAAAAGTCCAGTTACTTTCCGCCGATGATGGTGCAAATGATTAAAAGTGGTGAAAACTCAGGCGAGCTCGAAAATATGCTCAGCCGCGCCGCCAATATGCAGGAAGCGGAAGCCACTAACTTTATCAGTACCCTATTATCGCTACTTGAGCCGTTGATGCTAGTGCTGATGGGCGTGGTAGTCATGATTATCGTGATGGCAGTGATGCTGCCGATTGTCAATATGAATGATCTGGCAGGATAATGAGCACTCAAATCTTCTGAGCTTGTGTGCCTCCCGCTCACATTTCTATTGTAGCCATCTTACTAAATATTACGCTAGCTTTCTTAAGATTTGCTTACTGTTGTAGATTGTTGACTGAGCCAGGTTTTTACTAGGGTAAAGCCAGCCATCAAGCTATAGTAAGCGTCAGTTAAAAGTTATCCTTATAAATATCACTCCTCATGCTGTGGTTCAGTCTTGATGCTTATAAAAATCAAGGTTCATAACAATCTACTTGCGGTGCTAGGGCGTGTCCTCATTTTAAAAATGGTGATAAAAATGAGATAAATTACCGTCAAACAAGGAAAGTAGCGCAAATAATATCGAGATATTGATAAGCTATTTGACGATGTTTGGCAAAATTTAGCTATTTTTAGGCCATTTAGAAAGTAAACGATTGAATTGAGGACACGCCCTAGATAAAAATAAAATCATGGTTTATAGTGATAATCGTTTCAGTGCTCATTAATACGCCGATCATTGCCGATTATTAATGTTACTTGAACGCCACTTTTCCTATTTACATCACCCTGATGCCAAAAGCGATGACAAAAGCGATGACTATAATTGACAAAACTCAAGTAACTACTATGCCAATAAGTGCCATGAGTGCCATGAGTGCCATGAGTGCCATGAGTGCCATGAGTGCCATGAGTGCCATGAGTGCCATGAGTGCCAGCAAGCCAGCTCCTACGAGAGCCCGTCAGCCACTACCTATGCGTAATAACCAGTCTGGATTTACTCTGATCGAGATCATGGTCGTGATTGTAATCTTGGCAATTCTTGCAGGCTTAGTTGTCCCAAAAGTGGTGGGACAAAGTGATAAAGCTCGTGTCAAGACCACTGAAACAGCGCTTGCTACAGTATCCAACGCCCTTGATATGTATAAGGTTGATAATTCGCGCTATCCGACTACCGCACAAGGTTTAGAAGCATTAACCACACCGCCAGCAGAGGCCAAAAACTACCCAGATGGTGGTTATATCAAAGGCGGCTATCCAACAGATGGCTGGGAAAATGAGATGCAATATGTCGCCCCAGGCAGTGAAGGTCGTCCTTATGATTTATTCTCGCTGGGTGCAGATGGTCAGCAAGGCGGCGAAGGTCAAGATGCTGATCTTTATGCCCAATTATAAGCACTAGCTTGACGAGCAGTTAAAATATGGGTAGCTAACAATCCCTGACTCCATAGTATGTTTATTGGTGACGGTCGTTCTAATGCTCTTAAATATCAACCAATAAGACCTTATTGGTTGATATTTTTATATCAGTAAATAAGTGGCGTGGCATCCCATAGATAATGTCAAACCATCCATTTTTCCAACAAGCTATACGTTTGATACCAGTCATATCGCCCCGCTCATTTGTCATTAAAATCAGCCAGTAGAGGTTATTACTCATGTTTACCAACAAACTCAACTCACAAGCCGTCATTACAAATAAACGAGTCTCTAAGTTGCCTCACGCACTTGCAATTATGAGTACTTCATTGATGATAGGGTTGTCGATGGCATCTATGAGCGCTCAAGCTGCAGGTTTGGGCGAGTTATTTGCTAATAATGGTGCCGCAAAATCGAAGTTTTTGCCTGTCGATAAAGCGTTTCAAGTTATCAGCAGCACTAAGGCCACGTCTAAGGGCACGCGCTTATCTATTAATTTTGATATTACGCCAGGTCATTATGTCTATAAAGATCAGCTTACTCTCAGTTTTCCTAAGGGCGTGAGTGCAACCCCCTTTACTTTTAGTCAGTCGCCAGTCTCTATTGACGACCCAACCTTTGGTGAGGTTCCCGTTTTTACCCAAAAAAACATGGTAGCAACCACGACTCTGACTACTAACAATGGTAAAGGCGCAAAAAATGCACCGATTATAATTGGGTGGCAAGGCTGTGCGAAAGCTGGGCTGTGCTATCCGCCAGAGAAAATCAAAACCACGGTTGATATCGCCGTGACACGCAAATAGACCACAAGCCGATCGACTCAAATATTGGTAATAAATAGCATATTAGGTAATAAATAGGTAGCTCTTCATGTCCATCAAGACAATAGAAAAAAAACCATCGCTAACGGTACATCGCTCGTCCAAAAAATCTTATCTACTAGCATTTGCGGTCTCTAGTAGCTCGTTGTTTACAGGACTGGCTGCGATGCCCATGATGACTCATGCGGCAGGGCTGGGTGATTTATTTAGCAGTGATAAAAATGCAGCACAGACGAAGTTTTTACCAGTGGACAAAGCTTTCCAAGTCAGTGATAGCAGTAAAACTACCAATAATGGCACGCGCTTAGCCATTAATTTTGACATTACGCCTGAGCATTATGTTTATAAAGACCAAATCAAACTGACGTTGCCAGCTGGCGTGACCGCCGTGCCTTTTATCTTTAGTCAAAAGCCAGTGTCAATCGATGATCCAACATTCGGAAAAGTACTGGTGTTTGACCAAGCGAATATGGTGGCTACGACGACCTTGAGCAGTAGTAATGGTAAAAGCGTCAACGATGCCGCCGTGGTGATTGGCTGGCAAGGCTGTGCCAAAGCAGGGCTATGCTATCCACCTGAAAAAATTAAAACGACGATTGATATCGCTGCTACAACGCCACAAATTGCAGGAAATAGCGCTAGTACTTCTACTCAAGAAGCTGCTAACAACAGTCTGACAGATAATGACAACACCGCTGAGTCAAGTGCAACGGTTGCCGATAGTCTTGCAGCAGAGCAAGCGCTGACTGATGATGGGGTGATTGATTATGCTTTGTTGGATGATGAGGCTTTAGAGGGAGAGCTTGGCGCTACCAATACGATTTCTGGCGCAGATGAACAAGGCGTCGATGGCACTGCGACAAGTGAAGTTCCTGCGACAATCAACAATACTGTTGCTGGAGATAATGCCACTGATAGCGATCCTTTTGGTCTGGCTTCTCACCCTTGGTTGGCATTGGTATTATTGTTTTTAGCAGGGCTGGGTTTGGCATTGACACCATGCGTACTACCAATGTTGCCAATCGTTGCCAATATCGTTGCCCGTGAGGAAAACCCAACGGTGAAACGCGGTGTTATTCTCACCACCAGTTACGCTATTGGCGTGGCAACGGCTTATGGTATTTTGGGCGCAGTTATCGCCGTGTTTGGTGAATCATTAGGCATTATCGGCTGGCTACAAAACCCCATTATCCTGATTGGTTTTGCGATTGTATTTGTCCTACTTGCACTATATATGCTGGGTGTGTTTAGTATCCGCTTACCGAGATTTATTAGTAATAAAATGCAAGGCTTGAGTCAAGCAGGGGATAGCAAGCTGGGTAGTACGGGTGGTAGCTTAATCGCGGGTTTCTTATCTGCGCTCGTCGTATCGCCTTGTGTTTCTGCGCCATTGTTTGGGGCACTGCTTGCCGTATCGACGATTGGTAGTCCACTACTGGGTTTTGCAGCTTTATTTATGTTGGGTTTTGGTTTATCCGCACCGCTTATCTTAATTGGTGCCACCCAAGGTAAAATTATGCCGAAAGCGGGCGCGTGGATGAACTGGGTCAAGCAAGGTTTTGCCTTATTGCTCTTTGCCGTTGCTTTATTATTAATTGAGCGCGTCTTTATCTCACCCGTGATGCTAATGGTATGGGCGTTATGGTTTATGGTTGTAGCGATGTGGGCGTGGAGTTGGTTGGGTAAAGGTCGTATGCTGACCCAAGCATTAGGGTTAATCGCCGGTATTTGGGCAACCTGTTTAGTTATCGGCGCGGCGTTGGGTAACGATGATAGCTTGCATCCGCTGGCATCTTTGAGTGCTGCTCCGCTGATGCAGACGACGACTGGTCAGCCAGCCATGAGTAATACAACAGATAAAACCGTCACGACGCTGACTGAGTTAGATGCCATTATCGCCGCCAACCCTAAAGTGCTTGTCGATGTCACTGCTGAATGGTGTATTGAGTGCCGTATTATGGATAAAAACTTATTTCATAATCGTCCAGCGCAGATGCAGGATTGGCAGTTGGTGAGACTGGATATAACAGAAACTACTGATGATTCTAAAGCTATCTTAGCGCGCTATAAATTGTTTGGCCCGCCAGCATTGCTGTATTATCAAGACGGTCAGTTGACCAATCAACAAGTAGGTGAGATTGATCGTCCAGAATTTGAGCAAACGTTGACGATGCTTAATAACTGATATCTTAATAACTGATACTTAATAAAACGAATAAGTCTTTTCTAAAGGCTTAACAATACAAAAGAGCCAATGTACTATTCATACAGTACGTTGGCTCTTTTATTTTTACCAATGGTTACCTGACATCCTGATGCTAAGCATTTGGTTTAGCGTTGATTATTGATATTTACATTGGTATAGGGCAGCGATAAGGCTAGTATAGTACACACATTTTCATTACAATAAAGCAACAATGCTGAAGGCGCATTACTCGTTGTAATTGCTGACTTCTATGTCTGAATGTCATTGGGTTTATTTTAGCGATGACGCTAATGGTCATACTCATTATCTTATATACTCTGCTGGCGATAATGTCAGTTAGATAAAGGACACTTATGTTTTCCCATATCACCGCACAGCGCTGCCCTATGCCTCTTATTACAGCGCGCAAAAACACGTTATTTCAGACAAGAAAGCATTATTTGAATATTGCTGTTGGTCTAGCGCTAACCTGCTTTACCGTGCAAGTCCAAGCTGCCGATAAAACTCAGATCGATAATGAGTTACCAGTACCGGAGGCAGCGTTTGAGTTTGAAGATTATCAGGTGTCACAGGATGCCAATACAGCTGCGCAAGATCGCCAAGTAGTCAGTAAAGAATTTATCGCTCAGCAAGCAAAATTGTTTTTTGAATGTACCCAAGTGCAGACCAGTGCCGCACGTTTGGCTTGCTTTGACAAAGTGGCCGAAGAAGGTAAAACACCCAGCTACACCACAACTAAGCAGCCAGTAGATTTGGCAAAAACCTTTCAAAGTACGCTTTCAGGTAATCCGCAAGTTGTCTTTGTAGAAGAAAAATCTACCATTGCTGGTGCTAATAATGGCGCTACTGACTCAGTTGCGCGCGCGCCTGCTACTAATGAAGGTTTAGACACCGTTGGGCTAACGCAAAGAGAAGCACAAGTTTTAGAAAATGTTGGGGTCACTCAAAAAGATATCGAAAAATATACACCGCTTAGTTTATCCTATGATCTTGATAAAAACAGTGAGCGTGGGACTTGGACGGTAAGGCCATACCGACCAACCTATGTATTGCCAGTATTTTATACCTTTGACCCTAACCTAGATCCAAGCACGCCGTCACAGGAAACGGAGTCCTTTACTTCTAATGACATACGCAATACTGAACTAAAATTTCAGTTGTCTTTGAAGACCAAAGTTGCCGAAGACTTATTCGATACCAGTGCTGATTTGTGGTTTGGTTATACCCAAGAGTCACATTGGCAAGTTTATAACGAAGATAACTCGCGACCATTCCGTGCCACCGACTATCAGCCTGAAATATTTTTGACTCAGCCAGTGACCGCAGATTTACCTTTTGGTGGTCGTCTTCGTATGCTTGGTGCTGGTGCCATTCATCATTCTAATGGACAAGATGATCCGTTATCACGCTCATGGAACCGTGCTTATCTCATGGCAGGGGCAGAGTGGGGTAAGCTATCAATCGTACCGCGCCTGTGGGCTCGAGTGAATAGTGAAAGCAGCAGCAGTGAAGACAATCCAGATATCGAAGACTACATGGGTTACGGTGATATCAAATTCTTATATGACTTGCCTGATCAACAGAGTCTGAGCGGTACATTCCGCTACAATCCAAGCACCAATAAAGGGGCGGCGCAAGTCGATTATATTTATCCATTATCAGAGAATGTTAATGGCTTTGTTCAGGTTTTCCAAGGCTATGGCGAATCCATCATCGATTATAACCACGAAAATACCTCTATTGGCTTTGGTATCGTACTGAATGATTGGAAAGGTTTCTAATATCATCGCACATTTTGATAATCGTCCATGCGACTTTTAGCGCCTTATCAAACTGGACTATGGCTGGCAGAGTATCTAGATATACGCTGCCAGTTGTGCCGTGTTTATCGCAGCACGCCACAATCTCAGCTATCTCAAAATTACCTCTCATCAAATTTTAGTAGCTTGCCAACGGCTGATTCTATACCACACTCTCTAAAACCCTTGCCAAATAATCCTTCGTTTTTCGCTAATTTGCGCCAGCAATTCAACCACCGTTTTAACAGCGGACTACTTTGCTCGCATTGTCATGACAGTATCGCGTGGTTGCCGAAACCCTTCAATGTTGATATTGCTGCTGGTACGGTTTTATCTATCCAAACGGCGACTTATTATGAGTATCCGCTGCGTCAAGTGATCAGAGCTTTTAAGCACCATGAAGACATGACCAAATTGCCGTTATTGTTGCATGCTATACGTCAGCTACCACGTCCTCATGGTTGTCATCATGATAATAGCGTGATTGTCGCTATGCCAACAACCGAGCAACGACTGGTCAAACGTGGCTTCGATCCTGTCAGTATTTTATCCGCGCAATTGTCTAAGCATTGGCAGATACCTTTATGGCATGGTGTAAAGCGTATTGACGACACTGTCAGTCAACAAGGGCTTACACGTGCTGAGCGCCTAAGTAATCTAGACAATGCTTTTGTTTTAATCGAAAAGCCTCCTGTGAAACGCTTATTATTGTTTGATGATGTTGCGACCACGGGTGCCAGTTTACAAGCATTGGGGCGTACACTGCTTACCCCGTCTAAAACAGTCACCATGTCAGATATTCAAACCAATTATAAATACCATCTTTCTGCCTATGCTTTAGCGCATGGAAATCAGTCTTAAAATCTGTTCCTCTCTATTGCTAACTACTAATATGTTGCTAATATGTTGCCTTAACGCTATATTATTAAAATAATATATGTTTATTTGTTATTAATATTCCAAAATACTGTGCTTATCACTCAATAGCATTGCTTATAAAATGATATTTTCTAAATAGCTTGCATAACTGCTATGGCTATTGTTATTTCTATGCAAAACTTTTGTTAAATATTATGGAACATAAATTGCATAATTTTGATTGAATAACAATAAAAAGACGGGCAAAAATGATATGACAATATGAATTCATTGTTGATGTTTTTGGTTCAGTATTGGTATTAGACAAACAATAGTTATTATAAAATTGCCGTTATAAATAGGGATTTGATGTGAACGCATCTACAAATAATCTACCACTTACGCTACGAACAACCAACTCAGGATTTACCCTGATTGAACTAATGGTAACGATTGCTGTGCTTGCCATTATTGTCGGTATAGCAGCGCCGAGTATTAGTACTCAGCTTGCCAATCAGCGAGTCAAATCGACAACGGCTACACTTGCTAATGCGTTAAAAGAAGCAAAAAACGAAAGTTTGATTCGTCGTCAAGAAGTTGAAGTATCGTATGATAACGTCTCTAGTACTATTAAACTCAAGGTCAATACTAGCAGTGGTTCACAAGATGAAATCACTGCTTATCATTACAATCCAAAGACTACTATTAATGGCGATGATGATGTTGATGTTGATTTTAAACCTAATAAAACGGCCGACGCCGAGACTTTAGTTATCTGTGATATCGGTGATGCCGCCGATCCGCGACAGATTTTGGTCAGTAAATTAGGACAGATTAGTATCCAGCTTGGAGGATCATGTTAATGAGTCAGCTTAACCAACAACAAGGTGTCGGACTAATAGAGGTTTTAGTCGCTGTCTTATTGCTATCTGTTGCCGTATTAGGATTTAGTGCATTGCAGATGCGTGCTATAAGTGCAACTGATGAGAGCTTAGTACGTACTCAAGCTTTAAGCATCATTCGGGGGCTAGCAGAAAATATGCGCGCCAACTCACAACAAATTGCTACCTATCAAGTTACCATTAATGATGCTTCTAAAACTCGTGAAAGCTGTATAGATTGTTCCGCTGAGCAAATAGCCATTAATGAGTCTAAAGACGCATACGATAAGCTATACAGCTATGGTATTAATGTGAAAATGGTAACTTGTCCTGGAACAGCTAATTTCTCTGAAGTGAAATGTATCATAGCAGCTTGGGGCGACACTACCGCTGCGATGGATGCTACTAATGCAAATGCTTGTGCTGATGCATCTGGTATCTATAAAAGCGGCAGTAACTGTATTATTGTGGAGACGTATTAATGAAACACATAATGATACAAGATATCAAATATCAGCGAGGCTTTACACTTATTGAACTAATGATATCGCTGGTTTTAGGGTTATTGATATCGGCTGCTATCATTCAAGTATTTATTACCAGCCAACGTGTGGATCGTGTACAGAGTGCTGGTTCTGAGATTCAGGATTCAGCAGTATTTGGCATTCAATCTATTGAACAACAATTAAGGCTTGCCAATCTTGGCAATGATGGCGTGCCTCTTAATGATAAAACTGTGATGGGCGGAGTTGTGCTGACGGCAAGCGCAACCAATGCTGATGCAGTAAATGTTGTAACAAGTACTCAATTAGAAGAAGGTTACTTGACGCGCAGTCATGACATGGATTCTGCAGGTGGGATTCATAAATGGGATGGTTCTTTATCTAACACTGGTGAGAAAAGTGATCAGCTTACATTCCAGTATACCAACACAACGGGTCAAATATTGTATGACTGTGAAGGTGAGAAAATTGAGTTAAACGAACGTGTCATTACCCGTTATTTTTTAACCGAAGACAGTGTAAAAACCAACAAAGATAGAAAAAATCTCAATCTCAACTGTGATGCTGGGCGTATAGCAAGTAATGGAGTGCTTACTAACTTTATGGAAGCAGGGCAAACTATTATAAAAAATGTCGATCAATTTAATATTCGTTTAGGTGTCAAACATTCAGTAGTTAATAGTGGTATAGCAAGTTATAGCTATACTGAAATGAGTGTAAAAGATTACATGAAACTTACGACAGAAAAGCCCTATATTACCAATATCAAAGTCGCATTATTAACCCGCAGTACCTCTAATAGTCCTGATGATAGTGCAAGTGCCTTCAGTATACTTGGCACGACACAGACACTAAAATCAGAAACCAATGCACCAAAATATTTACGCCGTGTTTATGAAACCAATACCCTGTTACGTAATGCTAGAATTGTGAATGTGATTAACAGTGTTAGTTAAGTAAGGTTGATAATCTCTCTGTCCTGTACGTATGAATAAAGGTGAAAATTTGCCATGAATATCAGTCATTCTAATACTTATCCTTCATTAGATTCCAGCCAGCGCGGGGCAGTATTGATTGTGGTTTTACTGTTTTTAATACTGATTATGCTCGTTGGAGTCATAGCGGTACGCAACAGTAATACCGATTTAAAACTTGCAACCAGCGATCAGATAAACACTTTGCTTTTGCAGTCTGCGGACAGTGTCAATAATAAGATTGAAATATCGGTTAATGGTTCTCCAGCCAGTGAGCAATATAAGCAAATTATGGGTATTACAGGGATATTTGGCTACTATATCTTAGAAGATAACAACGATGATATTATCGATTTTTGTTACCGTCCACGTTCTTCTTTTTTCAATATTGATGATGCCGTTATACGTCGTAATACGGGTAAGTTGGTCGACAATACAACAGGTTATTGTGACCCTACCAAAGCTACTGACTATACCAGTAATCGTAATACGACAATGACGCAAGTTATGATAAAGAACGTTAGTGCTACTGCAAATAGTGGTAATTTTGAGCATATGAATCTCGGTACAGATTCTGATGAGAAAACCGCAAAAATGTTTACGTTCGATATTTATTCGACTTCAGTGCTACCTGCGTATGGAAAGGCGAAGGATGATAAAGTCAAAGAATGTTTTGCAAAAAATGCTTCAGACCAAACAGATGGTGTGATGAAATGTATGAAAGACAATAATATTCCTAACAAGATGTTGGTAGAGCAAGTTGATTTGGCCAATATTCAAAGTAGTGAGCTATGTGACTACTTTGGTAGTGGGGGTAAAACAGACAGCACTAACCCTTTATGTAGAGATATTTGATAGGGACATATAAGAAAGTAGCGGTTATATAGTTGAATCGCTGCTATAGATCTATAACTGATTTAAAAGCTACTATATTTATATCGTCACGTCTATCGTAGCCGTGCTCAGGAGATAACATTATGAAACTCAAACACCTCAATCGTTATCGCGCGCCCAAAGTGACGGCTATCGAATCCGCTGCTCAAAAACATATTAACTCTTGGTGGCGCGTCTCTAGCTTAAGTGCTGCTGTACTCGGCATGATGTGTATGAGCATGTCTCAAGCCGCTGTCAATCAAGATGGCAAAGTAAGCAGTATCGGTGACCTAAGTATTTATCAGCCAGCTTCTGCTGCGCGTACTAACTTGATGATGATGATCGATACTTCAGGCTCGATGGGGATCAGCTCGTTGGTTCTTCCTAAAAACAATAAATATGGAAGCCCTGGTGATGTAGATGTACCATTATGCGATCGTGTTGTAGTAGGTGAATATGATAGGGATAGAAATACTAATAGTATTTTTGAGTGGGCTTATAACCTAAAAGATGCATCAACTAAAGGTCTAACGTCTAAAAAGAAAACGGTTACTATCGGTTCTGAAACGATTGATTATTATGTGCGTGGCTGTACAAAGACATTTGGACAGGGAGCGAGTGCCAAAACGGTTACAGAACTAGATCGGCTATCGCGATTAAAAGACGCATTAATACCATTGTTAGTAAGCGATCAAATTAGTAATAAAGTCTATATGGGTCTTGGACACTTTTCGTCCAAAGCTGAGTATCAAGACGGAAACGAGAGGAAGACTATTACCATTGGTACAGCAACTAACGTATTAGTTGATGGTCACTCTGGACGTATACTAGTACCTTCGGCACCTCTGACTATTGAACAACGCAAAAAAATTATTAAGGCATTGGCAGGTTTTAAATCGCTTGATACCACTACGAATGAGGACGGTACGGCAAACTCTAATCTTAAGCTCTCTAGTAACAGCTATCCAGACGTTACCAAATCTTCGAGTGGTACACCTACTGCCCATGCTTATGCAGAAGCTGGCGCTTATATGATGGGTACAGGAACTGGTGTAGATAATAATACCGTCAAAAATGTAGGAATCATTTATGATGGTTATATGGTTAAGCAAAATGGTGGGGCCGACAAGCAGATTTATTTTGTCTGCGTTGAGCTAGGTACAGATAAAACGTCAGCGATTGGAGCGGTCGTTGAGCAGTGTGTAAATAACTGGCCAGGACGCGATGGCAGCAATATCTCCCAAGGAACAGTAGATAAAGGCATTTACTACCCAAATCCTGATGTTGCAGGCGCATGGTTAAAAATCGCTAGCAAAGCTGATTTTAAAACGAAGATAAAAAGTTTAACTGGTAAAGATATTTCTATAAACAATCTTTGGGACACTTATGAAGCTCTACCTGTTGGATGGCGCTATGGTGGTTGGTTAAAGGTAGATCAAGAACCCCTTGATATCGAGCCTATCGTCGGTACTGTATGGGGTTATGGCGAAAGTATAAGAGGTCTAGTATCTTATCGAACCAGTCCATTTTCCCTAAGCCCCGGTACAGAAAATGAAGTAGGTGGTCTGAGATATTCAGCAGCAGACACTAAAAATGCTAATGGTACCGCTTATATTAAAGGCAGTAGTACAGATTCCTGTGACAGTAATGGTATCTACTTCTTAACCGATGGCGCGCCAAACTCGACCAAGCCTGGTATGGCGCGTAAGATTATGAACAAATCATTATCAACCAATTTGTATGAAATTAATGGTGTGCCGTCTGGATTAGTGTCACCAAAATTGCAATCTAATCTATTTGCTGGTGAAACAGGGGGCTGGGAATATATCGGTGAATATGCCAAAAAACTGCATGACAAAACTAAAAATCCATCTGGGGCAAGTATTAGAACAGCAGTAGCAGGATTTGGTTCATCATTTGCTGGTATCCCTAAAAAATCCGATGGTACTTATAATTGTGATGCAACAACTAATGTAGATGCAAAAAATGCTTGTAAATGGGGCGGCCCTGACTATGGCAATGGCGGCTTCTTTTACGCAGAAACCTCACTTGATATTGCTAATAGTGTGCAGAAATTTATCACGGATTTAAATCAAACTATTAATACCACACCAGCTGGTACGATTACTGTCCCAGATGACCCTTATCAAACCAGTACGACGTTGCCCTATGCCTATCTGCCTATGTTAGAGCCTAAAGTAGGAGATACGTTTAAAGTATGGCCAGGCAACCTTAAAAAGTATGAAACTAAAAACGGTACATTGTATGGTCAGGGCAACAGACGACTGTATAGTGATGCAGGTGGGACGCTAAATGATGCCGCAGCTGATCTATGGGCCCAGTCACCTATAAGTGCAGCAGGTAATTCTGCTGTGAATAGTGGGGGTTTTTATGCTCGCTTAGTAGCTCCAGACTTTAGTTCCCCTGCTAGCACACGCAATGTATTTTTCGAAAACTATAAAGGAATTGATAATACAAAAATTCCTGAGGGTGTGGTAAAAATTGGCGTTGGTGACAATGGAGTGCCGACCGGTTTTCCTCAGATAAATGACGGCGTGTATAGTTCTGGAGGCAAAACGCTTCTACAATCCAAGCGTATCATGCTTAACTTCTTAGGCTACAACGTTGATTACTTAACTGACTATAGAGATAAAGATGACCCTACTAAGCCGTTATATATTGATAAAATGAATATGAAGGAAGCAATATACTTCCCAACTCAACCAGTTCGTCAAGTTGGTGGAGTCGTGCACTCGAAGCCTGCATTAGTTTCTTATAGTGCCGAAGTGAATGAGTCAGGTAACATCACTGCAAATAACCGAGAAGATTATTTATTATTTGGCTCGATGGATGGTGCCTTGCATTTAGTAGATGCCAATACAGGCGAAGAAGAATGGGCACTGGTATTACATGAGATGTTCCGTAAACAACCAGAAGCTTTAGTAAAAGAAGCGATGGGCGATTTAAGCTTTGGGATTGATGCTCCATGGTTAGTCAGTGCCAAATATCGTTATAGCAGTACAACATCAGGCGATCAAAAAACTCGCAAAGTTTCCTTATATAAACCTGATAGCAGTAATGTAAATGACGTCACCAATACGAGCAATTTCTTGTCAATGGCGGCTTATGGTGGTTTCCGAATGGGCGGAGAAGGATTATATGCTCTAGACTTAGCTGACAAAAATACGCCAAAAATCCTATTTAGTATTACGCCAGATATTACTAGTACAACAGCAAAACTGCATAGAAATGACACTGGTACTCAGGTCACTGTTAATAACAGTGATTATAATAATGTTGGGCAGATATGGAATACAGTCACCACGGCTCGAGTAAAAGAAGGCGCTAGTGACACTAAGTACAAAGACGTCATCGTATTTGGTGGGGGTTATGACATGCAGTACGAAGATCCACAATTCGTACCGACTACGGCAGCCAAAGGCAGTTCTATCTATGTGACCGATGCAAAAACAGGCGAGAAGCTGTGGTCGTGGGACAATCCGTACAATCACAGTATCGTCGCTGGCGTTACGCCACTAGATCGCAATAATGATGGTTTATTTGACCATTTATACTTTGCCGATTTAGGTGGCAATGTATTCCGTGCAGACTTCGTTAACGAAAAGAAAAAAGCGTTTAAAGAAGTACGCGTGGTTCGAGTGCTTAATGCTTCCGAAAATGTCACTGCATTACCATATCGCTTCTATGCTCGTCCAGTAGTGAGCTTTTATAGAGATAAGCAAAGCAAGATATTTGCCCTTGTCAATATTGCTTCTGGCGATCGCAGTTCACCATTAGCTAAGCGCCGCGATGTAACTAGTAGTGATAAAAGCAAAGCCAATCGTTTATATGGGATTATTGATACTGATGTAACTCGTAATGATCTTTTAGACAGTAGTGCTACGTCAACACTCACTATCAAAGAATTAAACGAAAAAGATGATTTGATAGAGTTAGGCGGTAGTCACCTGTCTGAAAACACCAAAACGGCAAAAGCAGCAATGGTCGAAGAGCTTTCAGTGATAGATAGCTCAGAAGACAAAAGAGGTTGGTACTATCCGCTAACGCGTTTTGCAGGATTTGAGAACGTCTCGCATGTAAAAGCCATGGGCGACTATCGTGTCATGAACAATTATTTATTTATGTCCGTATATGACCCTAACATGTCTTATGGCAACAATAGTATTTGTGAGGCACAAACGCTTGGCGGCTCAGAGCAACAAATGTATTGCCTGCCTTATGGCGTCTGTATGGATAACAGCTCTAAAACAGGTACAGGCGGCTTTACACCTGCCGGTAAAGGTATTCAAGAGCTGACACTTGGTGCGGTGAATGCCAATAACTTAGACACGACCGTGCTAATAGGTACGCAAAGCCTGACAGATCGTGCTAATGATCTTATCGATTATGGTGATGATAGTAAAAAAGGTAAGGGTCCAAAAGAGCCACCAGTAGGCGGCTATGTAGATGGTAATGACCCGTATGCTGGTATCACAAAAGATAAAGGTGATGGTTCTATGGCAAGCATATTATTCAAAGAGCGTTATGTGCTAAAACCAACGCAATGGTATGAGAGTAACTAATGCTTAATCATACTGATAAGAAACTTAGTGGCAAGAGCCGCGGTTTTACGCTCATCGAACTGATGGTTGTCGTTATGATTATCGCGATTCTTGCGGCAGTTGCGATACCGAGCTATCGACAGTACGTCATTAGAAACGCTGAAAATGAGGTGCAGTCGAAGATGCTCCAATTAGAGCTTCAGCTCGAGCGTTGGCGCTCATCTGCGTTGACTTATAAAGGTTTTCAACCGCAGATTGTCGATAGTAATAATAGTGTGAGTCATGGTTACGATGTCAATAATAAGACTATTTATGTGCCGCAAGGTAGCGATGCGACCAACTATCGTTATCAAATTACCCTTGTCGATGGTGCGACACCGACCAAGTCACTCATCAGTGCAGGACTCGATAACAGCACGGGTCGGACGTGGAAGATGCTTGCTGTCCCTAATAGTACGGGTACTTTCAAGAGTGCGAACAACATGCTGATGACCAGCTCAGGTTTGCGCTGTAAAAATACCACTACACTTGCGGTTACAGCGACCTCTTGTGGTACAGGTCAGGAGAACTGGTAATGATAGCAATAATAAATCAGAAGTTGGATAATTTAGTAATGTCGCAACGAGGCTTTACGCTCATTGAGATGATGATTGTCGTCGCTATTATCGCCTTGCTTGCATCTATCGCGTATCCAAGTTATCAGAGCTACATTATTAAGTCTAAACGTGCTGATATGATGAGCGAGATGCACAATGTAGCCTCCGAGATTCAAAGTCGCAAATTAGCTCAAGGTGCTTATAGCAATGCTTTAATTACTGGTCTTGGCGGCGACTATCCTAAACAAGGTATCGCTCTCTATACGCTTGCTTTTACACCTGATCCTCTGACTTCTGAATGGACAATGACTGCCACCCCGAAAACTGGCACCCAAATGGCTGGCGATGGTGCACTCAGTCTTAACTATCAGAATATCAAATGTCGAGCAGCCGTTTGTGGCTCAGATAATAGATGGAACGAGTAAAGAGAGCCTAGAAGTTAAATGTCGCTGACAAAAATTGTCATTATTAGTTACGTATTACTGTCATAGAGTATGTGAACTGACAATTTTCAGTAGGCTAAGCGTAACATTTAGCGTCATTTAATATTATTATGATGGTTCATTACGTATAGATAGTAGTCATAATCACGTACTTAAGGTAAATAGCTAGTATAAATAATTATTTTGGCATGCTATATGCAATAACTATAATAAGACAAACATATTATATTACTAAAGATAAAACGCGGCTGTAAAAACAATAGCCATTTATCTTTATATACCCCAAAAGGAGTTCTTATGAACACTGCTCAAAAAGGTTTTACCTTAATCGAACTAATGATCGTTATCGCGATTATCGGTATCTTAGCTGCGATCGCTCTACCTGCATATCAGGATTATACTGCTCGTGCAAAAGTAGCTGAAGTTGTATTAGCTGCTTCAACATGTCGAACGGCAGTCACAGAGGCATCTCAAACTGGTTTCAAAACGACTCCAAAAGGCGGTGACTTTGGCTGTGGAGAAGGTGGTACTAAGGCAAAACCTATTTCTAAATATGTACAAACAGTAGCCACTAGTAAAGACGGTGTAATAACGGTAACTGCACAGAATATCAATCAATTAGGTACTAACGTGAATTTTGATTTAGTGCCATATACGGATGCAGATACTACGAAGACTGGTAATAAGGCTAAAGCTGTTGATTTCAATCGTGCAAGTGTTAAACCTATTGTTGCTTGGGAATGTGCTGCAGGTAGTACTAAAGGTATAGATGCTAAATATCTACCAGCATCTTGCCGTTAGCAAGCGTAGGCTGGGCTTTTAGCCCAGCTCAAATTACGCAAGGTTGTGATGATGGGCAAAATTTCCAGCCTACAAAAAGTCTCGTTTAATATCTAAAAACCAAACATCTCGTTTGGTTTTTTTGTGTTTAAAATTATTCAAAATTTTTTTCTTCAAATATTTGCAAGGTTAATATGCTGGGCAAAATGCTCATCCTACACAGATTAAACGATTAAACGATTAAACGATTAAACGATTAAACGATTAAACGATTAAACGATTAAACGATTAAACGATTA
>NZ_CAJHAZ010000014.1 GCF_904846525.1 Psychrobacter sp. 1044 | reverse complement strand
TAGTAGCTTTGATGCTAGCGCATCTAGGCTTCTTTTTCACCTGCTCTTTGAAATTGCACTTCATTTGTTAATCTAAGCTTGAATAAAAGCGTCTTTCACTATGTCTAAAGGTTTAATTTCCGTTATTCGTGGCCTCTTATCTGTTATCGGCATCATACTTATCATCGATTGCGCTGCATTGATGGTCGTCGGTAAAGTCAACTTCGGCTCGGTTGTACCTTTTTTAGTCGGCATAGTTTTTGTCATACATGGAATTTTTTGGCATGCAATACGCAGGTTTTGCAGCCAACATTATGGCTTTAACCGCCTTTGGTATGGGTTATGGGCTGTATTTATACTTTGGTTGTTGAGCTTCGTTCTATTTATTTGGTCATTACAACAGCAGATTGCGCTTAGCCAGCAGCCTGCACCGACAGTGGCAGCGATTATTATATTAGGCTCCGGCACGGTTGCAGGTAAGCCGACACCGACGCTCGCCAAGCGCTTGGACACCGCTGTGCCCCTTATCGAGACACAACCAGATGCTTTGGTGATAACCAGTGGTGGCGTTGGTTTTCAGCGTACACGTAGCGAAGCCGATATCATGGCCACGTATTTGCATGAGGCACATGGCGTGCCATTCGAACGCATTTTACAAGAAGGCAAAAGTACCAGTACGGAAGAAAACCTCGCTAATAGCCGAGCGTTGTTAGAAGAAAAAGGGCTGTCTATCACTGATCCTATCGCCATCGTTACCAGTGACTTTCATAGCATTCGCGCGGCCAGCATTGCGCGACATCAGGGTTATACACAACCGATCACCGTCGCCAGTCCCACGCCTTTATCCATTCGTTACAACGCTTGGTTTCGCGAGTATTTTGCCTTTGTCAGTGGTTGGCTGTTAGGAGAATATTGATGGGGGTGTATATTTCACCAGCTTAAACAAGCTTACTACTAAGTATCATAGCTCCAACGTTGCCGCATTGCTATTTTTACCAATCAAAACGGTGGTAATTTTACAGTGCGTTATAATCAGTAAGAACCGCTGATAAATACTGCAAATAAAAATAATAATGATGGAGCGCATTATGCTATTGGATATCTTTTTAACTGTTCATTTTATGCTACTGATACTGATCTCTTTGCGAGTGCTTGCGCGCCATGATCTGACCTCGCCCGCTCGGCTTGCTTGGCTTGTCATATTGTTCATTTTGCCTTATCTGGGGGTTGTAATTTATTGGATGTTTGGTGAGGTGCATCTAGGACGCGATTTTACGCGCAAACGTAAAGAAATCATCGATAAATTAAGCGCACATAGTCCCGAAGTACTTGGTGATGACATCGCTTTGTCGGAGACCATCAAACCTGAATACCAAGCGGCCTTTGCCTACTCTGCCAATGCAACTGGCTATCATACAACGGTGGGCAATCACGCAGAGCTAATGGCAGATGCGGCTGAGACGCGCAAACGTATGATTGCCGACTTTGATGCAGCGACCGATCATATTCATGTGCTGTATTATATTTGGCTAATCGATGGTATGGGAATCGATACTGCCCAAGCGCTCATACGAGCGGCAAGGCGCGGCGTCATATGCCGAGCAATGGTTGACGGTATGGGCTCACGAAAAATGGTCGGCTCAAAGATATGGCAGGAAATGATAGAAGCTGGCGTACAAGTCAGTGTTGCCCTACCAATTAGTAATATTTTAAAGGTACTCATGTTTAGCCGGATTGACTTGCGAAATCACCGCAAGATTACGGTTATTGACGGCAAAATCGGCTACTGTGGCAGTCGCAACTGCGCCGATCCTGAGTTTCGTGTAAAGCCAAAATTTGCGCCGTGGGTAGACATTATGCTGCGGGTCGAAGGACCAGTGGTGGCACAGAATCAGATGTTATTTGCCAGTGATTGGCTGACTGAAAATCCTGATACGCCGCTTGACAGCTTTCCTTATTTTATTGACCCTCAACTAAAGCAACAAAAATCCCCACAGCCAGAAACTGATAAGCCTTTACCAATAACATCACCGCTACCTTTACCAGTCACATTGCCGCCCAAAGGCTTTGCTGCACAGGTTTTTTCTGATGGTCCTACCCAACGACGCAGCACCACGCCACAATTTTTAGGTGTCTTAATTGGTCAGGCAAAACGAACCCTGATTATCTCAACGCCTTATTTTGTGCCTGATTATTCGCTCGTTAGCATTTTGTGTGCGACCGCTTATCGCGGTGTACAAGTAACCATGATTTTCCCAAAGAATAACGACTCAATAGTCGTGGCTGCTACCAGCCACAGTTATTACTGGCAGCTGCTTGAAGCGGGGGTCAATATTTACGAATATAAACCCGGTCTATTACACGCAAAAACCTTGACCATCGATGGCGAAATCAGTCTGATTGGCTCGACCAATTTAGACTTGCGTAGCTTTGATTTGAACTATGAAAACAACATTGTGTTTAGCGATAAAACGCTCACAGCGGATATCGTTGAGCGACAATACCAGTATATCGCTGATTCTGAAGAGGTCACTCGTGAGCAAGTTGAAAACTGGCCGTTATCTTATAAAATCTGGAATAACATTGTCGCCACAATGGGACCTGTCTTATAACCCATTATTAGGGCGTGTCCTCAATTCAATTGATCATATCTAAACGGGCTAATGACATTAAGCGATTCTATTCAGCAGCTGTCTTCTGCAAAATATAAACGACAAACTTAGCTTGCGTCGTAAAGGATTCTGTTTCGACCGCTGCTAGTAGCGCCTGTCTTTTTTCATTAAGCGCGCGATAAGCATAAGGCGTCATGGTCATCAAATCAGCCAAATCAGCGGCTGACAACGTCATCTCGGTACTGACATGCTCCGTACCCATTAGCGTAAAATATGGGGCCAATTCATGCAAAAACTTATCCGAATCATGCTCGCGGACGTTATCAAATAACGCTTCGCGCATCGTCGCTAGATGCCCGATATCTGGCTTGGCAATGATTAAATAACCGTCTGCAGTCAATACCTCATTGAACGCGTCTGGCAAGATAGGGCTAAAAATACTGCTAATACCCTTTATGCTATGCGCGCGTAACGGCAAATGGGCAGCGCTGGTAACAAGCGGATAGATGACTGCCGACTTGGCTGTCGCATTAGTAACACTGTCTTTAACTTGCTGATACCAAAGACGCCCCGCTACCTTACTGGCTTTCGCAAGCTCTACCACAGCAGGTTTACTGATATCTGCGGCGATGAGCGTATCCATGCCTGTCTGTGCCATTGCTTGCGTGTAATAACCTTCACCGCAGCCAATATCCAACCAATTGATTGCCTTGCTATCCTTTTTAGTTATCGGCTCAATTGCGGAATCAGCGACCGACTCATTTTTCGCCAACAATTCCCTCATTTTTTGGCAAATAAGCGTCTGCAATGGCTGATAATGTCCGGCGTTTAAAAACCGTTTGCGCGCATCGATTGATTGCTGGCTATCGCCCGGTGCTTTGGATTTTTTTTGTTGCACGGGCAATAAATTAACATAACCCTGACGTGCCACATCAAATGGATGAGCCGTGTGTTTTGGGTGCAAGCTGCCATCGCAGCGCCACGTATCTGCGGCAGACTGTAATGGTGATTGGCAAAGGGGACAAATAAATAAGCTCACAAGTATCTCAACGTCATCGCAATATGGCTGCCATTTTAACAAAATTCAGGCTTACTGCGTGATAAAAGGCGCGATAAACAATACAGGAAAGAAAATGCGAAAAATAAACTATCAGCAACCAAACTATTAGCAACCAAACTATTAGCAACCAAACTATTAGCAACCAAACTATTAGCAACCAAACTATTAGCAACAAAAAAAGCCACCTCAACTAAAGTGAGATGGCTTTTGCGTACATGATATTCATATTAATGTTCGAGCGATATGGCTGTATTAACGCAGTTTTAAGGTCATGAGCCCAAGGATGACAAGAATAATGGCAATAATCCAAAACCTTGCCACCACTTGCGTCTCTTTCCAGCCAATTTCTTCAAAGTGATGATGCAATGGTGCCATGCGAAAGACGCGCTTTTTACGCAGCTTATACGAGCCAACCTGTAGCATGACCGATAATGCTTCGGCGACAAATAGACCGCCCATAATAGCAAAAGCGATTTCTTGACGGGTCATAACGGCGATCGTACCGAGCATCGCCCCGAGAGCAAGCGCCCCCACATCGCCCATAAATACTTGGGCTGGATGGGCATTGAACCATAAGAAACCAAGCCCTGCACCAATCATCGAACCACAGACAATGAGAACCTCGGAGTTATAGGCAATATAAGGCACATGCAAGTAATCAGCAAAGCGTACATCACCTGATACATAAGCCATTGCGCCCAAACCTGCCGCGACCAAGACCACGGGCAAAATAGCTAAACCATCCAAGCCATCGGTTAAGTTGACGGCGTTAGAAGCACCATTAATCACAAAGTAGGTAAAGATAATAAAGCCAATACCAAATGGCACTGCCGAAAAAGGAATCATCCAATCTTTAAAAATCGGTAGCAGCAAATCCTGCATCTCACGCGTGGTCGCAATATCTGGCTGCAAGGTGGCGATATAATACAAAGACACACCGACGAACAAAGCACCCATAGAGAGCCAAAAGTATTTCTTACGAGCGATTAAGCCTTTGGGATCTTTATACTTAATTTTTAGCCAATCATCTGCCCAGCCGACCGCGCCAAAGATAATCATGACAATGAGCAATATCCAAACGTACGGATTATTCAAACGCGCCCATAGTAAGGTGGACACGCCAATCGCACTTAAAATCAGCACTCCACCCATGGTCGGCGTACCAGTTTTCGCCAAATGCGATTGCGGACCATCATTGCGAATCGCTTGGCCATATTTCAGTGCACGCAGACGTCGAATGACAGGGCCACCAAAAAACATGCTAAATGCGAGGGCGGTAATGACCGCGAGTAACGCTCGCAGCGTCAACGAAGAAACCGCAGAAAACGGCGTGTAATACTGGCCAAGCCAGCCAAACAACCAAACTAACACCGCCTACTCCTCGATTAGCGCATTGATAAGGGTTTCCATTTGCATGGAACGAGAACCTTTAAACAGCACCGTACAAGGCTGCGCCTGCTGCGCTTGCAAATACGGCTTCAAATACGCCAATAAACTGTCTTTATCGGTAAACGCATGGGCATTGATATCAGAAACCTCTTGTGCACCCGCCACGGTAAAAGGCGCGTATTCACCAACACACAGCAGCACATTGATGCCCGTTGTCGCGATCGTACGACCCAAGCTTTGATGCTCGCTAACCGCCGCCTCCCCCAGTTCTGCGATATCACCCAGCACCATGACTTGCGTGCCCGTTTGCGCCGCCAATACTTTCGCTGCCGCTCGCACCGAATGCGGATTGGCATTATAGGTATCATCAATCAGTCGATGCATGCCTAACAGCTGACTGTTCAAGCGCCCTTTAGCAGGACGCGCATTTTCAAGCCCGACGACGATATCGCTGATGTCGATATTCAGTGCATGGGCACAAGCAGCAGCGGCTAAAGCATTATTAACATTGTGCTCGCCCGCTAGTGGCAAGTTGATATCATGGACTTGATTGCCGATATGCAACTTAAATTCACTGCGCTCAGGCTCGACATCTAAATGGCTGGCACTGACATCAGTATTACCAAAGCCAATCACGTGTGACGTATATTTTTCAGCGATACGGCGTAATTGATTGGTAAAATCATCTTTATCAGGAACGATCGCAAATTGGCTGTCATTCAAGGTATGGTAAATCTCAGCCTTGGTTTGGCAAATCCCTTCACGGCTACCAAACTCACCCAAATGCGCCGTACCAATATTTAAAATACACGCGACATCTGGCTTTACAATCTCGGTAGTATAAGCAATTTCGCCAATATGGTTTGCGCCAAGCTCTAGAATGGCATAGCGATGATGGTCGGATAATTCGAGCAACATCATCGGCACACCCAAGTCATTATTTAGGTTGCCACGCGTGATAAGCGTTGGGGCAAGTCTGCCAAAGATACTACCCAGCATCTCTTTACAGGTGGTCTTACCGCTAGAGCCAGTAATAGCAATGACGGTTAAATTTTGATGCTGTTGACGACGATACGCAGCCAATTGTCCTAGCGCCAAACGGGTGTCGCTCACTACTAGCTGCGGAATGCTATTTGCATCAGCCGTAGCAATAGGGCGGGCGACGATAGCCGCAACCGCACCTTTCGCGATGGCAGTATCGATATAATCGTGACCATCAAAATTATCACCCGATAACGCTAAAAATATATCACCAGGTTTTATCGTACGGGTATCGGTGGCGATACGAGTGCTCATTACCTCATTTACTGAAGTGTTTTCTGAGTCGGATTGTCCGTCACTCAGCTGCCAATGCCCATCGAGTGCTGCGGTTGCTGCGAGCAGATTGTCTGCTTGCCAAACATACAGCCCTTGCGACTGAATGCTGTTATCGTTGTCGGCTGTCATAATGATTACCTTATATATATGATGACTACTTATTTATTTTTTATAGTTAACGACTAGGGCGTGTCCTCAATTCAATCGATTATTATCTAAATGGACTAGAAATGGCTAAATTTTGCCAAACATCGTCAACCAGCTTATTAATATCTCGATATTATTTGCGCTACTTTCCTTGTTTGACGGCAATTTATCTCATTTTTATCACCATCTTTAAAATGAGGACACACCCTAATAGTTTTTAGATAGCATGAAAAACTAACTGTAAGCGCTATTATTTATAAATGCTATACACGCCCTGCTTGTTTTAAGGCGTTTTGCAAAATAACACTGTCGTCGAAATCATAACGAACATGGTTAATTTCTTGATAGGTTTCATGACCCTTGCCCGCGATAACAACGATATCATCAGGCGCTGCTTGATTGACGGCATATTCGATGGCGGTTTGGCGCGCCGGTTCGATATGGGCACGTTGATATTGCTCGCTCGTCATGCCCGCTTGCATATCTTGCAATATCATATTTGGGTTTTCGGTACGTGGATTGTCTGCCGTCAATACGACTTTATCGGCACCCACCAATCCTGCTTGCGCCATCAATGGGCGCTTGCCTGCATCACGGTCGCCACCGCAGCCAAACACTGCCCATAGTTGGCCTTTACAATGGGTCTTTAGGCTGGCAAGCACTTGGCTTAAGGCATCTGGCGTATGCGCATAATCAACGATAAAGCAGCCATCATTAGACGGCACACGCTGCATACGCCCAACCGCACCTTGTAGCTGCGGCACCACTGCGGCAATACGCTCAAGGCTAATGCCTAAAGCGACAGCAGCTGCCATTGCGGCAAGCAAATTGGCAACATTAAAGCGCCCGAGTAATGGGCTGACGATATCTAAATGATTAACTTCGCCATCGCCTAAATCAGTACGTAGCGTAATCTCGACACCTTGTAAGCTTGGTCTGATTTCAGCCGCAACAAAGGTCGAAGATTTTGATGATTCTAAACTGTACGTCCAGACCGTTAAATCACTGGCATCTGCGGTGTCAATCATAATCTGGGCATATTCATCATCGATATTAATGATAGCGTGTGTCAAATCTGGAAAATGCGCTTTATCAAACAGTCTAGCTTTTGCTGCTGCATACTCTTCCATATCGGCATGATAGTCTAAGTGGTCACGGCTAAGATTGGTATAAATCGCCACCGACACTGGCATACCTTGTAAACGTTGCTGATCCAAACCATGTGAGCTGGCTTCCAATGCCAATAACTCAGCATTCTCTGTACCCATTTGATATAAAAATTGCTGAACTGCTAAAGCATCGCCCGTGGTATGGCTGGCTTGCACCAAAGCACCAAGCCTGCCATTACCTGCTGTGCCCATGACTGCGCTGCTCATACCTGTCAGCTGCGTCAATTGCGCCACCAATTGACTGATAGTCGTTTTGCCATTGGTGCCCGTCACCGCGACCACCGTTGGCAAGGTCACGGGCTGCTGATATTGCAAACGTGCTTGAATGAGCGTTCCTAAAAAATCACGAATATTGGGCACATGTAAAACGAGGCAAGGCAGTGCTGCTAATTGCTGCTGCGCTTTAGCAGTACTATCATTTGGTAAAGTGATATCGGCATGATTTGATACACTAGTCGTGTTAAGCAAAGCCGTAGGATCTATTTCTGATAGGATAAAAGCCGCATTTTCAGCGGCTTGATAGAGGTAGTCGCGACTTTTTTGACAGTTTGGTATGTGGCTTTTTAATAACACAAACACATCATTCGGCTCTAGCTGACGACTGTCTAAACGAAACTGCAGGAATGGAATATCAAGAAACGAATTGATTGGTTTTGAATCCGCCCCAATCAATGTCGTCTGAGTCGATAGTTTTTGCAACGCCTGCTCTATACCTACACCATGCCTGCTATTGCTACTACTAGATTCAGTCAGCTGCTGCAAGGTGACTGGGGTGATGCTTGGCGACGAGGGTGACAGGGTCATTGGCAAATCCTATACGGTTAAAACACATCAAATAGTTAAAAACTGAACACTTAAAAAACTTACGTTTAAGGCTATAAATCTTCCGTTTTTAACGGCTTATCTAAGGGTACATTGTATAAACGCAGCGCCTCTTTCATGACATTATGAAAGACTGGCGCGACTGTTAAACCAGCATAAATCTGACCACGCGGGTCTTCGATGAGCATCACACCGACCAGCCTAGGGTTGGACGCTGGTGCCATACCCGCAAAAACGTTGCGGTATTGGTCAGTATAGTAGCCACCTTTTGGATTGATACGGCGCGACGTCCCTGTTTTACCAGCGACACGATAACCATCAATCGCAGCACCTTTAGCCGTACCACCCGGTTCGGTGACACTTTCCATCATTTGTACGATAGACATCGCTTGCTCGTGTGCCATGATACGCTTGCTTGGCTGCGGCTTGTCATCTTTAATGAGGGTCAATGGGTGCATCACACCGCCTGCCGCCAGCGCCGAATAAGCCTGCGCGACCTGAGCCAATGTTACCTGTAGACCATAACCATAACTGACCGTTGCACGTCTTGATGTTTCTTTTTCTTTTGGCGTGACCACCAGCCCACTGCCTTCCCCTGGGAACTGTAGCGGTGTCTTTGAACCAAAACCAAATTGCTTTTGCATATTGGTAATGCCATCAGCTGGTAAAGACAAAGCAATCTTAGTCGAGGCGACGTTACTAGATTTCTGTAATAGCGTTGCCATCGTGATCCGCCCTAAATTATTATGGTCACGAATGGTATAACCACGGACACGGATAGAGCCAGGATTGGTATCGATCAAGGTAGTGGCAGTATATTTTCCTGAGTCTAAAGCCGCTGCAACGGTAAATGGCTTCATGACTGAACCGGGTTCAAAGACATCGAGTAGCGCACGGTTACGCTGATTCTCACCGGTCATCTCATTCAGGTTATTAGAATTAAAGGATGGCCATGTTGACAAGGCAAGCACTTCACCCGTTTGCACATCAACAATCATGCCTGTTGACCAGCGTGCTTTTTGCAAACGCCCTGCTTTCTCTAGTTCTTTATAAAGCAAATACTGCAGGCGCGAATCAATGGTCAACGCCACATCTTTACCTAGTATTTCTGGTTCAATCTGTTTAATTTCTTTTAAACTGTTTTGTTTGGCGTCTTTTAGCACCAACACTTTACCATCATCACCTGCCAGCTCAGTTTCATATTGGCGTTCGATACCAGCACGACCTTCGTAACCACCTTCAGGATCGCTGACATTTTGTCCCATAAAGCCCAATAGTTGCGAGTTTGGTTGTGGCTGCGGGTAATAACGTTGGAAAAAGTTTTTTTCATAGACGCCAGGAAAATCAAGGGTGCTGACACTTTGGGCAATCTCAGGCGTCACTTTATTCAGTAGCGGCAAATAGTGCGAGCCTGCACCCGATGGCAGCGCTGCTTTAACTGCTGCTTCATCGGTTACATCAATACTATCGTCGATAGCAGTAACTTTTTTCAGCTCAGTGACCGAAATATTCGCAGCAGCTGCAAGCGTGGTCAGATCCATATTATCCAAACGCTTTTGCATACGCGCAACCAGCTGTGGACTCTCAGGATTGGTGATAATAATACGCTTAAGCTCGTAATATTCGCGCGCATAATCATGCGGACTAAAGGAGACCGTCGCCAGTGGTGCACTGACTGCAAGTGGCAAATTATTGCGATCGGTAATCATACCGCGATAGGATTTTTGCGTGCGCACGCTAGTGATGAGCTCATCACCTTTGTCTTGATAAAACTGGGCATTGGCAACTTGTAAATAATAAGCACGGGCTATCAGCAAACCCAAGACAACCAATGCAATGACCCAAATAGTACGGAAACGGTTTTTGTCTTGCTCAAAACCGCCGCGAGAGGAAGCGCCAGACGCTTTACCCAAAAACCCTCTTTTATTTTTCAGGTTTTTGACACTGGTATAAGCGCCTTGCTCTTCACTCTTTTTCAATCGATCAAACAATTTAGCCTTACGGTTGCCAGAGGATTTTTTTTCAGCCGTACTGCCTGTTTGTCCCGATTTGGCCGCACTGGCAGGACGTAAGGGCTTAGTGACCTTACCGCTAGTTGGCTTTTTATTCGCATTTTTCGCGGTCGTTTTGCCGCTATTGGCATTAGGTTTTTTATCACTCATTGTCCTGCCTCCGCTACCGTGGCATCGGTGATAGGAGCGTCAGGCGATATATCCGTAGCAGCTCGTGGTTTGATAACGTCAGACTTATCCTCATCTGAGTCAGTATCAACGACTGGCACCTGTGCTGTGGCAACACCCGGTTGGATAATGAGCTTATCTTTTAGCGTCGGTGAAAACATACCCAGTTCAGCCACCGCACGGCTAGCAATTTGCGGCGTCGCACTAAAAGTCTGCTGTTCAATGAGCAAACGCTGATGTTCGACTTGCAGATTACGCTCTTGTTTTTTCATGTCTTGCAAGGTTTTATAATCCTGATGATATTGCTGAACGCCTTCGGCTGTTTTGATACCGCTCCACACAATCGCCACTGCTAACAGCAATAGCACCACTACATAGATACTAACCACATTAAATCGGCGCACAAATAGCTCGCCGATATCGGTGTTATGCGGCATTGCAGCACGACGGTTTGCAGGTTTGTCAGATATTGCCATGACGCTCTCAAAAAGTGGACTTCAAGTATGAAAATTGGCAACTGTTTTAGAGCGGTAAGACGCTTTGTACAGAACCATCAATAAAGTAAAACCAAACGAAAAAGGAACAGCCGAGCCTAGCAGATAATGTTTACAGATTTTTAACAGCCGCGTAAGTATTCAGACTTTCTATCCTACTTAATTGACGGCAACCAATCACCAGCAACGTAGCCAAACACCCTCTCTATAACATCACGCTACCTCTGTCATTGCTCGACACTGGGTAAATAGTCGGTATCAGTACGAGTCGCCATGCGCAACCACGCACTACGCGCGCGTGGATTTTGACTGGTTTCAGCTTTGCTTGGACCCACGCGTTTAGGCTTGCTAAAGTAGCGTGGACGCTTGGGCGGCATCGGCAAATTCTCATCCTCTGGATATTGCCCTTTGCTATGACGCTGCAAAAACTGCTTGATACGGCGATCCTCTAACGAGTGAAAACTAATCACTGCCAGCTGCCCGCCTGCTTTCAAAATCGGAATGCTTTGTTCTAAAAAGTCGTCAACATCGCCAAGCTCATTGTTAATAAAAATGCGCATCGCCTGAAAACTTTGAGTCGCTGGGTGCTTACCGCGCTGCCAATTAGGATGCGCCACTTTAATCACTTCAGCCAATGCCAAAGTAGAGTCGTAACTGTCCATCTGCTTAATAGCACGGGCGATACGGCGACTATGACGCTCTTCGCCAAAATCATAAAGCACATTGGCCAAGGTTTCATCATCGACTTTTTCTAACCACTCAGCGACCGACTGCCCACGACTGGTATCCATACGCATATCAACTGCACCATCACGCATAAAACTAAAACCGCGACTGCCATCATCAATTTGCGGCGATGAGATACCCAAATCTGCCATTAAGCCATCAACTTGAGTGATTCCCATTGCCATTAGACTATCCGTCAACGTCGCAAAACTATCGTGCACCACTTTTACGCGACTATCGGTATTTGCCAATTCGCGAGCAACGCTAATAGCGGTTGGATCTTTATCAAAAACAATCAAGGTTGCGTCATCGGCCAACTGACTTAATAGTAGTCGGCTATGACCACCACGCCCGAAGGTTGCATCAACGTAGATGCCACTCATCTGCAAGCTATTTTGGTTGTCGCTGCTTTGTTCTGCATCGTCTGTTTGCTTTGGTAGCGCTTTGACACCCAGCACTGCCGCGACGGTTTCTTGCAATAGCACCGCGTCATGAACAAAGCTCAATTCACCAGAGCTGGCTTTATCCGTGACAGACTCTTGAGTCGGCTGATTAGTAGAGTCATTCTCTACCACAAAATCGTTTTCCACAGCAGACAGCTCAGCCGCTGATGCAGCATTAACAGTGGCTAGAGAAGAATCTATTTTAGAATCTTGCTTAGTATTCGGCGTATTTTTTGGCTTATTATTCAATATGGACACAAACGACTCAGTAGATGACGACCATTTTGGTCAGTAAGAGTGAAAAATCAGATGAAAATAAACAAGTTATGACTTGTCTAACATTATTATCGCAAGGATACACGGGTAGTCAAGCGCTAGACGGGCATTTCGTTAAAAATATTCCATCTCTCTGTTATACTAGCGCTATATTTTACGCTATTTTTCTACATTGACGGCTATTGTTTCATCCGTATTTTTTATTCAAACGTGTTATTCATATTTATTATTAGCATTTTTCACTGCTATTTTTTTCATTTTTCACAGCCATATTCATTAACTAGCCTATTCTGAGAATTTTATGATGCAATCATCGACTTCAACTAACCGCACGCGCCCTGTCCGCACCCGCATTGCGCCATCGCCTACTGGCTTTCCGCATGTCGGCACCGCTTATATTGCCCTATTCAATTTAGCTTTTGCTAAAGCCCACGGCGGCGAATTTATTTTACGTATCGAAGACACGGATCAAACGCGCTCAACCGAACAATCTGAAAAAATGATTTTGGGTGCGCTGCGTTGGGTCGGTCTCGACTGGGCGGAAGGTCCAGATATTGGTGGCCCGCACGCGCCTTATCGTCAGAGTGAGCGTAGTGATATTTACAAAAAGCACGCTGAGCAGCTCATAGAAAACGATCATGCATTCCGCTGCTTTTGTACCAGCGAAGAGCTCGATGCCATGCGAGCTGCGCAAATGGCCAATGGTGAAACGCCACGTTATGACGGTCGCTGTGCCCATTTAGCCCCTGAGAAAACTGCGCAATTGGTCAGTGAGAGCAAACCTCATGTCATTCGTATGCGTGTGCCTACCGAAGGTGTCTGTCAAGTACATGACATGTTACGCGGTACGGTTGAGATTCCTTGGACACAAGTCGACATGCAAGTGCTGCTAAAAACCGACGGCATGCCGACTTATCATTTAGCCAACGTTGTCGATGACCATTTGATGGACATCAGCCATGTGCTACGCGGTGAAGAGTGGCTGAACTCTGCACCCAAGCATCAGCTGCTCTATGAGTATTTTGGTTGGGAGATGCCCGTACTTTGCCATATGCCACTACTGCGTAACCCAGACAAATCAAAACTGTCTAAGCGTAAAAATCCAACCTCTATCACGTATTACCGTGATGCCGGCGTGCTACCTGAAGCCTTGCTAAATTACCTTGGTCGTATGGGCTACTCTATGCCTGACGAAGCTGAACAGTTTACCCTAGAAGAAATGATTGCCAGCTTTGATATTCAGCGTGTGTCACTTGGCGGCCCTATTTTCGATATCGAAAAACTGAACTGGCTCAACGCAGAATGGTTGCGTGCGCTTACTCCTGAACAGTTAAAAAACAAAATCCTCGATTGGGCAAATAACAGTGACAAGCTTACGGCTATCGCAGCGGCAATTCAGCCTCGTATTGAGCTGTTATCTGATGCAGTTAATTGGGGTGGCTTTTATTTCCAGAACTTACCTAATATCAATGCTGAGAGCTTTACCCATAAATCACTCACCCCTGAACAAATCATGGATATGCTACAACTGTCATTATGGCAGCTAGAAACCTTACCAACGTGGACGGAAGAAAATATTTACGCCACGCTAAAAGGTCTTGCTGCCCATCTTGATATTAAAATGCGTGACTTTATGGCACCGTTCTTTATCGCTATCGCTGGTAGCACCTCATCAACGCCAGTCATGAATTCTATGGCAATTATCGGCGCTGATATGACCTTGACTCGCTTGCGTCATGCGATTGACGTACTTGGCGGCTTAGGTAAAAAGAAACTGAAGAAACTTGAGAAACAAGCGGCAGAGTTGCCAGATTTTTTAGCAGCTGAATAGTTTGGCAGCTGAATAACTTATCTACTAAACAGTCGATTAGCTGAAATTTATGAATTTAGAAGGGTCAGGTCAATTCTGACCCTTTTTTTGTCATTAATAGGTACTACTACCCTTCAACTATTAAATATCCTTTATCAAACCTTTTAACTGGAAACAAACATGGCCGCCAAAACCGTCACGATAGAAAGCAAAGACTATGTCTTTAACACGCTCAAAGAAGCACAGAAATACTATGATGCTATCGTAAAAGAGCTTTGTGATGCAAAACTTACCCTGACAAAGGGTCAGGACTTTGAAGACTTAAAGTGGATATACACCACTTACTGCAGTTATACCAATCATAATGTCGATCGATTGAAAGAATCTGACATCGTTGGCTTTAAAGGAATCAGCACAGTACAACAAAAAGGGGGGCAATATATCCCCACAGAATGTTGTGCCATTATTTTTCCAGACGGCAGGGAAGAAGAATTCTTTACCGATAAAGCCATTAAAGAGATTGCTATCAAGCAAAATCCACGCTAATTTGGGCTTATTAAGTAGCTAAAATAGCTTTAAACGCTTTTTTTCGAATATTTATGCATTATTTTTAAAATAGTAGTTGACAAGACTGCCGCTCTTACATAAAATACGCACACTCTTAGCGAGGGGCTATAGCTCAGTTGGTAGAGCACTTGCATGGCATGCAAGGGGTCAACGGTTCGACTCCGTTTAGCTCCACCATACTATTTATTGCAACGCTCAGTACTACTGAAACGTAACCATAAATACTCGCTAGTAGGATGATATCAGCACCTAGGCAATGCTTATTTATTAAGCTATCTGATATTGTGAAGTACCGTTGTAGCCTTTTTGGTTATAACACTCTATGCGTCCCCATCGTCTAGAGGCCTAGGACACCGCCCTTTCACGGCGGTAACGGGGGTTCGAATCCCCCTGGGGACGCCACTATTCGGCGTCACTTGTTAGCACTTTTGCTTAACACCTTTAAGCATCAGGTTAGACTAATAAGCGAACAATAAAAAATCCCAGTCATCATACGGTGACTGGGATTTTTTATGTCTGTTGATTTTGTTATATCCAGTTCATTATGGTTTGGATAAGCTGAAATTAATATATCAACGATCATAACAAGAGACAAACTCTCTAATCGCCCAGCCCCAATGCCTGTATTCGCCCTTGTAATAGCCTTCTAAATATACCCACGGACGATTTTTACTATCATAAGTAGTATCTGTGACATACACCTCGCGATCATTACGCAGCTTATTAATAATCTTGCCATTAGGCTCGTCGCGAATGTTTAGTGGAGTACCCGTCGGATCTGTTACTTTGCAAACTCTCTCGGCATGCGCGGCATTTATCCCAACAGTCATGGCCAAAACAGATACAGCAATGGTATAAGCCAAACGTTTCATCTCAAATCCTTATTATCAACAAATGTCTTATTAATCTCTGATATCTTATCAGAGTTCACATTGCGGTATCTGCGATTTTATAAGATATTTACGTTTTATTGATTTTGAGAAAGACTGAAGCCATAACCTACTTTATGGTTTCTAATATCAGTATTTATTGAATGATTTATTGTATTGCCAACTCTTACGATCCTCGCTACCATCAATCCTATAAGAATTTTATAGAATGTATAAATACTTTATAACATACAAATTTTTAGGCTTAACACAAGGAAGTTTTAACCATGTTCGGGATTGAGAACTATCTAGGGTTTATCATGGCAGCTATCTTGTTAAACCTGACCCCAGGCACGGATAGCATGTACATCATTACCCGTAGTATTTCGCAGGGGCAAACGGCAGGGTTTTATTCTGTGTTGGGTATTACTTCAGGCATTCTGGTGCATACGCTACTGGCTTCGCTAGGATTGTCCGTGTTGCTGGCTAACTCCCCCACGGCATTTATGCTCGTAAAATATATTGGTGCCAGCTATTTGTGCTATCTAGGCGTCAAAATGCTCATAAGTAAACAACCGCCTTTGATAGCCGCGAGTTTGCAGGATGACGAGAAGCCAAAGCCCGTTCAGCCTTTAGATCACTGGCAAATATATAAGCAAGGTGTGCTCACCAATACCTTTAATCCAAAAGTTGCATTATTCTTTTTGGCGTTCTTCCCTCAGTTTATCGATGCCAGTTATGCTTATAGCATGGTGTCGTTCGTCATTTTAGGACTGACCTTTGCTGTCACTGGCTTTATATGGTGCTTATGCTTAGCATTATTGGCGTCAAAATTCAGTGAAAACCTGAGAAAAAAGCCCTCTATCGAAGCCATTTTAAACAAGATAAGCGGTGTGGTATTTATTAGCTTGGGAATTAGGCTGTTGACTGAGAAAGGTTGAAACCATTGGAATCAATAGCAGAGGAAATAATAATGAACGATGATACTAAGCAAAAAATCACTTTATTACTTGAAGAGTTAATTAATACTCCATGCTCAGAGTCAAGGCAAGTAGCAATAAAGCGTGAACTAGACAAACTGTCTCCTGACCCATTTTGGAGTGACTATATATTCTGGAGTGATGAATATGTAAACGAAGACTTAAGTATCCATTATGAGAAATTTTTTGATAAAATTTCTGAGTATCCAAATTCTCATGAGTATAAAACAAAAAGTCGCATTTTAGAGTTGGCACAAAAACTTGTTATTAGAGATTTCTCTGAAATTAGTGAAGTTGATATCGTAAATGAAATCAATGAACTGTCTCCTGATATCAGTTGGACGAATTATCTTTTTGTCGATAAGACCTGCTTAAACAATGACGGCAGTATCAATAAAGAAGCATTCTTAAATAAAATATTTAAGGAGAGCTGGAATGAAAACTTTAGATAGTTCATTGAAATAGATTTGCAGATACGTGTTTCCCTTTTCCCAGATAATAAAAAAGCCCAATCCCCTACTTTGACTGGGATTGGGCTTTTTATCATTCTAAGCTCAATTGACTATTACGCTGCGTTTTTGCTCTCAGCAGCTAACTGACGTAGCACATAGTGCAATACGCCGCCGTGACGCACGTACTCGCGCTCTTTTGGCGTCTGGAGCATCACATTGACATCAAAGCTCTCAGACGAACCATCGGCACGTGTGGCCGTGACTTTGGCGGTCTTACTTTCGCCATTATCTAGACCTGTAATACTAAGCACTTCTGAGCCGTCCAGTTTATAGGTATCAGCATTTTCACCGTCTTTAAAGGTCAATGGCAACACACCCATACCGACGAGGTTTGAGCGGTGAATACGTTCGAACGAGCTAGTCAATACTGCTTTTACGCCAAGCAAAATCGTACCCTTCGCTGCCCAGTCACGGCTAGAGCCAGAGCCATATTCTGCACCGCCAAGTACCACGAGCGGACGCTTGTCTTCTTTATACTTCATTGCCGCATCATAGATGGCCATTTCTTCGCCGTCTTGAAGCGTGGCACTATCACCGTTAAAGTAATAAGTATAACCGCCCTCTTTGCCAGCCATCATGGTATTTTTGATACGGATATTGGCGAAAGTACCACGTGTCATGACTGCGTCATTACCACGGCGTGAGCCATAGCTATTGAAGTCGGCTTGCATCACACCGCGCTCTTGCAAGTACTTACCTGCTGGCGAGTCTGGATCGATATTACCCGCTGGCGAGATATGGTCAGTGGTGATTGAGTCACCGAACAACCCTAAGATGCGTGCGCCTTCAATATCAGGAATACCTTCTGGCTCCATGGTCATTCCATCAAAGAACGGTGGGTTTTTGATATAAGTAGACGCTTCGCTCCACGGATACAACTGGCTATCGGCTGAGCTAATAGCGTTCCATGCGGCACTACCGTCAAACACTTCGCCGTAGTTTTTGCGGAACATATCGGCGTCGATATTATTGGCAATCAGCTCATTGATCTCATCTGACGTTGGCCAGATATCTTTTAAGAAAACATCTTTGCCATCTTGATCTTGTCCTAACGGCTGCGTCGTTAAATCAATATCAACCGTACCTGCCAGCGCATAAGCAACTACGAGTGGTGGTGACGCTAAGTAGCTCGCTTTTACGTGCGAGTGGATACGACCTTCAAAGTTACGGTTACCTGACAACACGGCAGCAGCGACTAAGTCTTTTTCTTCGATACCTTTTTCAATCGATTCTAAGAGCGGTCCTGAGTTACCGATACAAGTGGTACAACCATAACCCACTAAATAGAAGCCTGTTTTTTCAAGCTCGTCCATTAACTTAGATTTTTCAAGATAATCGGTGACGACTTTCGACCCGGGAGCTAATGAAGTTTTGACCCAAGGCTTGGCTTTTAGACCTTTTGCAGCGGCTTTTTTCGCCACCAAGCCCGCGCCAATCATCACCGCAGGGTTTGAGGTATTGGTACATGAGGTAATCGCTGCGATAACGACAGAACCATCACGCAATTTATGGCTCTTATCATCGATATTGACGTCAGAAAAAACATTAGGCTTAGCGTAGAGTCTATCCGCTTGCTCTTGCTCGCCGCCTTCTTCATCAAAGCGTACCTTGCCTTCGACTTCTGACTTGCGGTCTTTGGTCATTTTTTCTAAAGTTTCGCCAAATTTTTCGTGCATATCAGATAAATTGATACGCTGCTGTGGCAAGTTCGGACCGGCAAGTGCGGGCTGTACCGATGATAAATCAAGCTCTAATTTACTTGAATAAGTCGCCGCTGGGGTATCGGCATCGTGCCATAAGCCTTGCGCCTTGGCATACTTTTCGACCAACTCAATCTGGCTTTCTTCACGACCTGATAGACGCAGATAATCAATCGCCATTTGGTCAATCGGGAAAATACCACAGGTTGCCCCATATTCTGGCGACATATTGGCAATCGTCGCACGATCCGCCAGTGGCATACTATGTAAGCCTTCGCCATAAAACTCGACGAATTTACCAACCACGCCATGCGCTCTTAGCATTTCAACCACACGCAATACCAAATCCGTCGCCGTAACGCCTTCAGTGAGTTTACCTTTTAGCTCAAAGCCGACCACTTGTGGAATCAGCATCGATGACGGTTGGCCAAGCATTGCCGCTTCCGCTTCAATACCGCCCACGCCCCAACCAAGCACGCCAATACCATTAATCATCGTCGTGTGGCTGTCCGTACCAAACACCGTATCAGGATAAGCCGTCAGCTCACTTTTACCATCAACATTGACATCAGCAGCCATTACAACACGAGCTAAGTATTCAAGGTTAACCTGATGCACAATACCCGTCGCTGGTGGTACGACCACAAAGTTTTTAAACGCATTACGACCCCAATGCAGGAATTCATAACGTTCATTATTACGTTTAAATTCAATTTTTTCGTTCAAATCAAGCGCATCTTCACGACCATAAGCATCGACTTGTACAGAGTGATCGACGACCAATTCACTTGGGATAAATGGGTTAATTTGCTCAGCACGACCGCCAAGCTCAACCACGGCATCACGCATGGCTGCCAAATCGACAACTGACGGCACACCAGTGAAATCTTGCAAGACCACACGGGCTGGCATAAAGGCGATCTCTTTTGACGCTTCTGCGCCTGCATCCCAGTTAGCAACGGCTTCGATATGGTTTTTGCCGACAGATTGACCATCATCTTCATTACGTAAGAGGTTTTCTAAGACGATTTTCATGCAAAATGGTAATTTGCTGATGTGCTCAAAAGTTTCGGTCAGCTTTGGCAAACTGTAATAGGCATGTTCCTTGCCATCGACCGAAATGGTGTCTTTTACATTAAAAATATCACTCATGGTAGCTTCCTTATCGTTGTTATAAATCCTAAGCCCAAACGGTTATAGGTTTATGCTGAGGATTGGTGGCTAAATAGATGATTGTAAGAGTTGTATTCAAAATCATTATTATCTGACACAGTAGAATATAAAGTTGAGTTAACAAAATAGCTAAGCGACTCTTTAGGACTTAACAATAACGCTCTTTTACCATAACAAAACGGCGGCGCTTTGTTAACGTCTAGACGTTGTCAAATCGTGGCATAATCGTAAACGTAACAAGGGTTTAACGTTCTATTATTAAGTATCAATATATTTTCCAAAGACATATTAGAATCAAAGGTAGTGGGTAAACCAGTCGCTGCATACGAGCCTTATCTCTTAGACGTTTGGCTGCGCTATGCTATTATGGTGCGCTTTTTTACCGCTAGGCAAACGCCTCGAAACAATCGTTTCGCGCGCTACTTATTGATGAGTTTTTATGGCAAATTTTAACACCCACCTGAATGTTGCATTTATGGTCAGTGGTACACTCAGTTTGACAGTTTATAAAGCGGGATTGATTGATGACTCGGGGTTTTTAGTTTGCGTGGCGCTCGGCACCATCGGTGGGCTACTTCCCGATTTGGATTCTGACAACTCCACACCGATTAAACTTGGGTTTAATATTACTTCGTTTATTTTTGCCTTTGGTTTGGTCATGCATTGGCGCAGTGAGCTGAGTTTGCTCGCCCTGATTGCATTATGGCTAGCAGGCTACGGCTTTATGCGTTATGTGGTTTTCTCTATTTTTACCAACATGACCGTGCATCGCGGCGTGATTCACTCCGTGCCTTATGTGGCAATTTTGGGTTTGGGGCTGACTTATTTAAGCTACTACGTCTTGCACCTTCCACTGACGGCAAGCTGGTTTTACGGTTTATTTTTATTCGGTGGCGCGCTAGTGCATTTAACATTGGACGAGCTATATAGTGTTAACTTATCGAATATGAAAATGAAGCGCTCATCAGGTACAGCGATGAAGTTTTATCAGCCTAAAGATAAGTGGTGGTATTTATTACTATATACACTGCTCGCCATGTTGGTCTATTTTGCCCCGCCGTTTGATACATTTTGGCAGCAGCTGCGCGACCCAGCACCATGGGCACAGCTAAAAGTAGGCATATTGCCAGAACTGATAAAAAGCATGCTGCGATAAAGATACGGTAAAGCAGTAAAACCCAAGCGAAAATGAGAATAAAACATGCAACCTAATCTACACGTTTGCCCTTGCCAAATTCATCCATCATCAAGCGCTATCAGCTCACCACTACTGTATAAAGATTGCTGTCAGCCTTATCATGAGGCTGTTTATAATGATGCTCTTTGTAATGGTGAGGTTGGCAAAGCAGATGGTATAAAAGCGGAGACAGCCGAACGTCTCATGCGCACGCGCTATAGTGCGTTTGTGTTGATTAAGCCAGACTATATCGTCAAGACTACGCTACCCGCGCAGCAAGGCTTGCTAGATATTAACGCGATTGAATCGTGGGCAAAAGAGACAAATTGGGCAGGATTAAAAATCGTAGCGCACATGCCAAAGCTAGGCAAACGCCATGCGCAAGTTGAGTTTAAGGCTTATTTCAAGTCAACTAATAATGCAAGTACTTTAGAAGAGAAAGTGCAGGCGCATCATGAATTGTCTGCCTTTGTGAAGGTGACAGACAAAATCAATAATGAGGAGTATTGGTACTTTTTAGATCCGACCGTCACTATAAACGTCACGCAGAAACAGCCGTGTGTTTGCGGGTCGGGTGAGAAGTTTAAGCGGTGTTGTGGGATGTATTTGGGTTAATGGTTAGCTCTCGCCTTTAAGTATTACCCTTTTAAATTCGTTAGCTGTTTTGAAAGACGAGATTTGGTTATAAACTATGTATGTAGCTACGACAAATAGAGAAAGTTGGACACTACCGATAATCCAATTTACTTTTATTCCCAAAATGCATATATTTATATTGAGATCAACAACTCCTAGAAGGATATAGTTAGCAATTATTAATCCGACAAACAGGAGAACGTTTGATATTAATTCATTTTTTAAATCGATGAAACTATCTACTACATTTGAATAGGCTTCTAAATCTTCTAACTTCTTCTTTTCAGAAATATCTCGTATGACAGTATCTAAGTAATTCGAAAAAGCTATAGATGTAGCACCGAAAACCGTTAATATAGCAAAATAGCCTTCAAACAACCTCGAAAATACTGGTAAAATATTTCCGCTAGTAAAAGTAATTAATACTAATACTATAACAAAAGTGATTAAAAAGATTGTTATTAACTTTTGCATTAATCATGTCTACGCTTGATAAAATCTAGTATCCTATCTGTTAGCTTTGTTGCTACCCTACTTTGTACGTTATCGTAATCCTGCACCTCTTGCACATCAAGCTCATATTGGCTATTTAGTAAAACTTCATTTACATTCTTATACACAGGAAGTTCAATAGTTTCTGTCAACGAAGCACTTGAAATTATTTTTCTAACACCATTATCATTGACTTTAAGTTTCCATTCACCCTCGCCTTCTTCGATATACTCTACATAATCTTCGGTAGGTAGTTCAGGGATTTTTAAATTTCCAGACTCACTTTTCATCTTAATTTCTGTTTTATCTTGAGAATACAAGCTATGCAATGCTTCTAAAGCACTTCTTGCCTTTTTGTTAGTTTCTAAAATATTAGGAGAAATCAAGGTTAAGTTAAGTTCATAAATTCTATTATATTTATTAACGGCATGCCAAAATTCGCCTTTAACAGGTATAGGTTCAACAAAAACCCTATAATTATAGTTTAATAGAATTGGATCAAATAATCCTTTCTGTAGCTTTTTAGCAATATATTTTACATCTCCAAATTTAGAGCTTTTTTGAACAAAAATTAATTGTTCAACTGTATCGAATATTACTATAACTGGAATCCAATCGTCTTCTACGCTATTAACAATATCGCCTGGAATCTTCTCGCCAACATTCGTTTTCTTTAATCTAGCTAACTTTCCTATAAGGATACTTGAGCGCTTATTTGTTTCCTTACTCTCTCTTCTAATAGAATCACTGAACCCTACAAAACTAAACTTTACGTTTTTATCCATCCACTCTCTATCATCTGTAACTGCTACTTTAATAGCATCCCCTTTAATAGTAGGTAAATTGACAGGAATCAAAGTTTCTTGCTGTTCTTTCACTAAAGAGTATCTAAAAACGTAAAACGTACTTTCACTAGTTCTCATATCTTTCTCTACAAAAGTTAAACCCTAAACACTCGCCCCAACCGCCCGTGCCACCGCAATCCCTTCATCAATCGTCAAAAACTTCCGCTGACTTGGGCTGTCTTTATAAATAACATCACCATCTTGAAATATCAGACATTCATTGACGGCTAACTGTTGCCATTTTTCATTTTCAGTCAATGGCACTGTCACTAGTATCGTCACTTTATCGGTATCTGTCGTCACATCGCCAAAGTTAATCGCCAAATCATCATCTGCCAATTTCGCCTCACCAAACGGCGCTTGACGCGTGAGATAAAACAATAAACTCCCCGCATAAGCCAATTGCCAGCTACCATTTGATATCAAGCAATTAAACAACCCATTGGCGGATAAATAACGACATTGAGTGGTCAAAAAGTTAAACAGCGTTTGGTCATCAGGGCGAGTTTTAAAGCTACTTTTTAAACGATTAACAAGGTAGCAAAAAGCAATCTCAGAATCGGTTGAACCGACTGGCTGACAATGTGAGGCATTACCATTTTCTTGCAGGCGCTGGCAGCGTTTAATAAATTCGCTATTCATCTGTCCATTATGCGCAAATACCCACTGCTCGCCCCAGACTTCACGGACAAAAGGATGGGTATTCGCCAAACAATTCTGACCTTGGGTTGCTTTACGAATATGTGCGATAACATTCATCGCTTTAATTGGATAGTTATTAACCAAATCAGCCACGGGCGATAAATGGCTTGGGCGATTGTCATGAAACAAGCGCAGCCCCGTTGAGTCATTTGCCGATTCATCATTATTATTAGCGCATTCACTGCGCTCAAAAAATGCAATGCCAAAACCATCTTCATGGCTATCGGTCATGCCACCGCGACGACGAAAACCTGCAAAGCTAAAGCCAATATCAGTTGGGGTGTTGCAGTTCATTCCTAAGAGTTGACACATTTATACTTCACCACCGTTATTGTCGTCTTGTGCAGAATTTAAAGTAGGGTTAATTTTGGCTGCGGACGTTTCATCAAACATCTCATAAGGCGTTGCCCCATCGGTGTCAATATTCGCTAAAATGCGCTGTGCATGCGCCAAATCAGTATCCTGTACCCACAGCACAATCCCAGAATTCATACCCGGCATTGCGCTCAGCGGTTGCAGAGACACCGTAATACCATTGTTACGCAGCAGATTGGCATGCAGTTCACCCTGCATATTGGTGTCGTAGCGTGCCAGTTTGTGCCAGTTATCAACTTGATCGGTCATGATAAATTCCTTTTAGATATTTATAAATATAACTCGTTGCTAATATTCTATTAGCAACCGAAACCTTGTGACCAATTAATTTGATTTAACGGATAAGCATCAATATGAAAACCGTTTGGATAATCTTTAAAGCCAGATTGTGATTTTAATTGCTCAATAGCAGCTTGTGCTTGTTGCTCAGTCGCAAACACACCGATTATTTTAAAATCTTCGACATCATTGTTTTTATTGTCGTCTTTATAACGTGCATGTTCCAAAACAAATACCGTATTTTGCACTTTTTCAACATGCGACCAATGATAAGCGGCTAGACGCTTCATCAAGTCAGGATTTTTGACCATGATGTTATCGCCCGTACGACCTTCGGTACGGTTATAGTGAATAACGTTGAGACGTAATAGCCAAAAAATCACCGCCGCTTTTGCGAGCATCACTGGTAAGGCACGTTTTTCATCTTCACCGAGCATGCGTTTCGACTCATAGCCTTGCAAGAAAGCCGCCATTTTGCTGCGGTCAAAATTCACCGACTCGCCTTGTTCAGCCATACCCCACGTGGTACAAAAATCATTAATCGTAATGGCAATATCCATCACATAGTGCTCGACGCTGACTTCGGTAAAGTCTAACAACCCAGTCAGACGTTCTTCACCTTTTTGGCTATTATTTAACGATAAGTTCCATAGCGTGTTATCAGCGAACATGTCTAAATGACATAAGCCTTTTGGCAATGTCGCAAGTGGCAAATCGGTATAAGACTGCCAGATATCACTCATCAATTTGGCTTCATCAGCTGGCATAAACTGCCTTTCACGATCGCGCACCTCGCTCCATGGGTATAAAGGCACGCCATATTCTTCCGCAGGTTGTAGTGCCTGCAATGTCTCATGCAGCATCGCTAAAGCGGCGCCAATTTCATGGCACATCGCTTGTGTGGTTTGCTGTGGATGCGAACCTGCTAGGCATGGCACTAAGGTAATCGCTTTATTGTCATAGCGTATGACATAACATTTTTCTGCGCTATCAACGAGTGATAACGGCGCGGCGACCGGTAAGTTACCATCCAATTGATTAAGGATAACCGCCATTTTTTCGATGTCTTCTGGTGGACGCTCTTCAAATAGCGTAAATACATAAGAGTGTGCGCCATCCACATCGTCAGTCGTCTGAATAAACCAGTTAGAGTTTTTGATACCTTGGGTAATCGGAATGGCACGTGCAAATGACACGCCAAAACGTTGGCAAAAAGCGGCAAACTGGTCATCGGTTAACTGGGTATAGACGGACATGACATCTCACTTATGGCAATTAAAAAAAGGTAGATAGGATAAATATCGACGGTGATGGCAACGATTGCACCGCTTATAGATAAACTTTGCTTAAAAGCACATTAATCTTGCGAAAACCTGCCTGAGATGGCGGTGATTTTGCTAGACTAGCGCTTATAGAATGAATTGATTATAAGGCGAAAGTCCCTATGTTAGCAAAGCGTATCATTCCTTGTTTGGACGTTGATAATGGCCGTGTGGTCAAAGGCGTACAATTTGTCGATATTAAAGACGCAGGCGATCCTGTCGAAGTAGCAAAACGCTACAATGAACAAGGCGCTGATGAGATTACTTTTTTGGACATTACGGCAACCAATGACGAGCGTGATACGACGTATCATACGGTTGAGCGCATGGCAGAAACGGTATTTGTGCCGTTAACCGTCGGCGGCGGTGTGCGTAAGATTGCCGATATTCGTAATTTGCTCAATGCGGGCGCCGATAAAGTGGCGATTAACTCAGCAGCGGTATTTACTCCTGAGTTCGTTGGTGAAGCGGCGCAAAAATTTGGTAATCAATGTATTGTGGTTGCTATCGATGCCAAGCGCGTCGCTAATATTGAGGTTGATGGCATCATCATGCCGCGTTGGGAAATATTTACTCACGGTGGTCGTAAGCCAACGGGTATTGATGCGCTCGCTTGGGCAAGCAAAATGGCTGAGCTTGGTGCTGGTGAGTTATTGGTGACCTCGATGGATGGTGATGGTACCAAAAAAGGCTATGATTTGGCACTCATGAAGCAAATTACCAGTCGTGTGAATGTACCTGTGATCGCTTCAGGTGGCGTCGGTAATTTACAACATTTAGCCGAAGGGGTATTAGAAGGCGGCGTCGATGCCGTTCTTGCTGCCAGTATTTTTCACTTTGGTGAGTATACTGTTCAAGAAGCCAAAGAATATATGGCAGCGCAAGGGATACAAATGCGTTTGTAAGACGTTGGTAAAATACAAATCTAACAGCAAAAAATGTTATCATAGCGCTAACTGCTTATTATCATTTGATTTTCGTTCATTTAACTGTTTATTTAATGGATAATTAACCTATTGAATAAACTACTTGAACCTAGCAATATATTTAGATTCCTAATACTTAGATTCTTATACTTCTATTAATAGCCTATTCGGCAAAGGATTTTTTATGTCAAATTTACAACAGCAACGCAATGACGTGACCCATATCGATGGTAACTTACATCAAAACGAAGACGTGCGTATCGGTATCGTCGTAGGTCGTTTTAACGGTTTTGTCGTTGAGTCGTTGGTTGATGGCGCGATTGATGCATTGCTTCGTCATGGCGTATTGGGCAGTAACATCACTGTGATTCGTGTCCCGGGTGCATTTGAGTTGCCATTGATTGCACAGCGCGCTGCTGAGTCTGATCGCTTTGACGCTATCGTTGCTTTGGGTGCGATTATCCGTGGTAGCACGCCGCATTTTGACTTTGTCGCAAGCGAATCTGCTAAAGGTTTAAGCAGTGTTGCCATTGACTATAATATTCCAGTAGCAAACGGCGTATTGACTACTGACAGCATCGAGCAAGCGATTGAGCGTGCTGGTACTAAAGCGGGTAATAAAGGTTCAGAAGCAGCGATGGTTGTACTAGAAATGCTTGCTGTGTTATCACAGTTAGACATTGATGATGGCAGCGAAGACGCTTAATTGCATTCACTGTTAGCCGCATTTGTGAGTATAAAATTATTATTTATTGTTTGAAATGGGGCTATGGTTACAACGATAGCCCTCAGCACTTTACAATAGCATTAGCATTAATATTTTAAATGATTATCGAACATCCATCTCCAAGACTGACTAGCAACATTTGCGAGTCGACCACTATTTAACATTTTATTTTTAAACTTATTATCTCAAAAACTAGGTATAGACCCCTTATGACTGACCAACTCAAGCGCGCTATTAGCGCTGCACAAACCGCACAAGTTAATGACCAACAAGCTGAAGCCACGCGCATCGCGAGCAGCAGTGCGGGCGATCAAACCTTTGATATGAGTGAGTCTTCTTATAAGACCAGTCACACTGCTATTCGTAAGGCACGCCGCTTTGCTATGCAAGGTCTATATGAATGGCTGGTTACTGACCGCCGTTTTGATATCGATGGCAAGCTTGGTTGGAAAGCCAATGCCCCGCACGATATTGCTGCTCGTACACGCGCGACCAATGCCATGCATACTGTACATATTGGCTACTATCATGAAATGATGCGCGATATCCCAGAGCAGATCGAGGCGCTAGATGTCCTTATCTCTCAGCATCTTGACCGTGAAATCGATAAATTGGACACCGTTGAACACGCTATTCTTTTGATTGGTGCTTACGAGCTACAAAACCGCTTAGAGATTCCTTATAAAGTGGTACTTGATGAAGCGATGAAGCTGAATAATCACTTTGGCGCTACTGATGCGCATAAATTGATTAATGCCGTCCTTGATAAAATGGCGGTAGAGCTACGTGCTATTGAAGTAGAAGCAGATAGCAAAGCCAATTTACGCACCTCACAAAAAGCGGCTGCTAAACCTGTAATAAAAGCGGATAGCAATGCTGACGATAACGCTGATATAGAAGGTAGTGCTGATACAGCTGCCATTGAAGAAAAATCAACTGCCTCAAACAAGCCTCGTATTAGCGCCAATAATACTACCGTCAAACGCAATAGTGCTAGTAAAGCTACTGCCAATATTAGTGACTTTAAAGCGAGCAAAAAAGCGATTGAAACAGACCGCACTGATGCAGACAGCAAAGACTAATCATGAATGAGTTTGAGCTGATTGAGCGTATATTCTCCCAAATGCAAGCTGCGCAGTCATTGTCTAGCAGTGTTGACAAAGGCATTATCGAAAAAGGCATTGGTGATGATGCCGCGGTGATGAGCTTGCCTGCAGGCGCGCGCTTGGTCAGCTGTATTGATACGCTGGTTCAAGGTCGACATTTTAGCGCTGACTGGGAGCAAGTAAATAATCTGGCATTTACCATCGGTTATAAAGCCGTGGCAGTGAACGTCTCAGATATTGCGGCTATGGGTGCAACTCCGCATAGTATTCTACTGGCGTTAGCCTTACCTCAGCGCTTGGCAAATGAGCGCTGGTTAAGTGAATTTGCTAAAGGCTTATTTCATGCTTGCCAGCTATTTGGGGTGACGCTGATTGGTGGTGATACCACGCGCAGCGACAATTTAGTGCTTAGTGTCAGCGCGCAAGGGTTACTCACCAAAGAGACGCCAGCCGTCTACCGTTCAGGCGCGCAAGTTGGCGACAAACTTTATGTCTCAGGCACGCTTGGCGATGCCGCTTATGCGCTACAAAATCCTGACAATGCTATCGGTATTGAGCTTGCGCATCGTCTACATATGCCAACGCCACGTATTGCACTGGGTTCAGCATTGGCAAAAATTGGTGCGACGGCAATGATAGATATCTCTGATGGTCTGTATCAAGATATTGGACATATCTGCCAACAAAGCAGCGTTAGTATGCGCATTCATCTTGATCAGCTACCTACTAGTAAAGCATTGGTAAACGCTGAGTTAACTGAGCGCTTGTTGTGCCAGCTGGCTGGCGGTGATGATTATGAATTGGCTTTTACTTTGCCTGCTCATATTGAACCACCTGTCAATGACAGTAGCAACACGCCTGTTACCTATATCGGCGAAGTCATAGCCGTAAATGAGCCAGATGCTATCAAAAATTTACGACCAGAGCTTTTTTATCAAGGACAGCCAATCACACCTGCCCATCCCGCCCCCTTTACTACTTGGCCCAATCTGACGGGTTACCAACATTTTGCAGGTTAACCCATGATTGATCACAACCTATCTAAGCCTGATATCCGTAAAGCCAATGACTGCCCGCCTCTACCCGCCGATGCCAATATGCTTGACCGCATAGTTTATTGGCTTGGGTTGGGTTTGGGTAGTGGTCTGCCTCGCCGTGCACCCGGTACTTGGGGCACGGTTGGTGGCTTAATCATCGCGATACCATTGCTAAGCTTAGGATTCGTGCCATTTTTGATTATTACCATTCTCTCTTGTGTGATTGGTAGTTGGATATGCGGTCGTACCTCAGAGCTAATGGGTGGTCATGATAACCCGCATATCGTCTGGGATGAATGGGCAGGCATGTGGCTTACCCTACTGCCGCTATCTTATATGGGTATCGCTGACGGTAATTTTTGGCAAAATATCGCTCAAATCTCTTCTATTGTTGTCATTATTATCGCCTTTATATTGTTCCGCTTTTTTGACATTATTAAGCCACCACCGATTGGCTGGGCAGATAAAAAAGTCGCGGGCGGCCTAGGTATCATGCTTGATGACATCATCGCAGGGGTCATGGCAGCAGCCGTCTGGATCATTATTTATACCACCATCCTTTAGCTGTTAAATTAGCCTCGCTTTTATATAAGCGACGGTCTTTCATAACCGATTGTCGTTTATAGTCCATCATTTTTTGACTCTCCCACTTTTTTAGTAATGCGTTTGTGACGATAGCCAATTTATCAGCAAGCCACCAGTAAATGGTAAGCCCATGACAAGCAACGTAAGTTACAAAGATGTCACGACATAGCGTTTTGGTTAAATAGCTATTTACGCTATAATCCAACCCTATATTTTGTTACATTTGTAGGCTATTATGACATCTCCTCTTTCGGTAATTATCCTCGCTGCAGGCAAAGGCACGCGTATGCAGTCGGCTAAGCCAAAAGTGCTACAGACATTGGCTGGTAAGTCGTTATTGGGTCATGTCCTTGATACTTGTCATCAATTAACGGTTGACGACACTATTATTGTTCATGGTTTTGGTGGCGAGCAAGTCCAAGCAGATATCAATGCTCAATATGCGCATCTGCCTATTACTTGGGTTGCTCAGACTGAGCAATTAGGTACTGGACATGCGGTAAAAGTGACCCTGTCGGAATTACCCAAAGAAGGGCAAAGCCTGATTCTCTATGGTGATGTGCCATTAGTCAGCTGCCAGACATTAGCAACGCTACAAGTGGCTAACACCGAGGGCATGTCGATGTTGACATTGACCGTAGATAATCCTTTTGGTCTCGGTCGTATCAAACGTGACAAAGACGGCAACATCGAAGCCATCGTCGAGCAAAAAGATGCGAGCGCCGATGAGCAGAAAATCCAAGAGATTAATAGCGGTATTTACTGCGTCGATAATGCATTATTACATAAATACCTGCCAAAGCTGTCTAATGACAATGCGCAGCAAGAATACTACCTGACGGATATCGTCAAAATGGCGGTCGCTGAAGGCATTAATATTGTCGCGATTGAGCCTGAGCATACCTTTGAGATTGAAGGCGTCAATAACCGCCAACAGCTTGCTAGCTTAGAGCGCACTTGGCAAGGCAAACTGGTGGCTGACTTGCAAGAAGCGGGCGTGCAGTTTGCGGATCCAAGTCGCGTTGATATTCGCGGCACCTTAACTGCGGGTCAAGACGTGTTTGTCGATGTGGGTGTGGTATTCGAGGGCGATTGTGTCTTAGGTGACAATGTTTATATCGAAGCGGGCTGTGTCATCAAAAACGCCCACATCGGTAATGCCTGCCACATAAAACCTTATTGCGTGATTGACCGCGCTGAGATTGGGGCAGGTGTTGATGTCGGTCCTTTCGCCCATTTGCGTCCTGAAACCGTATTGTCTGATAACAGTAAAATTGGTAATTTCGTCGAGATTAAAAAATCAACGGTCGGTCATGGTAGCAAGGTTAATCACTTGAGTTATATCGGTGATACGACCATTGGTACAGATGTCAATGTCGGCGCAGGCGTCATTACTTGCAATTATGATGGTGTCAATAAATCACAAACTATCATTGAAGACAATGCCTTCATTGGCTCGAACTCAAGTTTAGTGGCACCTGTGACTATTGGTGATAGCGCTACGGTTGCCGCAGGTTCAGTGATTACTAAAGACGTTGATAGTAAAGCATTAGCCTTTGGACGGGCACGACAAACTCAGAAAAACGACTTTCAGCGTCCGACCAAAAAGTCAAAATAGCAATGGTCAATCACCAGCATTTTGAATAATGTCTATTGAAGTAATACTAAGCAGCATGACAATTTTTGTGATGCTGCTTCCTTATATTTATAACATCAAAATTGTTAATATAAAAGCTCTGCCAGTATGAACTTCTATTATTTATTGACTGAACATTATCGCCTCTCAAAGCATTTGAGCGGTTAAGCATTGAAACATTGAAGCCTTTAAAAATCAAAACATGAAACATCGAATTTAAGGAATAGTTATGTGTGGAATCGTTGGAGCAGTCGCTGAGCGTAATATCGCTAGTATCTTACTTGAGGGTCTTAAGCGTCTAGAATACCGTGGTTATGATTCTGCCGGTCTGACCGTCATTCGTGATGGCGAGCTTCATCGCGAGCGCCAAGTGGGTAAAGTGCAAGCATTGGTCGATGCTGTGGCAGTTAATCCTGAATTTTTCGATGGTCACATTGGTATTGCGCATACACGTTGGGCCACCCATGGCGAGCCGGCACAGCGTAATGCCCATCCGCACGTATCAGGAAAAATCGCTGTGGTACATAACGGTATCGTTGAAAACTATGCCGAGTTAAAAGAAGAATTGATTGCTAAAGGTTACGTATTTACGTCGCAGACCGATACCGAAGTCGTCGCTCATCTAATCAATGATATCTACAAAACAACGCCTGATTTACTAGAAGCAGTTCGTGCGGTTATTCCGTTATTACATGGCGCATTTGCCCTTGGTATTCTGCATATCGATTGCCCAGATGAGCTGATTACTGTTCGTTTGGGCTCTCCACTAGTGATTGGTGTGGGTATCGGTGAGAATTTTATTGCTTCTGATCAATTAGCCCTACTACCGGTCACCAATCGCTTTATGTACCTAGAAGAAGGTGATATCGCCAAATTGACGCGCAGTAGCATTCAGGTTTATGCCGATGGTGTCGAAGTAAAACGTCAGATACATGAAATTGATGCGGCACAGCACAATGCGGATAAAGGTGAGTTTAAGCATTATATGCTCAAAGAAATCTATGAGCAGCCAGACGCGGTTGCCCGTACTGTTGAGATGGCTGTAGATAGCGATGAGCAGTCTAAACTGCGCGATGACTTTTTACAGCGTCATGAAGCGCAATTAAAAGGCATTAAGCACGTCCAAGTCATCGCTTGTGGTACCAGTTACCACTCAGGCTTGGTCGCAAAATATTGGTTTGAGAGCCTTATTCGTGTGCCTTGTTCCGTTGAAGTCGCTAGTGAATTCCGCTATCGTAATCCTGTCGTCATCGACAACACACTTGTCATTTGTATTTCTCAATCTGGCGAAACGGCAGACACGTTATCGGCGTTACGTGATATTCAAAAGCACACGCCAGCAGGTCTAGTTAGCTTAGCATTATGCAACGTACCGACATCGTCTTTGGTACGTGAGACGGATATCTTTTTACCAACGCTTGCTGGTCCCGAGATTGGTGTTGCTTCTACCAAAGCATTCACCACTCAGCTCGCCGCTTTAATGCTATTGGTCTTAAAAGTGGGTGTCGTTCAGGAGCGCATGACTGGCGAAAACCTGAGTACCTTGCTTGGTCAATTACAAGAGCTACGTGGTCAACTACATGCCAGCTTAAACCTCGATGCGCCTATCAAAGCCATGAGTGAGCATTTTGAGTATAAAAAGAGCTGCCTGTTCTTAGGTCGTGGTTTGCAGTTTCCAATAGCGCTAGAAGGCGCGTTAAAGCTGAAAGAAATCTCTTATATCCACGCTGAAGGCTATGCCGCAGGCGAGCTGAAACACGGTCCATTGGCCTTGGTCGATAAAGACATGCCCATCGTCGTACTAGCGCCAAAAGACAGCATGTTTGATAAGCTAAAAGCCAATATGCAAGAAGTACACGCGCGTCATGGTGAGCTGTTCGTTTTTGCCAGTGAATCTAGTCAAATGGTCGCAGAAGACAGATTACATGTGGTCTATGTGCCTGATGTTTGTGAAACGCTTGCCCCTATCGTCTATAGCGTACCCGTACAGCTGTTGTCATACCATGTCGCAGTAATGCGCGGCACAGACGTCGATCAGCCACGTAACCTTGCTAAATCAGTGACTGTTGAGTAACATAAGTTTTTGATTTTAATAATATTGTATGCGAGTAATAAAGATTCATACTAAGTAATAAAGATTCATACTGAGTAATAAAGATTCATACTATTGACTCCATTATTACCCCCTGCTAAAGTTGATGTAACTTTAGCAGGGGTTTTTTATGCTCTCAAAAAAACAAGAGAAGTGGCTTAAAGAAGGCCGAGGTCAAGGTGAGCTTGCCGATTACAAGCCTTGGATAAAAATCTCTGACATATCTTCCTCAGGTCGATCTCATAGAGTTTTTGGTCATAAAACCAGACGAACTCATCATCTACTCTCAGATTTAGAGTTAGCTACATTTTTAGTGCTTGAATGGAGCCCCACAGTTCTTGATATTAGAGAGCAATTCCCTCTTAACTATGACGACACCCTCAAAATTGCAGAAGATAAGCAAATTAAGCATTCGAGTTTCGGAGGTAATATGAACATCATGACCTCAGATTTTTATGTAATTAGTTCTAATACACATTCTAGTCAGTTTGTATTACAAGCTAAATACTCAACAAAGTTAGATGATATTCGAACTATAGAAAAGTTAGAAATTGAGCGTCATTACTGGCAGTCCAAAGGTATTCCTTGGCAAATAATTACTGAGAAAGATATTCCTATAGTTATCCAAAATAATACTAAGTGGCTATATCCAGAATCGAACAGTCAAGTCACTTTCAATATTGAAGAAAAGTTAGACTTCTATATTGATCAGTTCAGCCGATCTCCTTCAAAAAGTCTCATAGACTTATGTAAGGAGGTTGATAGAGTTTATTTTAGTGAATTAGGCGCTTCTTTAAACGAGATCAGGAAACTATTAGCACTTAGATTTTTTACTTTTGATATTTTTATAGATTTCAGACGATTGAAGTGTAGTGATATCCATATCTCCAATAGTAACGACTACAGCTTGATAACTGAGGAGATTCGTTATGTTTCGAATCAATGATGTATACAACAACCAAGGAGAAAGATATAGAATTTTAAGTCTTTTATCTAAAAAGATCGTGTGGATTGATATCGATAAAGGATCTGCGTTACCCGCGTTAATCTCTTATAAAGAGCTAGCTAATCTTATTGAAGAAAACGTTTGCTATTTAATTGACGATCCGTATCAAGATTTGATCTTACAAAACCCTGAAGATGGTAGTACTGCCCAGTTAAAACGTGATAGCAATTACGAGCTGATAAAACCTATATTCAGTCATAATTTATACTACCTTTCAGTAGAGCGAGCAAAGTTCATCAATGAGATTATTGACTCCAAAAGAAGTACCAAACAAACTTTATATCGTTTACTACGACGCTATTGGCAAAGAGGACAAACTCCTAATACATTATTACCAAGCTATAAAAATTCAGGTGCAAAAGGCAGAAAACGTACTGCCAAAAATAAAAAGCTAGGTAGGCCAAGAGTTCATAAAGAAGGCTCTGGGGCCATAATCAATGATGAAACGGAAAGGTTGTTCTTGAAAATCATCAGTAAATACTTACTAAGTGATAAACAGCTTACGATCCTCTATGCCTATCGACAATTTAAAACCGCATATCGATCTCTAAACCCTGATGTTCATGAAGAAGATTTTCCCAGTATTTGGCAATTTAAATATTTCTATAATAAAGAGTTTACCTCTGTTCAGAAACTTAAATCTAGGCAAAACAAAATAATCTATAATAAAGATGTTAGACCACTACACTCTACTGTTAACACTCAAGTACTTGGACCTGGTTCACGCTACGAAATAGATGCCACAATTGCAGATATTTATCTATTATCTGATTCAGATCGGCAGAGTATCGTAGGCCGCCCTGTCATTTATTTCGTTATTGATGTATTCAGTCGCATGATAGCGGGTTTCTATACTGGGTTTGAAAACCCTTCATATGCCACTAGCATGCAAGCTTTGAAAATGGCAGTTACTGATAAGCAGGACTATTGCAAAGAATACGGGATTAATATCTCTGCAAATGACTGGCCGTGTATAGGGCTGCCTGATGCACTCCTCGCAGATCGCGGCGAATTACTTGGTCATCAAATTGAAACCTTGGAAAAGAGCTTTTCCGTTCGAATAGAAACTACACCCCCATATCGTGGAGATTTAAAACCTGTTGTAGAAAGGTACTTTAAAACTATGCAAGCAAAGTTCAAACCATTTGCGCCAGGTGTTGTAACGGGTGTAACAGAAAGAAAGAAAGGAGGGAGAGATTACCGTTTAGATGCTGCCTTAACCATTAAAGACTTCACTAAAATTATTCTTCATTCGGTTTTAAGGTATAACAAAACTCATCAATTAAGACATTATGATAGAGATAATGATATGCCATTGGACTTACCTGCCGTTCCTCTTGAATTGTGGAATTGGGGACTACAACATCGAACAGGTAAGTTACGTTCTGTGTCAGAGAAGTCTTTACACATTGCATTATTACCTAGAAAAAATGCAACATTGTCAGATTTAGGGATTAAGCTTTTTGGTAATTACTATACTTGTGCAGAAATAAGAGATCTAGGCTGGTTGCACAGAAAAAATTCAATACACAGACCTAAATCGCTAGTAGTTGCTTACGACCTCCTTGATGCAAATATCATCTATATTTTTTATGAAAAAGATAGCCTAAAGTATTGGGAGGCTCATTTATCTGATCGATCTAGAGAGTTTAAAGGCTGTAGTTTTTGGGAGGTTTGGCAGATTCAACAAGAACATAAAAAGACAGTTGCAGCACAAGAAGTTAAAAATGATTTAGGATTAGAGAAGTTAGAGCGAACAATCGAGAGCCTTATACAGAATGCTGTAGAATCTAAATCTAAATCCAAATCTTCACAAACTAAGCAGGCTCAGCTAGCTAATATTAACGATAATAAAAAACAGGCTAAAGATGAAGAGCGTCAAAGCAGAAAAAATGAGGCTAAGAAAGGCCAGTTAATTCAACTGCCCAAAATAATAAAAAACGAACGTAATCAAAACGAATTAAGCGATGAAGATCTGGCACTAGAATATCCTATCTATCACCAGACTTTATCTGATGATGACTAAGCACAAGTGATTGAGGTCAACTGAACCGCCCCGGGATTGTCGGAGACTCAACATTCTGAGAGAATACAACGATGAAAACACGACACTACACCCCCGAGATTAAAGACCGCGCCGTTCGCATGCTGATTGAAGCATTAAGCGACTATCCCTCCACCTGGTCAGCTATTCAAGCAATTGCACCTAAGATTGGCTGTACGCCTGAAACCCTGCGGTCATGGCATAAAAAGCACATAGATCAAACTATTCCTGCCTCAGTGCAAGCCCAAAGCCAAGAGCAACGTATTAAAGAGCTTGAACGCGAGAATAAAGAGCTCAAGCAAGCCAATGAGATTATACGTAAGGCTGCTGCTTTTTTCGCCCAGGCGGAGCTCGACCGCTGACTAAAATCATGATTCAATTCATCGACGATCATAAGAATAATTATGGGGTCGAGCTGATCTGTAGAGTATTACCGATTGCCCCATCAACCTATCACCGTGCTAAAGACTTGGAGAGCTACCCTGAAAAACGCTCACTGCGCAGTCAACATGACGACTTTTACATCAGCGAGATTAAACGTATCTGGCAGGACAGCAAATGCCGTTACGGTGCGCGTAAAGTATGGCAGCAGATGAAAGCTGACGGGTTAAAGGTTGCTCGTTGTACCATAGAGCGTTTAATGAGACAGCATGGCCTACAAGGTGTCTGGCGCGGTAAGGGTAAAATAACAACTCACAGCCGTGATGATCAAAAGCGTGCTGATGACTTGGTTAATCGTAACTTTAGCGCTCATCGCCCTAACCAGCTCTGGGTGGCAGACTTTACTTATATCAAGACGATAAGCGGCTGGGTGTATACCGCTTTTATTATTGATGTGTTTGCTCGCGCTATTGTGGGCTGGAAAGTATCTAATCGTATGAACACAGATATGGTGATGGCGGCGTTAAATCAAGCAATAGCAGATAGAAACTATCCCAAAGATGTGATTCATCACAGTGATCGAGGGGTTCAGTATTTATCCATTCGCTATACTGATAAAATGGCTGACTGCGGTGTGATTGCCTCTGTTGGCACTACAGGTGATTCATACGACAATGCACTGGCTGAGACGGTCAATGGGCTTTATAAGTCTGAGGTCATTCATTATTTGAAAGAGAGCTGGTCTGGTGTGAACGATGTTGAACTAGCAACCCTTGAATGGGTCGATTGGTTTAACAAAACACGACTGCATAGCACGATTGGATATGTGTCACCTTTTGAATTTGAAAAGCGGTATTATGATAATTTAATCCTGTCAGGCATTGCTGCCTGACTAAAGTAAATCAGCCTCCGATAAAGTCGGGGCGGTTCATACCGATGTCTAAATCATTAATACAATTAAATGAGCCAAATAAGGTATACCAGTAAAAGAAAGATTGTTTAGATAGAACACTATATAACTTGCTGAGCAAATTTATCGTTACTGATGGGAGCTGATATGGAAGACTCTAAATCTAAAACAACGATTGTTGACGATCGTCCCATCCTAGTTAGTCAAAAAGAAATAGAAAAGCGCCGCCGCATCAACTCTGATACGTTGGGCAGCTTTGCAGTCGATAACATTCCTGTTAACCCAGATACTCAGCATGTCTTTAAAGACTTTGAGGAAGGTAAAATTGCAACTAGCAAGGAAGTAAAAGTTCTACTGCATGCTCACTATACTAAGATAGCGCTTGAAAATAATTAATCAACATCTCTTCTTTTACGAAAATCTCAGTATGTTATTCATTACTCGCTGACATTAACGTTCAAAATGACCTGCAAACCGGATGTAGCAAAGGCTTATTTGTCCGGCGCCGATCACGCCGATGTGGATAATGCTCATAACGTACTCCTATTTATTGCGCTCAGAAGACCTTCATAAAAATCGGACGCAAAGAATTCAGAGGCTCCAGTTGGAGGCCTCTGAACTCGGGAAGGATTTAAAAGGCCGGCTGAACTGTCAGCCTTGTTGCATTGAGTCTAAGGCTTCAGTTCTAGCTCGGCGTTAGCGAGGCAATCCGGATTGGGGTTGAACACCTATTCCTTGCCGTCGCCGTATTGTTGTACCACTACTTCTTTGGCGAGAGCGCGTGGAGAGAGTTCGGCACCAAAGTCATTGTAGGCCCAGCGAACCAAGGATGCAGCCATGATAATAAGCACTGGTATCATCGGTAGCGCTACCAGGATAGTGGAGGTCTGAACCGCTTTAAGACCGCCAACGGATAAAAGCCCTATACCAACCAAAGCAAGCATAATGGTCCACAAGATACGATTCCATCTGGCTGGCTCCTGATAACCGGTGATTTTCTTGGTGCAGACCGATGCCAGCATGTAGGCGGAGGAATCTACGGTTGTGGCCAGAAACACAAAGCACAGCAATGTGAACAACGGGATGACCAGCCAGGCTACTGGCAAGGTTTTCAAGATCGCTACGACTGTTGCTGGTATGCCTTCATTACTTAGGATCGCCTGCAGGTCGACTGCACCACTAAGCTGCACGTCAAGAGCATAACCGCCCCATATTGCAAAGAATGCCCAACAGCCAAGGGTACCCCAGCCTACACCGTGCACGATGATTTCCTTGATGGTTCGACCGCGCGAGATACGGGCTACAAACAACCCCATCATAGGCGCGTAAGCAATCCACCAAGCCCAGTAGAAGATAGTCCAGTCTTTTACAAAGCTACCCTTTTCGACCGGATCAGTCCAGAAATTAATGCGGAAAAAATTATCTAAGAACAATCCTACACTGTTAGTCCAGAGGTTCAACAGAAAGATAGTTGGTCCCACAATCAAGACGAAAAACAGCAGCAAAAAACCTAGCGCCGCATTGATATTTGATAGCGTCTGAATTCCCTTGTTCAGACCGTTAAAAACACTCCAGGCTATCATCGCGGTCCAGGCGGCCAGAATCCCCATCTGCAATACAAACGAATCTGCCAGTCCGAACATCTCTTGAAAGAGGGCGGAAACTAACGGTACGGAAAGTCCAAGAGAGGTTCCTACACCACCGACGATCGAGAAGATCACAATGACGTCGATCAGCTTACCAACAGGACCATCCACCGCTTTTCCGAGGATGCCACGACAGGCTTCGCTGAGGCGCAATACATTGACCTTGCGTACGTACAGAACATACGCCATAGGCAGGGCAGGCATCAAGTACAGCGCCCAAGGCACCACACCCCAATGGAACATCGGATACATGGCGGCCCATTCCGCTGCCTCAGTGGTGCCGCCTTCGACACCCAAAGGTGGGCCTGAGAGCATGTAGAGGGGTTCTACAAAGGCCCAGTTACAGATTGAGATACCGATTCCTGCACAGAATAGCATGGAAATCCAAGGAACAGTTTTGAACTCAGGCTGCTCGTCGGGTGCGCCCATTTTAATCCGCCCCAGAGGGCCGTATGCAAGCCAAACCATGAAAAGGAAACTGCCGATTCCGGTTAGCAGATAGAGCCAGCCAAAGGTGCCAGTGAACGAAATTAACAGTCCATCAACAGCGGCTTTTCCTGCCTCCGGATATAAAACAAGAGGAATGCTTGCAACTAAAATAACAATTAGCGCACTCCAGAAAATTACTGGGTCGATCACCAGTTTGTTGTTTTCTCCAACGGTATTCATTACCTTTACCTCGCACGTAGTCCTTTAGGGAGGGATACCTCAAGTTTTATTTGTTATTGCTTGAGGTAACTATTACTAACATTGTCAATTATTGATGCTTTATATTTTCCTAATGTTTGAAAAATCGTTTCAATGAAAATGTGTGTGAACTGGTAGAAAAAAGCTACTGTTTTAATCGAACCAAAGCATCGGCAGCGACTGCACCTTTACCTTTAGGACGCACCATCAAAGGATTGATATCCAGTTCAGTAACACTGTCCCAGTGATCCATAGCAAAATCAGCTACGGCCATAATGGCATCTACTACGGCTTCCAAGTCGCCTTCCGGGCGGCCTCGAAAACCCCGTAGCAATGCGCTGCCTTTGAGTGATAGAACAGCAGCACCAGCGGCTTCGCGGGTGATTGGCAGCAGCATAATTGCACTGTCGTTGAGCAGGTTGACTAGAATGCCGCCCGTACCAACAATCAGTGCCAGTCCGAACTGTTCATCTCGTTTAAGGCCAATGATCAGCTCGCCAACAAAGTCTGAAATCATAGGTTCGATCAGAAAGCGGGCATCAGCGAGCCCCTGTTCGGCTAGGCGGCCCGCCATTACCTCAACGGCGCTGGCCACGGCGCTGCCATCCTTAAGATTGAGCATGACGGCCCCGGCCTCAGTCTTGTGAGCCAGCCTGTCGCTGACCCCTTTCATCACCACCGGGTAGCCAACTTCGTCCGCTGCTTCTACCACATCTGCTTTGTTTACACAGCGACCGCCAGGTAGTTGCAGTCCATAGCGGCCAACCAGTTGCTTAGAGGCCCACTCATCTAGCATCTTGCTCTCGCCTTCCATCAATAAAGGCCCTCGTAGGAGTAATTGCTCAGAGTCATCCATTGCGGCCACTTGACGGCGGCGTTCGCCATAACGCACAAGCCGTGCCAACGCTGCAACACCGTCTTTCAGGCTTTGCAATGGTGCAATACCGGCTTTCACTAACCGCTGGCGGGCGTTCTCTGGCATTAGCTCGCTGAGGTTAGAGATCACGGCGCAGGTCTTGGGGTGGTTGGCGTGAGCGGCTATTAAAGAATTGATCGCCACCTGCCATTCGTGATCGTTACCAATGCCCTGTTTGGGGAAGTCCAACGCTAATACGGTAGCGTCGCAGTCACCCTCCATCATAATGCCAAATACCTCGGTACAGGCTTCAAGATTGCCCCAAATCGAAGTGTTGTAATCTAAGGGGTTGGAAAGACTGGCAAAATCGGGCAACCATTTACCTAGTTTTTGTTCCTGTATCTTGGATAAGCTTGGCAGCTGAAGCTTATAGTGATCCAGACTATCGGCTAGCATGGCGCTATCACCGCCGGAGCAGGTCAGCACGCCGATACGATCCCCTTTGGGAAGTTCGCATAGAGAGGCAATCTTCAGGGTTTCAAGCAGCTCAGACAAAGAGTGCACACGAAGAATGCCCAGCCTGTCGAACATCGCCTGATACATGTCATCAGAGCCCGCTAAGGAGCTGGTATGACTCATGGTCAGCTGGGTGCCGATCTCTGAAGTGCCTGCCTTGAGCACTACCAGAGGAACGCCTTTCTCCAAAGCCTTCAGAGCAGCGCGACTGAACGTTTCAATATCTTTCAGCCCCTCGATATAAAAACCGATGGCGGTTACACGATCGTCTTCGAGCAGTGGTTCGATATAGTCGCCTACGCCTAACACCGCCTGATTGCCAACGCTGATTACATGGGTGATTGAAAGTGAGCGGTCGTGCATGGTCAGATTTAGCGCTACGTTACCGCTTTGGCTGATGATAGCGACACCTTTATCGGTACGCTCACCACAAAGACGGTCCGGCCATAACGCGACGCCGTTGGTAAAATTTAGCAAGCCATAGCAGTTGGGGCCCACTAATGCCATATCTCCGGCCGCTTCTATCAGTGAGTCTTGCAGTTCATCCCCATTGTTGCCTACCTCAGCAAAGCCAGCGGCGTAACAAACCACGCCGCCGCACCCCCGTTTACTCAGGTCGGCGACGGCTTGAACCGTCAGCTTAGCGTTGATGGATACGAACGCTGCGTCAGGAGTGCCAGGTAAATCAGCAATGCTGTCGAAACAGGGTACACCAGCGATTTCGTCGTACTTAGGATTAACCACCCATATTTCGCCATCAAAGCCGATGTCTTGAGTGTTTTGGATGGGGAGTGCCAGGTTGGAACCGCCAATAAATACAATACTGCGCGGTGAAAGCAGTCGTTGAAGATTTTCTTGTTTTGTCATGATGAGAAACCTTATAAGCCCAAAAAAAGAGTTAGGGCGCGCTCGTGCGCGCCCTAGGGGACTTACCAACCAGTGTAAATATCGAGGCCACGCTTCTTAATTTGGCCGCTGATAATGACACGTTGGATTTCTGAAGTGCCTTCCCAGATTCGGTCGACTCGGGTATCACGCCACAAACGCTCAACCGCTTGTTCACGCATATAACCGCGACCACCCAGAATTTGTACAGCCTTGTCGCAAACTCGGCCCACCATTTCGGAACAATACAGCTTCAATGCTGCCGCTTTGGCGTGATTAACCTTGCGATCGCTGGTCTGGTCGATTTCCCAGCTCAGTCGGTAGAGCATAGACTTGGCGGCCATGATTTCGACGCCCATATCAGCCAGCATGAATTCGATCGCTTGAAAGTTATTAATCGGTTGGCCAAATTGGATGCGTTCGGCGGCAAACTTGTTTGCTTCTTCAGCGGCTCGAATGGCGCCACCAACGCAACGGGCGGCTATTCCTAGGCGTGCTTCAACAAACCAATCCTTGGTCATATCGTAGCCTTGGCCGATTTCGCCCAGAATTTTGTCTTCTCCAACAATCACGTCATTGAAGATGTACTCAGGGTGCTTGAACGCAAAATGGTGGGTATAAAGCGGTGTGCGTTTGAGCTCTACACCAGGCAAGTTCTTTTCAACAAAAAATACGGTGGGTTTGGTTGAATCACCATCTACGTGAGCGTGTACTAGAATATAATCGGCAATGTCTCCGATGGTTACGAACCACTTCTCACCGTTAATTTTCCAACCACCCTCAACCTTATCTGCACGGGTCATGCACTGAGTCGGGTCAGAGCCTGCATCGGCTTCAGTAATGGCGTAGGCGTCGCGACGTTTGCCCTGACAAGTCGGGATTAAATATTCTTCTTTTTGCGCCTGGGTAGCGAAGCGCATGGGATAAGAGGGATACCAAAGCGCGTCCCAGATGGCGCCGGTGGCTTTGCCTAGTTGCTCGTTGAGAAGGGTCTGTTCAAAGATACTAAAGCCTTGGCCGCCATCTTCCTTGCTGTGGTTTGGTGCGTTAAAGCCCCACGCCAATGTGGCATCGATAATCTTTTGGTGAGTTTCACGGCTGATACCGTCATTTTCTTCACACTCCATTTCGTGAGGGAAGAGAACGGTTTCGGTAAATTCTTTGGCTTTTGCCTGCAGTTCAAGATGCTCTTTAGAAAGATTAAAATCCATTGTAAAATCTCCAAGAAATGTTGGTGTTGTTGATTATGTGCCGTTTGCTTACGGGCCTAAACTCCTATTAACTCTACGCAGGAGTGCAAGGGTGTGATTGATTAAAAACGACGTATTTATCGTGAAATACGACAATGAGCGGTGTCGTTTTGTGGCGTAAAGTCTGTTCTGTCGTTTTGGTGCATTGTTATGACGATTTTGTGCAATGGGTATATTGGGCTTTGCGCTAAGGTGGTGGCAATGGAACAACCAATAAAAAAACAACAGAAGGATTGAACAACATGTCAGTGTCTGTACATACCGAACACAGGGGCTCAGCGTTATTAATCACCTTGAATCGCCCCAAAGCTAATGCGATAGACTGCGCCACAAGTTTTGAGCTTTACGAGGCATTGGCTGAATTTGAGCAGAACCCTTCTCTTCAGGTTGCGATTATTACTGGAGCCGGCCAGCACTTCTTTTCAGCGGGCTGGGATCTTAAAGCCGCCGCCGCGGGGGAAGCGGTAGATGCTCATCACGGCCCTGGTGGTTTTGCCGGGCTGACCGAACTTTTCAGTCTGACCAAGCCTGTTATTGCCGCCGTTAACGGCATGGCAGTTGGTGGTGGTTTTGAACTGGTTTTGGCCTGCGATTTAATCGTGGCAGCCGACCATGCCCAGTTCTTCCTACCCGAAGCTCAGATTGGTATTGTTCCCGATTCAGGTGGCGTGTTTCGTCTGCCCAAGCGGTTGCCTCGAGCGGTTGCCATGGAAATGCTACTAACGGGTAGTCGCCTGAGTGCAGAGGAGGCTCTGCGGTGGGGGTTAGTGAACGCTGTTGTTGCCCCGGACGAATTGATAGCGACAGCACTGGCGCTGGCCGAAAGAGTCGCTACAAGTGCTCCCTTAGCTCAACAGGCAATCATGGAACTAGTCTCCGCCGGAGAATCAATTTCCGTGCAGCAAGCGTTTGAACTTCAGCGTAGTGGAACGCTGCCGGCTTACAGACGCATGCTTCAATCACAGGATGCCGAAGAAGGCAGCAATGCTTTTACGGAAGGCCGCCCCCCAATCTGGAAAGGGTGTTAAAAGGAGATAGGTTATGGAAAATATATTTAGAACTGATTTGTTTGCCGATAAAACGGTTTTAATAACCGGTGGCGGGAGCGGCATTGGCCTGGCCATAGCTCGTAATTTCGGTACTTTGGGTGCTCGGGTGGTGATTGCGGCGCGAGACCAGGAGCGATTGATTGAAGCGGGACAGAGCCTACGTGAGGCTGGTGTCGATGCGATCGAACTGGCAGTCAATATCCGCGATAGCGATTCTGTGGCAAGTCTAATAGAACAGCTGGAGCTACAGGGAATTGGTATTGATGTATTGGTTAATAACGCTGGTGGACAATTTGCTGCGCCTGCCCTAGAGCTCTCTGCCAATGGCTTTCGGTCAGTTGTTGACCTTAACCTAACCGGCACTTTTCTTATGTGTCAGGCTTTTGCTCGGCACTGTATGAACCGCAAGCTCCCCGGATGTATCATTAATATTGTTTTGTGCCAGGCCAACGGGCTACCCGGTATGGCGCACGCGGGTGCTGCCAGAGAAGGTGTCGTCAACTTAACCCGAACTCTTGCTTGGGAGTGGGCAAATCTTGGCATTCGAGTGAATGCCGTGGCACCGGGCACTATTAAGACTGAAGCATTGGATCAGTATGACCCAGTTGCGCTGCAGGATGGCATTAATAAGCTACTGATAAAGCGCATGGGCTTACCCGAAGAAGTTGCTCAATCAGTAGCTTATTTGGCATCACCTGCCGCTGGTTTTATCACCGGCACATGTCTCGCTCTGGATGGTGGTGAACACTTGACAGGCGCGTCTCCGCAACGCTAATCAAAGGATGAATTCTATGCCCTGTTATGAGTTTGAAGGTTTGATTCCGGTGGTGCATCCCAGTGCTTATGTTCACCCAACAGCAGTGCTGATCGGTGATGTGATTGTTGGCCCTAATGTTTACATTGCCCCGCTAGCATCTCTGCGTGGAGACTATGGCCGCTTAATCTTAGAGGATGGTTCCAACCTTCAGGACAGTTGTGTGATGCATGGATATTGCGACACCGACACCGTTGTTGAGGCTAACGGCCATATTGGGCACGGCGCAATTCTTCATGGCTGCATAGTAAAGCGTAATGCGCTAGTGGGTATGAATGCGGTAGTGATGGACGGTGCCATTATTGGTGAGGACAGCATAGTTGCCGCCGGCAGTTTTGTTAAGGCCGGCTTTAAAGGGACATCCCGCCAGTTGCTGGTAGGTTCGCCTGCCAAAGTAATTCGTGAGGTTAGCGAACAGGACTTGCATTGGAAAGGTCTCAATACAAAAGAATATCAGGCGCTGGTCTGGCGCTCAGCCGCGAGCATGAACGTGGTTTCGCCACTGCTGGAGATGGAAGCGGATCGCCCTAGACTCAAAGGAGTGACCGTCGTACAACCCAAAGTATGAGACAGAATCAAAGTGGTATACTCAAAAAAATTTGATGCATGTCAACGGTCTTCACTTGGGCTGCGAGCGAACTGTTTGCGGTAGCTTCGGGTAAAATGGGGAGCTGAATTGAATCCGCAGATGATTCTGATTTCAGAAATGCTTAAGCTGGACTCTTTCAGTAACTGTCGAGATCGTTCCAGCCGCAACTTCATGTAATAGCCAGAAGGTGAATCGTTCAGAAAACTGCGAAACAGGCGTTCCATCTGACGAACAGAAATGTGTGCGTATTTTGCCAGCTCTTTGGTGGACAAGGGCGACTCCAGATGTGCTTCCATCTTCTCCAACACGCGCAGAAGGCGGGGATGGTATATTTTGAGACGTGCGGATAAGTCGATACGTTGCTTGTCCGATTTCTGACGGATACCACTTTTTATAAACTGTTCACAAACCTTGATTGCGAGACCGTGGCCGAGCTCTTCCTGAATGATATAAAGCATCAGATCGATGGCCGAGGTTCCGCCGGCACAGGTAATCAGATTGTGATCTACTTCAAACAGCTCGTTGGTGAGTTCCAGTTCGGGATAATCTTCCTGAAAGGAAGGTGCTGCTTCCCAGTGCAGGGCTATTTTGTGCTTTTTCAGAAGCCCGGCTGCAGCCAGAAGATAGCAGCCGGTGTCCATGGCACCTATTAAAGAGCCTCCCCGGTTGAGTTTTTTAAGCCAAGCAATGGTGTCATCCCGGATATAGTCTTTCGGATTGAAGCTGGAGCAGACAAAAATATTAAGGGGGACTGCGGAATCACAGATAGCAACCGTTTGTTGCAATGCCAGTAGGTTGCTCGCTGCCACTGGTGGGCCGTCCTCAGAAAGCAATTGCCAACGAAAAATCTCGCGGCCGGCAAAGCGATTGGCTACTCGCAGCGGCTCAATAGCAGACAGTAGGGCGACCATTGCGTATTCAGGTAAAAGCAGAAAGGAAATGGTAAAAACGCCATCTTTATCAGGCTTTAGGATCATAGTGATAAACCAAGTTTTTACTGAATACTATAACAGACAACGGAATATGTAAGTATCTACACTAGATAAATTTGTCCCCGAATTCAGGTTTTTAGGCTAATTCCACTCAGTTATTTCCCATCTAGCTTGCTCGCCAGAAAACAGTGAGGATTGGAATTCAGAAATGAGCACAGCCCTTTGTTCAGAGGGCAAAGTCGAAACAGAGTTTATAGCACAGCGGATAGTGGGAGAATGGCAAAGATAATTTTCAAGTTACACCCCTACTCTTAGGTGGGCATGACTCTCATGAAGGTCTTTTTAAGGCTACACAATTGGAAAATAGACACGCATAAAATGTATATGTACCAGTTTATGAGGACCGTACAGCATCAAGAGATGGATTGCATTGTGGGGGACGAACAGTTTTGGACAAAGGAATTTGACGGTTATCATCGATTGCGCAAGAATTTTTACTCTGAAAGATTTAGGATACATACCGCCCTTGTCGCTTGTTTGTAGTTCCGAACGTTCCAAACCCCACTAATTAAAATATCTGATCTTTTTTTTCATCACTTTAACGCAATGAGTATTTTAACTGTGATAGTGCTCGCGTTATACTCAGCTTCATTAGTATGATACTTTATTACTCCTAAATATGACTCGATACCATGGATGAGACTATTCAGTATGATACTTTATTATTTTTACGGAAAATAAGAGGTAATGAAATCAAGGTTTTAACAAAGGCTCAGTATGATACTTTATTACTCGCTGACAAATATTATCATTAATTAGTTGCTTTTTGCACCGAATCCTTCGCTATCTGGTACGAATAAGATAGCGAAGGATTTTTTTGTGAATAACGAATAGAAAAATATCAGTAATTTATATAATTCAATCACTTATATAATTACTGTATCTACAGTATGGACAATGAGAACATGGATATCGAAAGCGACACCGCCAATCAAATCACTAACCAAATAGAAATAATCTATGAAGATGAATTTCTGGTGGCAATTAATAAAGAGGCTGGTCTATTGGTGCATCGCAGTTGGCTGGATAAAGGCGAGACGCGCTTTGCCATGCAACTCACCCGTGATGCGGTAGGTTGTCATGTATTTCCAGTGCATCGGTTAGACAAGCCTACGTCAGGCGTATTATTGTTTGCCAAGAGCTCAGCCGTGGCGCGCAGCCTTGGCGAGGCTTTTACTGAACACAAAGTTACCAAGCAGTATTTAGCCGTGGTGCGCGGCTATATGCCAGAACAAGGCACCGTCGATTATGCGTTGAGCTTTCAACCCGATGCCATCGCCGATAAGTTTGCCGATTTGGACAAACCCGCTCAAGAGGCGGTGACCCATTGGCAAAGTTTGGCACAAATCGAGCTACCATTTGCTGTATCAAAAAAACATGATACGAGCCGCTATAGTCTTGTGCGCTTGACACCCGAGACTGGGCGCAAGCATCAGCTGCGCCGGCACATGCGACATGTATTCCATCATATCGTGGGTGATACCAGCCACGGCGATATACGTCACACACGATTTTTTCGTACTCACTATGATTGTACGCGCATGCTGCTGCATGCTCAGACTTTAGCGCTCAGCCACCCCGTCACTGGTGAGCCATTATTGCTAAAAGCTAAATTAGATGACCAATGGATGCGTATCTTAGAAGAGTTTTCTTGGGTGGACAGCGCTAAAGGTTAAACAGCGTAGGTTTTATCTTAGATAGTCATATGAAAGAAGTCGATATACTGATGCTAGATATGAAGGTTCGATACCCTAGTAAGGACTTGAACCTTCGGCTATGAGCTTTTGGATTTTTATTTTTATTTTTATTTTTATTTACCGTAAGCGCTGTTCTAGGAATAAGAACAGCTAACATCATATTGGCTAGCGCTTTCTTCCCAGTTTTATTTTTATATTCGCTAGCACCAACCCCGACAATATCAATATCATTGCCAGCATCTTCCACCATGTCACGATCTCTCCTGTAAGTAGCACTGAGGTTGTCATACCGAATACTGGCACCAATAGAGCAAACGGCATAACCTTGGAAGCCGTATTTTGACTAAGCAGATGCGCCCACAGTCCAAATCCTATCAGCGTTGAGACATACACGATAAACCCAAGTGATAACCAAGACTTAAGCGATGCCTCGGTAAACGTCGCCAGCTGCCATGCCTCGGTCTCAAATATGAGAGAAGATAGCGTTAAAATCACGCAAGCGATCAGACCACCCCAAACCACGAGAGCGAGAGCAGACAACGCGGATGCCTTATTACTTCCAGTATTAGACGGAATAATAGCCCCGTCTGATCCTTGCTGCGTCGCTTGTGTTGACGCCTGTTTTGAAGCAATGTTTCCAAAGCTCCAACCTATGGCCGCAATCAAGATACAGACAAACCCAGCCAGAGGCATATCACCACCAAGGTTCAACGCGATGACGCTAAGCCCTAGCACACCGACCAGCATACCGATGATTTGCATGCGACTCACTGCCTCACCCAGTATAAAATACGCCAACAATACGGTAATAAAAATTTGAATTTGTAGCAATAGTGCCGTCAATCCTGCTGATGCCCCTAAGTGCATGGCAGTGAATACAAAAGCATACTGCATGACAAACGTACCGATAGCATAGATAAGTAATGTACGGTTAAATTTGGGCGGCTTCAGAAAGAAAACCAGTGGCACAGCGGTAAAGAAGAAACGCAGGGCGGTGAGCATTAGCGGTGGAAAGCTTTCAAGTCCCCATGCAATAAAGGTAAAGTTCACACCCCAAATAAAAGTAACCAGTACAGCCAATGCAGTGTATATAGGAGTCATATCGTTGGCCTAAGAAATTATGGCTGGTTATTATATTTAAAAAAATTTTATGACAATCTCGTATTAACCATAGGAGGCTTTTAGAGAGTGAGTAATACACTTACAAACAATAGAACGGCAATGAGCATTAATGCTGCACCGCCTATTTTTGTAATTAACTATAGGTTATCTTGAGCTTTCCATAGATACCGGCTGGCTAAAGCAAATGCTTCTGCGTAGCAAAAATGGATCAGTAAAACCAATAGGCAAAAAGCTGAAGCTAAAATGAGAAATTGAGAAAGATAGGTTTGCTCAGTATCGATAAATTGCGGAAATACAGCCATAAAAAATAAGATAGGTTTTGGGTTAGAAAGAGAGGTTAGCAAACCCTCTTTGAATAACCTACCAGCACTTGTACTACTCACATCTAACGTGTTGTCAGACTCTAGGACAAATGATTTTCTTTTTCCAAAGGCCATTTTAAAACCCAAGTAGAATATATATTGCGCCCACTAATTGAATGGCCAAGAACATTTTCTTTGATGTTGCAATCACTAGTCCAATACTAGTAGCTGAGACAATAGCCGCGCCTAGCATTCCTAGAGAGATACCTAAGATGCCATAAGCTATTTTTTTCGACCATGCGTCAGGGGGTTTGTAATACTTAGAATGACATCAGGACTTGGGCTAGCAATAGTGGCAGAGGCGATAAGAACGTATAAGGCAATATTACTCATTAAACACGACTACCAGAGTAAGCTTTTGTTGGCATTCTAGCATTTAATTTATATGGCAAACCATGCTTATTTCAGAAAGGACAGTCATTCTGAAAAACAAAAATACGTATACCCAACAGAACCCAGATACTTCACCCTTTAGACCCATTAATAGACCACTTAAAGCAGACTGATATAAGAGAACCACTCAAAATAAACTTTTGAACGATCTAAACGTTGCAGTGTAAACGCGCCAATATAAAGACTTAAACCAATCCCTTATACAGAAAGTAACACCCTACAACCGTTAATAACAACGCAAAGCATTTCTTTAAAAGCTCTGGTGATAGTATATGAGCAACTTTCGCGCCTAGCTTGGCGGTAAAAAAGCTCATGATGCTGATCCCTAAAAAGGCATAAATGTGCACAAAGCCAATGGTGTTAGGCACATCAATTTGTTGCTGCATCCCAAAGAACATAAAACCTAATGCCCCAGCTATGGCAATCGGCAGACCACAAGCTGCTGAGGTACCAACGGCTTTTTGCATGACTACACCATAACGCGTGAGATAAGGCACGGTTAAGCTACCGCCGCCAATACCGAAAATGGCAGAAGCGATACCGATAACCCCACCTGCTGCTAATTGCCTAGGTTTTGAAGGCAGTTGTGTATTAGCATCGTCGGCACTACTAGAATTGGTAGCAGGATTAGTAACCTGTTTTTTGCCACCGAAAAACATCTTGTAGGCGACCCACAGTAAAAATACGCCAACAATGAGCTGAAGGTATAGCCCAGACATCTGCCCTGCAATCCCTGCCCCTAAAAAGCAACCAATCGCTAAGCCTGGTGCCAGATTTTTGAAGACAGGCCACATGACTGCGCCTTTTTTATTATGTGCCATGAGCGAGCTGATCGAGGTGACAATGATGGTCGCCAATGACGTACCTAATGCCAAATGCATGATATTGTCAGGGCTGTAACCCATTTGCGTAAAGACGATGAATAATAATGGCACGATAATTGTGCCACCGCCTACACCAAATAGCCCCGCAGCAAATCCTGCTAGCGCACCTATGATTAAAAAAATGATTAATTCCACGGGATATTTACTTCTTATGTAGAGTTAGTACGATGGTTATTTTAGTTCAGTGACAATCAATCAGTTAAAAAGCCAAATTAAGCGATTTCTGCTTGATCCACTTGACCAACCCGAGAATAGGCACGATTAAAATACACCAAACTCTCCTCTTGCTCACTTTGTCTAATGGCGACCACCCGGCACATGAAAACACTGTGCGTGCCCACTTGCTGAATGTCCTCAATCTCACAATCAAAACTGACCAACGCATCTTCTAAAACGGGAGCGCCTGTTTTAAGCGGTGACCAAGAGCCGTATTCAAATCGCTCTTGTGAACTCAATTTGGAGGCAAAAGCGTTAGATATTGATTCATGCTGTGCACCTAAAACATTGACACTTAACGTTTTATTTTCAATAAAATGGGCATGTGAGCGAGATGTCTGATTCATGCAAACCAGCAAGGTTGGCGGTGTATCGGTGACGCTACACACCGCAGATGCGGTAAATCCATGAGTACCAGCGCTGCCTTCTGTGGTAATAACATTGACCGCTGTTGTTAACAAAGACATACCATCTCTAAAATCGGTGGCTTCAATCATGACTTAACTCCTAAATTTTAAATCTTTAAGTTCATTGATAACTGAGGTCACTCATGAGTTTAAACAAGCTAGTATAGACGGGGTTAAAAACCCAACCTATAAAAGCTAAATTTTGTATCAGTTTATTCAATGAACCCTAAGCGGTCAGTTCTTGACGCACGATTGCTGCGCCTGCACTTAACGCTTGCAGCTTACCTCGTGCCACTTGGCGCGATAGTGGTGCCATACCGCAGTTGGTTGAAGGATACAGCTTATCCGCATCGACGAATTGCAAGGCTTTACGTAGTGTATTGGCCACTTCTTCAGGGGTTTCAATAGTATTGGTTGCCACGTCAATGGCACCAATCATCACTTTTTTACCGCGGATCAATTCAATCAAATCCATGGGAACATGTGAGTTTTGGCATTCTAAAGAGACAATATCGATATTCGACTGCTGCAACTTAGGAAAGGCTTGCTCATATTGACGCCACTCTGAACCCAGTGTCTTTTTCCAATCGGTATTGGCTTTGATGCCATAGCCGTAGCAGATATGCACCGCCGTCTCACACTTTAGACCTTCAATGGCACGCTCTAACGTGGCAATACCCCAGTCGTTGACGTCATCAAAGAACACATTGAAGGCAGGCTCATCGAATTGGATAATATCCACCCCAGCCGCCTCTAACTCTCTCGCTTCTTGATTTAAGATTTTAGCAAATTCCCACGCCAATTTTTCACGGCTTTTATAATGACCATCATATAAGGTATCAATCATGGTCATCGGACCAGGCAGTGCCCATTTGATCGGCTGATCGGTTTGCGCACGTAAAAACTTAGCATCATCAACAAATACAGGCTTTTGACGGCTTACCGCGCCCACAACTGACGGCACACTGGCATCATAACGATTACGAATGCGCACGGTCTCGCGCTTCTCAAAATCGACGCCATCCAGATGTTCAATAAAGGTGGTCACAAAGTGCTGACGAGTCTGCTCGCCATCACTGACAATATCGATGCCTGCATGCACTTGCTCTTGCAATGTCAAACGTAGTGCATCTTGTTTGGCTTCAAGCAGTTGCGCGCCTTCTAATGCCCAAGGTGACCAGATTTTTTCAGGTTCTGCAAGCCAAGAAGGTTTCGGTAAGCTGCCAGCCGTTGACGTCGGTAATAACTTTTGTGTCGGTAATAATATTGTCATACGATTCATCTTCTTATTAATTTGTATTTTACTTTTCGGCTACATTTATATTGGCTATGCTGCGGCTTTTTTTACGGCTTCTTTTTGAACAATGCTGCTTGTCACATCATAGCTTGCTGCCCACTCATTAAGAATGGTTTGGTATGGCTTGATGAACTGCTCTTCGGTGAACTTACCTTGTGTCACTGCCATCTGACTACGCTCTGCGCGATCATAGACGATTTGCGTTAGGGAATAATCTTGATACTTCAAACTCGGTTGATACACTTGACCGGCTGCCGAATTGGCATTATAAATTTCAGGTCGGTAGATTTTTTGAAACGTCTCCATGGTACTAATCGCACTGATCAGCTCAAGATCGGTGTAATCGCTCAGCAAGTCACCCGCAAAATAAAACGCTAATGGCGCGGCGCTACCCGTAGGCATAAAGTAGCGAACGGTTAAGCCCATTTTGGAAAAGTACTCATCGGTTAGTGACCCTTTGTTCAAAGAGCAGCCATCTTGTTTGTATTCAACGCCCAATACAGGGTGCTGATTGGTCGTACGTTGATAGGTTTTACTGGTGGACACACTCAAGCAAATCACAGGCTTCTTGGTGAAATTAGCTTGGTAAGCTTCTGAATTCAATAAATACTGAAACAGTTTGCCATGTAAGTCACCAAAATCTACTGGTGGCGCAGATGATGGATGTTTATCGAAATGGTCTAATAAGACGACGCTAAAGTCATAATCGCGCACATAAGATGAGAAACTATTACCAATCATACCGTCAATACGGGTGTTCTCTTTATGATCCACAATCGTTGTTTGCAGCATCTCGATGATAGGGAAAGTATCGCCATTTCCTGCAACATCCATGTCGACAGAAATAATATCAACCTCAACAGAATAACGATCTGCGGTGGTATTATCCCAATGTGCCAAAGCATTAAAACGATTATTTATCATTCTTAACGTTTTGCTTAAGTTCTCTTGACGATGCTCGCCACGCGCCAAATTCGCAAAGTTCGTCGTGAGACGCGTGCTATTTGCAGGATGATAGTTTTCATCAAAACGAATGCGCTTAATTGCACAACTAAATTCTTTACTCATGATAATCCGCTACCCTAATCTACTCTCATTATTTGAGATAAAACCAAATTTGTGTATGAGGTGAATCATACCTAAACTATTACATGAATAAAAACGATACTATTTAAATATAAGATGAATATAATTCATGTTAATTAAATTATGGTATGACATGAGATTGGATAGCGGAGACTGTACGACTTACTCGATAGGATCATTGAGCAAAAAATAAGCTTGTAGAAAAATGAGCTACGCTAAAGAAAGCATAAAGAAAATTTCGATAAATTAACTAACGAATCTAAGGATTCTCTCATTAAAAAAGCCGAAACTTATTTTCTAAGTCTCAGCCCTTTTTTTGATAATATAAATAGAAAATTGCTTTCTATTGATTGTGTTAGCAATAAACATTCTTAAGACTTCTTCAACTTCAACGCGGTCAAACTACTGCCTTGCCGCTTCAATCTGAATATTTAGCTGAACTTTTTCAGTAATACCCAATAACGTATATTTACTGATGCCCCATTTCGTTCGATCAATGGTCGTTGTAAAATCCCCACCGCAAACTGGCTTTTTCAATATTGGATTTAGGTAGCAATTGAACTTGCTGGCCGTTAGCGTAATGGGGTTAATCTTGCCGTGTAGTGTCAACATACCATCAACTTTGCTGACATTTGAGCCACTACCATCAGTCGTAAAATACCATTTGGTAGACTCAAATTGCGCCAGTGGAAACTGCTCAATATCGAAAAAATCTGCGCTTTTTAACGTAATATCAAATGCTGTATTGCCTGTATTTAGGCTATTCAGAGGAATTACTAGCGAGATATTACCGGTCTTAGCCGCTGGATCATAATCTAGCTGCCCAGTGATATTATAAAAGCCACCTGTGTTGGTAGAGGTATTAAAATGGTCAATAGCAAAGCGTACATTGGTATGAGTGGGGTCGATATCGTAAGTCCTCGCCTGACTGCTGGCGATACCTAACATGCTTATGCTTAAGGCTAGTAGCGGCTTCCGCGAGGACAGTATGACTGTCGAGAGGGACATTTGATTCATAGTAACATTCCTTTGCTGTATAAATGATAGAGCAATCACATCCTTTGTGATTTTGCTCTTATAATTGCTCTCTTATATAATGACAACAAGCCCATACTTAATCAATAAGTATGGGCTTGTCTATTTTAGACATAGCATTCTCACTGCTAACGCTACGTCATAGATATGATCAAATAAATCCATTAAATCATACTTTACTATCTGTCGTTGTCTGCTCTTTGCCACTAGGTACGAGCCATTTAGCAAACCATCCTGACAAATCATCCATTAAAGTATAAACCACGGGAATCACCACAAGGCTTAATAACGTCGAAGTCACCAGACCACCCAATACCGCAGCGGCCATCGGACGACGGAAAGTTGGATCAGCATCACCCCAACCGAAAACTAAGGGCAACATTCCCGCGCCCATCGCAATGGTGGTCATAATAATAGGACGCGCCCGCTTGCGGCAAGCATCGATAATAGCCTCAAAACGCGCCAAACCTCGACGCTGTGCAATCAGTGCATAATCGACCAATAAGATAGAATTTTTGGTAGCAATACCCATTAGCATAATAAAGCCGATCATCGATGGCATAGAAAGACTGCTATTGGTAATAACCAAGCCTACAAAAGCACCGCCTATCGATAAAGGCAATGCCATCAAAATGGTAAAAGGCTGCAATATACGCCCAAACAATAGAATAAGTACGCCTAAAATACAAACCACACCGACCGACATCGCAATCACAAAACCGCTGAATAGCTCAGCCATGTTTTCTGCTTGACCTTGGTCAATAATGGTAATGGAAGGCGGTAGTTGTTGCATGGCAGGTACTGATTTAACCGCTTGTACCAAATCTCCAAGCTCGCCACTCGCAGGTTGCACCGTGATACTGATGGCGCGTTCCCGATCGAGCCTGCTAATCTGCGCAGGCCCAGTGCCAAAGTCTAATGACGCGACTTCACCCACACGTACACCCTGTCCTGCTGGTAACGAGCTCGGTACATATATACCTTCTAATTGACTGACATTTTGTTTGGCAATATCTGGTAGACGAATGACGATAGGAATCTGCCGCGTATCCAAATTGAGCTTGGATAAACGCTGCTCATAGTCACCCACCGTCGCCACTCGTAACGTCGTAGCGATGTCTTGCGTGGTCACCCCTTTATCCGCCATCGCCAGTCTGTCTGGCGTCACCGTTAACTCTTGACGCGGTAAACTGCGGTCACTGGTCACGGAGCCAGCACTGGGCAGCCCTCGAATTTCTGACATGATTTGCTGAGCGGTTTGTTCAAGCAATTGCGGATTGGTACTGGTCATAGAGAAGTTGTAACCACTCTCTCCACCACTCGACAAACCAACGGTAAAGCGCGCACCTGGCACTTCTGCCAACAAACTACTTATTTGACGTTCAATCTCTTGCTTAGAGCCGCGCTCTGCACGCGGTGCTAGTACGATATCTAGACCTGCTATATTTTCAGCTTTGCCACCACTAGAGTTTGAGTCCATGCTAGCCTGAGCCTCACCGACTGAGGTAAAAATATTGGTGACTTCAGGCATTGCTAAAATACGCTCACTTGCCAACGCAGCAACGCGCTCTGTGTCTTCCAGTGCAACGTCAGGTGTCAACTCAATCGCCACACGAGTTTGGTCAATATCATTATCAGGAATAAACGATGTTGGTAGTAATTTGACAAGCATCAGTGACGCCACGAATAATACTAAAGTTGCACCCATCGTCAGCCAGCGATGATGCAGTGTCCATGCCACTATTTTGAGATACCAACCCATCAGCGCGCTTTGCTTCTCAACGTGTTTTTTCTCTGGTCGCAATATATACGCTGCCATCATCGGTGTGATGAGACGTGCGACCATCAAAGACGCAAAAATCGATAATGCAGCTGTCCAACCAAACTGACGGAAAAACTGACCAACGATACCGCCCATAAAGGCGGTAGGTAAAAACACGGCAATCAAAGTAAATGTGGTCGCGACTACTGCCAAGCCAATCTCGTCAGCCGCTTCCATCGCTGCTTCATACGGTGTCTTGCCCATGCGTAAATGCCGTATGATGTTTTCGACCTCGACGATCGCATCATCAACCAATACACCGATCACTAATGACAATGCCAACAAAGATATAATATTGAGGCTAAAGCCAAATAAGTACATACCTAAAAAGGTAGGAATCACTGATAATGGCAAGGCGACAGCAGCAACTATAGTCGCCCGAATATTGCGCAAAAATAAGAATACGACGACGACTGCTAACAGACCACCTTCGATCAGCATCCGTAAAGAAGCTTGATAATCTTCCGCAATCGGCGTTGCCCGATCATAGACCTTTTCAATAGTGATATTACCTACATCGGCTGACAGCTTGGCAAGCTCTGCATCAACCAGCTCCATGACCTCAACTTCACTGGCACCACGCGAGCGGGTGATGTTAAATGCCACCACCGTTTGCCCGTCAAGCTTAGCAATAGAGCTTGGGTCAGCCGCGCCATCTGTGATTTGTGCCATACGTCCAAGCGCTTGTGTGCCGCCTGCTGGGATTGCCACTTGTAAATCATTGAGCTCACTTGCCCGCTCCACCGCACCAAGGACACGAATCGTCTGGGTGGTTTTGCCCACTTCTGCTTCACCACCAGAGCTGTCCTGCTGAATACCCGTGATTTGATTGGATAGTTGTGTGATAGAGAGCTTAAGACCACTCAAGGTAATCGGGTCAGCTGCGACGGTAATCTCACGCTGCAAACCACCAATACGGCTAACCGTACTGACACCCGGTATGTCAGAAAGACGCTTGGTGACTGTATCATCGACGAACCAAGACAAGTCTTCCACATTCATGTTTTCAGAAGCCACAGAATAAGTGACAACGGGGAATCCTGCGGTTGAAACTTTAGTAATAATAGGGTCATTGGCAGCGGCAGGCAAATCGCCGCGTACCTCGCCTACTGCCGAGCGCACATCATCGACCGCTTCTTGAATATCCTTTTCTAACACAAACTCTGTGACCATGGTGGCAGCACCCGTTTGTAACGTGGTGCGAATATGCTTGATACCTTCAATACTCGTAAGCTTGTTTTCTATCTTTTTTGCGATGTCGTTTTCGAGCTGTGATGGCGCGGCACCCGGTAAAGTCACCGTGACCACGACTGCAGGTAAGTCAATATCAGGAAACTGCTGCACCTTCATTTTCATAAAGCCATAAATACCGCCTAACGTCAGTAGTATAAATAGCAAAATGGCAACTAAAGGATTTTTTATCGAGTAAGCAGAAACATTTAAACTCATGGTTGTGCCTGCGCTGCTGTACTCGTTTGGCTAACACCATCAACGATACGCACCAAATCTCCATCATTTAAAAAGCTGCCGCCTTGTTTGACAATTTGACTGTCACTAGGCAATGGCTCTAGCACTGCCACATTTTCGCCAAGTCGCTCGCCCAATGTCACTCGTTGTTGCTTGATACGACCCATGGTCTGACCATCTTGAGTGGTCACATTGGTTACTAGCATCACATAATCATAGCCATCGTTGCTGACGATAGCGCTATTGGGCACCGTTTGCGTACTGGCACTGCCTAATAGGAACTCACCCGTTTGATACATACCTGCCCGTACTTTTGCATTGGCTGCCAAGCTCGCATAGATGGTAATCTGCCGGTTGTTGTCCGCCGTTGGTGCTATGCGGCTCACTTTCCCCATTACCGTATCACCATCTGGTAAGCTCACCCGTACTGGCGTCCCGACACTGACTTCACCAACAAGCTTGGGATCAATATCTGCACGCCATTCCAAAATACCACCTTTAATGATAGTAAATAATGGCTCGCCACCAGCAACCATACCGACCTCCGCCATTTTCTCGCTGATGACACCGCTGACTGGTGCGACCACTGTTGCATTATCTACACTCAAGCGCTGAGTGCTCAGACGCGCTTTGGAGGCTTGTAGCGCAGCCTGCGCTTGAAGTTTTGCAGTGCGATAGCGATCGGCTTCTTGTTTGCTAATCGCATCAATATCTATCAATGGCAATACACGGGCAGCATCAGCGCTGGCATTGGCAAGCGTCGCTTCTGCTTCGGCAACATCTGCCTCTGCTTGCAAGACTTGCTGCTCCATAGCATCGGTGTCAAATATCGCCAATACTTGACCCGCTTTGACGCGATCACCTTCTTCGACCAATATACGCTCGATAGCAACACCGTTTACTTTGGCACTGACATTCGCCGTATCTTTGGCATCAATGGTGCCATCAGCACTGAGTGTATTACCAATATCATCTTGGCTTGGGCTGACCGTTTCTACTGATAATACCGCCTGCTCAGTGCTCGTAGCGCTTGCAGTGGCACCATCACTTGAAGTACGACTAGAAGCTGGTGATTCATCGGTCGCGGCTTTATCACTACCGCCCCAATACTTTCCAAGTAGCACACCAATGATAAGCACGGCTGCCAATACGGGTAACAACCATAATGGTAGTTTTGAAGCGGTTTTTTTAGACAAATTATCAGACTGGCGATACGGTGGTAGCTCAGATGGTTGAGGTGGCTCAATGTTGGTTTCTTGCTCGCTAGTCGGTGCTTGCTTATTATTAGGGTGTTCAAAATCACTCATAGTCGGTCTCTATAAATAAGCACGGTACTAACGCCGTAAAAAGTATAAGGGAAACAAAATGATACAGGCAGAGCTTATCAAAATAGTCTTTTATCATTGTAGACTATCTCGTCATTGGGTCAATTATGTTAAGTATCTACATAGTCAATTGTTGATAGTAATCAAGATATAATAATCAAGACGTAGTAAGACATTGAACTTAATAAAGATTATTAGTAGCAAAGATTATAAAGTGAACGATAAGTAAAGACAAAAGACAGCCTATTCCTAGCTCAGTCCCAGTTCATTGCATAAGTCTTCTTCACCAAAATCCCTTGCTTAAAACTTATTCAGCCAATGAAAAAATATGCTGTCATATTGAATGCATTAAGATGCGACCATTATAGTTGGAACAATCACTCGTAAAAATTAATGATACATACGCCCTACAGTTTAGACTTGTATTTATGGGGTAATTTGTCATTATTAAGATAACTCTACTAATAAAGGAATCCATCATGGCTAATAAATCAGACGTAAAGAAGCTTAAGCAAGAAATTAAAGACACCAAAGCAAAAATTAAGCAGAAAAAGAAATATCTCAAAGAACTTAAGAAGTCATTGAAAAAGTCGAAAAGAGCCAAATAGCTTTTTTTCCAGATGATGGCTTTACGTCAAAAAACAGAAGAGGATAGCGTTGGCTGTCCTCTTTTTTGCTATTAATTTAGCCATTTTCAGCCCATTTAGAGGATAATCGATTGAATTGAGAACACCCCTTAGGCATTGGTATAACGACTCGCTTCAGGCATCCAGCGGTGAATCAGTTGGCTGACATCTGCCTTGCGCGTAGGATCTGCAATTAAATGTTTGGCTAAACGCTGAGCAATGGCAAACAGCTGCTCGTCACGTATCAGATCAGCCAAATAATAACCGACGTTACCCGTTTGACGTTTGCCTAATAACTCACCGGGACCACGCAATTCCAAATCTTTTTGGGCAATAACAAAACCATCAGTGCTATCACGCAGGACATTTAAGCGCTCTGTACCTGTCTCTGATAATGGCTTTTGGTATAACAGTACGCAATAGCTTTTGGTTGAGCCACGCCCGACTCGCCCGCGCAGCTGATGTAATTGCGATAGACCTAATCGTTCGGCATTTTCGATGACCATTAACGACGCATTAGGTACGTCGACCCCAACTTCAATGACTGTTGTGGCAATCAACAAGTCCAAATTGCCAGTTTTAAACTCTTGCATGATGGCTTGTTTGTCAACGGATTTCATCTTGCCATGGACAAGACCAATGCGAATATTCAAGCGCTCATTTAAATCCTCATAAGTGGCTTCAGCAGCTTGCGCATCCAGCACACTAGACGCTTCGACCAACGAGCAAACCCAGTACGCTTGCCTACCCGCTTCACAATTAACCGCAATCCGCTCAATGACTTCATCGCGTCGATTACGGTCAATGGTCACCGTAGTAATTGGCGTACGCCCCGGTGGCAATTCATCAATAATCGAGGTATCCATATCACCGTAAACGCTCATCGCGAGCGTGCGCGGAATCGGGGTAGCGGTCATAATCAGCTGATGTGGTGTGCTATTCGCCACACCTTTATTGGTCAGTGCCATACGCTGCTCAACACCAAAGCGATGCTGTTCATCGATAATAACTAAGCCCAATTTGGCAAACTGCACCTGCTCTTGAAACAGTGCATGAGTACCGACCACGATTTGCACCGTGTTTTCTGCGACGGCTTCCAACGCTTCGCGGCGCTGCTTCGCCGTTTGTTTACCAGCAAGCCAGCCAACACCGATACCTAACGGCTCAAACCATTGTTTGAAATTGACCAAATGTTGCTCTGCCAAAATCTCCGTGGGTGCCATGACCGCCACCTGCCAGCCACTATCAAGCGCATAACCCGCTGCACCCGCTGCGACCAGAGTCTTGCCCGCGCCCACATCACCTTGCACCAACCGCAGCATTGGGATGGACGTTGCCATATCAGCCGTAATATCTTTCATGACTCGTTGCTGTGCACCCGTTAAATCAAACGGCAATGCGGCAAATAGCTTATCAGCCAATGGACTTTGCGTGGCACATTTGGGTGCTTTATGCTGATGCAGTTGCTGACGACGATATAACAAGCTGAGCTGATGGGCGGTTAATTCTTCAATAATCAAACGCTGGCATGCCGCATGAGTACGGGCACTTAATTGGGTGAGTAGCTGATATTGTCGTCCGGCGTCGGTATAAGTCGGCGGTGTATGCAGTAATACTAAGGCTTCAAATATCGTCAGGTTATAGACGTTGTTATTAACTGTTCTATTAGCGACTGTATGGATATCACTGTTTGTATTATTATTGGCATCATAGACATTGGCTTTATTGACACTACTAACGCTATGACCAGTCGTATTATCTGGCACACTACGCGCCAATGTCGAAAATATATCTTCTGGATACTCTGCCTCTGTTATCGGTATTTTAGCCGGTTCAAAAGGTGCTAATGGCAAGTCAGCCACGACTGCAAAGTCTGTAGGAGTAAACAGCGTCATTGGTAAGCCTTCACTGCGAACCGTCTGTAATGCCAGCTTAATTAAGGTACGCAGCTTATTTTGGTGCAAACCTTTAACACTTGGATAAATGGGCTGCAAACCGGTATTTACTACCGTCTCATTACTACTGATAATTTGATATTCAGGATGGTGGATTTGCTTACCATAACGACTCACCTTTACTTCGCCAAATAATTGCAGCTGCGTCCCTAAGCTCATGGTTTGTGCAAGACCACGATAAACCTTAAAAAACCGTAGCGATATGGTGCCAGTATCATCATCTACCACGACCGTCATACCGCTGCGCTTGGTGTCGACGTGCACCACACGCCCAGTAATCAACGCAGACTGCCCGTGCCCCACCTCTGCTATAGACAGCAATCGGCTACGATCTTCATAATCACGTGGCAGATGCAGCAATAAATCAAATATTCGTTTAATATTCAATTGTGCCAACTGTTCTGCGACTTTTAATCCCACACCCGCCAGTGCCGTCACTGGCATATCTAGCGCTGAGAGTGGCAGCTCAGACCTTATATGCTCTGTTGGGCTGGATAAAGAAGCGTTCACTGATACTGACATCAAAGATCCTAACAATATTATTTTTAATTTTTGTATACTCATTCAAGTATTTTCAATATACCGTAGATGATGACAGTTTTTATAAAACAGCTGTCATCAACAGGACACATCAAAACACCGACTCATTTCATTATAGCTGACAATACAATTGCTTATGCTCAGCTATTTAGTAATACTGCGTCAAAAAGCCTGAAAGTCAAACGACTCATTTGTATCATATCAATAACTGATGTCTTATTTTCCGTATTATGGCCATTTTATAAGGTGTTTTTATGTTCCCTCCTGCCCAGTACCGACAACCTCTTCATAGTTTAAAAGTGCGACATAGTATGAGAGTGCTATGCACCAGCTTAATTGCCGTACTCGGATTATCTATCAGCGCTTGTAGCGCTCTAACGCCAGCGCAGCCGTTACCTGAAGCACCTGAAATAGCGCCACTTAATGTGGCGTTGGTATTGGGCGGCGGTGGTGCCAAAGGCTTCGCCCATGTCGGGGTGATTAAAGCACTAGAAGCAAATGGTATCAAACCCACGCTCATCGTTGGCACTAGCGTCGGCAGCTTGGTTGGTGGCCTATATGCCAGCGGTTACACACCAGTACAGCTTGAGCAACTGGCACTGACCACTACAGATAGCGAATTGACAGATTTTGTCTTATCCAATCAAGGTGTCATCGAGGGTATCAAACTCAAGAACTTTATCAACGATAAAGTCGATGGACGAGTAATAGAGGATTTTCCCATCCGCTTTGCAGCAGTCGCGGCGGAAAAGCATACTTTGAAAAAAGCCATTTTTACCACTGGTGATGCAGGGCTTGCCGTTCAAGCATCCTGTAGCGTACCGAATATTTTTATTGCGCCGCGCATTCCCGAAAAGGTCGGTAAAAAATATATCGATGGTGGCGTGGTCAGCCTAGTACCTGTCGATAGCGCTCATGACTTGGGTGCTGATATTGTTATTGCCGTTGATGTGACAGATACTGGTATTAACAATCCTAGCGGTGTCTCTACACTTGATAAAAAATTAAACCTCAACAGATTAAGCAATTTTTGGGGATTTTTGGAGAGTAATGTCGTAGCCTCGCCAAGCGCCAATCGTGCCTCATCGATGCAACGTGAACGAGATCGTGCTGATGTGCTGATTACGCCTGCGGTCAGTCATATCAGCTCACTAGATACCAGCCAGCGCCGTGCTCTCATCGCTGCAGGATCGCAAGCCACTACCGCACAGATGGCTGCCATCAAGCAATTAATCAAAGAAAAATCTAACCGAAAATACGCGACGCTTTAAGCGCCTTGCAACGGCGTACCAAAATTTCTTATTAACAACCCACAAAAAAGCACCACCGCAACGAGCCGTGATGCTTTTTATGATTAAACGAATATTAAGCCAGTATTAAATAAATCACCCTGATAAAATACTTAATATTAAATGACTGGCTTATTTCACACGTGCACGGTATTTAACCACTACGGTGTCATTAAGACCAACACCCTCTAAATCCCAGCGTACCGCTTTATAATACTTTAATGGAATTTCTTGCAGTTGGTTATCCACTTTTCCACGTAATGGCATACGGGCAAAAGTATTGCCGTCCGCACTGCCGTATGGAAATTCAGGTGATACTGTACGCAATAACTCTACCTGCTCAGGGATACTCATCGTCACAGTCATTTTACGGACGCGATCTGCATTGGTATTGGTAAAATAGCCTTGGTACTCCAAGACATTACCTGATTGCAGGCGCGTACTAGCATTCACCGGAGCCAAAACCTCTTGACCGTTTGCATCAACGCTAATCAATGACGCGGTAATTTTACTATTGACAGCTTGTGCACTCGAGTTGCTGCTTTTAGTAGCATTGGTCTGTACAGCTGCCGAACTATCGACGGCTTGTTCTGGCGTCGGTAGCATTGCCGAGGCTTGCGTCACTACCATCGCACCGATGAGCGTACCAGCCACAACGTGGAATAAGCGATGTCCGCTCCAAGCACTAAATGGGCTAGCAAATTGGTTACTTTTTTTCATGGTTTTCATTATCCCTGGTTAATATGTCGGTAAAACGCAGCTGGTAAAATTTGAATGACTTTTGATATATGTTGAATCGTTTACAGGCAGCGCAATTTAGACGGAACATACTCAATTATAATAAACATAACTCATTATAAATGGTCGACTGTTATAGTATTAGCAGACCTAGTATCGCTGCAGATTGTATTGACAGCTAATGGCAAGCGCTGCTGGCGTCTATGCTGCATGCGTCTATCTTGTCATAGCTGGCAAGCTTATCGTATAAAGTTTTTATTTTTGTTGATTATCTTCGTTCATCGCCTGTAAAGCAATACCGCTTAGCATAGCAAAAAGTGTTTGTACGTACACTAACCCCGTGTTGAGGTTGTGTATATCCTCCATCAGTGATAAAAATTGATTGATACTACTGAAATAAAAGATAGCTCATAACGGCGTTTTTTGCTATGGTAATTCTTTAGCGATAGGCATTTTTTGCTACGCCCCTTTTCTTATTCTCACTACTATTGCCCTTATTATGACTACTAGCGCCATGCCCCAAATCAACCCTGAATACGTCCATTGGTTCCGTAACTCTGCCCCCTACATCAATACCCATCGCGGCAAAACGTTCGTGATTATGTTTGGTGGTGAGGCGGTCAATCATCCAAATTTCAGCACCCTTATTCATGATTTTGCGCTACTGCATAGCTTAGGTATCAAGCTGGTATTGGTACATGGAGCGCGACCGCAAATCGAAAAGAACTTAAAAGATGCTGACATTACCTCCCCCCTGCATCAAGACATTCGAATTACACCGCGCGTGGCGATGCCTGCTATTTTACAAGCGGTAGGCGCTATTCGCCTGCAACTCGAAGCGCAGCTGTCGATGGGACTGGCCAATTCACCTATGTATGGTTCACGCATCGATGCCATTTCAGGCAATTTTGTGACCGCACGTCCTTACGGTATTCGTGATGGTATCGACTACCAAATGACTGGCGAAGTGCGCTCTATCGATGTTGAAGCCATCAAAAATAACCTGCTACACGACCATATTGTGATTTTAGGCTCAATGGGTTATTCAGCGACTGGTGAAGTCTTTAATTTGTTGGCTGAAGACGTGGCGCTTAGTGCAGCCGTGGCACTGGGTGCTGATAAGCTTATCTTCTTGGGTGAAGAAGCAGGCATCAATGACGATGATCGCTTACTAAGAGAGATGATTCCTAATGAAGTCGATCGCTTCTTACGTGATCGTGATTTAAATTGCGAGATCAATTATTTCTTAAATTGCGCCAGTTTGGCTTGCCGCCAAGGCGTCCATCGCACCCATATTATCTCGTATGCCAAAGACGGTGCCTTATTAGAAGAGTTATTCACTCGTGATGGCTCTGGCACTCTTATCAGCCATGACCCTTACGAAGAGATTCGTCGTGCCAATATTGACGATGTGGTCGGACTGATTGAGCTATTATCACCGCTAGAAGAGCAAGGCATATTAGTCAGCCGCTCACGCGAACGCTTAGAGCAAGAGATTGATAATTATAGTGTCATCGAGCGTGATGGTATGATTTTGGGCTGCGCGGCGCTATATCCATTGGATACAGAATCAGCAGAAGTTGCCTGTGTCGCCGTACATCCCGATTATCGTAGCGGTAGTCGCGGTGCAGACTTACTGGCATTTTTAGAGCAACAAGCGCGCAGTCATGGTCTGCACAAGTTGTTTGTGTTGACAACACGGACGGCACATTGGTTCGTCGAACAAGGCTTTGCCGAAGTCGAGGCCAGCGCGCTACCTGCATCGCGTCAAGAAAAATACCATAATGGTCGTAACTCTAAAGTCTTTCAAAAAACTCTTTAGATACTTAAATTCTAGTCATAAAAAAGCCCTCATAATATTATGAGGGCTTTTTTATGATTTTATTTTTTAACACTGTTCACTAGGGTGTGTACTAAGTATTATTTTACTTTTAATAGCTCAACCGTAAAGATAAGCGTACTGTTAGGCTCGATACCTGCGTTACCCGCTTCGCCATAAGCAATATCTGATGGGATATAAAACTCGTATTTGCCGCCCTCTTTCATCAGCTGTAGACCTTCTGTCCAGCCAGCGATGACTTGGTTCAACGGGAACTCAATTGGCTCACCGCGCTCATAAGAGCTATCAAATACCGTACCATCGATTAACTTACCTTCGTAGTTTACTTCAACCACGTCAGTCGCTTTTGGTGATTTACCCGTACCTGCGGTGATAACTTTGTACTGTAAGCCAGAAGCCGTTTCTTTGACACCTTCTTTTTTAGCGTTTTCTGCTAAGAATGCAGCGCCTTTGGTTTTGTTTTCTCCAGCTTTTGTTTCCATGTCTTTAACGAACTTTTCTTCTTGCTCTTTTTGATAAGTCGTCAACACTTCCTGCATTTGTTCTTGAGTCAATGCTGATTCGTTGCCTTCATAACCATCACGGAAGCCTTTTTCAAAGGTATCAAGATTCAGGTCACCGACCGCTTCTTTGTTACCTTCAGCCATCATGAAGCCTAAGCTATAACCTACTTTTTCATTTGCTGAGCTTTGCTCGGTGATTGAAACACTTTTTGCAGCTGTCTCTTGGTTACCGTTATTTGTGCTACAGCCTGTTACCAACAACATAGCACTAGCAAGTGCACCAACGCTTAAAGTAGTGATTTTTTTCATAAAGTACTCTCAAATTGTAAGGATAGTGGCGAGATGTCACATGTTCCTATAATAACAAATCTTAGTTTTAGGAACCATGTTTGCCGTCAAATTATCGGGCGAATGTACAGTCTATGTTAATATTTCTCATCATAATAACAAGTTATCACACAAATACAGTAACACGTTAAGCTTTCTATCTTTAAATCCACTAATACATCAGATAAGCTAAATGAGTTAAGGTGATAAGTAACCGAGTGTACGTCTTTATCATGGATGATTAACATTGGCAGTAGAGCAATTAACACGAGGGAAACCAACGTTTTTTGATAAGGTTACCTACTCAAAAATTATAATATCACCGCATAACTTACTTTAAAAATACTATTAATTATAACCATCTATGTATTGGTTTCGCTCAACAATAGCTGTACTGATGATATTGTTGAGTGGCTTTCGTATGATGATTAAAGGAGGATAAGATGAATCCAATGTACACATCTTTTAACGGTTATCTTGGTGGGCCGATCGGCTCTATTATTGGTGCTATTTTAATATTTATTATTGGTTGGCTGGTGGCACTGGGTATCGCAGCACTGGTTCGTAATGTATTATCTAGAGTCAATCTGAACCAACGCATGAACTCTTCAACGGGTAAGACCTACGATTTAGAAGGTATTATCTCAAAGATTGTATTTTGGTTCATCTTTATCATCGCGATTTCTGGGGCGCTGAATCAATTGAATTTGAACTCAATCTCGACACCGTTTGCAAATATGGTCAATCAAGTCTTAGCCTTTATCCCTAATCTTATCGGCGCTATCGCGGTGGGTATTATTGGTTGGGTCTTGGCTACCGTTGCACGCACAGCTATCAACGCGGCATTGGCGAAAACGTCAATGGATGAGCGTTTGAGTGCTCAGGCAGGTGTAAAACCGATGAGTAGCACGATTGCCGATATGGTTTATTGGTTCATCTTGTTGGTTGTTTTGACGATGGTATTGGGTAAATTAGAACTCGATGGTTTATTTGCTCCATTGACGAATATGGTTGATAAAATCTTTAGCTTTATCCCTAACATCCTCATTGCAGGTGTTGTCTTTGTCGTCGGTTATATCATTGCCAAAGTGGTACGCGGCATTGTGACCAATCTTGTGTCTACTTTTAATGTTCAAGAATTGGCTACAAAAGCAGGTTTAAGCGAAAAAAACAGCTTGCCTAATATCGCTGGTTCATTGGCATTTTTAGTAGTGATCATTCCAACTATTATTGCTGCATTAAACGCATTAAAAATTGAAGTGATTGCTCGTCCTGCGACAAATATGCTGAACAAAATCATGGAAGCACTGCCAAATATCTTTATGGCGGTTGCGATTTTAGTCGTGACTTTCTATGTGGTACGTATGGTTGCCAATATCATCAAAGGTTTGATCGAAAACACTGAGATTAATCAATTGCCTGCGAAAGTTGGCTTACAAGAAACGATGGGCGATAAGAGAGTCTCTGATCTTGTTGGTTATGCGATTATCTTCTTTGCGATGTTATTTGCCTCAATTGCCGCCGCTGACTTACTAGGTTTTGAGCCTATCTCAGCCATTATCGCCATGTTTATTGCGTTTGGTGCCAATATTATCTTGGGCGCAATTATCCTATTTATTGGCTTCTGGCTTGCCAATATCATTGCAGGTGTCGTTGAGCGTTCTGAGCAAGGCTCACAATTCCTAGCAAACATCGTCCGTGTACTAATCATGGGTTTAGTACTTGCCATGGGTCTAAAAGCGATGGGTATTGCTGACTCTATCGTTAACCTAGCCTTTGGTCTAACACTAGGTGCCGTAGCGGTAGCCTTTGCCCTTTCATTTGGTCTTGGTGGTCAAGAAGCCGCTGCACGTTTCCTACGTAAAATGCAGGATAAAATGGACAAAGAACGTGAAGAAGCTAAAGCGAAATCTGCTCTTCATACTAGCTCAAGTACACAAGAAAAAGTTGCTGACTCAGTTCGAGAGAACACTCCTGCTGCTTCAGGTACAATGACTAGTGACTTCCCTACTAGCACTGGCGATACCAACAATCTTAGTACGGGTCATGTAGATATCACTCATGTTGAAACAAGTGATGACGATATCGACACTGGTTCAAATCTAGCGCCCAGTAATAAAGGCTTTACTGATATTGATGATAACGACTTAAAATAAGTCATCGTTAACGATATATTTTGAATAAAAAAGACAGCCTAGGCTGTCTTTTTTTATGGCGTCAACTTAGTTTCTATGAAAGACTCGCTACAAAACATCGCTGCAAAATCATACTCAGGACTTTGTCTTCCGTGCAGGTATATTCAAATTTAATTGCATTCGCATTGACTCATTTTTACTTGCTGATAAGTTACTTGCTGATAAATTATTTGCCGTTTGCTTTTTATGCTGTTGGTTTAAGCGCTGTAGTTGCTTGGTCAGCTGCCGCTCACGCTGGGTCATCGGATCAACGGGTTGAATCCATAAATCGATATCAATAAAGGTATCATTAGACTCTTCAATAAAATCAATGCCCAATACAATCACATGATGCAGCTCGGCTATTGGCAGGCGGCTCGCAACATCCTGTGCAATCCTTGCTAAGTTTGGCTGAATAGCCTGTTTACTGTGCTGGCTCTCAACATCTTGCCCATAAAATATTAATACATAATGCCGTCCCAAGCTCTCATAAGAGTGCTGATGGACGACATAACCTTCTTTTTGCAGACCATGTGCTTGTTTAGGATGTCTATATATTGTTCGAACCAGCTCATGGCGCGAAAATAAAGACTCGTCCAATAGCTGCTGTTGCCAATAACAGCGTTTTATTCCTAGTGTCTCTTTATCAGCATTGCCTAGTACTTCTTCATCGAGCATCTCTATCATTTGGATGCTTAGCTGCGACCACAGAACTGCCGCTTGCGCCATATGCTGATGATACATCTGTGCAGTCGTGCTTTTGTTTTTGTAGGCAAGTGTCATAGCGACTAATGCAGGATTGGGCTCATCTTGCACTTCATATTTGATGAGTGCATTATCTAATGCGATAGCGTCCGTAAATAAAGTTGGGCTATGTAAAAACTGAGTGACTAGACCTGCTTCTGATTCAAAGCTAGCGACATGATTACTGGCTGAATACTGTAATTGCCCTAAACGATAATGCAAAAACCGCCATAACTCGCATGGTGCTTGTAGGCTTGCTAATATCGCCTGCCAGTCATGCCAGCTAAAAACTTGTAGCTGCTGCATACTGTCGCTCATATCCACCACCAAATCTTCCATAAAATAGCGGACTCCAAAACCATGAGTGAGCCTTTTTAGGGGTTGTCGTTGCTGGTTATTTATCTTAATTTTATTGATTTCTTGAGCTTTATCGGTGCGCTGAATATCAAAAACTAAAACATTATGGCTCATGTTGTCGTTATTTTTATGCTGAGTAAGATATGTCTTGTGCCATATGAGCGTGGCCTTTACTACCGCCATACGCGCAGCTTTAATATCGACCAGACTACTTTTAGCAGGCAAATACAATATGAGCTCAAGTAATGATAGGTTACCCAGTGGCAATTGATAGTGATATTGCTGAGCACGGTAACACGCGTCATATTTATGCTCAAGATGCTGCATATTGGTCAAAGCAATATCTACAGCATCTTTCTGCAAATAGCAGGTCAACTCATTAACAAGACAGTCATTATCAGATAGGGTAATAGATGAGTCAGACACAGTGTTAACCTTTTATTATCGAATGGACGCGTTGTATGGTAAGTTGCTATTGATGAGCATAACACTAGAGCATGTTGAATATTCGCAAATGTTTTTGCTATAACGACAGGCTACCAACGAAAAACTTAACAAAATAAGCCTTATTAAATGCAGTCGCTTTCAGGGCAATGAGTTGTTATGATAATAGCAAAGTAGCATGATTTGCAGTCAAACTTATCGCTTATGGGCTGCCTTTGATTACATTTTTTAGAGACATTTATTAAAATTATTTAATGACCATCATATAATAAAAAGGATTGAACATTATGAAGCGCTTTAAAGAAAAAACTGTCATTATAACAGGTGCAGATTCTGATATTGGTCGTGCAACGGCGCTTAGATTTGCACAAGAAGGGGCGAATTGTATAATCGTTGGTATTAATAACGATATTTTAGAATACATCTACGAGGATCTGCCACAGGATCATACATGGATCAATACAGGTAACCACCTTACCGTAACCAGTGACATTAATGATCTGACCCAAACGGCAAGATTAATAGAGCATGTACGCGATAAATATAAACATATTGATGTGATGGTCAATATAGATACTGCAGTCGGTATTCATCAGTCAGTTATTCCAGAACTGATAAAAACACAAGGCAATATCGTTAATGTATCAACGCTAACGGAGATATCAGCAGACTGGAATATAGAGACATATAGAGCTAAGCAAAGGGATTTGACTGATATTACAAAGAAGCTGGCATCAGAGAATATACCAAATAATGTACGTATTAATGCCGTATCTGCTGGATTGGTAACAACGGATATCAACCCAAATCCATTTATTACCCACTCTCCACTAGGGAAGACAGCGACACCGTTTGATGTAACCGCCGCTGTGATGTTTTTAGCCAGTGATGACGCTGCCATCATTACTGGTATGAATTTACCTGTCGATGGCGGGGTGAGTACGTTCAACAGCTAACTCAATGCTTAGTTTTTAGCCATTCTTAAAACTAAGCACCGCAAAAAAAAGACCCCCTGACATTAATCAGTCAAGGGGTCTTAATATAATACAGATACTCATAACTCATTTAAAAACTTTATCCAGCTGAATTATTGATATCTTGTAATGGTTGAGATAAGCGCTCGGGATGTCTTGGTATCACCCCTTTATACTGAGCATAAATTTTTGGTAAATCCGCTTCGATATCACCACTAGGATAGACCAACGACATAAAGCGTATTTCTTTGGTTTTGTAATCCATCGCTACTGGCAAAATAGGTACACCAGCGCCCACTGCTAAATAATAGAAGCCTGATTTCCAAGTTTCAGTATATTGACGAGTGCCTTCTGGTGCTAAACCCAAAAATAGTGGCTTACCTGTTTTGAACTTATCAATACTGGCCTGTAATACTGAGCCTTTATCACTACGATCAACGGGAATCACCCCTATCCAGCTTAATAGCTGAGCAAATACGGGCACTTTAAATAACGTATGCTTACCCATAATACTGATTTTCAAATCTAGGGCGAATAAACTGGGTATCGCATAAACCCCATCGACATTCGAAGTATGCGGCAGCGCTAAAACTACGGCTTGTGAAATATTTGGAATCTCTCCAACTGTACGCCAACCCGCAGCTTTTAGCATAGCTGAGGCAATCACTGGCGCAATTTTATTACCGCGTTTCGGGACTAAACTACCCAGCTGCTTTCTACTAAGCTTGGGCAATATTTTAGAGTTTATAGACTGAGAAGCAGCAGCTTTTGAGCGATTAAACAACTTTGATGTCATGACGGCACCACATAATAAAAGATACCTACATAATAACATTAAGCTTATACAACTAAATTGAATTTTATAGGCTTTTATTGCTTGCTAGCTTACCGGTTTATAAACTTATATAAATATATAGCTATTGACGGACATATCCATCAAGCCCATTAGGATATGTCAGCCAAATTGCCTTTATTCTCAAGCCAAACCTTACGATCAGCAGCCCGTTTTTTAGCCAACAGCATATCCATCACGCTATTAGTCAACACCATGTCATCCATATCTAGCTGAACTAAACGCCGAGTATCACGGTTCATGGTCGTCTCACGTAACTGCTCTGCACTCATTTCACCCAAGCCTTTAAAACGTGTAATCTGCGCTTTTTTATTGCCCGGCACATTGGACAAAATGTGCTGAAGCTCAGGCTCATCTAACGCATAATGCACCTCTTTACCCACGTCTACTCGATATAACGGTGGCATGGCGACAAATAAATGACCCGCATCCACCAAGGCAGGAAAATGCTTAACAAATAGGGCGCAGATGAGCGTGGCGATATGCAGACCATCAGAATCCGCATCCGCTAAGATACATACCTTATCATAACGCAGCTCAGACAAATCATCAGATGCCGGATCGACACCGATAGCAATGGCGATATCATGAATCTCTTGGCTCGATAACACCGTATCTGATGACACCTCCCACGTATTTAAAATCTTACCACGCAGCGGTAATATCGCCTGATAATGACGGTCACGTGCTTGCTTGGCGCTACCACCCGCAGAATCACCTTCCACCAAAAACAGCTCAGCACCATCACGCAAATCACCGCGACAATCTGCCAACTTACCCGGCAACGCAGGACCTTGCGTGATTTTCTTACGGGCGACTTTTTTGGCAGACTTGAGACGACGTCCAGCTTTATTAATCGCCAGCTCTGCGATTTGAGTACCCATATCGGCATGCTGGTTTAACCACAGACTAAAAGCATCTTTTGCCAATGTCTGTACTGCCCCAGCAGCTTCGCGGCTAGATAAGCGCTCTTTGGTCTGTCCAGAAAATTGCGGCTCAGAAAACTTGAGTGATAGGATGTAGTTCACTCCATCCCAGACATCTTCTGCCGTTAGCTTGACACTCCGTGGCAGCAAATTATGAATATCGCAAAACTCACGCAATGCCTCTAAGATACCCGTTCGCAGACCATTAACATGCGTACCACCTTGAGCAGTAGGGATCAGGTTTACATAGCTTTCTTGAATTGGCGTGCCACCATCAGGCAACCAAGACAAGGCAAAGGTAATAGCAGCACGTTCGCCCGCTTTTGCATCGTAATTGTAATAGAACGGTGCTTCAGGTAAGGTTTCTAAACCATCCAACTGTTCGCTTAGATATTCGACCACTCCGTCAGTAAACTGCCAAACCACCTTTTCATTATTAATATCATCGACAAATTCAATCGTCAATCCAGCGGCCAATACCGCTTTGGCTTTTAGATTGTGCTTGAGCTGCTTGACATTAAATTTAGGCGTATCAAAAAAGCGACCATCTGCCCAAAAATGCACTCTGGTACCACGTTTGCGTTTGTTTGAGCTGATTGCTTCAGTTAACGGCGTAACTGGTGCGCCATTTTCAAACGCCATATCAAACTGTGTACTATCACGCCATACCGTCACTTCGACGCGTGTGGATAAAGCATTGACGACAGAGATACCCACACCATGCAGACCGCCTGACACCTCATAATTAGAAGTCGAAAACTTCCCACCAGCATGCAAACGAGTTAAAATCAGCTCAATCCCTGACTGATTAAACTCAGGATGAATATCAGTCGGCATACCACGCCCATCATCTTCGACAGACAACGAGCCATCACTATGCAGTTGCACCTTGATGGTTTTCGCATAACCCGCCAACGCTTCATCGACGGAGTTATCAATGACCTCTTGCGCCAGATGGTTCGGGCGCGTGGTGTCAGTATACATACCTGGACGACGACGTACTGGCTCAAGCCCTTCTAAAACTTCTAACGATTGCGCATTATATTGACTCACAAATGCATCCTTAACGATTCATGTCTGATTAATTCTATTCAACCATTATAACCAAAAATAGCGACGTTAAGGTTAATAGTCCATCGCTCACGTCATATAATGTCGCCTGTTTAGACCCTTACTAAATCTTTTAGCATATTTATCACCATCGGCAACTGCTCACCAAAGTCACTAAACCGATGATCGCCACCCGCTTGTAAAATAACCGTACTTCCTTGCTCTTGATAAAAGGCTTTAGACAATTCAGGATTTAATAACTCATCGCCTTCTTTGATAAATACAGCAATTTTTTTAGGATAATGAATTTCTGATAACTGATGATCTGCAAACCATTGCAAATCCGCAGAAGTAATATCCCAACCGCCAGTGGTCGTATAGAGAATTTGATTCTTTGGCAATTCATCTTCGCCTTGACCTTCATTACTATCGTTATTTAACAGTAAGTCATGAGCAAAGCGCTGTAATGTCACATGTGGCTGCGTACTAGGATTTAATAGTAAAGCCGCACAGCCTGTATGATTGCTCACCAAGGTAGAAAAATAGCCACCCAATGAGCTACCAACGAATACAACTTTTGAGTCGCTGCCCCATTCCTCAACTAGACTTATCAGTTTATCGAACACGTCTTGTGGCGATTTATTCAAATCGGGACGCAGTACATTAATATCAGGGTGATGATGCTGGCAGTATTTTTCTAATAGCATTCCCTTGGTAGAGTTCGCATCACTGTCCAGTCCATGGATATAAATCAAGTTCACGTATCATCTCACTTATTAATTTTGTTATGATTATCTTATATAGACTAGTGACGCTAAGCATAGCACCCGCCAAACAAAAATAATAACAATAAAACGGCACACCATTAGTCAGTATTTGCGACATAATAATGTTGCCATAATAGTTTTATGCAAGTCAAAGGAATGACGATAATAGCAATGGAGTCGCCATGAACCAACAGTTTGAGCTGTTTGAGATTGCCAATCCGTGTATTGGTCTTTGCCAAAGCAATAAAAAAGGCTATTGCTTTGGTTGCCTGCGCAGTCGAACGGAGCGCCAGCGATGGCATGATATGACAACAGAGCAACGCCGTGAAGTTTTAAGGCTGGTTTCTGGACGTAAACTGCGTATAGAGCAGATGAGACAGCGTAAGGGCGAGCAGTTAGGATTTGATTTTGAAGAAGATGTTGAGGTTGGGGAGTTGTTTTGAGAGATATAGATTAAGTGTAAAGATAATAACTATCTTATGCTTTTAGGCTGAAGCATTTAACCTTAAAGTGTTCAAAGAAATTTTTTTTAATGGATTTTCAGAAGATTAGATCTCTTGTTCAAAATTTAAGTTGAGAAAGACCCTATAGGCTATTACAATTTCTTCTAACTGCTCCGTTATATTCAAACATCCAAAGATTCCGCAAGCTCTTTAAGTATTTTTTCTGATGATTCAACCATGGTTTCACTCACTATTGGTTCTGCCCCATGTATTATTGTATTTCGTAAGGTAATAAGACTCTTTATTTCCTCAAACAAACCTCTATCTATTTTTTCAGCTCGTAGAATAAATTCAGCAAGACGCACATTAGATATTCTTCTTCGTGATGTATTTAAATTACCTTCCAATTCAGATTGGTATGCTTGTCCGTATTTTTGAATTATATTTTCAAGCTCATTATAGTTTTTCAAAAAAGTCTCTAAACTACCTTGCTGTTCTTTATCATCAATAGGGTCAACTTGACGCTGAATGAGTTTACTTTCTTTTTGTATTCTCTGAGGGGAAATAACGTCAAATATAAAATACGCGATTACACATAGATTGATGACAAAGAATGACTGCCCAACATTTATTATTATTGTAATAAATATTAAATTTGAGCTACTTTGAGCCGAAATTGCAATATTTAATAAAAATAAAGTAGTGATTGAAATAAATATTAGAAAAGTTAGAATTTTGAAATATCTATTTTTTAGACTTTCAACAGCATCTGTAAGAGTGTTATCTTCGAACTCCTCTCTACTTAGTTCATTCCTAAAAAATATGAAGCCAGTAAGAGTTAAGCCATAAATACTAGCTAAAACTTGAGCGGAATTAGAAAAAAGATAAAGAATTTCATTTTCATTTAAACTTAGTAAAGGGGCTTTAATTCCAATGATAGTTAATACTAGCGAAAATAATAAAAGCAATACTATAGATAAAAGTATTATATTCATTGTGGATAAAAATGAACTTTTGTAATTAAAAATATAACACTGCTGCCAAACGGAGGTTGGAGATGAAGCATCAATCGAGCAGACACCACTCTGATCAACGTTATTAGAGTTCATAAATCATTCCACGGTAGCCTTCTTCACTAGTTTCGACATGCGCAAACCCATTCTTAAGTAATAACTGATACATTTTTTCTGATTCAGGTGAACATCTAGCAAATAGCATCAAATTCAGTCCTTTAAATTTATCAAGAACTCCTTGAACCATTTTCTTTCCATATCCCTTCTTCTGAAAATCTTTATGAATTGCGACCATCCACAGTTCATTCCCTTTATTTTTTTCACCAGCAGACATCAACACAAAACCAATAGGTTGACCCTTATGCTCATATATAATCCTACTCGCTTTTAAACCATTGGGACGAATTCTACTTTCTAAAATCAGTGAAATCTCTAATCGAAGCCCATGTGCTGCAGCAGGAAGTTGTTGAAATTTTCGATTAAAGAACCCCTGTTTTGCTCCATTCATAATTAGATCGTAAATGAAATCCAAATCACCAATATTTGCATCACGATGCATTATTAATCCTCATAATTTACCATTCTGATTAATTTAGCATCAATATCACGTATCAACAATATAAATTAAAATATTCTTAAAAACACCAGCTAAAAGAAAACCCCCTCCGCGAAAGCGAAGGGGGTTTTACTTTAGAATAGAGAGCTGACGATGACCTACTCTCACATGGACGAATCCACACTACCATTGGCGCAATGATGTTT
>NZ_CAJHAZ010000013.1 GCF_904846525.1 Psychrobacter sp. 1044 | reverse complement strand
GCTCGTAATTATAAGTCTATGCTGTATCTAGCTTGTACTATGATTCATTGCAAACTGAATTAGGGACACGCCCTAGTATGAAGTGATAAAAGGAGATGGAGATGATAACTGACAATGATATGATTCATTTACGCCGCTCTATTGAGCTTGCTACTGAAGCTTTCGAGGCGGGCGATGAGCCATTTGGTAGTGTATTGGTCGACGGCGATGGTCATGTGCTGCATGAAGATCGCAATCGTGCCAATTCTGTCGATGCTACTTATCATCCTGAGATTGCCGTTGCTAAATGGGCAGCAGCAAATATGACAGCGGAGGCGCGCGCTAACGCTGTGGTTTATACCTCAGGCGAGCATTGTGCCATGTGTTCGGCCGCGCATGCGTGGGCAGGGCTTGGTCGTATCGTTTATGTGAGCTCATCAAAACAGTTGGATGAATGGATGGAGGAGATGGGCGTGACATCAACATCACCAATCAATTCATTAAGTATTCAAGAAGTAGCACCAAATGTATCAGTACAAGGTCCGATTGCTGGATTAGATGCAGAAGTAAAGGCGCTGCAACATCGCGCATTTCAAAGACGCTAACGCTTTCTATTTTTACCATTCCAGAAATTACAGTAGCGAAAAATGTGTGCGAGTACTACATCTAGTAGGCTTGGAAAATTTAACATCGCTAACCGTCTTTCTAAAATCGGTATTATATCGTGATAAGGATATTTCATGACTTCGAACAATAATAATCAGCTCAAAAATACGTCTTACCCTGCGCATAGTATCGATTGGCTCACACGCTTGATTGGCTTTGATACGGTCAGTCGCCATTCAAATTTAGCTTTGATTGAAGATGTGCAAGCATACTGTGAACAATTAGGTTTGATAGTAGATTTGACTTTTAATGAAGCCAAAAACAAGGCCAATCTATTCGTTACTGTGCCAGCAGGGGCAAACGCTGACGAAGTCAATCACGGTCTCGTGCTATCTGGTCATACCGATGTCGTACCCGTAGATGGTCAAGACTGGACATCAGAGCCATTCACTGCGACGATACGTGGCGATAAGCTATATGGACGCGGTGCGTGTGATATGAAAGGCTTTATCGCTTGTGCATTGACATTATTACCACGCGCTGTGCAGTTATCAAATAGCGGTCAGTTACGTCGTCCACTGCATTTAGCATTGTCATTCGATGAAGAAGTGGGCTGTTTGGGTGCGCCATTGATACTGGCAGATTTGAAAGCGCGTGGTATCACACCTGATTATTGTATCGTCGGTGAGCCAACCAATATGACGATGGTTGTGGCACATAAAGGCATTGCCGTTTATCGTTGCCGCGTCCATGGTAAGTCTGCGCATTCGTCATTGACCGCCCAAGGTGTCAATGCTATCAGCTATGCCAGTCGTTTGATTGGTTATGTTGATGAGTTGGCAGAAGAGATTAGTCATCGCAGTGATAATGATGCGCTGTTCGATGTGCCTTATTCGACATTGTCTGTAGGCACGATAAAAGGTGGCACGGCGACCAATATTGTCCCCAATCTATGTGAGTTTACCTTTGACTATCGTAACCTGCCGCATATGACACAAGAGGATATTCTTGCACCGATTCAAGCGAAAGTGACAGAATTAAATGCCCAGATGCAAGCACGTGCTGCCGATACCGGTATTGAGCTGATGCAGGAAGAAAGCGTACCGGCAATGACTGATAATGACAGTGCTGAATTGCAATCGTTAATAGCCGCACTGACTGGAGATAACGAGCGTCATAAAGTGGCTTATGCGACTGAGGGTGGTCAGTTTACCAATGCAGGCATCCCAACGATCATCTGCGGTCCCGGTAGTATTGAGCAAGCACATAAAGCCGATGAATACGTTAAGCTGAGTGAAATTGAGCGCTGTGATGGTTTTTTACAGAAGTTATTAGACAGCTGTGCGATCAATTGATGGATTAAATCAGCAAGTATTCCTTTCTGTTATCAGCAAGTGACGAGTTAGCAGAAGAGACACCGTCGTTATGGCGGTGTTTATTTTTTAGCAGTTTGGCATTATTACGATAAATTTTTATAAATAACAAAGTAGGGGTTGGTCGATGTCTTGGCATCTGTTTGCAGTATTCTTTGCAAGTACGTTTTTTATTTCAGCGACCCCAGGTCCCAATATGCTGCTCGCGTTTCAGTATGGCATGAACTATGGCGTGAAGCGAACGCTGTGGACGCTGGCAGGTCTGAGTCTTGGGCTATTTATATTACTGCTTTCGACCCTACTTGGACTCGATGTGATCAGTCGCCAGTCACCTTGGCTATTGACGATCATAAAAGCGGTTGGCGCCGCTTATTTAATCTATCTAGGTATTAGCTCTTGGCGTGATGCAGGCGATGGCAGCTTGATGAGTGATGCTCGTGAAATGAGCGAAGAAGTCGCGGCTGAATATTCTTTTTCTGGCAGTGAAGATACAGCTGGTACACTGCAGCCGCGTTCGCTCTCAAGCGCAGCGGTTAGAATCTCGCCAAGCAATGTGACCTTGTTTCGTACAGGTGTATGGGTATCGCTATCTAACCCCAAAGCCATCTTATTTTTTGCAGCTTTCTTTCCTAAATTTATCAATTTTAGTGCGCCGTTATGGCCACAATATGTTTTATTAACGATAGGGTTGTTCTTAAGTGAAACAATTTGGCAAATCGTTTATACCTTGGGTGGTAAAAAGCTGGCAAGTTGGCTCGATGTTGGCAATCGTTTAGCGTGGCTCAATCGTGGTTGCGGCATCATATTTATCATCATTGCAGCCGCTTTATTGGCTGAAGTAATAAATGGTTTTATGGTTTAAAAAACGAATCTAGTGGGTTACGTTTTATCGGCGCTTTCTACGTGAGTTTGACAAAAGTAATTCACCCTGCACACTGAGACAGGTAGCTTAGTTTGATCTATTAGGTATTTTATGATTGGGCAGATGATCGTATGTTAAATATTGAGATAAAAATTTTAAGTGTTAATGAGCTTAACGATTTCAGAACTATTAGACTTTCAGCTCTAGAAAAATCTCCAAGAATGTTTGGATCCACATATGTAGCAGAAGTAGCAAAACCACCAATTTTTTTTGAAAATTGCTTATCAAGTTCAACTGTATTTGGCACCTATCATAAAAATAAAATCATAGGTTTAGCCCCCTTCACACAAGAGACGGGAATAAAGTTTTCTCATAAAGCGTATCTATCCAGTGTATTCATTGAACCTGAATTCCGAGAAAAAGGCATAGCAAATCAATTGCTTAGGGAAGTTGTGGAGTATAGTAGAAAATACGTGGAACCAATTTTACCTACTGTAGCTGATGATAATAAGCCTGCTATTAATTTCTATAAAAATTTTGGTTTTCAAACTTATGGAATAGAACCAATGGCATTGAAAGATAATGAGGAGTATATTAACGAGATCTTAATGAAGCTTTTTGTGTTATAGCACTTTTATTGTGTTCATAAGTCAATATCTTAATATGCCCTTATAGCAATCATTTCGAAAGTTAAGTATCGTTTGCACTCTCTTTGAGAGCTTGATAAAACTAACCCACTTTATGAATAAAAAAGCCGTTCACTATTTAATAGTGAACGGCTTTTCTTGTTTTAAACTATTGGGTAAAGAGGGCTTAGAAAGCACACTACGAGTATATTTTATAAAGTGTTAAGCAAGCACTTCGATTAGCTCACCTTTTACCATGTGAGGACTGACGAAATCAGTAATACGTACGCTCACGAGTTTACCTAACATCTCATCCATTCTCTCAACATCATGAGGGAACATGACCGTACGGGTATTATCTGCCGTACCGATTAAGCAGTCAGGATGACGGTTGGCAACTTGTTCAACCAATACGCGAGTCGTAGTACCGACCATCTCATGGGTTTTGGCAAGCGTTGAGTCAATGATGACTTTTTGGAATTCTGCTAAGCGCTCTTTTTTAGTTTTAAAGCTCACATCATCTGGCAACTCAGCGGCTGGCGTGCCCGGACGTTTAGAGTAAATAAAGCTGTAGGAGTGATCGAAATTTAATTCTTTTGCCAAATTCAAGGTATCTTGGAAATCTTGATCCGTCTCGCCAGGGAAGCCAATGATAAAGTCGCTCGACAAGTGAATATCTGGGCGAATGGCTTTGAGCTTATTAATTTGATTGATATAAACGTCAATCGTATGATTGCGTTTCATCGCAGCCAAGATAGCATTTGAGCCACTTTGTACGGGTAGGTGCAAGTGCGATACCAGCTCTGGCAATTGTGCATAGGCATCAATGATGTCATCAGTGAACTCTAGTGGATGGCTGGTCGTATAGCGAATACGCTCAACGCCATCGACATGCGAGACATAATGTAATAGCTCAGCGAAACGGCAAATGCTGCCGTCGTCTTTTTCACCGCGATAGCCGTTGACGTTTTGACCCAATAGATTGATTTCACGCACGCCTTGCGCTGCTAAGCTATCAATCTCAGCCAATACATCATCGAGTGGACGCGATAACTCTTCACCGCGGGTATAAGGCACCACACAAAATGAGCAATACTTTGAACAGCCTTCCATAATAGAGACAAAGGCTTTAAAGCCTTCTACTCTTGGCTCAGGTAAAAAGTCGAATTTTTCAATACTTGGGAAGGATACGTCAACTGTGCCGATGCGATTTTTTGGTGCGATTTCACGCTGCTCATGTGATTGATCATACAGCTCTGGCAAACGGTGTAATGTCTGCGGGCCAAATACCATATCGACATAAGGCGCGCGTTTTTGAATGTTATCGCCTTCTTGAGAGGCTACGCAACCACCGACACCAATGACGAGATCAGGGCGCTTTTCTTTTAGCTTGCGCCAGCGACCCAATTCTGAAAACACCTTTTCTTGCGCTTTTTCGCGGATAGAGCAAGTATTCATCAGCAATACATCGGCTTCATCGATATCGTGTGTGACTTCCATACCGTGTGAATCACCGAGCACATCCAGCATTTTGCCAGAATCATAGACATTCATCTGACAGCCCTGCGTGGTGACAAAGACTTTCTTAGTCGCTGATTTGACAGGTGCTTGGACTGAACTTGATTCTTTGAGTGCAATGACAGCAGGCGCAGTAGCGGTTGTTTCAGCGACAGCAGTGTCATCGATGCGGGGATTAAATACAGTAACACTCATAAGGATAAGTCCATGATTGACTAAAAATATAGCGTGATAGGTGATTAACAGGTGGCGTATTTTATCACAACCCTATGACAATGTGAAAAATTAGCAGGGTCAATTGTTGGTCGTTATGATAAATTATTTATAACAGTATCAATTGTTTACTGCTGCTAATAACGCGTTTGGCAAAAATTATAGCTTGCTATCACTTCTATGTTACACCGTGCTATCGTATTTATTAACAAAAGGTAAAGGTGATGGTTGAAAGTGCAACGAGTATAGTATGATGAATGCGACCATATTAGCGCGATTGATTAAATCGCGATTTACGCCGTTTTGGCATTGTTATTTTAAACATATTATTTAGCCAAATCATTTGGACACATTACAAAGAGAGTCAGTATGACAAAGCCGCAGGTTGCTCATAGCATCAAGGATAGAGAATCTATTAAGCAAAATGAAGATGCAAAACGAATGAAAGCAAGGACGCTACGAGTCAGTGCGTTAAGTTTGGCGACAGCAATGAGTGCGCTAGGATTGTCACAGGTGGCTTGTGCTGAGCTGACGTGGGGTGAAGAGGACAGTTATCAGCAAGAAGGCAGCTATCAACAAAACAGTGGCTATCAGTCAGACAATGGTGTGAGCTCATTTACAGCAGCAGCAATTGCGGCAGAACGCGGTGATGTCAGTGCCTTATACAATTATGAGCAAGCCATGAGCGGCGGTTTGTTTGCCATGTATCCAACTTATTGGCGGATGAATTTAGATCTTAATTCGCAAAGTTCGGCGGCAGTATCACAGTTTGTGCGTCAATATCCAAATACCGTGATGGCAGAAAAGCTAGTGGCTGATTTTGCTGAGACCAAAGCAGGCTCCAATGATTACGCCTCAGTACGCCAAGTTGCGAATTTGATTACCAATGCGGATGCCAGTGAGCGCTGTGCGGTTGCGCTTGGGTTCAATAATGGCGGCGATACTATGCGGGCTATGGCAGCCAAATCTGAAGTTTGGTTGACGACCAAAAAGCAGCCCGCCTTGTGTGACCAGCTCGCGATGGAGATGAATAATAACGCGCTGATTAGCAATCAGGATCGCGCGGCGCGTCTCAAGCGTATGTTACGCAAAGGCAAAACGGGTGACATTATGGCATTGTCATCACGTTTAGGAACGCCCATTGCTTATTCAGCATTGAGTGAGATTCAACTGAATCCGTCTGCTTTTTTTAGCCGTTTTAGTCGAGAACCTGCCAGTCAAAACAATCAATACTTATATCTATATGCCATGGGACGCGTTGCTGATAAGTCTTACCGTGAAGCTGCATTACAGTTAGATTTTGATGTTAAGCAAGACAATCAGCGTTCAGTTAAATTGTTGAATGCTGAGACTCGTCGCTATGCGTATCGCATCCTTGGGGTGCAACGTATGAATCATAATACGGATGATGGTTTTAATGCTGAGGCGGTTGACTGGTTTCGCAATAGCTTAGACGAAGATTTTAATTTTGAAGAAGCCGAAGATTATGCCATGGCAGCGATTCGCTTTAGCCGCTGGGACGATGTGGTCGAAGCCATCTCAAAAATGGAGGCTGAAACCCAAAAAAGTGACCAGTGGCAATATTGGCTGGCTCGCGCTTACGAACAGTCAAGCGATGCTAACAAGCGTAATACTGCTAAAAAAATGTATCAAAACTTGGCAAAAAATAATGACTATTATGGCTTAATGGCAAAGGATAAAGTGGGTCAGCGTTTTGATGCCAGTCGTTTGGGTGGTAATAACTTACCGAATGTCAGTACCGCTGATCGCGCACGTGTCATGCAAGATGCCAACTTTGCGCGTGCTTTTGCTCTATATAATGCTGACGCCAGCCGTGCCTATGCCAATCGTGAATGGAACTGGGCGGTAAAGCAGGCGCGCGACAAGCGTGATGATAACTTGATTATTGCCGCTGCTCGTCAAGCCTATGATATGGGCTGGCTCGACCGAGCAATTTATGCCGTCGATAATACTGATAGAGTAGACAGCTTAGCGTTATCACATCCGATGCCGCATCAAGATGCAGTCGTACGTTATAGTCAATCTGCTGGTATCGATCCTGCTTGGGCTTATGGCATCATGCGTCAAGAAAGTCGCTTTGTTGCATCAGCACGCTCAAACGTTGGTGCCAGTGGTTTGATGCAGGTGATGCCTGACACGGCAAAATACATTGCTCGTAACTTAGGTGAGACCTATAGCGCCAGCCGTGCCAATAGTGGCGATACCAATATTCGTTACGGCACATGGTATATGGGCGATATTTTCGGTAAGCTAAACCGTCAACCTGTGTTGGCAACGGCTGGCTATAATGCGGGTCCGAACAATGCCAAGCGTTGGCAACCAGTATATGGTTCGCTCGCAGCCGACCAGTACGTCGAGTCGATTGCCTTTCCTGAAACCCGTAATTACGTTAAGCACGTGATGGAAAATGCCACCATTTATAGCAGTCTATTAGGTCGTAGTCAGCCTATTAGCCAGCGCATGGGCACGATACCTGCCGCGCTCTAAAATGCCAATGTATAAATCAAAAAAACCATTCGTGAGCAATCATTAATGGTTTTTTCATGTCACTTTATGTCACTTTTTATCGTGCAATCAACGCTAGTTTTGTCTTGACGATATGCCTAATTCGACGCCCAACCTCGCTGATGATGACATGCTAACGTTGCGATATTTTTGTACTATTGATGCTATCATTAGCTTATGTTTACGTTTCTGCTATAGATTAAAAAAAACGTTTTGCTACCATTACATCAATTAGTGTCTTTTATACGTCCTTATAATAAGTGCTTATTAATCAACGCACACATTTTTGTTAGCTCTATTCTTAGTTTTATCAGTGTTTATACGTCGAACACTATGAGCTAAACGATAGCCCATGTTTTTATCATTGCTAGATGCCTTCAGCCCCTATGATCAAAAAATATTTCAATCTGCCCCTGTTATTAAAAGTTAGGCATCAGTCATCTATTCAGCAGATGCTCTCGCTATCTACTCTGACGCCAGATTTAAACCAATCAAGCTCGATAACTAATACATCTATGGATAAACTAAATACGACGCTAAGTATCGGTGCATTAGTGATGTTGCAAGGCATTATGATGATGCCCGTACATGCCGCGAGCGCTGTTAAGAGCGGACAGCGTGTGTTGATGATTGAGATGACGCCAGCATTGTGTAGCATACAGCCGACGCGTGCCCGTATGCGTCAATGCTTGGAGGGTTATTCGTTGACAGTGTCAGGTCTAGATATGGGCTATGGTGAGCGCTGCGGACGTGGTAGTGAGCCACGTCTGACACCGTTACAGTTAAAAGTCGTCAACCGTATCATGCCTGATACGACAGTACGTAGCCAAGCTTGGCAGCGTTATGGGGCGTGTAGTCCGCTCAGTGCCAGTAGTTATTTCCGCCAGATTACCAATTACGCTGGCGCATTAAAGCTGCCTAACGAGCTTAATACGGGTAATAGCTATACGGTTTCTAAATCTCGATTTATCAGTCAAATGACCCAGCTTAATAGTGGTATGTCCTCAAACAGTATTGATTTGATTTGCCAAGCGGGCAGTCGTCGTCAATCAACATTGACGGATATCCATATTTGTTATGAAGGGAGCGAATTTGGCACATGTCATAATGTTGTGAATAATTGTGGCAGTAAGTTCGTCATTTCGGGTGGAAAATAGTTTTTTTAGCCTATTTAAATGCTTATTGTTTGAATTGAGGACACGCCCTAATAATATTCGCTTATCTTAAGTGTTATATCACTGTATGTAGCGCTTCTCAATGCTGTTATCAGCTGCCTTTTATCGCTTTCTAGCGCTGTATCAATATAGGTTTACAGTAGGTATAAAAATCCTCCCGTATAAAATGTAACAATATAATCGGTGGTCGGCGTCTTATTGTCTCTAGACGATTTGCTGAACGAAGTGCTACACTAGCTCTCGGTTTATGACTGCTATATTCAGTAGGCAAGTCGCTATTTACAACGATAGTCATCCATTAGAACCATCAATCAGAATCATGAATTATCTAATCTATAATTAGGGAGTATTCAATGTCAATGAAACAGCCTTTACGTGTTGCCGTCACTGGTGCCGCTGGTAATATCAGCTATGCTATGTTATTTCGTATTGCATCTGGCGAGATGCTAGGTAAAGATCAGCCAGTTATTTTGCAATTGCTCGAAATCGCTCCAGCACTTGACGCCCTAAAGGGTGTGGTCATGGAATTAGAAGATTGTGCATTCCCTTTATTAGCAGGTGTTGTGCAGACTGATGATGCGACCGTTGCATTCAAAGATGTTGACTATGCTCTGCTAGTCGGTTCACGTCCGCGTGGTCCAGGTATGGAACGTAAAGATTTGCTAGAAGCCAACGCTGCGATTTTCTCAGCGCAAGGTAAAGCATTGAATGACGTTGCAAGCCGTGACGTAAAAGTATTGGTTGTCGGTAACCCTGCCAACACCAACGCCCTTATCGCTCAGCGCAATGCACCAGATCTTGATCCACGTAACTTCACTGCGATGACTCGTTTAGACCACAACCGTGCCATGGCACAGTTGGCTGGCAAAACTGACAGCACAGTAAATGACGTGAAAAAAATGATCATCTGGGGTAACCATTCATCAACGCAGTATCCTGATCTGACTGCTGCTACTGTCAACGGTAAGCCTGCGTTAGATTTGGTTGATCGCGAATGGTACGAAGCGACTTATATCCCAGAAGTACAACAGCGTGGCGCAGCAATCATTAAAGCACGCGGTGCATCATCTGCCGCTTCTGCTGCCAACGCGGCCATTGCACACGTACGTACGTGGGCATTGGGTACTGATGAGAACGATTGGGTATCAATGGGCGTTTATTCAAACGGCGAATACGGTATCGCAAAAGGCTTAATCTACTCATTCCCATGCACGTGCACTAACGGCGATTGGTCTATCGTAGATGGCGTTGATGTGTCATCAAATTTCTCTAAAGAGAAAATGGCAGCGACTGAGCAAGAGCTTAGCGAAGAACGTGATGCAGTAGCACACCTGCTTCCATAAGCCGCCAATGTCATCATGTCATAAAACTGTTATATAGAAATTGATCTAAAAAAGCCCTCTAATGTAGAGGGCTTTTTTTTGTCTTGTCTGCCTATCAAAATACAATTGATAACGTTAGATACACGTTGATTAACAGCTATTAAAATAAAGCTTGCTACAATAAATGTGTCAATTTAGATAATAAACACAAAGACACTCGTACCATTTAAGGAGAAAAACATGTTGGGTGAACCAGAATACAATATGAATGAATTATTTGCACAGTTGGGACTTGATAGCTCAGATGCAGCGATTGATAGTTTTATTGAAAATAATCAGTTGGATAAAGAAGAGAAGTTGATAGAAGCGAGCATTTGGACAGACAATCAGCGTGCTTTTCTACAAGAAGAATGGGAAAAAGATGCGGAATGGGTAGAGGTCATCGATGACTTAAACGTACGTATGCATCCAGATGCTTAGAAAAAAGAACTATTAAAAAAAGAATTATTAAATAAAAACCCACAAACGTTATAAACGCTGTGGGTTTTTTATAAATTATAAATATCGATGCCCGCATTTAAGCTTAATAGCAACCTAACTGGGCTGCTGCTCTCGCCACTCAATCAATGCTTTCACATCATTATGGATGCCTGTTTTTAATGCTTCTAAGCCATCATAATGTCGTTCACCGTGTAAATAATGCAAAAATCGAACCTGTAAAGTTAATCCATATAAATCGGCATTTAATTCTGGGAAATGCACTTCCAAACGCCAATCATGTTGTTTATCGACAGAGGGTCTGGTGCCGATATTGGCTGTCCCAAAGAGGCTATTGGAACGTAATCCTGAGATACCTGATTTGCCATCTATAGCAAGTGCCGATAAGCCATCAGCAATCACTTGCCCATCCTCGTCGAGGCTGACGACATCAACAGCAAAGATACCATGCAGGGCAGGTTTTAAACGCTGTAGGTCAATATTCGCAGTAGGAAAGTCCATGGTGCGACCTATTTTATCGCCACCAACGACCATTCCTGTAATCGCATAATCGCGACCAAGTAGCGCATTAGCAGCGTCAATATCACCAGCCAATAGTAAGTCTCGAACGCGAGTAGAGCTGATACGTGCCGCTTTGCCACTATCATCGATGACGGTATGTAGATTGGTCACATCTAAGCCATAATTCCGCAAAAACTGACTGTCGCCAGTACGGTCATGACCAAATTTGAAGTCATCACCCAACACCAACGCTTTGACATTTAAGCGCAGGGCTAAAAGATCCGCAAATGCTTGGGCGGATAGCGAGCGAAACTCTGCATCAAATCCTGCCACAATCAAGGTCTCAACGCCATATTCTGCTAACAAAGCTTGTTTTTCAGCGAGATTGGTGAGGCGAGCAGGCGCGGTGGCTGGCGCAAAAAATTCACGAGGCTGTGGCTCAAATATCATGACAGCAGAACCAAGATTTTGTGCATGCGCAATATCACGGACTTGTTCAAGCATCGCTTGATGACCAAGATGGACACCATCGAAGTTACCGATAGTGAGCACACAGGGCGCTAAATCTACTGGACTAGTATTTGCAGTCAAATTACTTGGCGAGGCAATCAGTTGCTCAAGAAAATAGGTGTTCATAAATTTTCAGCTATGATAGATAAGACCGGATAAAAAAGAAAAAACACACCCGTACCAAAATCAATGTGTTTAAAATCAGCCATTATAAAGTAAAATGACCACACTAACATCCTATAGTCTACTGACAATAAAAGTATGGCGCTATCCGCTCTGTCATCTTAAAATACCGTGATATTTGTCCACATGCTTCTGTAATGACCCTCTGTATAGATGGATCATCTTGCAACAATTATCACTCATAGACTATTAATTAATAATTACGGAGACCTTATGCCCGTTGCTGCCTTAAATGCTGTACCAACTGTTTTGTCAGAACACTATCTTACGGATGAGTTTGTCGTGCAGCGTGCAAGTAGAGACGACTTGTCAGAGATTTTGGCGATTTACAATCAGACTATTGCAGGTAAACAAGCCACTGCCAATCTCACCCCAGTGACTTGTGAAGAGCGTGCAGATTGGTTTGATGAGCATATAAACAGTCCGACGCGTCCTATTTATGTGGTAAAAGCGATGCATAAGGCCACGAAGAATGCAGCGAAAACAGAGACAGCAACAATCGTTGCATGGGGCAGCTTTAGCGATTTATATGCACGACCGGCTTATCATATCAGCACTGAGATTAGTATCTACTTGCATCAGGATTATCACGGCCAAGGGTTGGGCAGCTTATTGACATGCTGGATGTTGACACAAGCGCCAAGCCTAGGCATTCATAATGTGATCGCGCTTATTTTTGCGCACAATCAGCCAAGCTTAGGATTGTTCCGTAAGCTTGGTTTTGAGCAATGGGGATATATGCCAAAAGTGTGTGATATGCAGGGCTTTATCGCTGATGTTGTGATGCTGGGTAAAGCGGTGACATCGGATGATGCTTCAGATAAGTAAGCTAAAATAGCTTAACCCAAGATCTTCCATTGACCTTCTATCTTCTGTAGCTGATAGGTCAACGGTGCAGGCGCACTTTGTCCTTTTAGCATCAGCTCCCCAATGATGGTGGCACGGGTTTTATCATCACTGTATTTAGTATCGGTAATAGTGACGCCATCGACGGTTTGCTGAAAGGCATACTGGGTTTTAGCCAGCTCTTCTTCGAAGTTTGCCATATCTACTTTATAATATTTAACGGCTTCTTTTACCTCGCCATAATACAAGCTATCTAGTGCTTGCTTGACAGTATCTTCCGGCGTACCAGCTTGGGTGGGATTGGTTACGAGGCTCTTTTGCTTGGTTGCAGAGGTGACTGGATTGATATCATCACTATCAATAACCGTTTTCTCTTTACCACTCTCACTCTCAGCCATCTGCTTGCTGTCAACTGTGCTATTCGCATCCACTGCTGACGTTTGATTAGCAGCGCTATTTTCAGCATCAACGCTTTCATCAGAAATGCCTTCAGCGATGGCTGCCGTATCTTCGGCACTATTAGCTGTCTTATCGTTATCGGTACAAGCACTTAAAAGCAGTCCAGTGCTAAGTACACCAGCGGTCAGGATGGTTGGTAAGCGTAGCAAGGTTGATCGTTTGGTTGTCATTATTAGCCCTCAGATTTCATTTATTCGTTAATAGTTAATTATGGCAACTATCCGTATCATTCACTATCCATTCTTTTACTAAGCTTGTTTTGGTTTCGTAAGTGAAGCTGCTTAACCATGCTTTAGCTGGCGCGGACGGAAACCAGTGGCTAGTAATACCACGCCATAAACCAGTGCTCCCACGGCACACATAATGAGCAAAGCGGCGATACGTCGCCACTGCGCATCATCGCTAGGGAAATAAGGCAGCATGACATAAAGTACGCCAATCATAGCGCTGGTCGCAATCGCAAACTGGGTGAATAGTTTTTTCCAATGACTGCCAAAGCGGAAAATATCACGTTTATGTAAGAAGTAATATAATAAGCCTGCGTTAACAAAGGCCGCGCCCGTGGTTGCTAAGGCCAAGCCACCATGTAGTGGAATCTCTAAGAAATAAAATATACCGATGAAAATGACACTAAAAATCATGTTGGCAAAGACAGAAATGATACCGATTTTTACAGGTGTTCTGGTATCTTGACGGGCAAAAAAAGCAGGGGCAAAGATTTTAATAAGCATAAAGCCTAAAATACCACCAGCCATACTACGTAATGCGAGCGAACTCATCTGCGCATCGCGTAAGGTAAACTCACCGCGCAAAAACAGCGCTTGCATCAGTACATCGGCAAGTATAAACAACGCTGCTGATGCAGGGACACCGACTAAAATGATTAAGCGTGCCGCCCAATCGATGGTCTTTTTAAAGCTAACATCGTCTTTTTGCGCCTCGCTTTTTGATAGGCTTGGCAAAATGACTGTACCGATTGCCACGCCAATCAAGCCTAACGGCAGCTCACTCATACGCTCTGCGGCATACAGCCAAGAAACCGAACCGCCAATCATCAATGACGCAAAAATGGTATTGAGCAGCAGATTAATCTGAGTGACAGAGACGCCAAAGATGGCAGGCAGCATGAGTTTTAAAATACGGCGAACGCCTTCATGCTGAAAGTCGACCTTGGGTGCGACCAGCAGCTTTTGTTGCCATAGCTGCGGTAGCTGTAGTAAGAATTGCAACAATCCTGCGATAGCGACCGCATAGCCTAGCGCCATGATAGGAACATCGAACATAGGGGCAAAAATTAGCGCGCCACCAATCATACATAGGTTCAATAATACGGGTGCAAAGGCAGGCGCAGCAAAGCGTCCGTAGCTTTGTAAAATGCCACTGGCAAAGGCGGTCATAGAAATAAATAGCAAATAAGGAAAGGTCAGACGCAGTAATTCAGCGGTAATAGCAAACTTACCTGGTTGATCCGCAAAACCAGGCGCGAATAAAGTCACTACCCAAGGTGCCATTAAAATAACAACAACGGTAAGCATCGACAAAATTAACAACAGAGCGCCTGAAGTACGACTGACTAAGATTTGTACCTGCTGCAAACTATATTTTTCTTTGTATTCAGATAGCACAGGGACAAAGGCTTGACTAAAGGCACCTTCTGCAAATAAACGCCGCAAAAAGTTTGGGATTTTGAAGGCGACTAAAAAGGCATCCATCAGACCACCAGCGCCAAAGACGCCTAACAATACGACATCGCGTACCAGACCTAAGATACGAGACAGCATGGTCATACTACTGACCACCATGGTTGAACGAAATAACCGACTTTTTGCCATGAGAACCTATTGTGCTAATTTGTTTAATGAAGGTTGTTTACTGATGGTTGTCTACTAAGTTGCTGCTATCAAAAAGCTGACGGATTATAGCATTTTCATAATCGAGATAAATGGATTGGATGTGGAATATAATGCATACAGTTAATTGTTAATAGAGCTTCTAGCAGGATTGACAAAATAATTATCCATACGACTTAACCCTCAAGAATGTTGGCGACCATCTCACGCAATCTTGCCCATTCAAAATAATCACCGGGATCTGTTTTGCGACCAGGGGCAATATCGCTATGACCTGTCAGATGACGACGAGTTTTGGGATAGGCGGCATAAATGGCACAGACCACTTTTGCAAGTACTTCATATTGTGCGGCGGTGAAGGACACAAAATCAGACCCTTCAAGCTCAATACCGATGCTATAATCATTACATTCAGGGCGACCCAAGTAGCTAGAGCGTCCAGCATGCCACGCGCGCTCATTAAAATTAACAAACTGAGTTATCGCGCCATCACGTTCGATGAATAAGTGAGCCGAAACCTCCGCGCCTTTAATCATTTGAAAATAGGGATGCGCCGCCCAGTCTAGCTGATTGGTAAATAATGCTTTAACGTAATGGATGCCGTCAGCATCAGACGCTCCGAACTCGTTCGGCGGTAGGCTGATATTATGAATAACAATAGTATCAATACTCATGTCTGCTGGTCGCAGATTGCAGTTTGGTGACGCAAGGTATGTGGCTGCCGATAATCTGCCATCATTAATCGTTATTGGTGCTATGGACATAATATTCTCTTTTATCATGATATTAATAAGTGTGCATTGATTGTCAGTTGCTAGCCATTTTTATCAATCAATAGCCAGTCTGATAATAGCTACCTTGATAACAGTAGCTTTGATAGTAACAACTTTGATAACAGCCACTTTGACTAAGATATTTCAATGATCTGGCTCGTATATGGTTTTTGAGATTATTTCAGTGGACGATCCAATCGGCATTATCAACCAGCCATCAATCACGCTATCGGCGTATGAATAATAACGTGCGAGGTTTATCCCATGTCTCTAAAGCCTAATTTTTTATCTGTAGATTGTACCCTAACTACTATGAGTCAACGATCGCGTTTACCACTTGCTATTGCAGGATTGCTACTCTCTGCACAAACGCAAGCTTTTTTGCCAACCCCATCATCATTAGTAACGACAGAGGCATTAGCGCCTACGCCGCAAGATGCTGCAATCGCTAATAATACGCCAAATAATGACGTTCCAGAAGATACCCAAGGGCTAGAAAAAAGCAACGTTGAGCAATTATTAGCCAAGTGGCGTGAGCAAGCAGCAACACAAAACTTAGCCCAACATACGACATGGCGACGTTTATTATATTTCTTTGATGATCAAAAAAATTTGATTGGTAAGAAAAAAGACACCAGCATGGTTGATGAGGCTGACTTTTTTTTAAGTAAGAATGGACAGTATGATTCAGCTGCAGAGCTAGATGCATTACTCGTCGCTCTCGCTAATGAGGTAGCGACGACGAATAACCGTACTGTCAAAAAAAATACTGCCAACAATTCGGTATTATGCCGTTTTCCAGCGCGTTCACAATGGTTGACCGATACATTAAACATTGATAAAACGGCGCTACAAGTTGACTGTCCTGAATTGAATGAATGGATGCAGAAGATTGCCCCTGAACAGCTATCTATCATGTTTGCCCAAGAGTATTTAGACAACCCTTTATCGGCCTTTGCTCATACGTTATTGCGTATCGACTCAAAAGCCAGTGTGGCTGATCCGAGCCAAATTCATCATGCGGTTGCGTTGAATTATACGGTTGGTGGTAATCCAAAAGACAATTTTGTGGTGTATGCCATCAAGTCAATGACTGGTCGCTATGATAATTTAATAGAAATTGATCCTTATCCAGCAAGGCTGGCCAAGTATCTGCAAGAAGACGAGCGGGACGCATGGACGTATCAATTGGATTTGACACCAGCGGAAGTGCAGCAGATTATGTTGCACGTTTGGGAAACCAAAGATTTAAAATTGCCGTATTACTTCACCACAGATAACTGTGCGTCTGAGATTTTACGCTTAATTGATGTGGTGCGTCCGCAGCAGCACTTATTGAGTCAGCTGCCTTATGCGGTTATTCCTTCAGATGTCGTGCAGTTGCTTGATGATGAAGGCTTACTTGCCAGCACCAACTATACTCCTGCTGATAGCACTTTACGCCAAGCGCAGTTGAATAAGGTCAAAGAGCAGCGCGAGCAATTCGGCTATCACAACAGCGCAAAACAGACGATTAATGAGGTTAAATCTGCCCAACTCAATACGGTTTCGAGCATGTCAGCTGATGGACAGACGTTATTGCAGCCTAATATAGCGGTATCAGATAATAATCCAATAGACAGACATCCTCTGCAACTGGCTCATATGGGACTAGGGCAGCGCGGTGATAATAACTATATCGATTTGGGCTTACGAGCGGGCTATCATGATATTCTCGATCGTCCCTCAGGATTCCCACAGTTTTTCGACTTAGAAGGCGCATCTGCGACTTTGCGCCTGTACGACACCGATAATGACACAGCCAATCAGCCAAACAGTGTGGTTTTGCAAAATGTGACATTGATTCGTGGGCGGTCATTTAATCCGGTCAATTCTGCCAAAAAAGGCAAAACGTGGGGCGCTAGCATCGAGGCGACGCGTGTGAATGATGGCTCCCAGCAAGACGGTCGCGATCATTTAGTTGGGAGCTTGGGCTATGAATCAGGTTGGTCATGGGCATTTGGTACGCCTCGCACAGGTACAGGCGAGATGCCGCCGCAGCTATGCTATACCTTTTTGTCCGGCACAGCGCAAGCAGGGCGCGGTATCAATAAAGGCTTTCGCGTTGGTGCTGGCGTCAATGCAGGCTGTCGTTATCAGATTAACAATCAGTTACGCGCTCAGGCTGAATTGCAACTGCCATATTGGTATCATGGCAGCAGCGATGAGTCTAATTCACGTGGTCATTATTGGCAGCCGATATCGACATTAGGGCTGCAGTATGATATCGATAAAAAACAAGCATTACGCATCAATGCTAATTATGATTGGCAAGATCGTGTTGATGCCAATGAAGACGTACAGCTGTCGTACAGACGCTATTTTTAACGCTTATTACTAAAAAGATGTATAGGTTATTAAAAAGATGTATAAGCAGTCATTAGAAATGGCGTTCGAATAAAGGATAAATGATGAGTACGCAAAATTTATTGATTATTGGTCAAGGTGATATTGGTTTGCCAGTTAGCAATCAGCTGGCACAGGACGGCTTAAATGTCACAGGTTTGGCTCGTGGTGAGCGCAATTATTACTCTTTGGATGATCACGCTGAATTTATGCAAGCCGATGCATTGACTCTGACGGCTGAGCAGCTGCAAGATTTTACGGCGATAGCAATTATCGTTACCCCCGATGATTATTCGACCAGCGGCTATCATAATAGCTACTTAGCAATTAGCCAGCATTTGACAACGCTTGCGGACAAACTCACCAACCTTTTACGCATTGTTTTTATTTCATCAACGGGTGTTTATGGGCAAGATAACGGCGAATGGATTGATGAAAATACTGTACCTGTGATGCCAGAGCGTGAAGCATCGCAAGTGATATTGCAAGCAGAACAAGTCCTACAACAAGGTTTTGGTGATAAAGCCATTATCATTCGTCCAAGCGGTATTTATGGACGCGCGCGTCTCATGCGTCTGCGTAAAGCCCGCGAGCCACAAAAAGAAGCAGTGGCAGCCGCGCATTGGAGCAATCGGATTATGGATCGCGATTTGGTCGCTATCATCGCTAACGTACTGACTATCGATGCGCCCAAGCCCCTTTATATTGCTACTGATTACGCGCCAGTCACGACTTTTGAGTTGGGCGTTTGGTTAAGTCAGCAGATCAATGAAACGCCTCCTGCTCTTGACGATAAAAAAGTAGCGGTTACGGGAAAACGCTTGCACAGTAATATTCCATTAGCTTGGTTGGCATATCCTGATTGGCAAGCTGGTTACCGTGATATTTTGCGCCATCAAGAACAACATCAAGAACAACATCAAGAACAACATCAAGAATAATATGCCAGTTTGATTTAATTAGAATTGTTTTTATATTTTATAGCTTATGGAGATTTCATGACCCAGCCTTCTACTTCTGACACTCATTTACCCAGTGCTGATCTTACAGCAGCAGGCGGTACAATTTCAGAAGGCAATGCTGAGCAGTCGTCTATTTTGCCAGATAGTACCCAACCTGCGATTGTACATCCTAATTTCGACCCGAGTCGCTTGGCACTTGATCCTGCCAGACCCTTGAGCGATATTCCAGAGCCTGCTAGGCGATTAAATGGTCAATTGCAACGACTTTATGGTCGCTCTGCGCGTTTTTATCAGCCTAAAGAACACAGCTTGTCAAAATGGGCGCTGATTGCTTCAGAAGTATTGGGCGAGCATCTGTCATTACTGAGGGCAGCAGAGCTTGTCGATTTTCCAGACAGCTTTTATCACAATCACAGCACGCAACCATTATTATCATCATTACATGGTATGACTTTGCTCGACATGGCTGATATTCAGCAGGCGCTTCGTGCTTATCCAAAACTGCATCGTTACGGTTTTGCACTGAATGGCTCTTCTGTAAGTACCGATACGAGCGTTAGTAATAATGCTAAAAACAAACAGGCTTCTTTCCGTGCATTGACCAAACGTTATAACCCAGATGAGTTGCTCAATAGTGTTTATGCCGAAGATTGGCAGGTAGTGTTGCAGCCGCAGCAATTTGAGACAGGCGAGGGCAGTTTGGCTACTGACATTATGGCGTGTAGCGTCGCTGTCCATGCATTGAGGCAGTGCGAGACACGCAAAAGTATCAATCACCGCTACAGCGCCGCGCAAATCTGTCAGCACATTCGCAGTTATCTGCTGAGTCAAATCATTTGTGAGCCATCGCAGCGCCATGCCTACCGTCAAATACGCATTTTCACAGGACATGTTATTGTTGCCGCGTATCATTTAGGCTGGGACATTCAAGTACGTGCCGATGATCAGTGTTATTTTAATATATCGTCGCGTAGTGGCCTATTGACTCGTTATCCTAACATGCAGGATTACGACATCAATGGTTGGTCAAGTTGATCAATAATGCGTACAATAACGCCAATTTTTTGCTCTTCTTTTTGTCAATAGGAACGCTTCCATGCTTAATGCCTCAATGCCTAATGCGCAACACCCTTCTTTTTCCTCACATCAATTTATCCAACTGGCTTTAGACAATCAAGTTCTCAAATTTGGCGAGTTTGTCCTCAAGTCTGGTCGCATCAGTCCGTATTTTTTTAATGCAGGCTTGCTGGCATCGGGTGAGATGTTGTCGTTGCTCGCGTGTGGTTATGCTGATGCCTTGGCTGAGCAAGTGGCTGCTAGTCATAACGGTACAGATGAGCAGGAGCTGGTGATCTTTGGGGCAGCGTATAAGGGTATTCCTTTTGTGGCAGCAACCGCGCAAGCTTTATGGATTCATCATGGTATCAATGCCAAGTGGGGCTATAATCGTAAAGAAGCCAAAACTCATGGCGAAGGTGGCAACTTAGTAGGCGCTGACGTTAGTGGTAAATCAGTCTGGGTACTCGATGATGTCATTACCGCTGGTACGGCGATGCGTGAAGTGGTTGAGATTTTAGAGCAAGCGGGTGCTAGCGTTGCTGGTATTATCGTTGCCCTTGACCGTAAAGAAAAAGGGCAGGCTGAGCATTCTGCTATTCAAGAGTTAGCGTCGACATTAGAGGTACCAGTGCGTGCACTCGTCGATATCGATGATTTAATCAGTTATTTGGCAGATGACCATGGCGTACAAAGCGGTCAGCATAAAGATGCGACCCAACTTGCCAAGATGCAACATTATCGCGCGCAGTACGGCGTATAGTTGGGCACTGAGTTCGAAGCTTTTCTATATTAATAATATAACGTAAGTGAGCCTTATTATGAGCCAAGCAAATCAAAAAAAATCGTTAAATATACTCGTTATTATGGATCCTATCGAGCAAGTTAATTATAAAAAAGACACGACCCTTGCGATGATGTGGTCGGCACAAGACCGTGGGCACAGCCTTGGCTATTGTCAGATTCATGATTTGTGGTTGAATCGTGGGCAACTGATGGTTGATACGCAGTCAGTGACCGTCAAGCGCGATCCTAAAGATTTTTATACATTAGGGGGTAAAGCGACAGCGCCAATCAGCGACTATGACGTGGTGTTGATGCGTAAAGATCCGCCGTTTGACATGCGTTTTATTTATGCCACTTATATGCTTGATCATGCCAAAGCGGCTGGTGTGCTAGTGGTCAATGACCCACAAGCGATACGTGATTGTAATGAAAAGCTATTTGCCACGTGGTTTAGCGATTATATGAGCCCAACGATTGTGACCAGTAAACAGGCGCATATTCGCAAGTTTATCGCTGAGCAGCAAGACGTCATTGTTAAGCCATTAGATGGTATGGGCGGTACGGGGATTTTCCGTTTGACCACAGATAGTCCAAATATTGGCGTCACGCTTGAGATTTTAACTGAGCTTGAGACACTACCCATTATGGCGCAGCGCTATTTGCCAGAGATTAAGGAAGGTGATAAGCGCGTGTTGATCGTCGATGGAGAAGTGGTCGATTATAGCTTGGCGCGTATTCCTACCAAAGGCGAAACCCGTGGTAATCTTGCTGCGGGTGGTAGCGGTGTTGCGATGCCGCTCACCGATATCGAACGTCAAGTGGCAGAAGTAGTCGCACCGATTGTTAAAGAAAAAGGTCTAATGTTTGTCGGGCTAGATTTAATCGGTGGTCGTATTACTGAGATTAATGTCACCAGCCCAACCTGTGTTCGTGAGATTGACGACCAATGTGGTACGGACATCGCGACAGACTTTATCATCGCCATTGAAAATAAATTAGCAGTTTGCGCAACGCTGTAAGGATAGAGTGATTTATCACTAAGCTATGCGCACAATACTTAAAAAACAGTGTGCTAAGATAGATTGATAAACAGCATCTTTTAATAGCCCATAAAAAGGCGATAAAACGTCATTTATAAACGATGCTTTTATGATTTTTCGATAGTATTTATAAAAGCCAAGTCGTGATTGCTCGCGGCTTGGATTTTTGTTATTGACAGTGCATAAATTGCTATATATCAGCCAACGATTTACACTATACTATGCGAGATTTTATAGGGTCATTATTGGCTGATGACTAAGATGATCATAGGATAATAAGTCCTTCATATAAATAAAGAAAAGATAGGCAGGCGTTCATGAAAGCACCGCATATATTAATGATGGCCGCGGGTACTGGCGGGCATGTGTTCCCAGCGCTGGCAGTGGCTGAGGAATTGACTCAGCGTGGTGCGGTTATTCATTGGCTAGGAACGCCAAATGGTATGGAAAATGGCTTGGTGGCACCGACTGGTTATCCTTTTCATGCGATTGAGATGCAGGGTTTACGCGGTAAAGGAATCGGGCGTTTATTGAAGTTGCCAGTGACTTTATTGTCAGCGACGATGGCCGCTATAAAGGTGATTCGTAGTAATCAAATTGACATAGTTATCGGTTTTGGTGGTTATGTGACAGCGCCTGGCGGTATCGCCGCACGTCTGACCAATACGCCTCTGATTATCCATGAACAAAATGCCATTGCAGGCATGAGTAATCGCTACCTATCCAAGATTGCAACCAAGGTGCTGCAAGCATTTGAAGATACCTTTGCCAATAGTGCACAGGATGCTAAGCTTGAAACGGTGGGTAACCCAGTACGCAATGCCATCACTGGTGTCTCTGAACCGACGGTGCGTTATGATGTTAATGACAACTCACCGCTCAAATTGTTGGTCGTGGGTGGCTCACTTGGTGCACAAGCCTTAAACGACACTGTGCCAAAAGCGCTGGCATTGCTCAATCAGCCTTTTGAAGTGCGTCATCAATGCGGGCGTAACAATGAGGCTGCCACACAAGCAGCTTACGATGAGCAAGACTTGAGTATGCACAAGTTTGTGGTACAGCCTTTTATCGACGATATGGCCGCCGCTTATAATTGGGCAGATGTTATTGTTTGCCGAGCAGGCGCATTGACGGTTACGGAAATCCAGAACGTTGGTATTGCCGCAATTTTTGTACCGCTGCCGCATGCGGTAGATGACCATCAGACTGCTAATGCCCGCACTTTAACCTCACACGATGCGGCGATTTTGTTACCGCAGTCTGAGTTGACAGCACAGCGTTTGAGCAATGAGCTTGCTGCCCTTAATCGAGAGAAGTGCCTAGCGATGGCCAAAAAAGGCCATGCCCTTGCTAATCGAAGTGCGAGCAAGCAAGTTGCTGATATTATCCGGCAAACGCTGTAGCCTAATTCGTATAGCTGACTGTTTTTATTGCCAATTATTTTGATACACTAAATTTTATTAGCCTTTAATAAAGAGAAGCCCTATGTCTAACCCTGCGAAAGCTCTACCTAAGCGTTTGATTGAAATACCAGAAATGCGTCGTATTCAGCATCTGCATTTTGTCGGTATTGGTGGGTCGGGGATGTGCGGTATCGCGGAGGTGATGAACAATCAAGGTTATCAAGTAAGTGGTTCTGATATTGCTGAGAGCTTAGTGACCAAACGTTTGGCGCAGATTGGTATTGATATTGCGATCGGTCATGACTCCAAAAATATTGCCAATGCTGATGTCATCGTTGTATCGTCAGCAATTGATCGCAGCAACCCTGAAGTAAAAGCGGCATTAGAAGCACGTTTGCCAGTGGTACGCCGTGCCGATATGCTAGGCGAGTTGATGCGTTATCGTCACGGTATCGCTGTTGCTGGCGCTCATGGCAAAACCACGACGACCAGTTTGTTGACTACCATGATGGCAGAAGGGCAACTCGATCCTACCTATGTGATCGGCGGTAAGCTGAATGCATCTGGTAAAAATGCTGCACTGGGTAGCAGTCGTTTCTTGGTGGCAGAAGCTGATGAATCTGATGCGTCATTTTTATCGTTACATCCGATGGCCGCGATTGTCACCAATATCGATCAAGACCATATGGAAACGTATGAGAATAGTTTTGATAAATTAAAAGCCGCTTATATCCAGTTTTTACAAAACATGCCATTCTATGGTTTGGCGGTGGTCTGCGGTGACGACCCAGAATTGTATGCCATGATTGATGATATAGGTCGTCCAGTATTGACCTTTGGACTTGAGCCTTTTAACGACGTTCAAGCCATCGACTTGGTGACGGAAGGCACGAAAACTCACTTCACGGTACTGCGCCGTGACCGTGAACCTTTACGTTTGACCCTCAACATTCCTGGTACTCACAACGTTTATAACGCACTTGCCGCTATCACCATGGCGACCGATGAAGGGGTGGATGACGAAGCGATCAAACGCGCTCTGCAAAAATTTGAAGGCGTTGGTCGCCGTTTTGAGCAGCATGCCTCTGTCAGTCTTGATGATGGTAATGTTTTATTGATTGACGATTATGGTCATCACCCAAAAGAAGTCGATGCCACCATTAAAGCGGCACGTCAAAGCTTCCCTGAACGTCGTTTAGTAATGATGTTTCAGCCGCACCGTTATAGTCGTACCCGCGATTGCTTCGATGATTTTGTCGAAGTACTCTCCAGCGTTGATGAATTATTATTATTAGACGTATATTCAGCAGGTGAAAGCCCAATTACTGGTGCTGATACCAAGTCATTGGCACGCAGTATTCGGTTGCGCGGTGAAGTTGAACCGACGATTATTGACAAGGACAATTTAGCTCCTGTCATGCAGCGTTTATTAAAAGCCAATGACATGCTCATTACTCAAGGTGCAGGTAATGTAGGGCAGATCGCTGTCGACTTGGCTGCCAATAACCTTTACATTAAGTAAGCTAAAAAATTCTAGGAACGATCTTCATGACGACTGATACTAAAGAAAATACCAGCACTCAAAATTCAGATAATTTAGATAGCAATGATGCCACTCTAAACACGACGACCAGTGATGCAAAAGATGCCAGACAGTTTGGTAAAGTGGCGGTTGTCTATGGCGGCAGTAGCAATGAACGCAGCGTGTCGTTAGACAGTGGTGCTGCCGTATTGCAGGCGCTACAAAACCAAGGCGTTGATGCCACTCATTTCGACCCTAAGCATCAAGACATCACGGAGCTACGCAAGTATGACCGCGTGTTCAATGTGTTGCATGGTCGCGGCGGCGAGGATGGTTTGTTGCAAGGTGTGCTGCAATGGTTTGATATTCCGCAGACGGGTTCAGGCATTCTGGCATCAGCGCTGGGTATGGATAAGGTTCGTACCAAGCAATTGTGGCAAGGTTGTGGGTTAGCAACCGCGCCATTTTCATTGTTAACAGCTGAGACTGACTGGCAGCAAGTGGTCAACATGCTAGGTCTACCACTTATTATTAAGCCCGTTCATGAAGGCTCGAGTATTGGTATGACTAAGGTCCACAATCTTGACGAGTTGCCAGCGGCTTATGCAACGGCGGTACAGTGCGGTGATGCAGTTATGGCTGAGCGCTGGATTACTGGTCGCGAGTTTACAATCGTCATTATCGACGATGAAGCCTATCCAGTCATTCGTCTTGAACCTGCTGATATTACCAACTTCTACGATTTTGAAGCCAAGTACAATCGTAATGATACCAGCTACTACATTCCCTGTGGTCTGAGCGCTGCTGACGAAAAGCATTTACAAGATCTGAGCCTTTCAGCGTTCCGTGCCGTTGATGCTAAAGGCTGGGGACGCATCGATGCTATGCAAGATGAAGCAGGTCACTTCTGGTTGCTTGAAATCAATACAGTGCCAGGCATGACCAGCCATAGCTTGGTTCCGATGGCAGCCAAGGCTCGAGGTATGGACTTTGATGCATTGTGCTGGCATATTTTAGCGCAGACATTAGAGTGACTGGTATAGCAGTTATTGCTTAAACAGTGATTTAGCAATGCTACTTTTTAACATTGCTCATTTTTTAGTATTGTTCATAATGCTATTGATATTTATTAAGGCAGTTGTCATTGATAAGCTGTCTTAATAAACCAGTGATAAAACTTATGAATGATTAGAGTTAAATTTTTCTTATAGCCTGAGAATACTACTAGACGAGAACGGGTTAATGTATCACTAGAGCTGCTATACCACAGCGTCATGTAAACTTGTGTAAATTCGTTGTCACTAGTAGGGGTTAAGCTATTGTTTAACCATAAAATACGTTAATATTGTAATTATAGGTCTGTTTTAGTGATATTTCTGTTTTCTATGAACATAGCCCATAAGTTATTCATAAATTAAGAAAAATGTTACGTTTAAATGAGCATAATGTCATCCTATAAATCGTTTTAGTAAAATATTTTGATAATATGTCAACTTAATAGGCTTCTGCAAAAATATGCAGAGTTACATTTATAAATAGCATGATCAGTTTTATGCAAATATAGGGACAAAGGTCGTTATGGCTCAAACTGTCAACGAGGTAACTGACTTGATGAGTGATAAAACCCGTCGCCCAAACTCTAAGTTCCAAGTACCGACTTCGCTCAAATATTTTTTTATGGTATTGGTACTAGGGTTGCTCGTACTGATATTGATAATGGGTGGAAAAGCGTTGCGTGATGCACCGCCAGCTTCTATCCATGTGAATAATCAGGGTTTGACAGTTACCCAATATCGCGCATTGCAACAGGTTATGAATCAACAAAAGGTAAGCAGCTTTTTTACCTCTGATTTGCAAGCGTTAAGAGATATTACGACGGGTCTGGCTTGGGTTGATCAGGTCAGTATTTCTCGTGATTGGCAACGGGGCATAGTCGTTACCGCATTACCTAAGCAGGCGGTTGCTAATTTTGGTACAGAGCGTTTAGTGGATGCAAAAGGTGCGGTTTTTGTCCCTGCTGATAGTAAAGATCTGACGCAAGAACGCTTCGCCACCTTACAAGGTGAGATAACGCAAGCCCCAGTTATCATGCAGCAGATGCAGCAAGTTAACGACTGGTATACGCCACTTGGTATGCAAGTCGAAGATATTATCCTGTCACCAAGAATGACTTGGCTGATTCGTTTTGACAATGGACTGCGTGTGATTGTTGATAATGAGAATACTGCGCAAAAGTTGCTGAGTTTGAGTCAGCTGCTCGGCAATCAATTAAGTGAGCGTCGAGGCGAAATACAGTCTGTAGATTTGCGCTATAAAAATGGTTTTACCATCGCTTGGGATATGACACAGCCAAAAATCGATGAAGCAGAATAACGATAGATAGATAGATAGCATAAGCAAAAACTGGTTAGCATTTTAGTTTGAGCTATTTTGATAGTTTGTAGCACAGAAGATACAACATCATAGCGTGTTGATAACGCTTTTTTTAATGATCTAATGGAGACGTCATTTGGTCTCCTGTTTAGCGATAATTTGTCTGGTACCATGAAAAATACTGAAAATCTGGTTGTTGTCCATCTAAGTGCCACGGCAGTCTATGTCGTTATTGGTAACGTTGTCTCTGCAAAAGACATCCGTATTCTGGGCGTGGGACAAGTCAAAAATAGCGATTTTTACCAAGGTCAAATAAAACACCGTGAACGTCTACAAGGTGCTATTAAACAAGCCATTCAAGAAGCAGAAGATACTGCCAATTGCCGCGTGCACAGTGTGTGGTTGACCTTAGCGACACCGGAATTATCGAGCAAAAATAGTGCAGGCGAGGTACGTGTAGAAGATGAGGCGGTACGTGCCAAAGATATGGTGCAGGCGTTGTCTAATGCCAAGTCACGCGATCTGTCATCAGACTACTATCTAATGCATTGCTGTCAGCAGGGTATCTATGTTGATGATCAAGATTTCATGGTGGATGATGCGATCGAAATGATGGCGCATAATATTACTGTGATGTATCACATGATGATGATGCCCGTTGCTAGTCGTCAGAATATCCAAAAATTACTGCAAAGCTGTGATGTTGGTATTGACCACATTGTATTTGATGCAGTGACGAGTGCTGAATATAGTTTGATGAGTGACGAGCGCCAGCAAGGGGTCTGTTTGGTAGATATTGGTGCTAGTACGACCAGTATTTGCGTTTATAAAGAAAACAAGCTCATATTTACCCATTGTATCGCGACAGGCAGCCACGAAGTGACGATGGATATCTCAGCTGATTTTGGTATTTCCATGATTGAAGCTGAAAAGCTGAAAAAAACCCATGGTACTGTCGATGTCAATAGTGTCGATCCTAGCTCGTTCTTTATCTTTAAACCGCAAGGAACAGGTGACGAGATTAATATTGGTATCTATAATCTAGCCCGCATTATAGAGGCGCGCTATGTGCAGATATTTACGGAAGTTGCTCGTCAATTGCATGAGGCTGATCTCATCGGCTATATCGACAAAGGTATCGTACTCACAGGTGGCGGTACAGCGATTAAAGGTATGATACCCTTTACCAAAAAATTGCTCAAAATGCCCGTAGTATTAACCAACACTCATCCTGCTATTAGTGCTCATAATCATTTTGATAATGACGAGTCATTTAAGCAGCTAAACAGTCAAGTAAATGATCGTGCTTATCAAACGGCATTTGGTACACTATTATATAGTCAAAGCGAGCAGTTTCGCCGTAGTGAAAAAAGTGAGCCTGAAGCGATTCAAAAAAATCGAGTCACTGGTGTTTTTCAAAGTGCAGGGCAGCGTTTTGCTAGTGTACTCAAAAAGATATTATAATCTGTTAGCAAAACATACTTATATTAAGCAGCATAAGAGTATACAGCTATATAATAGGCAAGAATACGAAAAGTAACACCCTGTACCATACTGGCATATTTTGGCTAGCACAATTATCTAAGCCATTGCCCTGTTTTATTTAAATACAATTATATATAGTAAGTCGATAGCGCGCCATATAAGTGTGTTACCAAGTATCGACCATCACGCTATCTGCAACTGGAGAAACCTTTTTATGTCAAAATACACCATGCCAGATGATAACCAGCCTCAAAATAACGGCCAAGCAAGCTTCACTGTATTCGGTGTTGGTGGTGGTGGCGGTAATGCGGTTGAACATATGGTACAACAAGGGATTAGAGGTGTAACGTTCGTCTGTGCTAATACGGATAAACAAGCGCTTGATCGTTTAACTGCACCGCATAAATTGCAACTTGGCGCAAAAACGAATCGCGGTTTGGGCGCAGGGGCGAACCCAGAAGTTGGGCGTGAAGCAGCAGAAAGCGAAGAAGAAGCCATCCGTGCATTACTCGAGCATTCAGACATGGTGTTCATTACTGCTGGTATGGGTGGTGGTACGGGTACAGGTGCAGCGCCTGTGGTTGCTCGTATTGCTAAAGAAATGGAAGTGTTGACAGTTGCCGTCGTGACTACGCCATTTAAGTTTGAAGGTGGCAAACGTATCAAGGCTGCTAAAGCTGGTATTGAACAATTGACTAACTTTGTTGATTCTATCATTACGATTCCGAATGATAAGTTGATGAGTGTCTATGGCAATATCTCTATGCAAGATGCCTTTAAAAAAGCGGATGATGTGTTATTACATGCGGTTCAAGGTATTGCTGAAACTATCGCTAGTGAAGGTATGATCAATATCGACTTTAACGATATCCGCACTGCTATGACTGCCAAAGGTCATGCGATGATGGGTATCGGCCGTGCTAGCGGTGATGATCGTGCGCGTCAAGCAACTGAGAAAGCCATCAGATCACCATTACTTGATGACTTGCGTTTAGAAAATGCAAAAGGTCTATTGGTTAACGTAATTTCTTCTGAATCACTCTCATTGGATGAGATGAGCAAAATCAGTGTTATTGTCGAAGAAATTACAGATATTGACGATGCACATATTTTCTATGGTTCAGTGATTGATGAAAAAATGGGTGATGATTTACATGTCACTGTTATTGCAACGGGTCTGACTTTAGATGAAAACGCTGGGCAAGAGCCAGAAGTAGTCGAGGCACCAGTTCCTTCTGTCAATAGCACTCAGCCTGTTGACCCTAACGTGCATACCAGTGCTTTAAACAGCCAGAAGCAATCGCAAGCTCAGATGTATCAAGAAACGGCTAGTGCTACTCGCTCAAGCGCGCCTCAAGAGCAGGCGAAAACCAAAACCAATAGCATTCAAGACTATCTAAAACGTCAACAAAATAAATAATATTTTCAGATGTTTGGAATAAAAAAAAGCCAGTACTAAGTTGCTGGCTTTTTTGTGTTTATAGAAAATGTCCATATATTAGCAAACTGATTCAGCTATGAGCGCGCTCTATTTATAAAAATCGCCTCTCGATGCGAAAATAATCATTAATAAATAGGCGTATAAAACAATTTATGATTGTAACACTTGGCTGTTATTTCCCTGTGTTAACAGAGGCAATGTGATCAATAAGACATGATAACCATCAAAATTTATTGACGATAAGTGTTATCAATCAAGGAGATAAGGAAATTAGCGAGTTTTAACTATGGCGAACTAGGGGCGGGTAATGATACACTATGGCAATTGTAACAAAATATGTGAGAAGACAGCCATGAACCAAAGAACCATAAAAACTGCGATTGCTGTTACAGGTATTGGTCTCCATAGTGGTCAGCCTGTTGACTTAGAGTTTCATCCGCAACCTATTGATACGGGTATTGTTTTCGAGCGTTCTGATATCGAAGGCAGCCAGCCGATTCCAGCCAGTGCTTTTTTAGTACAAGACACTATGATGTCGTCAAACCTAGTGTTTGGTGGCACACGTGTGGGGACGGTCGAGCATTTGCTTAGTGCCATTGCAGGACTTGGCGTGGATAACCTTTTAATCCGTGTATCGGCCTCAGAGATACCGATTATGGATGGTAGTGCCGCTCCTTTTGTAGCGTTGCTGCTTGACGCAGGATTCTGCGAGCAAGACGCTTTAAAGAAGTTTATAAAAATCGTCAGACCTGTAAGAGTAAAAGTAGACGATAAATGGGCAGAACTGCGTCCTTATGAAGGGTTTGAGCTAAATTTTGAGATTGATTTTGATCATCCTGCTATCGACAAAGATTTTCAGCATGCACAGCTGCAGTTTTCGACGCAAAACTTCATTGAGCAATTGAGTTCAGCCCGTACTTTTGGGTTTTTACGAGATATAGAAGCCTTACGTCAGAATAATTTGGCGCTAGGAGGCAGTATGGATAATGCTATTGTTATTGATGAGGCAAATATTCTTAACGAAGAAGGTCTGCGTTTTAATGATGAGTTCGTTCGCCATAAAATTTTGGATGCTTTAGGTGATTTATATTTGATTGGCTATCCGATTTTGGGTCGCTTTAATGCTTATAAATCTGGTCACGCGTTAAACAATTTATTGGTACGTGAGATACTATCTGACCATAATAATTTTGAAATTGTAACTTTTGATGACAATGTAACGTGCCCAATTCAGTATTTACCTCTCGAAGGTTTGACTGTTGAAGGATGAATACAGGAATATACACGAAGTATCGAAACATTTACGCAATATTACATAATCTGGCAGTAATTACATTCTAATAATATTCGTTTTTTTGAATGTATTGTTTAGATTATTTTAACAATTCTGCTCTAGAGTAGAGAATATCAAAGCTGTGGATAGTTTTTCAATCATCTGTTGGTGACGTTCATAATGTGAACGGAGCTAGCAGGTGATTTTTTTTGTTTGCGTCATTACAAAATCGCAGCGTTATCAGCTGATTTTTACGGTTTTGTTTACACAACTTTACATAGTAACATTAATAATTTCAATGATTTGCCAGACGTAAAAGTGCTTTTTTGAGATTTTCATCAGTGGTGACATGCTCTGCGGCCTGTGATATAGTCCGCTTTGTGTTTTGGCTAAGAGCCTGATTTTCATTGGCTTTACTAGATTTTGACAAAGTTGCTGATACTGCTGATAGTTGTTTAGATGAATGATTATCAGCTGAATTTTTAGCTACGACGACGCGAATTTGCTTGAGTTGTTTAAATGTAATTGACTGCTCTGTTAGGACTTGCAAATAAGCGCTCTGCAAATAGCGAATATGATTGGCAGCAGTCATTGAGCCCACACTGAGTATTAATTGCTCGGAGGTGAGGCCTACGACCCAACAGGTATTAAGAATTTCTTCAGGTAGACAATCTACCAATAACTCTTTTACCTCGTTAGTCGCTTCTATGTATAGCCGCATATTGTCAGCAAGCGTTCGGGGTAGTGCGCTACCAGCAAAAGCTTGATGGTCGATAAGTTGGGCAAGCCGATTTGGCTGTTTTTTTGACATCGTGATGACTCATCTAGTAGGTGACAAAATCGATATTCATAATTGACATGCTAAAAGCAATTGATAATGAACGATTTGCGAGACAGTGAACTAAGCGGAATATGGTATTAACAGATAATACCAGCATTAGTCACTACAGAAAGAATAGCGGGCTGTTTTAATAAGGATTTTATCATGTTTTGTAATGATCATCTCCTCTAAACTAATTGATGCTTTGTCACGGATGACGAGCGGTCTTGTATTAACAATAGGTAGTAAATTTATGAAACAAGCTTTATTAATTTTGTCAGTATTGGGAATGGGTATAGCACAGACAAGTGGTGCTGTCGAAACAACCTTTCAACCAAATAATACCTTGAGTCATACCATCACTAATATCTCTGCTTCTGCGAACTACGGTTCTAGCCGCAATATCTATAGCACTAACAGTGGTGCTCATGTATATAGCAATGATGAGATCAGTCAAGCCATTGATAATTTAAGTGCGCATGCCAAGCAAAAAGAATACCAGCTTGCTTCGCTTACCAGCCGTTTGTCTTATGAGCAGCGTCAGCAGCAATCAAGCCGCGCTCCTGATCGCAATTCTGCTCCTGCGATTGCAGCGGCAAGTGCATCGCGAGTAGCATTATCTAGAAGCTCTGGCTACTGTGCTCGCTATGTACGTAAAGCGCTACAATCAGCAGGTTACGAATTTACGCCTAACCCTTCAGCTTATCAGTATGCCTCTCGCGGCACACTTGCTCAAGCAGGTTTTACCAAGATCAGTAATGATATGCAGCCACAAGTGGGTGACGTCGTTGTCTATAATCGTACGTCAAACCGTCCACATGGTCATATCCAGATCTTTGATGGTAACGATTGGGTATCTGATTTCCGCCAAAACAGCATTAGCCCATACAGTGGCACTTACAGCTATACAACATGGCGTGATTCGCAATATGTCGATGATGCATCAGATCGTGGTATTTACCTCGCGATGGCTGACAAATAGTAGACAGTTAGATGTAACCTAAGTTAAAAGTTTTCTCCAAATCCAGTAATGCTCTTTATAGCGTTGCTGGTTTTTTTTGCGCTTTGAGTTGTGATGCTTAAGTTAAAAGTAGAGTTAAAGCTCAAATTTCGACCAGTGGCTACGATTGTGAAAGTCAGGCGGGGAGGCGTGGTTTGGGGCAAAATATAAAGCAATCTCACCAAACCATAAAATAACGCAAGGATGTATTTGCTCAATCACAGTATTAGCGATGGTGTACTGCTGATTGGGTCGTTGGATTACTGGTACATTAAAGCTGCGCTCATAATGATGAGGTTTATTTGCAATTGATGGATCATTAGATAAAGGGTTTCTCACGTACCTTAATGTTGGCGTTACATTGTTTATCCAATTAATAAACGCGCGCGCTTGTCCATCAGCTGCATGTAAGGGGGTTGGTGGTAAGGTGGCAGGATTACGATAGCTTGCAAATTGATATAGCGCGTAACGACCGTCTGGATTGGCATTAATCTCGATATAGGGCGTTGCCTTTTGAGCCTCCGTTAGATTTTCATCATTTATCAGACGACCAGCGATAAAACACTCAAGGCAAGTCTCTTCCCACAAGTAATCATCGAATTTTACTTGTGCTTGCTGCCACATTGACCAGTTTAGCTGCTTTGCTAGCATTTGGTTGGGTAGGGTGAGTTGATAGGTTAGCTGTAAGTGGAGTGATGGCTGTCGAATAATCTGAGCACTCACATTTATACAGATGCGCTGTAACTCATCCACTGTTACACCCAGTTGCTGCGCATCATTTACTATGGTTTCGGTGGCCACACAGAGATTGAATGATTGATTCATAAGTTAAGACCCGACAATAAAAATATAGAAGTAACCATAAGAAAAGTTGTACCGACTAAGTGAGCTAATATTACACGCTAAGTAAATCTAAAACGAGCAGACAACATAAAAGCCGCGAGCAAGATGCATCGCGGCTTTTACATTTATCGTCACCATTTGGCTATGATTTGAGTTGATATGGCATATCATCACATCACTCAAACCAGCTGGTCATCACATATTATTATGCATGACGTGCTAAGTTAGACAATTTTGGATTGGCGTTTGGATTTTTACGTAGTAACAATGCCATACGACCAATAGAATGAACCAAAGACGCGTTAGCCGCTTTGGCAAGTTCCGCACCGATGACATCGCGCTCTTCTTTTGTGCCAGCAGGCAATTTTACTTTGATGAGCTCATGATCTGATAGCGCGCGATCAATCTCTTCAGTAATGGTTGGGGTAATACCTTTATTGCCAATCATGACGATAGGTTTGAGGTCGTGACCAATGCCTCTTAGGCGTTTGATGGTAGCGTTATCGAGTTGCATAGAATTCCTAGGTGTTGGTAAAAATAAAAGACAGTGCTATTAAGAGCAGTTGACGACCATTATAGATAATCTGTGGTCATCTTGCATGAGATCAGCAGGATTTTGCACGATTTTACGTGATGAAAATGTTAAACTGAATGTTTGGGCACATTATAAACGCTACTGTCTGATAAATCAGTGTTTTAACCAATAGAATTTAGTCAGTTTAAGACTGCAAATGTAGAAAAATCTTGATTGATAGCATATTCGAATGAATTTAACCCATATCGCATGTGCTTCATAAATCTTTTAGCTACTTCAGTAATATGTATGAATGTTTTGCAAAGCAATAGGAGCAGGTATTTTGGCCACGCGTATCGAAAATAAAAAACTGTCAAAGAGTAGTAGCGCTTGGATGAAAGAGCATATTGACGATCATTATGTGCAAAAAGCGCAAAAAGATGGCTATCGTGCCCGTGCCGCCTATAAGCTATTAGAAATTAATGAAAAGACCAATATTATTAAAAAAGGCATGACAGTTGTAGATTTGGGTAGTGCTCCAGGCAGTTGGTCTCAAGTGGCAGGTCAGCTAGTAGGCGAAAAAGGCATTTTGATTGCTTCTGATATTCTGCCGATGGATACATTGCCTGATGTGACCTTTATTCAAGGCGACTTTCGCGAAGCAGAAGTGTTTGATGCGATCATGGCAGAGGTTGGTGATAGACAGGTCGATGTAGTGCTGTCCGATATGGCACCAAATACGGCAGGAAACAGCGCAATCGATCAGCCACGTATGATGTATTTATGCGAGCTGGCAGTGGACTTCGCGCTTGCAACCTTACCAGAAGGTGGCGCACTTATTATGAAAGTGTTTCAAGGTGAAGGCACACAAGAATTACGCAAGCAGATGCAGCAGGATTTTAGTAAAATCCGTAGTATCAAACCAGGTGCGTCACGACCACGGTCAAAAGAGATGTTTTGGATAGCGATTAAATAATCATAACGTCGTTGTGTCACAGCCATTGTAAGCGAGATAATGTGTCACCATAACATAGTCTCATGAGCGCATTGAACCCGCTACAATCGTTAACTGAATAATAGCGAAACCTGCTTGAATTATGCAGGTTAGCACCACATATCATGGTATATTAACTTTGTTTCAAGCATATGTTTTAGGCAAAGTCGTCTGACAATAAGCGCCTGATGTGCTCATCTACGATAGATATATAGGTCATTGATATTTATAACTTGTGAAAACAGTCCCCATGCAGCATTTGAGTTGTGTGAGTCTGACTCATAAATTTTGGCTATGAATATATCTACTAAAAAATGAGCGATACGTTTATAGACGTCACGTGTTTAATAAACACACCAATAAGTAAGGGATGGGAATAACTAGTGAGCGACATGGTAAAAAATACCTTATTGTGGCTGGTGGTAATCGGCGTTTTGGTGCTGGTGTTTAGCGGCTTTGATCAATCATCCGAGCCGGATAGCCTTAACTACTCTGAGTTTGTGACCGCTGTGTCAGAAAACCAAGTAGCCAGCGTTGAAATCGATGGCGAGCAAATCACCGGCGAAAAGAAAAATGGTTCATCATTTGAGACCATTAGACCAGCTGTGTCAGATGATGAGCTCATGCCATTGCTGCGTGAGAACCAAGTCGAAGTCCAAGGGACTGCCCCAAAACGCCAAAGCGTCTTGATGCAATTACTGATAGCCAGTTTCCCAATTCTATTGATTATTGGTCTGTTTTTATTCTTCATGCGTAACATGCAAGGCGGCGCTGGCGGTAAAGGCGGCGGCCCTATGAGCTTTGGTAAGTCAAAAGCTAAAATGCTGACTGAAGACCAAATCAAGGTGAACTTTGAAGATGTGGCTGGTTGTGAAGAGGCCAAAGAAGAAGTGGTTGAAGTGGTCGAGTTTTTACGCGACCCTGATAAATTTACCAAACTGGGCGCGACGATTCCACGTGGTATCTTAATGGTAGGTCCTCCAGGTACCGGTAAAACCTTGTTAGCCAGAGCCATTGCTGGTGAAGCTAAAGTGCCGTTCTTCTCAATCTCAGGTTCTGATTTTGTTGAAATGTTTGTCGGTGTCGGTGCCTCACGTGTACGCGATATGTTCGAACAGGCTAAAAAGAGCGCGCCTTGCATCATCTTTATTGATGAAATTGATGCGGTCGGTCGTCATCGTGGCTCTGGTATGGGCGGTGGTAATGATGAGCGTGAGCAGACACTGAACCAATTATTGGTTGAAATGGATGGTTTTGAAGGCAATGAAGGCGTGATCGTCATTGCAGCGACCAACCGTGCGGATGTGCTTGATAAAGCGCTACTGCGTCCAGGTCGTTTTGACCGTCAGGTACAAGTGGGATTGCCAGATATTAAAGGCCGTGAACAAATTCTTAAAGTGCACTTGAGAAAGCTGCCGAATACTATCGGTGTGGATGCCAATGCATTGGCTCGCGGTACACCAGGTTTCAGTGGTGCGCAGCTGGCCAACCTCGTCAACGAAGCGGCATTGTTTGCAGCACGTCGCAACAAGACTAGCGTTGATATGAATGACTTTGAAGATGCAAAAGACAAGCTATATATGGGTCCTGAGCGTAAATCAATGGTCATCCGTGAAGAGGAGCGCCGTGCTACTGCTTATCATGAAGCAGGTCACGCCTTAGTCGCTGAGCTACTACCAGGTACCGATCCTGTGCATAAAGTAACGATCATGCCGCGTGGTTTTGCGCTTGGTGTTACTTGGCAGTTGCCAGAGCATGACCAAACCAGTATGTATAAATCAAAAATGCTGAGCGATATTGCTATCTTATTCGGCGGTCGTATCGCTGAAGAAGTCTTTATCAATCAAATGTCGACAGGTGCTTCTAACGACTTCGAACGTGCAACCAAGATGGCTCGCGCTATGGTGACGAAGTACGGTATGTCTGATGCGCTTGGTATTATGGTTTATGAAGATGAAGACAGCTCGCAAGGCTATTTTGGCTCTAGCAGTCGTACGATTTCAGAAGCCACGCAGCAAAAGGTTGATGAAGAAGTTCGCCGTATGTTAGAGGAGCAATATGATATCGCGCGTGAATTGATTGAAGGCAATCAAGAAAAAATGCATGCGATGGTAGATGCTCTAATGAAGTGGGAAACGATTGACCGTGATCAGTTGCAAGATATCCTAGCAGGTGAAGACCCACGTCCACCTAGAGTTTATCAGCACAATGAAGTCAACTTATCGAAAAGTGATATTAAAACAACCAACTCAACACCGCCACCGTTACCAGCGATGTAGTTGTCAGTTGATTCATATCCAATAGAAGAAGCCCTTTATCATAAAGGGCTTTTTTTGTTGTCCATATTTCGTGAAGGGTTTAGTACAGAATAGAGTTTACTGGTATCATAAGCACAACGCATAACAAGCACAGTGCATAACAAGCAGTCTGCAATAATTAGAATGTTTTGATGAGAGATAATTTGGTTATGTCCTTATTTCAGCCCTTACCCAGCTATAAGATATCAAGTCGTGATAAAACACTAGATTTATCGCAGCCTCATATTATGGGTATTCTTAATGTCACACCCGATTCGTTTTCAGACGGTGGACAGTTCAATGTGATAGATAAGGCTGTTGCGCATTGTCAGCAAATGATAGAAGAAGGTGCGACTATTATCGACATTGGCGGTGAGTCTACTCGCCCCAATGCGGATGCTGTGGGCACTGTTGAAGAGATGCAGCGTGTTGTGCCAGTGGTTCGAGCCATTAGGCAGCAATGCGGGGAGGATATTTGGCTATCCATTGATACCAGTAATCCAGAGGTTATGAAAGCGGCTTTTGACGCTGGTGCTGATATTTGGAATGATGTACGCGCACTCAAACGCGAGGGTGCAGCAGTACTAGCGGCTGAGCTTGATATACCCATCATGCTGATGCACATGCGCGGTGAGCCAACAACGATGAATAATTTGGCACACTATGACGATGTCATTAGTGACGTAAGGGCTGAGCTATTATCGCGTATTGACGAAGTAACAAGAATCGGTGTTAAGCGTGAGAAAATTATTATCGACCCAGGCTTTGGTTTTGCGAAAGATTATGAGCATCATTGCGCACTATTAAGCCAGCTTAGCAGGCTACAAGTGCTTGGTTTACCGATGATGTTTGGCATTTCACGCAAGCGTTTTTTAGCGGAAGTATTGAGCAAGAGTTGCGTCGAAGTCGTTGCTACTACCAACGCGGTAGATCGTGATGTGGTAGGTACGGCAGCTGGTATCTTTGCCCTACAGCAAGGCGCTGGCATTATACGCACCCATAATGTGGCGATGATGCAGCAAGCAGTCGCCTTGTGGCGTCAATTATCTGCGCATAATTATCCTTAACCGTAATTTAAAATAATGAGAGTACTTTTATGACCACCTCGATTCAGCCAGAACCAACCAATGAACAGCGCCGCATTATCTATCAAGCACGCCGCGGATTAAAAGAGTTAGACTTTTACATTGACCTTTATGTCAAAGAGATTTACTTAACGGCAGAGCCTGCTGAACAAGAGACATTTGCAGAAATGCTGACTCATGAAGACCCTGATTTGTTGGATTATTTCACCAATCAAAATCGTCCAGAAAATGAAGAAATATGGGCATTGGTCAATAAAATTAAGACATGGCGTCATACCAAAGATTTGACTTAAAGACTGATTTAGATATAAAAAATGGTCGTTCAGAGCTGGCATAGCTGGGTCTAAGTAACATAATGGTCTGCCGTTTTTTTTGGTGATAAAATATGACCTTGGCAAATTCGTTGCGTATTGATACGGCTATTCGTCCTGCCAGCTATTTGCGTTTGCTACTTTATAGTGGGTTGACCGCCGTCATGGTTGTACTGGCGTGGCTTGCTTCTTTACTGTTATGGCAATATGTGCTTATTTTAATCGTTACCGCCGTGGTGATTATTTATTTGACATTATCACGACCCATACTGCTGCATCTGAGCCAGCCACCACTTAGCTATCGTGTTGATCAACATTGGCAGCTACTGCTCCGTACGGGTCGCGGTGATGAGCTATGGCAGGCACAGTTAAGCAATGTCTCTGGATATCGATGGGCGATAAGCTTTGAATTCAATGTTATAGAGCCTTATCAGCGCTCTTTATCAGTGACCATCTTTCGAGATCAAGTGAGCCCTGAACAATGGCGAGAGTTGAATATTTTGGCTAGATTGTATTGAATACTTATAAATAGTGCTTATCAGTGCCATGGTCGAATGTTTAATATGTCTAAAATACACGCCGGAAATACGAGTTAAGGCAGTATTTTTTATAGCGCCCAATGAGAGGTTTTTTCCACGAATTTACGAACGCCTACATGTCATAACAAAACACCTATCTGGATAGCGAAAGAGATTTGTTATATTGCAAGAGAATTGTGAATCGCATAAGTAAATCAAGCTGTTGCTTAATATATTAAATTAGCAGCGAAGTTTTTAGCGGTTTATAGATAATAAATAATATGACAAAAAGGAATCGAGAATGAGCTTATTAGGGAATTTGGTTAGTCAGGTGGCCCGTCGTGCGATGGATCCTGAAGATGCGCAGCGTAATCCCGTAAATCAACGCATTGATCCACGTCGTACAGGTGGTCTTGGGGATATATTGGGTAGCGTGCTAGGCGGTGCTAGTCAAACTGGTGGCTATAATCCACGCCAGTATGATCATCAGCCAGACAATGGTTTTGGCTTAGATGATATTCTCGGTGGGTTAACAGGCGGTGGACTCAATGGTGGCAATCAACGTGGCGGCGTCAATTCTAATGCCAGTGCTGGTGGTTTGGGCGATATTTTAGGCAGCGTATTGGGTGGTCAGCGTACCAAAGGCGGATTCGGTGGTAAAGGTATGCTAATCGCTGCACTTATGCCAATGGTACTAAGCTGGATCAAACGCAATGGCGGCTTGAGTGGTGCATTATCGAAAATCACAGGCATGGGTTATGAAAACCAAGCGCGTTCTTGGATGAGTAACCAGCAAGACAATGACAATCTTGATCCAAATGATATCAGTCAGTTATTCGATGACAATGAGATTCAGCAGGTTGCAGCACATACTGGTGCTAATGACGTAGAAGTCCGTCAAGGTCTTGCTGAGTTGCTGCCAGAAGTAATGAATCAGCTGACACCAAGTGGTAATTTGGATAATGAATCTGAAGCCAATGAAGAGATTGATCAAATCATTAATCAACTATCTAGTCGACTAGGTGCGCTAAAATAAATTTATTTTTTAAAGAAAGTCGCAATCGTTAATGCCACAAAGTGAATACTATAAAAAAGAGTACGTTATCCAACGTGCTCTTTTTTATGGCTGTTAGTTTAACCCTACTATTGGTGCTCAATTACTGAATATTTACTCTTTATTCTAAATAGATATGTTAAAAATGGTGAATAATAGAAAAATAATTCTATAAATCTTATAAGATGGTCATATGATTCATTGAGTCTTTTGTCGCAGTGGCTACTTTGATGATCCTTTATATAATATGACTGCGTGATGGTATAAGCATTTATAAGGATACTTAATCATGCCATTTAAGCCTATTCAAGCAGCGGTTGCCATTTTGGTCGGCTTGATCATTTGGTTTGTGATACCAGTGCCTACTGGCGTTACGCCTGAAGCATGGCACATGCTGGCGTTATTCATCGCCACTATTGTCGCCATCATCGGCAAAGTATTACCCATTGGCGCCATTGCTATCATTGCCGTCACCCTAGTCGCACTGACAGGCGTGACTAGTGATAGCCCAGCACAAGCCATTAGTGATGCACTATCAAGCTACTCAAGTCCGTTGATTTGGCTAATTGGTATTGCAGTCATGATATCGCGTGGCTTGATAAAAACGGGTTTGGGTCGACGTATTGCCTATTATTTTATTTCTATTTTTGGTAAAAAAACCATCGGCGTGGCTTATTCTTTGACTGCGGCTGAATTGATGATAGCACCCATTACGCCTTCTAATACGGCGCGTGGCGGCGGTATTATTCATCCTATTATGAAGTCTATCGCGCAAAGCTTTCATTCGACGCCAGAAGAAGGCACTCAAAACAAAATTGGTCGCTATTTGGCGATGGTGAACTACCACGCCAATCCTATTACCTCTGGGATGTTTATCACGGCTACTGCGCCCAACCCTCTGGTTGTAGATTTAGTGAATAAAGCCACAGGCGGTGATATTCAGCTGTCATGGACCACTTGGGCAGTGGCGATGTTTGTACCTGGTATGCTATGCCTGCTTGTGATGCCGTTAGTCATTTATATAATTTATCCACCTGATGTTAAAATCACGCCCGATGCAAAAGGTTTTGCCAAGGAAAATTTGGCAGAAATGGGAAAAATAAGTAGCCAAGAAAAAATCATGCTCGGAGTATTTGCTCTGATGCTGTTATTGTGGGCGAATATTCCCGTATTGATGTTAGGTGAGCAATATAGCGTTGATGCTACCACCACAGCATTTATTGGTTTGACGACCTTAATATTGACTGGGGTACTGACTTGGGACGATATTTTAAAAGAGAAGTCAGCATGGGATACCATTATTTGGTTTGGCGCCCTTATTATGATGGCCGCTTATCTTAATAAGCTTGGACTGATAAGCTGGTTTTCTGGCAATATCGAATCGATGATTAGCACGACTGGGCTTGGCTGGATAGGCGCTGTGACTATTTTGACCCTAGTGTACTTATATATTCATTATTTCTTTGCTAGTACCACGGCTCATATTACTGCACTATTTGCAGCATTTTATGCGGTGGGTTTAAGCTTGGGCGCACCGCCGATGTTATATGCACTTATCTTAGCCGCAGCGGGCAATATCATGATGACGCTTACGCATTATGCAACTGGTACTGCGCCAGTCATTTTTAACTCTGGCTATGTGACGTTAAGAGAGTGGTGGAGTATTGGCGCAATAATGAGTGTGGTCAATTTGGTCATCTGGATCGGTGCTGGTTTGATTTGGTGGAAAGTGCTCGGCTATTATTAATAGATCGCTCAAGTCATATTGTCTTATGTGCAGATGGGTGTTTTTAAAAAAGGTGAGGGTGGCTTAAAAGCGCTCATCTAATGTGTCTAAAGTATAATTGAGCGCGGCAAAACAGATATCGCTCTGAAAGCCTCGATATTGCAAAAACCGTAGCTGCTTTGCTTTGTCTTTTTGTTCAGTGGGGATGTCATCGCCGTACTTTTTAGTGCGCGCTGTGACCGCCAGTTTGAGCCAATCGATACCATCTACCAGATTATCTGCGCTATCATCTACAAACTCCCTAAACTCTTCTGACTCTGCATTTGCCATATCGATTAACTCATCGATATTACTGGGCAGGGCAATTTTTTTACGATAAAACTCCTGCTTGATACGTCCGCGTCCCCGACCTTTACGGATATTTTCACGAATGAGCATGAGCGTCGTGCGATAATCACTTTGGTAGCCTTTTTCTTCAAACTCATCAAGTAGCGCATCAATTTTATCTGGGGCTTGCTCTTTATCAATAAGCTTTTGCTTAAGCTCAGCCTTGCCGTACTCACGGCGCGATAAATAATAAAACGCCAACCAACGCAAGCGACTTTCGGCTTTGACCTCATCTATTTCTGCTTGTCGTTGTTCAGGCGTGCGCAAATAGGCTTTAAGAGCAGCGGGTAGGTTATCCATCTGACTGTCGACTGTGCTATGCACAGAAGTGTTCGTAATGGCAGCATCGGTTGTATACTGTGATTCTTTGTTAAATTCATCATCAGTAGCCGCACTATTATCTGGTTCACTATGAATATTTTGTTTAACCTCTGCTAGCATCTCTTTGATACTTTGTGCTGCTGGTGGTTGATAAGCGGGCACATCATTAGGCTCAGGGTTAAAGTCAGCCGCTGGGTGAAAGCGTTTTTTACGCTTTTTGGATCGAGGAGATTTTTTGCTGGTAGAAGGGGGTGCGTCAACGGATTCTACTGAAAAGTCAGCATCGTCAGATAATGAATGGTCTTCATGATAGTAAGTTGAATGCTTACGTGTCTTAGCCGTTTTTTTAGGATCGCCTTGATAGGAATGCTGAGAAAATTTGGAGGATTCAGAGTGTTTGGAAGATTTGGACGGTTTTTTTGATTTGATAGTAGGACTACTCGCTGAATCGGCATCGGATTCAGCGAGTATTTCAGCTAAGGTTTTAATGTTCATAACAATTTAATTTTCATAACAAGTCATGATTATTGATAACGGTTAATCATTGCGCCGTTATTGTACAGGGTCAGAAACCAACGCTTCATTGGCTTTATCTTCGGCTTTGGTCTCTTTCTTTGATCCAAGCTTTTCTTCACGGATTTTGGCTTCGATTTCTTGCGCAATCGCAGGGTTTTCTTTTAAGAACAGCACAGAATTGGCTTTACCTTGACCAATTTTTTCGTCGCCATAGCTATACCAAGAGCCTGCTTTGCCAACTGCACCAATTTCAACACCCAAGTCAATCACTTCGGCTAAATGGTTAGTACCTTCACCATAAGTAATTTCAAACTCTGCTTGGCGGAAAGGCGGTGCCATTTTGTTTTTGATAACTTTGACACGGGTTTGGTTACCGATGATTTCATCACCATTTTTGACCGCACCGATACGGCGGATATCCATACGTACAGAGGCGTAGAATTTCAGTGCGTTACCACCAGTCGTGGTCTCAGGGCTACCAAACATCACACCAATTTTCATACGAATTTGGTTGATAAATACCACCATACAGTTAGAGCGTTTGGCGTTACCTGTGATTTTACGTAGTGCTTGGCTCATCAGACGTGCTTGCAAACCCATATGTGAGTCGCCCATCTCGCCTTCAATCTCTGCGCGCGGCGTTAGGGCGGCAACTGAGTCAATGACGATCATATCGATAGCACCAGAGCGCACCAACATGTCGGTGATTTCAAGTGCTTGCTCACCATTATCAGGCTGAGAAAGTAATAGCTCGTCAGTGTTTACGCCAAGTTTGCGCGCATAAACTGGATCTAGTGCATGCTCAGCATCAATAAAGGCGCAGGTGCCGCCCTGTTTTTGACATTCTGCAATAGCTTGTAGCGTCATGGTCGTTTTACCTGAGCTTTCTGGACCATAAATCTCTACGATACGGCCTTTTGGTAGACCACCAATGCCAAGTGCAATGTCCAGACCCAAAGAACCTGTTGATACTACATCGACATCCATAATAGCTGAGTCGTCACCTAAATGCATGATGGTATTCTTACCAAACTGCTTTTCGATTTGACCGAGTGCTGCTTTAAGGGCTTTGGCTTTATTGTCGTCCATACTGGATTCCTTGTCTTCAATCATTGGTTAAAACTATAAATTTGGTATGATAAATAAAATGTTTGTAGCTATGAAGGTTAACGGCTCAATAGTGCTGATGGCTATCTACATAATAAGCAGCGTTCGTTCAATGTCTATCTAGGATGAATGGGTTAGGGTATCGATGGTGTAGACAGTAATATAGGATATATCACTCTACTATACAGTAAAATCAAATAACGATAAAAGTAAAATTAAGTTCATAATTAGCGCCAACAGATATAATTTGTAGGTAACATTATGCTCGTTGAGCCTTAACTGTTTTCTAAAGTACGGTTGATTAGATAAGGTGATTATAACAAAAACCAAGGAGCATATAGAGGATTCAATGATGCTAAACGACACTAACTGTCGCATTGTATATAAGTGATAACTTGTGTAGTCTAGTTGCTGAATACATCCTAATTTTGGATAGGATAATGTCGCCCTTTGTCAATAGCATTAAAAGTTGTCCACAAGAAATAAAGCGTCTAAATTTAGCTTTTGTGAAACATCAGTGAGGATTAATTTAATTTAAAAATATATTAAAAATAAATTACAGTATTATGAAATACCGTTTAACCTGCTGATTTAAAAGGTTTTTTAAATTGTATAAAAAATGAACGATTTTACCTCATCCTTTGATCTATCTAGGGAAATTGTTGTCAAGTGCGTACTTATGCACAGGGTTATCCACAGCTTATGGGGAGAACTCATGAATCCCTTATACTATCAATGTTTGAGTAGGTAGGTGACCTGTGAGTGTGGCGCTGGAATATATTTTTTACCGCTATATGTAGCGTTATTTATTTAAAAATTCTATGAAAATAGACGATGTTTCACGTATTAAAAAAAATTTATTATTTTTAATAAAAATACTTATAGCTTGTCTATTAAGGGTTGTAGCTGAAAAAAATCAAATAATATTGTCATTAGATAATTTGCAAGCACAAAAAAAGCGGCTAAATAATTTAGCCGCTATGCAGAAGTCATCGAAGATAAGTGACCCAAATCTAGTCTTTGATATAGATTAAATCCCAAACGCCATGTCCACTATTTATACCGCGGCGCTCAAATTTGGTCATTGGACGAAAGTCAGGGCGGTCGGTGAAGTTACCTGCGCCTGCTTGATTGGTTAAACCAGTAAAACCGTCTAAAACTTCAACCATCCAAAAGGCGTAATGCTCCCAGTCGGTTGCGGTATGGAACCAGCCGCCTTGCTTTAGACTACGAGTCACAATCGCCATGCGTTCAGCACTGACGAAGCGGCGTTTGTGATGGCGTTTTTTTTGCCATGGGTCAGGGAAGTAAAGCTGGATACGATCGATATGGTTTTCTGGTAGTTGCTTGAGCAATTGGATGGCATCACCGTTGATGATTTTGACATTGGTTAGTGCTTGAGTACCTGCCATATAGGCGCATTTACCGATACCTGGTTCGTGCACTTCGATACCAACGAAATTGCGGCTAGGTTCTGCTGCTGCCATCTCAATGAACGAATCACCCAGTCCAAAACCGATCTCTAAGGTAAGCGGTGCTTCACTACCGTTAGGGCTATCAGCGAATAGTGTTCGTAGATTGTCAATACTATCAAGATTGCCATCACCGAAACTGTTATTGACCAGATACTCAGCAAATTCTGGCGCGGTCAGTGCCAGTTCGGCATTTTTATTCATGTGCGTACGTCGTTTCATAAAGGTATTGACGATACGTAGATGTTTGCTTTCTTCAGGCTCACTCTCATTACTAATACGGGCTTCAATGTCAGTATTAGTATTGCTTTCGGTGTTAGTACTGAGGACTTTTTGCTCATCAGTAGTACTCGTACTATCGATGTTATCATTAATATCAGGATGTTGACTCATAGGATTGACAAGGCTTCATAAAATGGGTGATGTACGCTTATTATAAGTTAAATCTATACAGCTGTGAACGGACAATGCTTTTTTAATATTGTTATCGTTTATTCAGCATAAAAAAGTGAAAGTGTTGATCTTGTTTGACGTATCACATATAGATTGGCATTCGGCTGCCTTGACGCTCTTTTACATTGAATTAGCGGTATTTATCTGTCGTTTTACTGTTCTGCACATCGGTTTTGGCGTTATCATATAAAGTGAGTAATGGATTTAAATTTTTCTTCATCGTTAATAGGGGTCATCTATGCTATTTATCGAGACGGATTCGCCGCCCCCTTTTTATCAAGAACAGCTGACTCCTGCTAAGCGTACACAACTTGATAAATGGTTTATCGGTCACCGTAGCCAGCATTATTATCTAAAACGCTTTGAGCAGTTCGATGCGCAAGGTTATCTGTCGCCAAAATGGCATTGGGCAGCATTTTTTGTGACGTTTCCTTGGCTCCTCTATCGCAAACGCTATATGGATGCGATTGTCTATAGCGTAGCAGGCTGGTCGTTTATCCAGCTCAATGTGGCACTGGTATTGGTTGCGTTTGAATTTTTGGCGATGTCCTTCATCCCTGATGCTTACCAGATGGCGACACGCATAGGCATTGCCGCGATCATTTGGTTATTTTGGTCGTTCATGGTGGCGCGTTGGACGGATGCGTATTATTACCGCATGGCGCGACGTGAGATTGCAGATGCTATCGATGATTATCCGCGTGATGAAGCAGCGCAAAAGGTGCATCTGCGCCGAGAAGGTGGGGTCAGTTTATTTGGGTTAGGATTGGGGTTTGGTATTTTTGCCTTTGCTTTAATGGTTATTAAGATACAGTTTTTACCAATTATTGCCAAGCCAAAAGCCAATGAAGTGCTATTCGATGCGTATGATACAGCCAAAACGGCACAAAATCGTGTGGCACTGATTTATCAACAGACAGGGCAATGTCCGATTCATTTGCCTATCGATACAGGCACTCAGCAGATACGAATTGATATCGATAAAAAGGCCGCTGGCATAGTAGAAACGGATTGTGCAGTCATTGCGACCATACAAAATGTTCAGTTCCCTATCCGCTATCTAAATCAACAGACACTGGTTTTTTACCATGTGCCAGACAGCGATAGTTGGAGCTGTACGAGTTCGCTAAATAAAAATCTGGCACCTGCAAGCTGTATGCCTGATTAGGGCATGTTGAATGATTTAACGATGACACTGACAGTGCCTATTTGTGAATCATCAAACACGCTTTAAAATATATAAATATTTAGGTGTTAGAGTCAGTTGCAACGTCGTCCTTTTTATCAACGGGTGTTGCTTTACTTTTCAACGCGTCATAAAAATCCGTTAAGTCCATTTTTCGGGCTTTATCAATGTCTTCATCAAACAAGCTTTCTAGCTCTGCCATCGCTGATTGTGCGGATTCAATCATGCTGGCTTCATCATCATAGATCGCTTGCTGACGTTCAATCAAGTCATCGTCGTAATCACGGAAAGTTTGCACCGTCTCACGCGCTTTTTCTGGTGAGATGCCAAGCAGTTGTAGAGACTCACGTGACATATCCAAGGATGATAGGTAAGTCTCACGCCAAATATGACGCACACCGACCTCACGCAATCGATAATAATGCTGACGGTCACGTGCCCGTGCCAAGACAATCAAGTCTGGATAGTTTTTACGTAAGTATTGAGCCGTGGTGATAGAGCGCTCTAAATCATCGATGGCCAAAATAAACACACGGGCTTTTTTGATACCAGCCGCGCGCAATATCTCAGGGTTTTTTGGGTCGCCGTAATAGACTTGGTTACCAAATTTACGAACGAAATCGACACGATTTGCTGAGCGTTCAATGGCGGTAAATTCGATGTTATGCATGCGTAGTACACGACCGATAATCTGACCGACGCGCCCAAAGCCAGCAATAATGACTTGATGTTCATGATCGGGAATGGCATCGTATTCTCGGCTGGGTTTGCTTTTGGCAAATAACGGCTCACCGATTTTCTCAAGTAACAAAAATGCCAGCGGTGTGAGCGCCATGGAGATAGTGACGATAAGGTTCAGGGTGTTGGCAAGCTCAGGTCGCAAGACATTTTGAGCAGTAGCGACACTGAATAAAACAAAGGCAAATTCACCACCTTGAGCGAGTGTCACACCCAGTCTGATGCTGGTTGGCCAGCGATTGCCTGATATCTTTGCAATGGCGGTAATGACACCAAATTTGATAGCCATCAATGCCATTGCACAGCCGATGATAAAGATAGGTTTTGCCAAGATAAGTTTGACATCAGTCAGCATACCGACCGACATAAAAAATAAGCCAAGTAGCAACCCTTTAAATGGCTCAATACTGGCTTCTAGCTCATGGCGATACTCAGAATCTGCGAGTAGTACCCCTGTTAAAAAAGCACCTAATGCCATCGATAAACCAATTTGACCCATCAAAATCGATACACCCATCACGATAAATAGCGCAACGGCGGTCAGCAGTTCTGATGCGCCACTAGAGGCTACAAACTTAAAGAAGGGACGAACGACATAACGACTAGCAAAAATCAGTCCAGCAAAAACCGCAAAAACTTTGCCAAAATAAATCAAATCATAACTTTGTTCGCGCACCCCTGATAGGAAAGGAATGACGGCTAGCAAAGGGATAACCGCAATATCTTGGAATAATAAAATCGTGAACGCCTCACGACCGTGGGTGCTAGAAAGCTGCTGTTTTTCCGTCAGTATTTGTAGTACAAAAGCTGTGGACGACAAGGCAAGGCCAAAACCGACGATAAAAGCAGTATCGAGCTGTAAGCCAAAAATTTGATGTAACAGCCCCATTAATAATGTGCCAGTCAGACCGACTTGCAAACCACCGAGTACAAATATCGAACGCCGCAGTGCCCATAATCGTGAGGGTTGCAGCTCAAGCCCGATAATGAACAGCAGCATGACCACGCCAAACTCAGAGAAGTGCAACAAGCTCTCAGCATCGCCTGCGACGTCCAGACCACTGGGCCCCAATATCAATCCTGTAATGAGATAACCTAAGACCGTCGCAATGCCAAAACGTTTACCAAGGGGTACAAAGAGCAGGGCTGCTCCTAAGAAGATTGTAGCTTGTAACATTAAATTTGGTGAGCCGGTGGCGGCAGCGAACATCTGGAATCCTTAGCAATCATGATAAAATAAGCGGTACAATATGGGCATGGTAAAAATAAAAAATCTTAGCATACGTTATTTTTTACGATAAATCTTCCACACACCATTATCGGCAAGTGGATTGTTATAAGCATCGTTACGGCGTTTACGCGGGGTCTGGCGACTGTCTACGATTTTTAAATCGGGCAGAGCATGGACGATAAGACCCGTTCGATAAAAACGTACGCGTTCAGGCTCCAGCATCTCGCCCTTGCTATCACGACAAAATACATAGGCGCGCAAATCAATAAATTCACGATGCGCCACCAAACGCGCCTCATCATCATTATCAAATACTGCACTCATACGCGCAATTTCATCAGCACTATAGTCACCACACTTATCAGTAAGCGCACCGACCGAACCGAAGCTTTTTGATTCTTTTGCACGGGTCTTGGTCAAATGTAGCCTTTGCACATGATAGATAAATTGCGGTATCTCAAGGCTGGCTGGTAGCGGCAGATGATCGGGCGGTAGGTTGGCCGCAGGATAAAACGCCATGGCGCGCTCAAGCAGATTATGCCAACGCTGCTGATAGGCTTGGACTTCGGCGATATTGCCTTCATAAATTGGCATATCACGAATTTGACGCAAAATATCAGGTGGAAACTGCTCATCTCGAAAGCTAGCAATGTCTTCTTGCAATGTCGATAACAATGCTTTGGCATGCTTTTTACCCTCTGCTGAGATAGGGTTATCAATGTAGCTTGGAGCAACAAAAGGAGCTGAGCGTCTCGACATGGCAGAAAATAATCCATTAATGGTAAATTGGTTGTTTCAGCTTTAAGTATACAGAATTTATATGAAAAATATGGCGGCGAGGCTAAATTTCCCATCATTTTTAACATGCTATTACAATGCTAAAAATCGGCGTGATATAAGCTTATTTAAAATAAAGCCTGTTTATGTCGGCGCATAAGAAGTTAAATTCATGCACGATGATTAGCCAACTTATAGTAAGTTGCGCGGATTATTGAAGATTTTTAGCAAAATAATTTTAAGGGTTTTCGGGGCAGGACTGGCGCTGTTATTTGGATTTTGGTTGCTGCTTGCGTTATATATGGCATCTGATTATTTGACATAGGATTATGTAACGCACATCAGGACTGACGCATGAGATTTTTGGATTCGAATCATATTCTTATCGTTGGGGTTGGGTATTTGGTCAATAACAACGCTTTGGCTAATTTGGTGCATATGACGTTATGATTTCCACCACTTGATAAAACGTCGCCAACCATAGGCAACGTTTAAATTGATATTTGAATAAAGAATGGTCTTTTCAATGTTTAATTTCTGACTTTCAAAGTCTGATTTTCCATGTTTCATGCTTAGTGGTTGTGACCAATATGATTATTACCCTCTGTTTGTTGTTCTGAGATATCGCAGACCAGCGCATCGCTATGTGCCTCAGTTTGCGGATGTGATGCGCTTTCTACCTGAATGGTCGCATGATGGATACCAAGCGTAAGCAAGCTTTGTTCTAAATTGGCAATCAATATGCTGGATTCATGAATACTCATTTCACCATCGACAACGGCGTGACAAGATAAGGCATTTAGACCACTGGTAATACTCCAAACATGCAAATCATGGACTTCTTGTACTTGCGGATGGGTAAGCAGTTTTTTTTCGACATCCACTAAGGATATACCTTCTGGTGTGCCTTCCATCAAAATATGTACGGAATCACGCACGACGCGATAACCACTAAATAATATCAGTATCGCGACAATCACCGAGGCCGCTGCATCCGCCCAAACCCAGCCGAAGCTCATCATCAAAAGCGCGGCAATAATAGCGGCAACCGAACCCATTAAGTCACTCAATACATGCAGGTAAGCACTTTGCATATTAAGGTTGACTGGAGCTTTACTCTCATTTTTTCCTTGAGTGTCTTCAAGACTGTCTTTATGACTACCAGCATGACTGTGTCCATGTGCATCTCCACCACGACTGCCTCGATGCATCAGCCAAGCGACCAAAATATTGACGAACATACCGATAGTAGCAACGATAAGCATGCCTTGGGTAGCAATTTCAGGCGGTGAATTGAAGCGCTTAATCGCCTCATAAAAAATCATTAGCGCAATAATGACTAGCGTCGCACCATTGACTGTTGCGACTAAAATCTCAAAGCGTTTATAACCAAACGTCTTTTGATGAGTGGCTGCTTTTTCTCCAATTTTAAATGCCATTAACGTCGCGCCAAGTGCGATTGCATCACTGAGCATGTGACCTGCATCAGATAATAGCGCCAAACTGCCAGTCAGCCACCCACCGATGGCTTCAATAAACATATAGCCTGTGATAATGATAAAGCTGAACAGCAAAGTACGCTGATAGCCCTTGGTATCTCGCGGTGCTGTTGTTTGCTCTAAGTGTTCATCGTGATCGTGAGAGGCTTGATTGTCATGAGTGTAGTTGCTCTCATCATCTTTATGCAGATGGTTAGCCACATCAACAGTATCATTCTGATGAGAATGATTGCCTTGTTCAGCGTTTGATTTATTTTGACTCATAACAACACTCAGAATGACAGAAGAGGAAATTTGATTGCTTATAAGGCTGGGCTTGCTGTACGCGGACTAGCCAGATATAAAGAATTTAGCATATTTAATAAATGCTTGCTGTATCTAGGCAGTAAACCATTGGTTACTATTTAGAATAACGTTCTTGAGGGCGTATCCTCAGTTCAATCGATTATCCTCTAAATAGGGACACGGCCTAGTAGCGGACAGAATAATCTGAGTTAAAAAGTGATGGTTAGTAATTGGCGGCTACCAACCAACAGGGTCGATATCCAAAGTGAGTTTAAGGCACTTGGTACTTGGCAAGGTCAATACGGGCTGCCACCATTGATTTAATACATGGTGTAATTGTTGTCGATTTTTGCCTAAAAGTAGCAGTTGTACGTGGTAACGGCTATTCTTTTTGCTCATTGGTGCATCGATAGGCCCGAGTACGGCGAGATTATGTCCATTTGGTAGAATGGCAATGGCATCTTTAAGGGCTTGCGTCGTGGCAGCAAGGGTTTTGCCCTCACAGCGTATCAGGGCAGCATGACTGTGTGGCGGTAAACCCATCATTTTACGCTCTTGCAATAGCTCGCGAGCAAAAGACAAATAACCGTCTTTGACCAGTTTTAATAGTAATTCATTATCTGGTTGCAGCGTTTGAATGAGTACACGACCAGATTTATCACCGCGACCGGCACGTCCTGCGACCTGAATCATCAATTGCGCAGTATGTTCTGGCGAGCGAAAGTCGGCGGACAAGAAACCACGATCGGCGTTTGGCAAGCAGACAAGCGTAACATTGGGGAAATGATGACCTTTGGCGACCATCTGCGTGCCAACCAAGATGGCAGGATTGCCTTGATTGATACGCTGATAGATATTCTCCCAGCTGTCTTTACGCCTGGTGGTATCGCGATCGATTTGGATAATGGGGTAAAGCTCTTTGCTGGTTTGCGGATTGGCAAAAATCGCATGCAGGTTTTCGCTGAGCCTTGTCGTGCCCATCCCTTTGGCATCCAAATTTTGACTGCCACAATCAGGGCAAACTTTTGGAATATAAGCTTGCCAGTCGCAGTGGTGGCATTTTAAATAGGAGCTACTATAAGCGTTGTGTTGGGAATGGCTATTATAATGAACGGTTAAATGCGCGTCGCAGCGCGGACAATCTGCCTGCCAACCGCAAGCTTCGCATAGCAAAACTGGCGCATAGCCGCGACGGTTTAAAAATATTAATACTTGATCGCCCGCTTCTAGCGTTTGCCGTATCGCCCCAATAAGCGCATCGGTCAGCCCAGTATCATAGCGCGCACCGTCGTCCGTCGTTTGCTGATGAGTACTTTGCAGGCGCGCATCAATCAGCTGCATGGTTGCAAGCTTCGCATTACCGGGACGAGTTTGCAGTTGGCACTCCACCAGCTTACCGTCATCGACCAGTTTTAAATGCTCAAGAGATGGCGTCGCCGTACCGAGTACGACAGGGATATTGGCTTGTAGTCCACGATACAGCGCGACGTCAGCGGCATGATAGCGCAAGGTATCTTGCTGCTTATAAGAACCATCATGCGCTTCATCCACGACAATTAAGCCCAGATCTGCAAAAGGATATAGCACCGCTGAGCGCGTGCCAATAATGATTTGAGCATGACCGGTACGGCAGTCTTGCCAGCCGTGCAGGCGATGGGTATTATTCATGCCAGAATGTAGCAGGACAATATGAGCGGCAAAGCGACTGGCAAAACGCGCGCGCGTCTGCGGCGTCAATCCAATCTCAGGTACTAAAATCAATACCTGCTTGCCAGCTTCCAATACGGCTTGCATCGCTTGCAGATAGACTTCTGTCTTGCCACTACCAGTGATGCCATTTAATAAAAACCCCGTGTAGCGATTGGCTTCATGAGCCGCAATAATGGCGGTAACGGCGAGTTTTTGCTCGTCATTGAGATCAAGGGGCATTTTTGCTAATTTAACAGGCGCAGGTGATTGTATGGTCTGAATATAGCGCTCGATTAAACCTTTGTCTTCGAGCGCCTTTAAAAAACTCCTTTCCATGCCCTCTAGCAATAAAACATCTTCACTCGCGCCACGCTCACCATGCAGCTTAAGCATATCGAATTGTTGTTTTTGTTTTTTGGCATTGGCACGAAAGTCATTGTCGCTTACATGTGGCAAAATTCGCCAATGGGTAATCAGTAAATCCAGCGGCTTACCTTGACGAACGAGAGTTGGCAGCATGACTGCTAAAACGTCACCAAGCGGGTAGTGGTAATAACGCGCTAGCCAATGTGCCAGCTTTAGCATACTGGTCTCTAAAATAGGCTCAGCATCCAAGCATTTATTGATAGGTTTTAGCTTATTAAGTGGCACGCTGCTATTTGCTTCTGGAATATGAGCGACGACGATACCGATTAAAGTTTGACGACCAAAGGATACTTCGACACGGCAGCCAATAGGGGGTAAAGAAGGGCTTGATAAGTTGTTTATATCTGCTGGTACGCTATAGTCAAATACCCGATAAAGGGGCACGGGTAGAGCAACTTGTACCAACATAGAATGCGTTCCTAGTTTTCAGGTAAATGGTTTTTGGATAAACAGTTTTTAGGTAAATGGACTTTAGATAACCAGCTTTTAGATAACTAGATCGTAATATTGATAAGAATAATAGCAGTAAGCCCAAATAGTGATATTTGGGCTTACTCTGGCCTTACCTTTTAGCAGTAGCTTTTTTGACGTAACGACTTGAGAATTAAGTACGTCTATGTATTAAGCCTTACCATTTATATGATGATACGGCTTAAGTTACTCAATATATAAAATTGACTCAATCTCGACCACACCGCCTTTAGGTAACGCCGCTACTTGGACGGCTGCACGGGCAGGATATGGCTCGCTCAAATTGGCAACAAACACGTCGTTTAGTGCCGCAAAATCACTCAAATCAGTCAATGACACGTTAAATTTAACTACGTCATTTAAGCTGCCACCAGCCGCTTCACAGATGGCTTTGATGTTTTCGAACACTTGCTCAGCCTGTGCTTTAAAACCTTCTTTTAATTCCATGGTATCAGGGTCAAAACCCAATTGTCCTGAAATATAGACGGTGTTACCGACTTTGACGGCTTGTGAATAAGTACCAACGGCAGCAGGTGCTTTATCAGTTTGAATGGTTTGACGAGTCATATTATATATCCTTTTTATCTTTTTCTGGTTTGGTAGGTAAGGGCGCATTATTCATCATTTACATTTCATTTTTCACCGTGCAAATGATGACACGCTCTACGTTTATTTGCTAAAAATCAAAAAACACAGTTTATCATTATTTCAGGTCTTTCTAAAATTTTCTAAATCCATTATTCAATGTTCTATTGAGTGAGTGTTGGTGGCAATGTATCACGTGCACTACACCTTATTACCAGCACTACAGCTGATACAGCCTGATGATATTTGGAAAACCTAGCAAGGAGCGTAGCTCGCGAATGCCTTGTGCTAGATGATTGCGACTGCGAACGATGATATGGATGATGGTGTCACTACTGCGCACGTCTACTTTTTCTACCCCTATATTTAGTTGGCGTAAATGATAGATGACTTCAGTAATCTGTTCGTCGCTGAGGGCAATAGATAGTTTTAAATAGGCTGGAAAGCGAATCTTTCCGGTATTTTTTATGTCATGTTCGCCAGCGTCACCTTGTTTTACAGCCTTGTCATTACGCCAGCGCAGTTGTATAACCTGATAAGGATTGTCTTTACGAATATCGTCAAGTGAAAAGCACTTGTGTCGATGAACAACCAGACCGTGACGGGACAAATGACCGACGATAGGATCACCATAAATAGGATGACAACAATTGGCAAAATCAAGCTCAACCCCAGACGCATTGACTATCAGCTGCTGTGGTTGGGTCATATCATCGCTGTGTTCTTGTGCTTGTAAATCATTGACTTCATCGCTAAACAAGCGAGTTACCACCAGCTGTGGTAGTAACGTACCAGAGCTTATTTGCTCAAATAGTTCGGATTTTTCGGTCAAGCCACGCCATTCAGTGAGATTTTTCCAATCACTATCAGTTAAGTCATCGAGACTTTTTTGATAGGTTTTTAGCGCCCGATCTAAGGCTTGTTGACCATGGTGTTGCTTATCAGCAGGAGACAAGTCTTTAAACCAACGCAAAATCTCTTCACGCGCTTTATTGGTCACGACAAATCCCAGCCATTCTGCTTTTGGTTCTGAGTGGCTATTGACTTCTATTTCAACCAGCTGCCCATTCTTAACGACTGTGCCAAGTTTGGCTTTTTTACCATCGATATTGGCGCCAACGGCTACATTGCCGACCATCGGTCCGACAGCGTAAGCAAAGTCTAGCGCGGTTGCGCCTTGTGGTAGCTCATAAGCGCGACCCTTTGGACTATAGCAGATGATTTTACTGGAGTGTAGGTAATCCATCAGCTCATTAATGGTAGAGACTGCCGCTGAAAAGTCTGGGCTATTTTCATCTAAGCTGTCTTCATCGACTAAGTCTTTCATATTGCGTAATGACGCTTGGATAACCGATTGGCTAACGTCTGAGGCATGCTCTGCACCGATGACACCAAGCCGCGCTGCGCTTTGCATTTGCTTGGTCAAAATCGTCACTTTGACGACATCGTTATCGCGCTCATAGATAAGCGTGAGTGATTGATTGCCACCCGGTAGCGGACGACGAATATTATCAGCGATATGAGAGTCATCAATCTGGTATTTTTTAATTAAGTAATAGGCCAATTTGTCACAGGCTTCGACATTATCGAGGACAATCTCAAAGGCATAATGACGGAGTAGAGCATTGATTTCACCGCGATTGCGAAAAAACTGACGGTAGATGACCACGCGATTGTCTAAAACTTTGACCAGACCATTCAACCCCAAATTATTGAGGACAATACTCAAGTAGCGATGGATGGCCTCTCTTTGAAAGTTACGCCCAAGCCCGTGCTGTAGTAGCTTGTCAGAAAGTTTGTTGTACATGTCAGAATCAAGGTTACGGTAACAGAGCACCTCAATATAATCGGCAATATCATTAAGCCCCATCAGCCGTGCAAACGGTACATAAAAATCCAACGTTTCTTGTGCTGTAGTGCGTTGTTTTTCCGGGCGTACCGCATCTAGTGTCGACATATTATGTAAGCGGTCAGCAAGCTTAATAATCAATACGCGTGGGTCAGCAAGGGTGGCTGTCAAAATTTTATGAAAGGTGGCTGCTTTATTTTGCTGTTTATTATGTGAGGACGACTTTAGCTTAGTCACACCGTCGACCAGTCTCGCCACTATTTTGCCATAGCGCTGCTCAATCTGCTCATCGCTAACCTCGGTGTCTTCGACCGTATCATGCAAAATCGCTGCAATAATCGTATCTCGATCCAAACGAAAACCTGCCAGTATCTCGGCCACCGCAATCGGGTGGGTGATATAAGGCTCTCCTGATTTACGCTTATCTTTGATGTGCGCAATATCACCGAACTCACAGGCATCAATAATATCACGGCGTTCAGCAGCAGTGAGGTAACCTACTGAGCGCAGTAAATTATATTGAGCCTCATCGACTAAATGATGGCTGAGTTTGGGTAAGGTTTGACTCATAAAGTAACGATCCTATTTTCCATTACCTGTTTGCCTGACTGTCTATCGGGTAAATGGTGACTGAATGAATGCTGGAATACTATAAATATAAAAAATCTCGAGAAAAAAGATAAAAATAGGTAGACCATCCTCTAATTAATCGTAAATCGCATTCAATGTCAACTGCTAAGCGAACAGGTGCTATAAAAATTTAGAAATTCTAACTCAATGGTAGTTTTTCAGGTATAAATGGTGACTAAAACAATCAAAGCAATATCACAGCAACCAGCTATTACAACCAAAAAACCACAGCCTATGCTGTGGTCTCTCGTCAATATGTCATCACTGTGTAGATTTGTCTTATAAGGCAGTGGTTAGCTTTATAGGCTTCATACGACAAACCTTCAATGCTGTATCTTAATAATACAGTGTCTTAAAAACCATGATCGCCTGACAGTGCCAAATCTAATGAACTGGTGGCAAAGTTGTGCTCTGGCTGATTTAGGATATCGCGAGTGATTTTACCAGCAGCGATTTCACGCAATGCCAATACCGTAGGCTTGTCATTATCCACATCAACCAATGGTTCAGCGATACCTTTAGCCAATTGACGTGCACGTTTGCTTGCCACTAAAATCAGTTCAAAGCGATTATCAACATTATCCAAACAATCTTCAATCGTCACTCGTGCCATATGTAGCTACCTCGGTTGTTTTTATTAGTCACGGAGCTTGCCCGCCACTCAATAAAAATAATATCAAAATATAAAGGGGGATAGCGAGACATTATAGCATTTTTTGCCCAGCCGCGTAGTTGCTTTTTACGTGTCTATTAACGTATCTATTAATAAGCGCTCATCGACTGAGTTGACAGTAGTATTTCGTTCTTGCTTTACTCTTCTACTTTATTGCTAAGTAAATTGCTGATGGTGCGATGATACCGCTGCTGTTGACGCTTAAGCGTCTGCCTGTCCGCCACGATAATGGCTTTTAGCTCAGTTAAAGCGACCTCAAAATTGTCATTAATAATCACGAAATCAAAATGGACATATTGCGCCATCTCAGTCACTGCGCCAGCCAGACGTTGCTCTATTACCTCCATAGTATCTTGCCCACGCGTCGATAGACGCTGACGTAAAGTGGCAATACTTGGCGGTAAAATAAAAATCATAATGGCGTCAGTAAAGATTTTTTTGACTTGTAGTGCGCCCTGCCAATCAATCTCTAAAATAACATCGACGCCTGCTTCTAACTGCGTCCGCACACTTTGCTCCGAGGTACCATAGTAATTACCAAAGACCTCAGCATGTTCTAAAAACTTGTTTTCACCGATGGCAGTCACAAAGTTTTCGACGTCGGTAAAATGATAATGGTGACCATCAATCTCGCCGGGACGTGGCGTGCGCGTGGTGTGTGATACGCTGACGGTTAAGTCATTAGTCGTGGCAAGTAGCTGCTTTACCAGTGAGGTTTTGCCCGTACCTGAGGCGGCGGTAATAATAAATAATGAACCTGTCATACAATGTGTCCTAATGGAGTGTGTGCTAGTCAAATCTGTGCGAGTAAAAGAGCCAAAGCTTTTTTAGTAAACAATTCAAAACTGGTAAAAAGAAAAATCGCCATCATTTATGGCGATAGACATTGTCATCGATGCACTATTATAAACTGCTTTTGTGGTTTTTATTTTAATTAAAGCCGCCTTTGACCAGTCGTTATCATCGAAGCGGTGTAAAGATGGTATAGGGCGACTTAGTATAAATCACATTTTTGGTGCATTAAGTGCAGTTAACGCTGCCACTATGGATAAATACTTTGAACGTATGAATATGTGTGTGCTTCTAGTTAAAACAGCCTCTAGTACCGTGCTATTTTCAAAGGCAATAAAAGTAAATTATGCTAAAGTAGCGTAATGAATTCATCCCAATTTTTGAATTAAAGCTTTTGACAGTAATGTTGTGTATTTAAGCTTTAATAATAAATTATCTAATGATAGGCCCTCTTATGCAAATTTATCTTGCCAATCCACGTGGATTTTGTGCTGGTGTGGATCGCGCGATTGCGATTGTGAACGAAGCATTGACACGTTTTGAACCGCCCATTTATGTCCGTCACGAGGTGGTGCATAATAAATTTGTCGTCTCTGATTTGGCCAATCGCGGTGCAGTCTTTGTGGAAGAACTTCATGAAGTGCCAGATGGCTCTATCGTTATTTTTTCTGCTCATGGTGTATCAAAAGCTGTCGAAGATGAGGCTGAACGCCGCGATTTGACCGTATTTGATGCCACTTGTCCGCTGGTCACTAAGGTACATATCGAAGTCGCTAAATTTGCGCAAGAGGGTATGGATGCGGTATTGATTGGGCACGCTGGACATCCCGAAGTGGAAGGCACGATGGGGCGCTTTAACCGTCGCCACGGCGGTCACATTCATTTGGTTGAAAACGAAGCCGATGTGGCAGCATTGAGCGTACAAAATGCCGAACGTTTGGCATTTGTTACCCAAACGACCTTATCTATGGATGACACAGCGCGCGTCATCGATGCACTGCGTGAAAAATTCCCTAGTATCCAAGGTCCGCGCAAAGACGATATCTGTTATGCCACGCAAAACCGCCAAGATGCGGTAAAAGACTTAGCCAGTCGCTGTGAGGTGGTCTTGGTGGTTGGCTCGCCCAATTCATCCAATTCTAATCGTCTGCGTGAGCTGGCTGAGCGGATGAATTGCCGTGCGTATTTAATCGACAATGCCAGTGAGATGGATAAAAGCTGGTTGGATGGTGTGCAGAGTATCGGCGTCACCGCTGGCGCATCAGCACCCGAAGTACTGATTCAAGAAGTGCTACAGCAGCTGCAAGATTGGGGTGGCGATTTACCGAGTGAGCTATCAGGGATCGAAGAAAATGTCACCTTCAGTCTGCCTAAAGCCTTGCGTATCCCAGTCACCCAAATGGGTAAGTAGATAAGGCTTTGTACAAGACATCTAATAGGTAACGTATAGTAGGTAACGCAAAATGAAAAAGCAAAAAAAAGGATTTGTATTGGCAGAAGCCACTCTCGCTGAGGTTAACAAACAATTGAAAGTGAATTTGTTTGTCATCGTGGTGGTGGGATTCGTGTTGGGCAGTAATATTCTGCATTTTATGCGAGAAAAGAATGTTTTTTATGGCGTATTAATTGCCGCGATGGTCGTTGCATTATTTTTTGTCATTAAGAGTCGACAGGTTCTTAAGTTAAAACAACAAGAGCTTATCAAATAAATCATAGGACAGTCATGTCAGCTTATTATAACTTTATCAAACGCGAACAGCGAGAAGACGGCGTCAACGTCGCACATTATCAGCCAACCAAGCATGCCCAAGGCGCTTGGAATGAGCATGAACAGCATATGGCGCCAGCGACAGGATTGCTCACGGCTGAGCTCAACGGTTATGCGCCGCAAGAAAACATGCGTATCGCTCGCATTAGCCTAGACATTTTAGGATTAATACCGCTTGATGACTTTACCATTACCACGCGTTGTATTCGTCCGGGCAAGACCATTGAGCTGATTGAAGCAGTCATGAGCAGTCGCGGTCGTGATGCAATTATTGCGCGGGCATGGCGTCTAATGACCCAAGATACCAGCGAGATTGCAGGTACTGAAGACCAAAAAGCGGTACATAAGCCCGAAGAATTGCCCATCTGGGAAGACATGAAAGGCTGGCCGGGCGGGTTTATTGAGAGTGTGCGCTTGGTCGCTGATGATACGCAGCGTCGCCCAGGACGCGGTATGGTCTGGATTACTAACGATGTGGATATGATCGAGGGCAAGCCAACTGATGACTTGGTGCATCTATTGGGCATGGTCGATACGGCCAATGGCGTTGTGCCGCGACTTGGGCTTGGCTTGTCAGAATTAGAATGGATGTTTCCCAATACGGATTTGCAAATTCATATGCATCGCGCGCCGCAAGGTCGCTGGCTTGGCATCGAAGCGGTGCAGCAGTATGGCAATGATGGCATTGGCTTAACGAGCGCTGTGTTGCATGACATCAATGGCCCTTTTGGTCGTAGTGAGCAAATTTTGACCATTCGTCCGATGCCGCGTTAATGGCTCTGTGGTATTTAATTAAGCTCTATTTAATATGGTCAATTCGCTTTAAAAAAGTGATAGCAAGGCTCATAGAGAGTAGTTGCACTGTTAATATTTATCGTTGTTAATAACAATCATCCTAAGGAATAAAGTATTTGGATGAGTAGAAAACAAGTTAAGTGGTTATGAAAAACAAAACGAAAGCATGTAATTAATTAATTATACAAATCAATGGTAATGGGTTGTAATAGTATCTAACCACAGAACATGACTGTCATTAGACATTACTATGAAAAAAACAAACCGTTTTTCGAACAAGCTGACAACTATTCTGGAACTATTAATAGAAGCGTATTCAGAATAGGTTTTGTACTTTAATCCATTTGCTATTCACAGGAGTATGACTATGAGCAACGACATAAACAACGATATGAGCGATAAAAAATGTCCTTACGCACCGACCCAATTGACCATGGGCAATGGCGCACCAGTGGCAGACAATCAAAACAGCATGACTGCAGGCAAACGCGGCCCATTATTGGCGCAAGATGTTTGGCTCAATGAAAAGTTAGGAAATTTCGTCCGTGAAGTGATTCCAGAGCGCCGTATGCATGCCAAAGGTTCTGGCGCATTTGGTACTTTTACCGTGACCAATGACATCACTAAATATACCCGTGCGGATATTTTTAGCGAAGTGGGTAAGCAGACTGAGATGTTTGCGCGCTTTAGTACCGTAGCAGGTGAGCGCGGCGCAGCTGATGCCGAGCGTGACATTCGCGGATTTGCTTTGAAATTCTACACCGAAGAAGGTAACTGGGATATGGTGGGAAATAATACACCTGTGTTCTTTTTACGTGATCCGCGCAAATTCCCAGACCTAAACAAAGCCGTCAAACGTGATCCACGTACCAATATGCGTTCGGCGACCAACAACTGGGACTTTTGGACTTTATTACCTGAAGCCTTACATCAAGTTACTATCGTTATGAGTGATCGCGGTCTGCCAGCCTCGTACAGAAATATGCATGGTTTTGGCTCGCACACGTATAGTTTTTGGAACGAAGCCAAAGAACGTTTTTGGGTAAAATTCCATTTCCGTACGCAACAAGGCATTAAGAACTTGACCGATGCAGAAGCGGCAGAGGTGGTTGGTTCTGATCGTGAGAGTCATCAAAAAGACTTGTACGATGCCATCGAAAATGGTGATTTTCCTAAATGGAAAATGTATGTGCAAATCATGCCAGAAGCTGAGGCGGATACCGTTCCTTATCATCCGTTTGACTTGACCAAAGTATGGCCAAAAGGGGATTATCCGCTGATTGAAGTGGGTGAGTTTGAATTAAATAAAAACTCTGACAACTACTTTGTTGATGTGGAACAAGCTGCATTTGCCCCAAGTAATTTGGTACCGGGTATCAGCGTTTCACCAGATAAAATGCTACAAAACCGCTTGGTTAACTATGCCGATGCTCAGCGTTATCGTGTCGGTGTCAATCATCAACAGATTCCGGTAAATAAGCCGCGTTGCCCTGTGATGAGCAATCATCGTGATGGTCAAGGCCGTGTCGATGATAACTATGGCAGTCGCCCGCATTATGAACCAAACAGCTTTAGCCAGTGGCAAGAGCAGCCTGATTATGCTGAGCCACCATTAAAAATTGACGGCTATGCGGCGCATTATGACTTCCGTGAAGACGATAGCGATTATTTTAGCCAACCTCGCGCATTGTTTAATTTGATGAGTGCTGAGCAACAACAAGTGCTATTCGAAAACACAGCGAATAATATGGCTGGTGTGCCGGACTTTATTCAGTATCGCCACATTCGCAACTGTAACTGGTGTGATGCTGCTTATGGCGCAGGCGTTGCCAAAGCACTAGGCTTAACGGTTGAAGATGCGATGAATGCTCGTGAGTCAGATCCAGCGCTGCATTTGCCTAGCTGCTTATAGTTGATAGGTCTATCTAAAAACGTATTACTAAATCTATTTGCTGAATATACTTGCTAAACCTATTATCGATATAACGACACCGCCTTAGGAAACTAGGGCGGTGTTTTTGTTGAATTGTGCTTTTCAGCTTGAAATTTTCTGCTGCGCCCCTATTAGTATAAACAGCTTAGCGATATTCGAAATTGAACTGCTTAATTTGTAGCTGAGTAGAGACAGTCAAATGATTGCTATTTTATGATACGTTTTTGACATAAATTAAAGGAGTTTTTTATGAGTGAACAGACCCCAGTTGATAACCAAAAAGTTGATAGCATCAATGTTAATAAAAGCACCCCTGAATTAAAAAAACATACCTTTGAGGCGGAAGTGGCGCAACTGCTGCATTTGGTCACGCATTCGCTTTATTCTAATTCTGATATCTTTGTGCGTGAGCTGGTTTCAAACGCCTCTGATGCTTGTGATAAATTGCGCTTTGAAGCGACCAATGATGACAGCCTTTATGAAGACGATGGTGAGCTAAAAATTCGCATTGCGGTCGATGAAGAGGCCAAAACCATTACCTTTACCGACAACGGTATTGGCATGAATGAAGCCGATGCCATCGAAAACTTAGGCACAATTGCCAAGTCCGGTACCAAAGCATTTTTAGACAAGCTGTCTGAATCACAAAAGCAAGATGGTCAATTAATCGGACAGTTTGGGGTTGGCTTCTATTCAGGTTTTATCGTTGCTGACACGATTAGCGTCGAAACACGCAAAGCGGGCGAGACTGCGGATAAAGGTGTACGCTGGGTATCAGATGGTACCGGTAGCTTTACGGTTGAACCTATCACGAAAGAAACTCGTGGCACCGTCATTACTTTGCATTTAAAAGAGCAATATAGTGAGGGTGAAGACAGCTATTTAGACCGTGGCAAAATTAAGCAGTTGGTTAATAAATACTCAGACCATATCAGCTTACCGATTCAGATGCGTAAAGAAGTTTGGCAAGAAGATGTCAAAGAAGAGGGCGACGATTCTGAAGAAAACAGCGCTCCAACCAGCGGCGAGATGGTATTGACCGATGAATGGGAAACTATCAATAAAGCCAGCGCGCTATGGACACGTACGGCATCTGAGATTGAAGATGAAGAGTATATCGATTTTTATAAAAATATCACCTATGACATGGATGCGCCACTAGCATGGACGCATAACCGTGTCGAAGGTCGTGTTCAGTATACTCAGCTATTGTATATTCCGAAAAAAGCCCCTGTCGATTTGTATACTCGTGACCAGCAGCATGGTCTAAAGCTATACGTGAAGCGCGTCTTTATTATGGATGAAGCTGAGCAATTATTGCCAATGTACCTGCGTTTCGTCAAAGGGGTCATTGATTCAGCAGACTTGCCATTGAACGTGAGCCGCGAGCTATTACAAGAGTCGCGTGATGTGAAGTCTATTCGTGATGGTAACGCCCGTCGCATTTTGACTTTGCTAGCCAGTCTTGCCAACAGTGAAGACAGTGATAAGCAAGAAAAATTCGCGCAGTTCTACGCTGAATTTGGTGATGTTATCAAAGAAGGCGTTGGCGAAGACATGGGCAATCAAGAACGTATTGCCAAATTGCTCCGCTATGCGACCAGTACTCAGGATAGTGTGACGACCAGCTTTGAAGACTATAAAGCGCGTATGAAAGAGGGTCAAAAAGCCATCTATTATCTAACGGCTGACAATCTAGCAGCTGCTAAAAATAGCCCACAACTTGAGCTGTTTAAAAAGAAAGGTATCGAAGTTATTTTGATGACTAGTCGTGTTGATGAGTGGGCGATGAACTTCTTGACCTCATTTGATGAGACACCGCTACAAAACATCGCTAAAGGTGCCGTTGATTTGGGCGATTTGCAAGACGAAGCCGAAAAAGCGGAAGCTGAAAAAGCGCAAGAAACCATGAAGCCAGTCGTTGATAAACTTAAAGCGGCGTTAGGCGAACGTGCCAAAGACGTTAAAGTATCAACGCGTTTGGTTGATAGTCCTGCCTGCTTGGTCGTTGGGGAAGGTGAGCTATCACCACAAATGATTCAGATGCTTAAGCAAATGGGTCAAGATGTGCCAGAAAGCAAGCCAACATTAGAGGTCAACCCTGATCATCCATTGATTAAAAAGTTAGAGATTAGCGAGCAATCTGACGTCGATTTTGATAAATTGGCGCAAGTAATTTTTGACCAAGCATTGCTAGCAGATGGCGGTCAATTAGATGATCCAGCCGCTTATCTAAAACGTGTGAATGAGCTTTTGATGAGATAGTAGTGAGTCTCTGATACAGTCATTATTGAGATAAAAGGAGGTCTTGGATTCAAGACCTCCTTTTTTATATGTTCTTAGCCAAATTTAAGCGAATTTTACAAATCAGCCTTATCCTCTTGACCGACAATCCGTTACAATCGCGTTATATTAGCGAGCTAAACTGTTTAGTCATATTTTTAGTCTTTGCTATTCGTCTCTTAAAATTATCTCATTGTGAATTGCATGTAATCTTGATGTCTATATGCTATATAAAAAATGTGAATTAATGACATTTCGTAGGTAGCTGCCACACCAAAAATCATCATCAACTCACTTTCTTTTCTCGACTGGCTAGAGGTTTAAGTCTTTGTCACTTGCGTCGTTAAAAACCGTATCGCTTCAGCGTTTTTCGCTCAATTTCGCTGCCAATATTATTGCAACCTTGTGGATGCTAGTAGGGTCGACGCGCGCGTTTTCTTGGGTAAAACCTACCTTTATCCAGTTTGCCGTATTTGCACTCTTAGCGCTCGGTAGCAACGTGCTTTTTTCTTGGTTGGCCGCGGAAAATGGCAGTATCTTTAATGAGCAAGGGTTGGTCAGCTACTTGATTTGGCCGATGATAATTTTATTGGGCGGCATTATTTTGGCACGGCGTTCTGGCAATCAAACGTTGGTGTTTGTGCCTGTGGTATTGTGGTTAGTGGCTGATACCTTATCTGCACTATTACAAAGTTTGGTGCAGTTTTTAGGCAGTTATGGTTGGTTGCCAGATTGGAGCTATTCACTTTTACCCATACTGTTTTTGGTGCTGTTTTTATGGCAGACGTTGGCATTATTATGGATTTTTTCTCGTCGTCTACGCATACCGTGGTGGGAGCGGGTCATTGTATTGGTAGGTGCAGTCGCACTGTTGACGATTTGGCAGCGTAATGTCGCGGACCAGCCTATATTTAAGCAGATTCCGGTAGAGCCTGTTTTAGCAGAAGCAGCATTATATGAGCAACCTCGTTTGTTACAGCAAGCATTAAATAGTATCGATCCTAGCACTTCGGGCAAGACCGACTGGTATTTTATGGGTGTGGCAGGCTTCTCTGGTCAAGATGTCTTTCGCTCTGAGATTAATAAAGTGCGTGAGCTGTTCGATGTGCGTTTTGGTACTAGTGGACATTCACTCTCGTTGATCAACAATACTTATAGTTGGCTTGATGAGCCAATCGCTACCAAAACCAGCATTCTGCGTGGATTAAAGAAAATTGGTCAGCAGATGAATGCCGATGAAGATGTGTTATTCCTAACCTTGTCTTCACACGGCAACGAAAATATCATTCAATTAGCAAATCCACCATTAGCAATGGAGAATCTAGATGCCGCATGGTTACGGGAGGCGCTAGACGCTTCAGGTATTCGCTGGCGGGTGATTGTGGTATCTGCTTGCTATTCAGGCTCATTTATCGATGAATTGGCCTCCCCAACCACGGTGGTGATTACCGCATCAGCGGCGGATAAGGCATCGTTTGGCTGTACCAATACTGCTGAGATGACCTATTTTGGGCAAGCGTTTTTTGCTGAAAGCCTGCGTGGCAATACCAGTTTTGAATCTGCTTTTAAAGCTGCCCGTTTGCGTGTGAATGAGCGTGAAAGTGCGATGGGTTTTGAACCCTCAGAGCCGCAGATGGTGATTGGTAGTCTGATGGAGACTGCTTTGCCAGCATTCGAACAAGTATTGTTTGATAAAACCCGACCACCAGTTGCCAGCATTATTAATGACAGTGATTCTATCGCCATTAATATCGCAGAGGATAGTGCTTCTGGTCAGCCAGTGGCTAATACTGCGATCACTGCCAATTAACAACTAACAATTAACAGTAAACCCGCAACCCAAAAATCACGATGAGCCGTATTAAGCTCGTTCAGTCTAGAATCTGTAATACTGACACTCGCTTTCCTTACTACTTTAATTCTTGTGAATGGTATAATGATTGAGTACTAAGTGAGTTTGGAGAAGTACTAGTATTACTTTACCAATGCTTTTTATAAGTCATCGTGTACTTTACTTTGGATAAAAAGGATATCGCTTATGAACAACTCTTATAAACACAGTTTATCTACCAACTCAAAAATCACGCAGATCAGCGTCAACCGCTGTTTCGATGGTGAGCAGCATTACTATAGCCATCAATCATCATCGACCAAAACACCGATGACCTTTAGCATTTATCTGCCAGATGAAGCGCTTGCTGGTCGCCGTTGTCCAGCGATTCTATATTTATCGGGTCTCACTTGCAATGCTGATAATGTCACCCACAAAGCACATTTTCAACAAAAATGTAGCGAGCTTGGCATGATACTTATCGCGCCTGATACATCACCTCGAAGTAGTGATGACAGCGATGTGCCAAACGACGACCGCTATTTTGTCGGTCAGGGTGCCAGCTATTATGTCGATGCGACGCAAACACCTTGGTCAGAGCATTTTAATATGCAAAGCTACATCGTTGATGAGTTATATGACTTGTTACGCTCAGAATTTCCTATTGATAGTATCGGCGTGACAGGGCATTCGATGGGCGGTCACGGAGCATTACTATTAGGCTTTAAGTTTCCAGGCAAGTTTGTGAGTGTCTCAGCTTTATCGCCTGTGTGCGCGGCCAGTGAGTCGGCATGGGGGCAAGCTGCTTATACAGAATACTTCGGCGATGATAAGTCACGATGGGCGCAGGCAGATGCTGCACAGATGATTGAAAAATCAGGGCAGCAGTATGCAAGTATCTTAGTGGATCAAGGCGCGGCTGACAATTTTTTAGCAGAGGGTCAACTACAAACCACTAAATTACAACGCGCTTGTGACAAAGCCAATCAGCCCTTAACCTTGCGTTATCAGGCGGGTCACGATCATAGCTACTACTTTATTCAAACGGTGATTAACGATCATATTGAACATCACTGGCATATGGCACAAATGAGCTAAGTCCAGTATTAGAATGATGATCTGATCGATAAATTGACAGACAGTTACGCTGATTATTTAGTCAAGCGTACTTATTGATATAAAATAGATTCATATAAAATAGAAGTTGGCTGAATATCTGTTAAGCCTCTTTAAAGGTAAGGTTTTATGGTAAGTAATCTGACAGCATTAGTAGCCGATGGTTTGGCTTGTAAGCAGCAAACCGTTCAGTCATCGCTTGCGACCATGCAAGCCGATATGACCGCGGCTCTAAAAAATAATCAGCATGCTGATATTAGTACTGAATCAAATGACAGACAGACACGTTCAGATGAGCTTATCGCAACTGTAGTCAATGAGTCGGGTGATAAAGTGCTAGATGACGCGCACGTCTCACGAGTGATAGAAATGGCGTGGGAGGACAGAACACCGTTTGCGGCGATAGAGCATAGCTATGGTCTCAATGAAGCAGGCGTGATTAAGCTGATGCGCCAAACGCTAAAGCCGTCATCTTTTCGCTTATGGCGTCAGCGTGTCAGTAATCGCACGACCAAACATCAAGCTAAGCGAGGCTTCGATGTCGGTCGTGCTTATTGCAAAACCCAGTATAAGCAGCGCTAGTGGTTTGAGTTCTTAATATTATTGCTTTAAAGGCTCAGTTTTTTAAGCCAGTCCTTAGTTTCTTTTTATTTTATTCGTATTTTATTTCAACAGAATCAGGTAGCTCAACTATGATTATTCCTTCTAAACCTTATCTTATTGCCCCATCAATACTCTCAGCTGATTTTGCACGTCTAGGTGAAGAAGTTGAAAGGGTGTTGGAATCAGGTGCTGATGTGATTCATTTTGATGTAATGGACAACCATTATGTACCCAATCTCACCTTTGGCAGTATGATTTGTAAGGCGCTACGTGATTATGGGATTGATGCACCAATCGATGTGCATTTGATGGTCTCGCCAGTTGACGGCATGATTGAGCAGTTTTTGGAAGCAGGTGCGAGTGTTATCACTTTTCATCCAGAAGCCAGTGGGCATATTGATCGCTCTTTACAACTGATCAAAGATGGCGGTGCTGAATGTGGTTTAGTATTGAATCCAGCAACGCCATTACATTATTTAGACTATGTGATGGACAAGGTAGATCAAATTTTATTGATGAGCGTCAACCCAGGTTTTGGCGGTCAGTCATTTATTGAAGGGACGTTAGAAAAAGTGCGCCAAGTCCGTCAGCGCATCATCACCAGTGGTCGTGATATCAGATTAGAAGTAGATGGCGGTATCAAAGCCAGTAATATCCGAGCCATTGCCGAAGCGGGTGCTGATATGTTTGTGGCAGGGTCGGCGATCTTTAGCCAAGATGACTATAAAGTGGCTATTGATGCTATGCGTGCTGAGCTGGCTTTGGCTAATGGTAACGAATAACCACGGTCTTATGTGACTGGTAAATACGTTCATCAGTCATTTTCGTCATAAAAGAATAGTAGCAAAATGTGCTGTATAACGGATAACGATGCATAATGGCAAGTTACGTAAAGGTGAAATATGGACACAAAAAACTCAATCAATTCGTCAGAATCACCTGAGTCAGAGCAAAGCACTGAGCAGCCAATTCAGAATGAGACACAGCAACGCAGCTTGGTGCCAAAGGGTATTACTATTGGCTTGGCTGTATTTGCCTTGGTTCTAAGTCTGGCGGGTTATGGCTTTCGGCTAATGGTGGGTGATGATACTGGTGAAGTATTACGTCATGCTGCGGTCATTGTGCCTGCATTTATGCTGGGCATTCCCCTGTTTTTTTGGCTAGGTTCGAAGATACTTAACAAAGTTAAAGGCATGCATATAGAGAGCTGGAATGCCATTAGCTTGGGTTATTTAACCTCTTGTATATCGATGCTTTGGTTAATGGGTACTTACAGTTAGAGTCTTATGAGCAGAGATAAAGCTGTTTAGTAAATAGTGCACTGCAATATTTATGATAGGCTGTTTTTATACAATTTTTAATTATTAAGTCACGCGCTGCAAGCGTGACTGGAATTTTACATGAGAATCATACCGACCAAGATTGCCAATATCATCTATCCAAAAGACCTACCCAATGGCTTATTCACGAGCTTAATTATCGCCTGTTTGCTGCTAGGGCTGGCATCATTACGTAACGGTACTGATTTACAAGGCTGGCTCAATGTCATCGAAAACTGGCTGCTTATGCTGTTGATATTTCCGACCGCCACCGCCACTGTAGCCTTACCGTTTAAATATCGAGATCCGACATTAGAGTTAAAGCTTATGTACTATCTCGGTATGTTTGTTGCCTTCTTATTTACTGTGGCAAAATTACGCTACTGGCGCTAATACTATCAGTGATAGCACACCCAAAAAGCCTTTATGTAGAAGACTTATGTGACAAGCCTTGAATTTCAAGACCAAAGCGTCCATTGTATGACTAAGATAGTTTTACCCGTATTACTGTAAAACAATAATGTTGCGACGCGTGATTTTTCTTGCAAGTATTAGACGGGACAATGAGGAAGCAATTCATGCCATACGATATCGATAATGATATAGAAGTAGATAACGAAAGTACGGATCAATTTGCAGGATTTGCCAAAGAGACTACCCTTGAGTTGGTAGAGGCAGAAGATGGTCGCTTATTGTTACGTGACGCGGAACAAGACGAAGCGCCGCTGATGACCATTGATTTTTCTGAAAAGCTGAAAGAGCTGCTCGGTAGTGACACCCAAGCAATAGGTCAGCATATGATTCATGCCGCGATTCAGGTGATTATGCAAAAGCAGATGAGCCAATGGCATGCGCATGTTTATGACAAAGAGCCGACGCACTATAGTTAGTGATGAGATGAGTTGCTGTTAGGATGGCCAGTAGTCGTTAATTAAAATAATAATCATGAAAAGTAGTAAGCATAAAAAAGGGTATATCAATTGATATACCCTTTTTCTCAAATAACTTATTTATAGAAAGTATATATGAAAATATATTCTATAAATTATAGCAATTATTTGATTTTAGCTTCTTTAAACATCACGTGCTGGCGAATTTTTGGATCGAATTTCTTCATTTCCATTTTGCCAGGCATAGTGCGTTTGTTTTTAGTAGTGGTGTAGTAATACCCAGTACCAGCTGTTGATACTAATTTAATTTTATCTCTCATGATAGCTTTCCTGTAAATGAGGGGTCTTCAAACGATAGGTACGGATATAAAATATTAAGTAGCTACATAAGATGCAGCAGAAAAGCAGCTTAAATGACGAAAATTATCGAGATATTAAGCTGCCAGTCTTAACTTATACTTTTTGACCTTGTGCGCGCATATCTGCTAACACTTTATCGATACCAAGTTTGTCAATAGTGCGCATACCTTTGGTAGACACACGTAGACGTACAAAACGATTTTCAGACTCTACCCAAAAACGATGGTTATGAAGGTTTGGTAGAAAGCGACGACGGGTTTTGTTGTTTGCGTGCGAAACATTATTACCCACCATAGGGCGCTTTCCAGTCACTTGGCAAACTCGAGACATGGCGAACTCCTAATCTATGAGGTATGAGTTTTTCTCATACCAGTCTGGGCAAGTTGCACGTTTTTGCGGCATGGACACAGCAAGCGGCAGCTTTGCACCAAACAAAACTATATGAATGTTGAGTTGATATTGCTGTTATCTAAAGGCAAATAACAAGCTTACCAATTCAGAAAATTTTAAAGCCGACATTTATACCATAAAAGTGATGAATACTCAAATATTTTTATGATTATTGTCGATCTAAAGGATGGCTATTATACCCTGAAATTCACTGGCTATGTTGTTGATTATTTAATAGTAAAAATTAATTTTTAGTTGTAAGTTATGACAAAAGTCAGTAAAGTTGCTGTTATATATTTAATACAATCTGTTAATACAACGGGTGTTAATGTAAATCTATGTATCATTACCAATCTATTATGATTCTGTGTAATGATTTTCGCTTATTTGCTCGAATAAATTACTGCTGACGCGGAGTCCAAAACATGTCATATAGCTCATTACCTTTTACCTCTAAATTATTTCAGCTTACGGCGTTATCAATATCACTAACTCTAGCTGGATGTGGTGGTGGTGACGGTGATACTGTAGATTCTGTTGCACCTGCACCTGATTTGGGTGTAGAGCAGCCGGGTACGGGTACGGGTGATGGTGGTATAGGCAATGGTGATATTGGAAATGTGCTGAAGATCAGCCCTATGTCACTATTAGACGCTAATGGTAATCTAACTCGTACTCTTTCAATGTCAGGCGCAACTGCAAAAGCAACTGTTACCGATGCTCAAGGGAATGGAGTTAGTGGAGCTTTAGTTACCTTCAATGGTGAAGGCGTTAAGTTTGGAACAACTAACGGCGCAGTATTGACTAATGCTGAAGGAGTTGCAACAACTTCTGTAGTGCCATTATCCCCTAATGACACTGGTAGCTATAGTTTATCTGCCACAGCTAAATATGAGGATATGACTGATACTACTGCTGAATATAACTACTCTTTACAAGCTGTTGATATTAGTTTAATTAATTTAAAAACAGGGGAAACAGTTTTAGAGTCAGGTGCATCAACCGTAGTTACTTTACAGACAAAAGATATTAGTACTGGCAAATTTCAGAATGATGTTACTGTAAATTTTTCAGCCACCTGTGGTTCATTTGATCCTGCCAGTGTTGTTTCCTCAAATCAGGGCAATGTTACTGCAACTTATAAGGCAATAGATAGTAATGGTAATTTATGTGAAGATAAACAAACCATTACTGCAGTAACAGCGAATAATACATCTTCTTCTCAAAGTGTTGAAGTTAATATTAAAGCTATAAAGGCTAGTAATATTATATACACCACCAGCGAATCAGTGGTACTAGGTGCAAAAGATAGTGGTTCTTCATCTTCTGGTCAGATTGAATTTACAGTGTACTCTAACGGTGTGCCAGCAGCTAACCAAGAAGTAATACTTGATTTGATTAAATCGCCAGTCGATTTTAATTTTATTTCACTAGGTAATAGAGATTCCGATACCTTATACAGCGACTCATCAGGAAAGGTTACTGTAAACCTATATCCAGGTAACATTCCTGGACCAGTAGAGATTCAAGCCACACTAAAAGCAGATGAGACTATCTCTGCTTCCGCTAAGAATATAGCCGTTGCTACAGGTAGACCTACGCAGAAAGGCATTACTCTAGCACTTGAAAAAAATGTTCTAGCTGATAACGCTATTGATACTTCAGGTGTTTCAGTTTATTTGACTGATCGTCAAGGCAACTTTGTTCCCGATGGTACAGTGGTTAGTTTTGTGGCTGAGGGTGGTACAATTACTCCAAATTGCGCAACAGTTGGAGGAAATTGTTCTGTAACATTTACTTCGCAGAATCCGAGACCTGCAAATGGTCGAGTTAGTGTAATTGCATACGTAGAAGGTGATAAAGCGTATTCAGATTTGAATGGGGATAACGTTTATACGGCAGGCATAGATAGTCTGTTAGATAATATTGGTAATTTCTTTCGTGATGACAATGAGGATCTGAAATATAATCCCGGTGAATTTGTTTACAAAAGAGGAGCGCTCCCACAGGATGCTAAACAAGCCTCTTGTGCTGCAAGTACTCTATCTCAACCTAACCTACCAAATTTTGTACTTGAAAATATGAGTACTCCGACTGTATGTGATAATGCATTGGCAACAGTATTACGTAAACAAATTATCATGGGTTTCGCTAATGATACGCCGACCTTCTACAATTATAAAATAATACCAGGTGCTGTATCTTTTGAGATGTATGGTAATAACGTCAGAACTGTATCTATGCCATCTGGAACAGCTTTAAGTCTTACGGCTAAGGATAATACAGAGAATGATGTTAGTTGTGAGCCAGAAATTAGCAGTGGTAATATAACAGTACCTAAACTTGTAAATCTAAATCGGGTAGATGGTACTACAAATCAAAACTTCTTTGAAGGTAGTAACGATATTCTATACACAGTGTCAACTTCTGGCTGCGCAAGTGGTGACAGTATTAAGTTATCAGTTACGACACCAGCGCCAACTTCAAAAACAACCACAGTACAAATTTTTTAAAAGTTAGTTTATATATTTTATAATGTAAGCCCCCAACCACGCGTTGGGGGTTTTTGTATTTATAATCTCAATAACGAAATACAACCAACTCAATCAGCAAAGTTAGGTAAAAGCGATTAGAATAGTCGGTTTCCTATGCTAATGACCGTATTGAAAGTCAGTAGCAAGTTTCATTTTTTGATTGGGCGCACTATGTCAGACACTGTAACGATTACTTCAGCAAAAAACTCATCTCATAAACTATCTAATAACCTGCCTAACAAGACGACAATCGATACTGCCACGCTATTGATTAAATGCCGTGACCAAGCCGGTATCGTGCAAGCGGTATCTGAGTTTATTCATCGCTATGGCGCTAATATTATCACTCTCGATCAGTATTCAACTGCTCATGAGGGTGGTCAATATTTTATGCGTTTAGAGTTTGCTTTGGCAGGATTGAGCGAGATCATTGAGAATTTTGAAGCCAGTTTTGCGCATACGGTAGCCAAGCGCCATAACATGGCTTGGCGTTTACATGATAATGCGATTAAGACGAAAGTTGGTATTTTAGTATCAAAGTTTGATCATGCATTGTTGGATTTATTATGGCGGCATCAGCGAGGTTTACTTGATTGCGAGATTACCTCTGTCGTTAGTAATCACGAAGACTTACGCCAATCGGTAGAGAACTTCGGTATTACTTTCCATCATGTGCCAGTGACCAAAGACAATAAATCAGAGGCAGAAGAGCAAATTCATGAGTTGATGGAAGGTAATGATTTGCTAGTGTTGGCGCGTTATATGCAGATATTGTCGTCAGATTTTGTCAAGCGTTGGCCGATGCAAGTTATTAATATTCACCATTCATTTTTGCCTGCATTTGTGGGGGCTGACCCTTATCGTCAGGCTTATGATAAAGGTGTGAAACTCATCGGCGCTACCGCGCATTACGTCACCGCTGAGCTTGATCAAGGCCCTATCATTGAGCAAGATGTACACCGAGTCACTCACCGTCAAGGTGTGACCGAGCTGCGCGCTATTGGTCGTGATATCGAGCGCAATGTCTTAGCACGCGCCGTGAACTGGCATGTACAAAACCGCGTGATTGTAGCGGGTAATAAAACCGTGGTTTTTAATTAGCCTTTAATTAGAGCGATTTCAAATTGAGAAGTGCTCGTTAACAGAAGGTTAAAAAAGCCGTGAGTATTATTCATTAATACTCACGGCTTTTTTCTGGACCTATTGCTATTGCAGCGCTGATTTTATATCAGCATCTCTAACACAAACTTGCTGCCCACAAAGCCAATGGCTAATAGGATAAAAGCATAGATAGTCATATTGGCGGCACGTTTGCCCCGCCATCCAGCACGCCAATTACCGACTAGTAGCGCCCCAAACAATAACCAAGACAGCAGGCTAAATACGGTCTTATGCACAATATGCTGCGCCATCAAATCCTCTACATAGATAAAGCCAATGCCCAATGCGATACTTAGTAGGACAAAACCGACCAATAGCATATCGAATAATAGACTCTCCATACTTTGTAGTGACGGTAGTTTATTCACCCAAAAACGATGAATAGAGTGGTGCTTGAGTTCGCGTATTTGTAGGCGCAAAAATAGCGCTTGCACCGCTGCCATCAGCAGCACACAATAGGCGGCAAGTGACAGTAATATATGAGCTTCAAGCCCAATACTGATATTTGTAATAGGTTGATAAGGCGCACGGCCAATATAGCCAATTGTCAACCCTACCAATGCTGTTGGCGCTGCCAGTATGCCCAGACTAACAATGGGGCGATACAAGCAAAATAAAAAATAGAAGAACAAAAAGAACAAGCTGATTAGGCTGATGATATTAAAAAGATTAAAGTTTAGCCCGTAAAGTGTCACAACATAAGGATAAAGTAGCGCCGCATGCGCGAGCATGCCGACCATCAATAATCCCAAACTGATGCCTTTATGGATAGGCTTATCCCGAGTCAGCGCCCAACTAAGGTAAGCGCTGACTAAGATATAGGCTAGGCTAGCAAGTAAGAATGCAAAGTGCACAGATAGAATGCCTCATCTCATACTGAGCGTAAAATAGCCGCTCAATTTAATGCTAAAGTGGTATTATCGGAATGATTAGAATAATCGTCCAATTTATCATAAAATGGGTGCCAATTGAGCACCAACTTGCTTATTCCTTATAAATGCTTGGCCAAGTTTGCTTGAATAAGCGCTCATATGCCTAGCTTATAAAGTGATTGTCTATAAGTCATAAAGTGTCGCGCCAAGCTTTGGTAATGCTGTATTTGCAAAATCATTATAATTTTGGCGTCTTCTTGGTGCTATAGTGTTGATAATAGACTGTTTTTTATCATTGTTTTTATGAAGATACGATTAAATACTTTACAGTATTCCCTAATAATATTTATCCGCCATTTAAGCTGAAGCCAGTTTTAGCTAAGTATTGTTTTAAGTAAGCATTATTTTAAGTAAATATTGTTTTCACCAAGAATTATTTTAACTGAGAGTTATTTATGTTTGATACCTTAACAGAACGCTTATCGTCGAGCCTGCGTAATATCGCAGGAACTGGGCAGTTGACCGAAGACAACATCAAAGATACCCTGCGTGAAGTGCGTATGGCGCTACTAGAAGCCGACGTCGCGCTACCCGTCACCCGTGACTTTGTAAAGCGCGTCAAAGAGCAAGCGCTTGGCGCGGAAGTGCTGAAAGAATTGGCACCGGGGCAAGCCTTTGTCAAAATCGTCCATGACGAGCTGACCGAAATGATGGGCAGTGCCAATCAGCAGCTTGAGATGACGGGTAAGCCACCAGTTGTTTATTTACTGGCTGGTTTGCAAGGGGCAGGTAAAACCACCACGGCCGGTAAATTGGCAAAGTTTTTACAAGAGCGTCATAAGAAAAAGGTGATGCTAGTATCCGCTGACGTCTATCGTCCAGCGGCGATTGCTCAGCTTGAGCAAGTGGCAGGTCAAGTGAATGCCAAGTTTGTTAATTCAAGTAGCGACGAAAACCCGATAGACATCGCGCTGCGTGCTATCGAAGAAGCTAAAATTCAATATCAAGATATTTTGATTATTGATACCGCTGGTCGTCTGGCTATCGATGAGACTATGATGGCTGAGATTAAGGCGTTAACTGCAGCGGTCAATCCTTCTGAAACGCTATTTGTCGTTGATGCGATGACGGGTCAGGATGCGGCAAATACTGCCAAAGCCTTTAATGATGCGCTGCCATTAACCGGTGTTATCTTAACCAAGACCGATGGTGATGCGCGCGGCGGTGCGGCACTTTCTGTACGTGCGATTACTGGCAAACCGATTAAGTTTTTAGGTCGCGGTGAAAAACTAGACGCGTTAGAGCTTTTCCATCCTGAACGTATCGCTCAGCGTATTCTTGGTATGGGTGACGTCTTAAGCCTAGTCGAAGAAGTTGAACAAAAAATCGACCGTGATAAAGCCGAAAAAATGGCTAAAAAGATGCAAAAGGGCGGTGATTTCGACCTTGAGGATCTATTGACCCAATTCCAACAAATGAAAAGCATGGGCGGCATGGCAGGCTTCTTAGATAAGATGCCAGGTATGGGCGGCTCGGATATGCAAAAAGCGGTCGAAGACGCTAAGCCAGAAGAAAAAGTACGTGAGATGGAAGCGTTGATTAATTCGATGACGCCATTTGAGCGCAAAAATCCTGATAAAATTAACCCAAGCCGTAAGCGCCGTATTGCCGCAGGTTCGGGACGTGAGATTCAAGACGTCAATCGTTTGCTTAAACAACACAAGCAAATGGCAAAAATGATGAAAATGATTTCCAAGCCTGAAGGCATCAGTAAAATGATGAAATCGATGCAAGGGTTGATGGGTGGCGGCGGTGCTGGTGGCGGCGGTGGCGGTCCTTTATTTGGTGGCGGCGGTCAGCAAGGCGGCGTCAAGGATGTGAATCCACAACAAATGGCTAAGCAGATGGGTTTGGATCCAAACAACATGCCAAGCACCGAAGAGATGCAAAAACAAATGCAGGAAATACAGAATCAAGCGCCAAAAAAGTTTAAAACCCGTTTTTAATTGATAGATGCTTAGATTGCTATAGTATTGAATTCTTAATGAAAACCCCAAGGTGCAAGTCACTTTGGGGTTTTTTATGCCTGTCATGTTCCCATAAATATTGATGGATTAAATGTGAAAATTTATAAATTAATAAAATTTGCCTATCCTAAATGCTATGATAGGCGCTGTTTTATAATGCTAAGTCAATAGGCCGAGGTTATGATGTTTTTAGCAATGGATACCGTGTTTGATCAGTGTTCGATCGCGATTTTAGATGCCAGTGGTCAAGTGCTATCGAGTCATACGGATACGGGTAAACGCCAGCAAACCCAGCAAATTCTACCGATGATTGACGTCGCTTTGTCCGAGGCTAAGCTCAACCTTGCTGATTTACAAGCCTTGATATTTAACCGTGGTCCTGGTGCCTTTAGCGGCATACGGATTAATACGGCAGTAGTACAAGCATTGTCTGTCGCCCATGATATTCCTTGTGTCGGAGTCTCAAGCCTACAAGCGATTGCGCAAGCGGCGTATCAAAAATATGGTGTGACCGAAGTGTATAGCGCCCTTGATGCGCGTATGCAGCAAGTGTATTTTGGGCAATATGTGCTAATAGACAACCTTATGCAGGCGGTTAATCAAGAAAATGGCGAAGATACCGAGCAGTTGCTCGATTATGACAGCCAGACCGTGCTTAATATTCCCATTGCTGGCAATGGTGCGCCGTTATTAACATTACATGACGGTCAGATCATTCAGGCAGATATTCACCCTGACGCTACTGTGATAGGGCAGCTTGGTATTGCTCAATTTATGGAGACAGGCGGCACAGAAGCCTCGCAAGCGTTACCAAAGTATCTGCGCAATCAAGCGTGGAAAACACTTAAAGAACAAGGTAAGGCGTAACCATCATATTAATGCCAGCCATTATCAGTGCTATATAAAATATAAAAACACTCTAAAACGCTATTAGCCAATAGATCCATATTTAGGAAAGCCATCGTGGATATCATTTTATTAATTCAAGCTGTTATCATGGGTATCGTTGAAGGTATCACTGAATTTTTACCCATCTCTAGCACTGGCTACTTGATTTTATCAGCGGATTTGATGGGCTTTTGGACCAAAGAAAAAGTCGATTTATTTGTGGTAGTGGTGCAGCTTGGCGCTATCTTAGCGGTCATTTATGATTACTGGGACAGACTATGGCAAGCGCTTATGGGTCTGCTGACAGGCAAAGCTGAAGGCATGAGTAATCCACGCCAGCTAGGACTTAGCTTGATTGTGGCGACTATTCCGGTGATGATCGTTGGTTTTACCTTCGCCGATGAGATTAAATCATATTTATTTAATCCTATCGTCGTGGCAATTATGCTGATTATCGGTGGCTTATTGATATTCTATGTAGAAAATCGCCCTAAAACGATTATTGCGCAAGAAGCAGAAGACGTCAGTCTAAAAACCGCGTTGATGATTGGTCTGCTGCAATGTCTGGCATTGATACCGGGAACATCACGCTCAGGCGCGACAATTATCGGCGCGCTATGGCTCGGCGTCTCACGTAAAGCTTCCGCTGAATTTTCTTTCTTTTTGGGTATTCCAGTCATCGTGGGCGCGGCATTATTGGATTTGCTGAAGCACCATGATGTATTGACCAATAGCGAGGATTGGCTGGTATTAGGTATAGGTACGGTAGTGTCATTTATCGTCGCCTTACTCTGTATCCGTTTGCTAGTAGAATGGGTCAGTCGTCGTGATTTTAAAATATTTGCGTGGTTACGCATTATTACTGGCATCATTGTATTAATAGCGGCTTGGGGTTTTGGTTATCAAATGGCAGGCTAGAGCCGATTGTGGGATGAGTCTATAAGCCGCGAATAGGAAAGTAGAGATGACCGCTTCACGCCAAGGGTTCAAAGAGAGTAGTAACATTATGCACTGCCAACTATACTATGTCAGCGAGTCGCAGCATAGTCAGGTTGCAGATATACAAGCGTTGATAGTTGCACATCAGCTGCCCATTATTTTACACCTTGAGCTGTTTACCGATAAGCTTAGTCAAAAACGTCGCCAGCAGTTAAGCCAGATAGCTACCCAACCTATATTGTTGTTGGATGAAAAAAACAAGCTATCATGGCTGAGCGATGGGTTAAGCGTTGCACCAGAATGGGATAAGCTGCAACGCCGTGTGGTGAGTGCGGGGCGTAAGTCTGAGTTATTATTACAAGCAGTCAAAATCACATCTGACAGTCAGGTTATCGATGCCACAGCAGGCTTTGGTCATGACAGTTTGATATTAGCCAGTACGGGTGCACAGGTCATTATGCTCGAGCAGCAGCCCTTAATGGCATTGTTATTGTTAGTAGAGCAGCAGCGTATGAGTGGGCTAGCAAATTGGCAAAAGCTGATGAGCCGTCTGCATATTATCAATACCAATGCGCTTGGCTATTTTGCAAGTCTAGCAGCGGATGCGATAGATGACACTAAAGAAATCGATAAGAAATTAATCGATGTGGTTTATCTGGATCCTATGTTTCCGGAAGACAGTTATCAAGATAGCAAAACGGGTAAAGGCGCTAAAGTGGGCAAGCACATGCAAGCCTTACACCAATTGGCTAGCCCACCAACGCTAGAACAAGAAGAACAGTTGCTACAAAGTGCGCAAGCAGTCATCCGTCAAAAGGGACAGAACACAAACATACAGGGGCGCGTGGTCGTTAAGCGTCCGCAATTTGCGCCGTTACTTGCGCATCAACAACCAAGTGAGAGCTGGCATAACGAAGCCGTACGCTTTGATGGTTATTTTGTTTAATAGCCGTTTCTCATCATAATAAATGCGCCTAGCGATTGAACTTAGCTGTTGAACTAAGTTATTTGACTCAGTTATTGAGCTTAGAGCGCGCAGTTAGCAACTTCATATTTGTAAAATTTAGAGTGATTGGATTTAGGAGCAGGGAATGTCGACGTTAATTATTTGGATCATGGGTGCAGGATTATTATTAATAAATATCATGTTGCGCACCCGAATATTAAGGCTAGAAGCTCGTTTAAAAGAGTTCAGTCGTCCTGAAGATTATGTGGCATTTTTGCGTCAACAAGCCGCACAAAAAGACAAAATCCCTGCTATTAAAGCTTTACGTAAACAATATCCTGAGCTGTCGCTCATCGAAGCAAATAAACTGTGGCAGCAAATTCAGTAGCTCGCCAATGTATTAATAATTCAATGTAATAGCACTTCATATAAGAGCTGCCGAAAAAGTAGGCAAACACGCACAAAAAAACCTTCTATTAATGATAATAAAAAGCCATGACATTTAACGACAAACTACAAGCTTACCTGCAGCTGACGCGCTTTGATAAACCAGTAGGTATTGAGCTATTATTATGGCCAACGCTATGGGGCGTAATGCTGGCGGCGATGGGTCAAGCGCAACAGCAAGGTTCAAGTGCAGGTCTACCAAGTCTTAAGATGTTGGTGATTTTTGCGCTGGGCGCGATTTTTATGCGGGCGGCAGGTTGCGCGATCAATGATTTTGCCGATCGTAAGGTCGATGGTCATGTGACCCGCACCAAAGGCCGTCCATTAGCTGATGGGCGTCTGTCTGCTAAAGAAGCAATCGCTGCTTTTTTAGTATTGGTATTACTCAGTGCCAGTTTGCTGTTCTTTTTGCCGATAACCGTATTTTACTGGTCGCTTGGCGCAGTGTTATTGGCATTCATTTATCCATTTATGAAGCGTTTTACCCATTTGCCGCAAGTGTTTTTAGCAGCGGCTTTTGGTTGGGCGATACCGATGGCGTATGTGGCGATACAAGGCGCGCCTGATATCTGGTGTTGGTTGTTGTTTATTGCTTATATGTGTTGGACCGTGGCTTATGATACCCAATATGCTATGGCTGACCGTGAGGATGATTTAAAAATTGGGGTCAAATCAACGGCGATATTATTTGGTCGCTATGATGTGATTATTATCTCGCTGCTACAAACATTGTTTTTGCTTATTATGGGCGCGACCATTTGGCATTACTTTGCACCGACAAGCTTAGGCCTGACGCCAGTATTTGGCTTGGCGTTAGTGGCGATGATGTTTGCTAAGCAAAATAGCGCTTGTGCTACTCGTAATGCAAGAGCCTGTTTTCAGGCGTTTTTAGCCAATATATGGGTAGGGCGTTACGTCTTTGCTCTCATCGCAATCGCTTGCCTATGGACGACTTTTAATGGATAACTTCAAAAAGCTCTCAAAGTCAAAAGCGAAAAAATCTTCTGATGCCAATGCACCTGTTATCGATTATCAAGCAAAGTTAGCTGAGCACGGATTAACACGCGAACAAGTGATCGCCACCGAGCGTAAATTGGCTAAGTTTGCTAATACGATGGATTCGCTGGTACGTGTGCCTTTTACCAAACAAGGCATGGGTGCAGATGCGGCGCTTTCGACGATTCCGCTGGCAGGAGATTTAGCAGGACTGGCTTTAACCAGCTATGCTTTTGTATTAGGGCGTCAGCTAGGTGTGCCAGCGCATAAAATGACGCCTGCGGTCAGACTGGCACTCATTGATATGGTCGTTGGTATCGTACCGGGTATTGGCACGCTGCTCGATATTTTTATTCGCCCCAGTCGTAAGACTTTAGGCATCGTGCATGAGCATCTGCACGATGAATATGGCATTACTGAAACGATGCATATGGATCGACCATTTTTACATCAATCGCTAGAAGACAAACAGCGTAGCCGTTTTGGCGCTTTTTGGCACAATCCTATCATTGCATGGCTGTATTTGCACATTCCTGATCTGTTGGGATTGATCGTTATTGTAGTGATTGGTTGGGGACTGTGGGCAGTAATCAGTTGGCTGGTTAGTCTGTTTGGCAAAGTAACTGGATTTGGCTAGAGAAAAGTTAATAGCATTAAAAAGGCGGCAAATATCATAAATATTTGCCGCCTTTTTAATGCTTAAGAGATTTCTTTTATGTAACTTTTTAAAGGTGCTAAGCTGTATTTTTTAATCAATTACTCAGTGATGACTTCTGCTTCGGCACTGACTGCATCAAAGCTAGTGATTTTGTTATTTTGGACAAGGTCGATAGTACCACCACCAGCATGACTGACCAGCTCGATGCTGCCATCGGTTGATCGATAAGTTGGGTTATTGCCTTGACCTTCTGGTGCACTTAGTGTCATTTTTGGTTTATTAGGTAGGCTAACGATAGCGTTGAGTACGCCTGCTGCTGAGGTTTCAAAAACGACCGAGAGTGATTCACCAGCTGCATTTTTATAACGGACATCAGTAATTTGCGCGCCTTTAATGGCTTGTTCTGGATTTGGTGCTATGGCAGTATTGTTTGCTACCGAGTCTGTTGCACCAAGGTCATTTTCTAGCTCAGTTAAGCTTACATCTTGTTCTGAACTTACTTCAGAATTTGCGATATCATCACCATTATTAGCGGTCTTATCAACATTAATATTGGTAGTCACGGGTGTGCTTTGTACCGCCGCTGCAGAGATTGTTTCGTTATCTGTCTCAGGCTCTGGTGTTTTTTGGCAAGCACTCAATAGTGAGATACTTAAAAAAATAGCAGAAATCGCCTGAAAATAGGGCTTTGATTTTGCAATTGTAAGAGCATCGATTTTCATGATCATACGGCTATCCATTGGCAGAGTTTTTGTTTAAAGTATAGTGAACGACGTAGACTTATTTATCCCTCACAGTCAAATATGACCGTCATTTGCTATTACTATCAATTTCTTGCTTACTATCTACACGCATTATTATTTCAGTTTTAGATTGTCGGCTGCCATACCGCTTTCTTTATACACGTCATCTAAGTATCGACGGCTGGCAAGTAGCTTATCTACAACGCCACTTTGGCTTTGGATATTGAGCTTTTGAGAAAAGTCTAAAATCGAGTCTAATTGATCTAATACCATGTCATAGCTGGTATTTTGTTTGTCGGTATCGATAATGACTGTTTTGGCATAATGTTGATCGAGGCTAAGGTAGTCGCCCATCAATTCTGGAACACGTGTGGTGATGAGTTTATTGAGGGTAAATAGCTGTGATTCAGTGATTTCTTCATGATGGGTAGACTCATATTGTTGTCCAATATTGTCCATAGTCACTCGAAACGCCTTAGGTACTTGCTCGTCATAAAGTAGCTTGATAAAAGGATGTCGAGCTGAAAAATTAATCATGCTGAGCCCATTAGCTCGCTCATGATTTACCTCGTTGTTTACCGCCATATCTGCTTTAGACTGGGTAGCAACAAGATTCGCAGAAGCCAAGTATTCTTGATGCCGCTGTATAGACGCAATCTGTGTGTGCTTAGACTTTTCTTTCATCACAAAAAATATGGGCACGATAACAATTAGGCTAAGCAAAATGAGTAAGGTAAAAAAAGACATGTCGAGGCTCTGTCATAAAAAATGCTATTTATCTAAAAAAATTTTTTAGATTACAATATAACATGCTTGTGTTATGTTAAGGCAAAATAGTGGTCGATAAAAGTTGTATCTCGCTACTGTTTATCTCGCTATTATGTATCTTACCACTATATATTTTACGACTAAGTGCTTGCCTATTTCTAATTAAGGAAGATGATGAATAATGACACGATTACGAAGAGTCAGCTAGCCGCTTATAAACCAACTACTGCTTATGTCGGGACTTCTTGGGCGGTGATGTTGGTGGGTGTCCTAGCGTATTTACTTGGCTTATGGAATGCACAGAGTATGTTATTAAATGAAAAAGGCTATTATATAGCGGTGTTGGCGCTAGGTCTTTATTCAGCAATTAGCTTGCAAAAAACCCTTCGTGATCGTAGTGAAGGTATTCCAACAACCAATATGTATTATCTAATCAGCTGGGCGGCTCTTGGATTATCCATTGCGCTAATCGCTATTGGTTTGATGAATGCGGGAAGTTTAAGCTTAAGTGAAAAAGGCTTTTATATGATGGCATTTACCATGAGTTTATTTGCTGCAGTGACCATTCAAAAAAACACCCGTGACGAAGCACAGATTCGGACTTTAACTGCCCCAATGATTACGACTGATACTCAAAGTAGTACTAAAATTGGTCATCAAGAGTCCCGCGACTCTGACACTGGAAAATCACTTTTTGGTGCGGTTAAATCTAGAATGGAAGGCAGTGATTAAACCTTTGACTAAAAATCTCAAGTAAGCGGTGTTTGTAAACGCGTACGATTTGGCGACAGGCGCGCAAGCATCGCTGTTGATAAGGGGGTAAATGCTCCTAACATCATATCTGTTAATGCTTCAGCACATATTGGTGCGATGGCATATCCCTTAGCTCCCATGGCACTCATTACCCAAGTTCGTTTACTATCTGCTAGTACGCCAACGATAGGATGGTAATCAGGTGTTTGCGTGCGAATACCCGCCCGTCCTTGCCACAAACTAATATCTGTTGGAATAATCGAGTCCATCTCAGGAATGGCAGTCACTAGTTTGTCGCGGCTAATCTGATGCTCTTCTGTGCGGATATCTATGTCGGTATCATTACGTATAAAGCTTGCGCCTAATAAAAACTGAGATTGCTGTTCTACAACATCGTTCAATTGTGCATCATCTGTTTGCGCGGTAAATAACGCACAGTAACCGCTGTATTTAAGCGGTATTTTGGGTAATATGGTGAGCTGTTCGGTTGTGGGCGTAAACCAAGAAAGCTGACCACGAATTTTACGACAATCAAAAATACGCTTGTCCAGTTGATGACTCTCAAAAGCTGCGCAAATGACCACATTATCAGCGCTAATGGATATCGTCTGCTTATCCTGATTACTGCCTGCGACACAAATACTTTCTTCTGTTTCGCTAATACTCTTAACGTCTACTTGCTGAAAGTGGATGAGCGGATGCATTAGGATAGTATCTTTTAATGCTTGTGGATTGACCAAGCCAGACTGTGGTAAATACAAATTCTCTGATAAATCTTGTGTTTTTAACCCGCTGACAGTTTGCGCCTGCTCATGGGATAGTGTGGTGGCCATCTCATCGGGATAATCAGCGATTTGCTCTGTGCCAATATTGGCTTTCATAAGCAGATCAAGAGCGCCCGTTGGTTCAAGTATTGGCACTAATGCTGATTTTTTAGCGTCTACATTTAAGCATCGATATAGCCTGCTGCTATAGAGATAGCCCATAGTATGTAAATGTTCGTCGACATGATGAATGGGCGTCATCTTGGGAGCAAGCAGGGCACGAGGGTTGCCTGATGCGCCTGCCAACGGTGCTGATTTATCTAGCAAAGTCACTTGAATACCACGATTGGCCAATGACCAAGCCGTTAATAGCCCCGAAACGCCAGCGCCAATGACAATGCTATGGGCGGGCAGGTTGTCAGTGGGTTTGGCTGATTGGCTATCGTTGTCGGGCGCGGCGGTGCTAGCATTATTGTAAAAGGTGATGTCTTTACTATTTATGTCTTTACTATTGTTTTCATTATTATTGTCAGTTAAATTTATGGTATCTAGCATGACCGCCGTTAGCATTTCGTTCTTACGACCAAAGCCTTTCACTTTTTTGATCTGAAAGCCACAATCTTGCAGCGCACGTTTGACGATACCGGCACAGCTATAGGTGGCGGCAGTTGTATTGGGGCGTGATAAACGCTGCATTTGTGCAAAAATACTATCCGCCCACAAGGTACTATTGCAAGAGGGCGCAAAACCATCTAAAAACCAAGCGTCAACATAAGGTGCATGCGAGCTAGAAGAGTTACTTGATAGTTTGGCTAAGCTCTCAGCTGCGTCACCCAACCATATATCAACGGTCAAATTATCATCAAAGAAACTCAAACGATGACAGCCCGCAATAAGAGGCGGATAGGCCGCTAATAATAGCTCAATCAGTGTTGTCAATTCAGGCGCGCGCTGTCCCCATAAGGCAAGTATTTGGGTAAGGTCGGTAAGGGGTATCGGGAACTTTTCAGTGGTAATAAAATGCAGTTTTGCAGTTGCTAATTGAGGGTGTATATCTCGCAGCTGTCGCCATAGCTGCCATGTAGCGAGAAAATTCAGTCCAGTACCAAAGCCCAATTCAGCAACCGTAAAGCATTGCTTTGGTGCAAGATTGGTCAGTCGTTCAGGCAATTGATTGTGCGCCAAAAACACATGACGCGATTCCGCTAAACCATCAGCATTTGAGAAGTAAACATCACCAAACTCACCCGATACAGGCACTTTATTACCCGTATCATCCATCTGCCAATCAATCTTGGCAGGGGTGATATTTGATGAGTGAATGCTTAATGACTGAGTGTTTTTAGAGGATATCGACGAGGTATCAGTATCTTTTGATTCGAACATGGATTTAGACATAGACAGTCACATAAGATAAATCAATAAAAAGCGCGTGGTACTAGTTACCAGCGTTCACGGCGGACAAACACCAACCAAGAAACAAAAATACCGACTAGCAAGCTAATTAACACAGTAAATGCACCGTATAAAAAAAGCTGACCTTTGCTCTCGTAGACCAAAACATTTACTTGAGTTTGCAAGTCATTCAACTCGCGCTGCAACTGTGCATTACGGCTTAATAGCTGCTGATTGGCATCGGATAACGCCTTATCAGATGGTTGTAATTGCGCCGCCAATGTATCGCTGATATTCATCACTGAGTTTTTTGTTGGTTGAGCGGTCGATATTGGTTGAGCTGGCACGGGTGTCGTGAGTGTTGGATCAGCCACATCGATAGCTGTCACCGTCGGCGCAGCCTGTGCTGAAACAGTAGCCATAAAAATCATACTAACAATGCTACGCTGATAAGAGCGACTTTTTAACAAAGATAGGCACTGAATCACGATTTTGCTACTTTAACTGATGCGCTGTCATCCGCTTTTGGCAATGTATGGATAAAGGGTTTGATATCTACGTGACTGTACACGCCATCACGTAAGTAAGGCTCATCATTTGCCCATGATTGCGCTGCTTCTGCAGAGTCAAAGTCAGCAATAATTAAGCTGCCTGACATCTCGCCTTTGCCATGCTCGATAGGTGTGGGACCAGCGATAATCAGTCGATTGTCATGATCTAAAGCTTGCAAGCGTTCGACATGTTCAGCGCGGGTAATCTGACGTTGTGCGCTGCTATTGGCCACGTCATGACCAATAATGGCAAATAAGGACATGAGACTTCCTCGATTAATAAAAATTATGATTAATTTAAAGTGTTTTGCTTAATGCGCCTGAGCTAATTGCGATTAATGATTGTCGCTATTGGCATTTAGAAATAGCATTGGCTTTATTATAAAATGATAGAAAATGATAAATTGAGTATTATTTGACGGTTTTATCCGTGAGCGCAGGGTTGAGGTGCTTTTTTAATACGGCAAACTGGGCGATGACGAATACCAACATAATCGGAATCCAGCCGTAAGTTTTAAAGTTAATCCATGCCTCATCTGACATCGTAAACGCTGTGATATAATGCAGTATGCCCATAAAGGCGAAGAATAGTGCCCAAGCGAGAGTGAGTTTTTTCCAGCCACTCATCGTCAGCAAAAAAACATCTTTCATCGCCAATTGCATCAGTGGCTTATTAATCGCAGCACTGACTAAAAGTGTTAGTGCAAAGATACCGTTGATAATGGGTGACTTCCAACGCAGATAGATATCATCACGCAATAATAAAGTACCACCACAAAACAAAATGGTTAATAGTAAGACAACCCATTGCTGTTTATCAAAAGTGCCTTTTTGGCGAATAAAATGAATGGCATAAACAATGATAGTGGCGATGAGCAACGCACCTGCCCCCGCTAAGATACCGCTGTAGCGAGCAGCAATGAAAAAGGCAATTAAGGGAATAAAGTCTAATAAAGCTTTCATAGCAAAGGGGATGTCCGACAAAAACGTATGGGGTAGTTTACACGTCTACTGCGCCAAAAAAAAGCAATCAACACGATAATCATGCTATATCACAGGCCTGCGTAGCAATATCTCATGATTATGACTCATAATCATGACAACTGCCAAATATAACGGCTTATTGGCAATGTGCTCATTTTTTTATTTTCTACACTTTTAATTTTTAATGCTAAGGCTTCTCTTATGAAATTCGATTTACATTGTCACAGCACTTGCTCTGATGGTACTTATGCACCAACGGAAGTAGTGCAGCGCGCCCATGCGGCCGGCGTCAATGTATTGGCATTGACCGATCACGATACGCTGGCAGGAATTGATGAGGCGCGTGAGGCTGCCATTGCCTGCGATATGCAGCTGATTAATGGGGTCGAGATAAGCTGTGAGCACACACTTATTGGTGGGTATGGCAAAAATAAATCAACCAATAAAATCATCCATGTGCTGGGGTTAGATTTTACCGATCGCGAAAAAATGCATGCAACGCTGCAGCAATTACAGGATAGCCGTGCCACGCGTGGTCAGCGAATCACTGAAAAACTCAGCGCGCTATTGGATATTAACTATGATGAGCTGTGGCAAGCCGTACTTGATAAAGCTGGCGGCAATCCACAAGCGGTCGGGCGCGCGCATATTGGTCAAGTATTGTTTGAGCGCGGTGAAGTCAAGACAGTACAAAAAGCCTTTGATAAGTATTTGGCAGATAATAAGCCTGCTTATGTGGCGATTGATGCACTGAGCATGGCTGATGGCATTGAGCTGATCCATGCTTGTGGTGGCAAGGCGGTGTTGGCGCATCCCACGCGCTATCAGCTTTCAGCAACACGAGTCCGTAAACTGATTGAAGAGTTTGCTGGTCTTGGTGGCGATGCTTGTGAGCTGCCGTCGAATAGCGAACCGGTTAGTACTCGCAGAATGGTCGATCGCAGTATCGCTGCCCACAATCTTGTCGCCTCGATCGGCAGTGACTTTCATGGTAGCAATATGCCGTGGCGTCGTTTGGGTGATGTACCGACAATGAACCCTGAGCAGCAGGGAGTTTGGCAGTCTTTTGCAATGTTTTCGTAGCCAAGAATTCATTGCTGAGTACAGTTTTGAATGTTAACTCAGCTGAAATATCAATTGACAGGTTATCCAAAAATCATGCGTCATATGTTGACGCATGAAGGCACTAAATAGATTGATAACTGCGACAGAAATTGCCACACTAGATAAGTGGGATTTATTTTTAAAAATGAAATCGTCGATGTTAACTCCCATTTAGTTTAAAAAATGTAGTACCGACACTCGCATTCTTATCTACTTAAGTTTTTGGGAATGGTATAAGGTAAAAAGTCATATCATTTATTATTGTTGATTCAGGCTTTTGATTTTTATTTAATGGTTTTAATGTCGACTTAATAACTTTCAATATTTGCGGTAGCCCTACTATGGCTGTATCGATATCTCATCTAGGCTACACCAAGCTATCTCAAGCAATTTTTGAGTGGCAAGCTGCTGATAAAACGTCATTACTGGCTTTATTTATGGTGATGGAGGTATCTTTACACTGGCTATGGTGTTTATTTGTTTGGTGGCGCCGCGATATTTATGACACCTATGTCGATATAGCCCTGCTGTATCCACTATGGTTCGGCGTGACACTGGTAGCTTTGTTTTTATTATGGATGACCAGTCGTTTTTCACCTGTCAAAAAAGCCAATAGCAATTTGTATAAATGGCAAGGCATACTAATTACGGTTTATAGTGCCTATATTGCAATGGTTATTTTAGTTTTAGGACATAGTAGCTTGGTCGCGGGCGTCTCTTTAGTCGGCGGTGCGATACTGGGGATGATGCTTATACGTCGGCGCTATGTATGGAGAGCGTTTTTAGGGCACGCAGCCGTCATTCTGGCAGTCACATTTATTCCTTATCTTGGCGTTACTTTACCCAATCTGCGTCAAATGACGCTCACGGTCATTCCTCTTGATACCTATTATAGTTATATCAATTACAGTGAAATTACGACAATAGAAAATGCCATCTCTGCCTCTATTTTTCAAAATGGCACACTAAATTGGGACAGTGTTGATCAATTGCGCCGATCTTCCGCTTTTTTTTGGCGTTCTACACATATTTATATGGCGCTACCAAAAGCTATTTTTATTATCTATATGTTTCGTACTTTGTTACTAATATTGGATGACAGTAAAAAGGAAATTCTACAGCATGCCAATCAAGATGAGCTAACTCAACTCAAAAGTCGCCGTTACGGGATGATGCAAATGAAGCAGGTGCTGAAGTCAGTAGAAGACCATCAAGATATCAGCGTTATTTTATTGGATTTGGATTGGTTTAAAGAGGTCAATGACAGTTACGGTCATGAGATCGGGGATCGAGTATTGGTAGAGGTCGCACAGACGCTCTTGCAGTCTTTAACTGATGAAACAATCGTGAGTCGCTATGGCGGTGAGGAGTTTTTGATTGTGTTGCCAGATACGAAGCACGACACAGCTATGATAATTGCTGAACAATTACGGCGCGTTATCGCCAAACACGTCATCATTCTCGATGACGATACAATCTTTAGTGTGACTGCCAGCTTGGGGCTATATACACTGACCCATGGTGAGCGTAATTGTATACAACAAGCCTGCGAAACTCTGAATAAAAAGGATGCATCGCAGTCGCTTGCTAAACCGCAGAGAATCCCCTCGTATAGTAGCAAACGCGTGAATCGTAAAATTCCCGCAGTGCAGCTACCTCACGATATTTGCCAGCGCTTAATTTGTATGGCAGATAAGGCTTTGTATGAAGCCAAAGGCTGTGGCCGTGATCAAGTGGTGAGTGCCAACGAGATGTTGGCAGCAAAAAATAATAATATTGAGGCGCTCTATGGCATATAGCTGGCTGCCATAGTCGAAGGTTTAATTATGCTTTAGTGTATTAATTGTTTTACTAAGCTTGCCAAGACACTGGTGGCAAAGCTACCTGTCGTTAACGTAAAGCTGAGCACCAATGTCTGTTCATTATCTTTATTCTGCCATTCCCAAGACAGCGCTTCAATAGGTAGGCGCAGCGCGCGGCGCTGTGCTTTTACATCGCGCTGCTCTAAGCCATCGGCTAAGCGAGCCAGTAGCGGATTTTGCTGAGTCACATTTTTCTCAATATTTGCCGCCATGCCGCTGACTTTATCATTATCCTTGCCCCATAATGCAGCAGTGGGATGGATGTCACCCGTCTCAAGGCGTGAACGCAACGTGTCGTCTATGGCTTCGCTAGTAAATATTGACCCTGAACCCTCTAAGTTAAACACTTCGCCTGCCAGCCCAGTATTCCAGCTGCCATCACGCACTCGTACTGCCAATATCTCATTGAAAATTAAGCTACGTGCGGCAGACAGCTCCATCGTATTCTGCTCACGTGGCGCGTGCTTGCGTTTGCTCTTTTTGGGTTGTGCTCGACTTTGCTGTAGTGGGAGCGCAAACAGCGATAATGCTTCTCTAATATTATTGCCATTACGTCCAAAACGCTGAGGGCCGAAATAATTGGGCACGCCAGCTATAGCGATGCTTGCTAAATGCTGCTCGACATCTTGTTTCGCCGACAATAATTGCTCAGGTGCTGGCAATGCTGTGTCAAAATCAGCAAATTGGATATCACGCAAGGTAATGATGAATTGATTAGCGCGATGCGTGCCGCGATTGAGCTTTTTGTTGTGCCATTGCTGGTCGAGGATAGTGACCGATTCATCAGCTCCGATATCGACTGGTGCAAACTCAGCAGCTGGCAGTTGTTTTTTTGGGATTCGCAAGCTAAACCACTGGGTTGTCAATGCATGGCGATCTTTAAGACCTGAATAACCAACATCACGCAGAGGAATCTCTGCCCACTCTGACAGCAGTTTGGCAAGATAAGCGGTATTCATCCCTAATTTTTGGATATGCAGCCATAAATGCTCACCTTCACCGGTGAATTCGAGCGGCAATAGCTCATTAACGATAAAGTCTGTTGCGTGGGCTTTATAGGTTGCTTGCTGCACAGGTGGTTGAAGAGGCTGCGGTAACTGCGCAGTATCCGTCGCTACGGTAATATCGATACTTGCCGTATCAAACTGCTCATTATCAAATTGATTGTTTTCAAGAGCGGATTGAGGGCTAGCATTAATATCGGTCATGTCATCACGAGAAGTCATAAAGTTATCTTTTATTTTGAGGATAAGATTTAAAAAAATAGGTAAGCATAGGGATTAACAGTTAACGATTACGTTTTGCAACGCAGGAAACATACAAAAAAAACAGCGTGTGCGAAAGTGTCTTGTTACTATCAATGGATAGCGTTTTAAAAAAGCATTTAAACAAACGTATCGAGAATGGTATTTTTCGTTGAAACTGGCTGATGCAATAGGGTTATTTTCAACACGTTTGATTCAGGGAACCATTATAACTGTTAAGGAAGACTTATGACCAATGCAACGATTGATACAGTAACTATTAATAAGGCTGATATTGCCAGTGGCGGCATGAAATCTTACAAGCAAGATGATGATAGTATCATTTTGATTACCCGCGACGACGATGAATTTCAGGCGTTCGATGGCAAATGCCCGCACGCAGGCGCAGATTTAGGCACAGGCTTACGTTGTGGCAATCGCGTGGTCTGTCCTTGGCATCATGCGACTTTTGATAGCCGTGATGGCACGCTGTTAGAGCCAGTAGCGATAGCAGGATTGACTCAATATGAAGTGACCGATAATGGCGACAGCTTGACGGTAAATACTTCAGCGAAGATAGACAAAAAGATTGCAAATGATAAGCTGATCGATACGCATACGCTCATCGTGGGCGGCGGCGCAGCAGGTTTTATGACAGCGCATCAGCTTCGTAACACTGGCTATGGCGGCAAAATCACCTTGATTAGTGCTGATGATAAAGCTCCTTATAACCGTTCATTATTGTCCAAAGCGTTTTTAGCGGGCAATATGCCTGAAGAGAAGCTTCTACTAGGCGGCGCAGATTGGGCGAGCAAATACGATATTAATTTGCGCTTGAATCAAACTGTCAGCGAAGTATCGCCCAATGAACGTACCATTATCATTAAAGATAAAAATGGTCATAGTGACAGACAAACCGCTGATTTTTTAGTGGTTGCAACAGGCGCTGAGCCAAAGATACCGCCTTTTAAAGGGGCTGAGCTTGATGGCGTTTATACGCTGCGCAGTATGGATGATGCCAAATTGATAAAAGCGGCCAGTCACGATCAGCGTGTGGTGATTGTTGGTACAGGCTTTATCGGTATGGAAGTCGCTTCCGCATTGGCACAAGCAGGCACGACGGCTTCTATTACGGTCATCGGACAAGACCATCGCGTCATGGGAAATATTGTCTCCGAAACCGTCAGTAATGCGCTGATCAAGCTGCATAAAGAAAAAGGCATTCAGTTTGTTTTTGATGCCACGGTCAATGAAATCGCTGAGGTCAAAAGGGTTGTTAATCAGTCTGAGAATGAAGAAGAAAACCAAACCTTTTCACAAGTGGGCGGTGTCACGCTGGCGAATGGTGAGCAAGTTGATGCAGATATTGTGATTTTGGGGACTGGCGTAGCACCACGTATAGAACTATTCGAAGAAGTAAACGCGCCAGATGGCGTGCAAGTGGATGAGTATTTACAGCTGCGTGATGGGGTTTATGCATTGGGTGATATTGCAAAAGCTTCTGGGCAAATGGGGCGCATGCGCATTGAACATTGGCGCGTGGCCTTGCAACATGGCTTAGTGACTGCGGCTGCGATATTAAATGATGATAGTGTCAGCTCGCTCGCCGCGCGCATCCCTTTCTTTTGGACGATGCAATATGGTAAAAGCCTACGCTATAGTGGACATGCGGCGACACCCGATCATAATATCTTATTTGGTATCGCCAGATACATTAGATTATATCGAATACTACTTTGATGGTGATGGGGAAGACACACGTGCTAGTGCGGCTAGCACTTTAGGGCGTGATAAAGAATTGGTTGCCTTTTCTGAGCTGCTCCGCCGTGGTCATGCGCCAACGCGTGCACAGCTTAAGGCAGGATTTAATATTATCGATCAAGCACAGGCTTTATCGCCCTAGCACTCAAGATGGATACATATTACTATTAAGGCTGACCTATCGATTTGGGTCAGTTTTTTTAATACAAACAAGGAAAGGAAAAATTATAATATGAATGATGAAAACTACTTGGATAGAGAGTCTGTGTTTTTACGACAAGCGCAAGCCGATGATATTAGTGCACTTGAGCAATTATTAAATCGCTGTTATCGCGAGACCGCAGGTTGGACCAATGAGGCGGATTTAATTGGCGGTATTCGAACCACGTCAGCCGAGCTCGCTGCCGTGATTAATGACCCTAATCACTATTACTTTGTCTATCCAAAAACGACAACGGGCGACCGTGATGGAGAGGAAACGGGTGAGATACTTGGTTGTATCGCTGTCGATATCAAAACCGATGCTGACTCAAATAACAAAGCCTACATCGGTATGTTTGCGGTAGATCCAGAGCTGCAGGGGCATGGCGTTGGCAATGTGATTTTGCAAGCGGCAGAAACCTTTGCTACTCGTCATCTACAGTCAGATGGGCAAGCAGCAGCTAAAAATACTGCGCGTTTGACCATGTCCATTTTGAGTCATCGTCCTGAGCTGTTGGCTTACTATCAGCGCCGAGGTTATGAGCTAAATGGTAATAAAATGCCATTTCCAAATGACGGCAATAATGGTGAGCCAAAGCGTGAAGATTTAGAATTATTGGAGTTAGAAAAAATGGTTCATTAAAGAATATTGAATGTTTAAAGGCTGATTTTATTAACCCCAAAAATGACCAAAGGTCATAAACAGCCCAACACTTAGCAGTATAAATGCCACGATAATTAAGCGCTTGAACCAGTTAAAAGCGGGCAAGCGCGTGGCATTATCATCAGACATCAGATAAGCAAACAAAAATAACAAACTTGCTGCCAAGGTCATAATTCCCAGACCAATCGGTAATATAAAAAAGTACACCTGCCACACAGTTATCTCGCAACGGTTTTGAATACCACATCATAGCAGTATCGTGAAGGTACTGTCAGTATGCCCCGCACGTTAATTTCTTCATCTCATTAAATTATAAAAGCTATTCATCATAAATCTAAACTTGTATTCTAAAATTAAGTTGGGTATTTAGAAGTAATTCTGTATAGTGAAGTAACATTATAGATACATTGAGATTGAGATGATTAATCTGAAAAAACTGGCAGTCATAGCATTACTAACACCGCTATTTGTCGCATGCTCTAATGCACCTTCTGAAAGCACAGTTGAAGCGTTAATCGAGGCACAATACGAGCAAGCGAATAGTATGATGGACGATGCGATGGCGAACGCAGGCAATGATGAGATGGCAAAGGCGATGAGCGGCATGATGGAGGGTATGATGCCAAAGCTTGAACGCGTCGAGAATATCAACTGTGACACTGTCGAGGGCGACAATACTTATATGTGTACCGCTGATATCACTCAGACAATCGCGGGGGAGAGCCGCACTAACAAGACCAATTTCAAAGTTTATCAAGTGAACGATGAATGGGTATTAGGCAATTAGAACCAAAACTTAATATTTAAATAATTTTATAAAGGAATATATCCAGATATGCCTAGGGCGTGTCCCTAATTCAGTTTGCAATGAATCATAGTACAAGCTAGATACAGCATAGACTTATAATTACGAGCC
>NZ_CAJHAZ010000012.1 GCF_904846525.1 Psychrobacter sp. 1044 | reverse complement strand
GGCGTAGAGCTTATCCACCCAATCGCTATGGACAAAGGTCTTCGCTTCGCTATTCGTGAAGGCGGCCGTACTGTAGGCGCTGGTGTTGTTGCTAACGTACTAAACTAATCTGTCATTCTCAGTAATGAGATTGTAAGTTAGTCATAAAAAAGCCATCCTTGTTTAAGGGTGGCTTTTTTTTGGCTATAAAAAGGTAATGGCATAATCAATATTATAATGATAAATATTTGAAATACAGTAAGTGCTATTGTATTTGGGTTTGTATAAATAATAATAAGAGGATATATAATGTTGATGATAAAGATTTTATCAACCCATAGTGCAGATTTTGAGCAAGTGCTACAAGCAGTAGCGGATATTGAAGCCATCGTTCAACCGCAAGATGCTTGGGGCTATCAGACATTGGTGGAATCACTCAAACAAGATAGCATGCATATGCTGATCGTTTATGAGCAAAAAGACAATATTATTATTAATAATACTGTGACAGGCTATTGTCTATATCAAGTGATTTTTGAGCAAGCAGAGATTTTACGTATTGGCACGCATCCTGATTATCAACGTCAAGGTATCGCCTCACAAATTTTTGCCAGATTGAATACAGAATTGAGAACGCATCAGGTGGAGAGCCTTTTATTAGAGGTGCGCGCAGATAATACGCCTGCGATAGCCTTATATGAGCAGCAAGAATTTGCTCTCATTCATAAGCGTAAAGGGTATTACCAAACTCCCCATCAACCTGCTATTGATGCACTGATTATGCAGCGTCTTTACGTCCGAGAATAATGAATGGTATCGAATGGAGCCAAATAAACCCGCAGAATAGTAGATGGGTCGGCACTTTTATTATTATTGAATGGGTATTTTCTTTTTGCAGATTTCAATATTGAGTTTATAGTCATTATCTACTTTCATACGCTCAAGAACGTCGATACGTTCGCTTAATAGCTCTACCATGAGGCTGATATTGGCTTGCTGTTTTTGTATTTGCGCCAATTTTTGCTGAGTAAGCATCAGTTGTAAATCAACATCCAATTGACCATCGTAATAATCATTCAAGCTGTCTCTGATTTCAGTGAGTGTAAAGCCAATCGCTTGCGCACTTTTGATTAGCTCAATACGTTCAATACATTCTGGATGAAACTCGGTATATAAACGCGAGCCTGCCTGACGCTTACGAGATTTTAGCAAGCCCAGTTGGTCATAATGACGAACAGTGTCTTTGGTTGTTTGAGCTTTTGTTGCCAGTGTTCCAATCAGTAGGAATGATGTGTCGGGTGCCATGATAACCTCGTCGGTAGGTAGCAGTTGATAAGGTACGAGTTAATAAAGTAGCGATTAACAAACGGACATAAGCTATCAATCACTTCGTCATCGTATTTATTTCAAGATAAGCTGCCAAGGTTCTATGGTATCAAGTAACGATACGGCGAGTGATTTGTGAGAGTTATTTTGCCATTTGACAGTGCTATTAGCCGTTAACAGATCCAATTGAGTCAAAAAGTCAGCACGCGGTAACGTGGTTGCACCCAAGCTCATCAAATGCTCATTTGGTAGCTGACAGTCGACCAGCGCCACATGGCTTTGTTCACATAAGCGCATTAAACCCCAAAATGCGAACTTTGAGGCGTTAGAGGCGATATGAAACATCGATTCGCCAAAGTAAATGCTACCTATTTTTAGACCATAAAGCCCGCCAATGAGTTGCCCTTTATCATTCCAAACTTCAATGCTATGTGCAAATCCTTGTGCATGCAGTTCGGTATAAGCCTCAATCATTTCTTCATGAATCCACGTATGTTCGCCCTCGGGCTGTTCATTATTGAGGCGATCACTGCGCGGTAAACTACAGGCATGAATAACGTCATCAAAAGCTTGATTGAGGGTTAATTGCCAACGCTCGCGGATGGCTTGCTTACGCAGCGACTTGCTTGGCTTATAATTGGTTGGCACCATCACACAGCGCGGTTCAGGGCACCACCATGCAATTGGCTCATCTTCATTAAACCAAGGAAACAGACCCTGCGCGTAAGCAGAAATCAATGTTTCGGCTGCCAAATCTCCTCCGACAGCGACGATGCCAATGCCGTCAGGATCAACCGTTAAAGGGTCAGGAAAGTCATAACGCCCAAGACTTTTTAAGGTCTCAGGCGTGATCTGCTCATTGTTATATTGAGAGAAATTACCCATTTAGGCTTCTTTATCAGCAGTCAATGTTGACGCATAAGTATGGTCAGCGGCTGTGGCTTCGCCAATCGCATCCAAGTATTTTTCAGCATCTAGCGCGGCCATACAGCCCGTACCAGCAGAAGTGATAGCTTGACGATAGACATGATCTGCGACATCACCTGCGGCAAATACGCCTTCGATACTGGTTTGTGTGGCATTGCCGTCTAAGCCGCTTTTGACAATAAGATAGCCGTCTTTCATATCCAGCTGACCTTTAAATAAGTCTGTATTCGGCTTATGACCAATCGCGACAAACATGCCAAACACGTCTAATTGTTTAGTGCTGCCATCAATCATAGATTCGATGATTACGCCATTGACGCCCATGTCATCGCCGACGACTTCTTTGACTTTATGATTCCACTCGATTTTAATATTACCGTTTTTGACCTTTTCAAACAATTTATCTTGGAGAATTTTTTCGGAGCGTAAGCTATCACGGCGATGCACCAAGGTCACTTCAGCGGCAATGTTAGATAAATATAGGGCTTCTTCAACGGCAGTATTACCACCACCGATGACGGCAACTTTTTGGTCTTTATAAAAGAAACCATCACAAGTTGCACACGCTGATACGCCTAGGCCACGGAATTTGGTTTCTGACTCCAACCCCAAATACTGTGCTGATGCGCCAGTCGAGATAATAAGCGCATCACAAGTGTAGCTACCATTATTACCCGTCAGCTCAAAAGGGCGCACGTTTAAATTGACTTCATTGACATGGTCATAAACCAATTCAGTACCAAAGCGCTCGGCATGGGCTTTCATGCGATCCATCAATGCAGGGCCCGTTAAATCATGCGCATCGCCCGGCCAGTTATCGACTTCAGTGGTGGTGGTTAACTGTCCACCTACTTCCATGCCAGTTACCATGACAGGTTTCAGGTTGGCACGTGCTGCATACACAGCCGCTGCATAACCAGCAGGGCCTGAGCCTAGGATAATGAGTTTTTCGTGACGTGGAGCGGTATTGTCAGTTGCCATGAGTTATTCCTTGCTAAATATAAATGTTAAAAATACGAGTGAGCAATATAATAAAAAACAGTCTTCAAAATTGATGCTAATGGGATTTTCTAATCGCTGCGTGATAATAACATAAGGGCATTGGACGAAAAGTACAAGTTTGCTAAAACAAACACAGGTATGATTACAATCAAAGTATATTTTTCTTGAAATATTATGGTTAGAAACCGCTGGTATTTTATAGGGTTCACCTAATATGACTGTCCTTGTTCTGGTCGTTATATTTTGCAAGTGACATAGGTTGTTGTTTAAACCGTATGATTTTTGCCTAAACCGTATACAGACTGATTTTATTGCACGCTTTCTTTGTAAGACGGTCGCCACTATCCCTATGTATTTGTTATTATAAGAAGTTATGCCAAGTGTGCCAAAGGCAAAAAGAAGTCTGTTGTATATCGCTTTTATAATAGACAATGTTTTCTGTACACTTCGCTAAGTGCGTTTGTATCAGCACTTTATATCCAACCCTTTATCAGCGCTTTATGTCAGCATGATTAGGCTTAGTCATGCATTGGCGACCATTTAGTATTAATAACAAGGCAGATCTTACGTGATATCAGCACCGCTTATTGAGTATTTAAAAAAGGGAATATTTACCCTCCTTGGGTTAATACTGGCCGTCTATCTATTTGTCATTTTGATGACATATACCAGTAACGATCCTAGTTGGTCGCATATCAGTAGCGATATGACCACGATTAATAATGTAGGCGGCGAATCGGGTGCTTGGTTATCTGACTTGCTTTATAGCTTCTTTGGTTTTGGTGCATGGTGGCTGCTGGCGTTTGTGGTTTATGAGTCTATCCTTATTTGGTGGGACAACAAGCCAACGTTTTGGCTGATGCGAGTGGTTGCTTATGTGTTTTTATTATTAAGTGCCAGCGCTTTGTTTGCACAATTGGTGGCGTTAGTACAGCAATTGACCAATCCAGGAACGCTAGGGCTGGAAAGCGTGGCTGGTGGCATTATTGGGTTTGAATTACAGGCGCGTTTGGCACAGCTTTTATCGCAGTGGGGGAGTGTGATTTTCTTGACGGCATTCGTCATTATTACCGCGACTTTTGCCTTTAATATTCATTGGCTAGCGATTTATGAGAAGGTTAAGGCGCTATCGTGGCTTGGCTCAGGGGTGAAGCGTCAGGGTAGAATGCACGATAGCGTATCAACCACGCCAGAAAATATCAATGCCAAGCAAAATGATGAAAACACAGCCAAGAGTAACGCGAAAAAAAACGCAGCCGATCACGAGCAGCTGCCACTTGAATTGCAAGTTGCTGGCAATGCTCAAGCCGTAGACAACAGTGGTCGGTTCAGCAATGTGTTGTCAGAGTTTTTGGCAACGTCAGGGTTGGCTGAGAGCGTTAAAGCTTCTGTAGTTGCCGCAACACAAGCGGCGATGCCTACTTCAGCTGCTAAATCTAGTCGTGAGAATAGTGAACCTGTTCCTGTCTCAGTAGAGACACCTAGCAATACTGTTCAAAATCTTGCGAGTCATACGAATACATCGACGCCGTCAAGTCCTGCCATGACTGCTATCCGTAAAGTTGAGCCAAGCTTTGCTTGGAATGACGCCAATACTGTCGATGACTTGTTATCCAGCGAACAAATGGCTTATCACGCTAATGATATGAACACTTCTGATTCAGCTGCTACTACTTCTGTATCTGCCGCTACTACTTCTGTATATGCTGATAGCAATACTGAGTCGTTAGAGACAGCGGTGCTAGACTCTACAGCGATATCAGCCGTAGAGATGTCCGAAGCTCAACCAACAGAGAACTTGCCGTCAATAGCTCAGCCATCAATAAATGAGCTGGTATACGGTGAGACGGCTGACGAAACGGATAATGAGCCTACATCGTTCGAGTTAGAGGATAAAGTGGAGGCCGTTGATATACTTGCCGATGCATGGTTGGCAGAGCATGCGGATGTATCAACACCTACAGCTATGCAGTCTGTAGAAACAGGGCAACCTACAGGAACAGTGCAAGCAGCCAATATGACTGAGCTGCCCAGACAAGCAGTAGTCACAGCGCCTGCGACAGACTCATTTAATAGCGAAATGGACGACTTTACTGATAAATGGTTTGATCAAGAACCGGAACTATTAGAGGATTCAGAGACTTCTTCTGTACCTAATGAAGCGAGTGTCGCCAAAGCAGTAGACGTGGTTGAACCAGTTGCGCCAGCCGCTGATATGACGCCGACCAATACGCCACCGTCTAATCCTAAACTGCCGCCTACGGTAGAAACCCGCGTCACAGCATCAGCTATTGAACCAATAGTCGCGCCTAAACCAACGGTAAGTTTTGCGGTACCTGAGGGCGATAGTAGCAATCATATCACTGACATGATGCCAGAGGATGATAGCGCTGAGGATGTGAATGCGCCTATTATGCCAGATATTAGTGATGATGCCGCCTTCAGTCAAAAATCACGCTCGATGCAAACGGCTGCCTATCGCAGTAGCCTAACGCCTATTCCAGAGATTTCTATTTTGGATAAGCCAGACCCTGATCGTAAGCCCAGTTATACCGTCGCCGAGCTTGAGCAATTATCAGAGTTATTAGAGATTAAATTACAAGAGTTTAATGTAAAGGCGAATGTGGTCAACGCCATTCCGGGTCCTGTTGTCACCCGTTTTGAAGTTGAGCTTGCTGCTGGTGTAAAAGCCAGTAAGGTTACCGGTATTTCACGTGATTTGGCGCGCTCGTTATCGATGGCGTCTTTGCGTGTGGTTGAAGTGATTCCGGGTAAGCCGTATATCGGTATCGAAGTACCCAATAAGCAGCGCGAAATGGTACGTTTGATTGAGCTACTGAATACCGAAAAATTCCAAGATCCTAAAGCCCAAATCAGCATGGCGATGGGTAAGGACATCGGTGGCAATGCTATCATTACTGACCTTGCTCGCGCGCCGCATATGTTGGTTGCTGGGACTACAGGTTCGGGTAAATCGGTATTGGTCAACTCAATGCTACTGTCGATGCTACTCAAATATACGCCAAATGAGTTGCGTCTTATCTTGATTGATCCAAAGCAGCTTGAGCTTGCCAACTATAATGATATCCCGCATCTATTAACACCAGTCGTCACCGATATGACTGAAGCGGCCAGTGCTTTGTCATGGTGCGTGGCAGAGATGGAACGTCGCTATCAACTGATGAGTTTGCTCAAAGTGCGTAAGCTTAATGAGTTTAATAAAAAAGTCATTGCTGCTGAAAAATCGGGCAATCCGATGCTTGATCCTTTATGGCGACCTAATGACAGCGTGAGTATCAGCCAAGCACCGAAGCTAAAAACCTTGCCGATGATTGTCATTGTCGCGGATGAGTTTGCCGATATGATTATGCAGGTTGGTAAACAAGCCGAAGAGCTTATCACCCGTCTTGCACAAAAATCACGCGCAGCAGGGATTCATTTAATGCTTGCTACCCAGCGTCCATCGGTCGATGTAATTACTGGCTTGATTAAAGCCAATATTCCCGTGCGGGCGGCACTACGAGTGAACTCAAAAGTAGATTCGCGGACGATTCTGGACAGTGGCGGTGCCGAAGACATGCTGGGTAATGGTGACATGCTATTTTTAGGACCTGGGCAAATTGAGCCGGACCGTGTGCATGGTGCGTATGTCAGCGATGAAGAGGTCAACCGTGTTTGTGATGCGTGGCGCGAACGCGGTGCGCCTGATTATATTGATAATATGGCAGGCAACTTTGAACTGTCTAGTCCTAGTGGCGGTGGTAGTACGGCGAATGCATCTGGTGAGGATGACGATCTTTATAACGATGCTGTGGCCTTTATTATGGAGACGCGAAAAGTTTCTGCTTCTAGTATCCAGCGTAAATTTAGCATCGGCTATAACCGTGCCGCACGTATCGTAGATTCCATGGAGGACGCGGGGTTGGTCAGCTCAATGGGCAAAAGCGGTAAGCGTGAGCTATTAATGTAGCGTTTAGACTTTATTAGACAATAAAAAAGACGAGTCACAGAAGTGGTTCGTCTTTTTTATTGAAAAAATATGATAGCGCTTATGTCTGAGTGACCAATCAGTTTTTTTATCAATTATCAGCACTCGTTTTTTATACTAAACTGACCTTTGTTGATAGCATAAATATCACTCAATTTTCAGAAATTTTAGGTTCATTACTCAGCAAGGAAGCAGGTTATGTTTAAAGAATATACCCAATATGATGCCATAGCATTGGCGGCATTGGTCAATGCAGGTGAAGTCAGCGCTAAAGAGTTGTTAGATGCTGCCGTCTATCAAGCCAATACACTCAATCCCAAATTAAACGCCATCATCCATCGTTTCGATGAGCGTGCTTATCATGCTGCACAGGCGGGATTACCCTCAGGTATATTTAATAGTGTGCCTTATTTGCTCAAAGATTTGTCATTTGGCTTTGCCGATGAGCCAATCACGATGGGCAGTCGTAGTGTTAATATCATCGCTGAGAGCGACAGTGAAATCGTTAAGCGGATGAAAGCCACAGGCGTGAATACCTTTGGCAAAACCAATACGCCAGAATTTGGTTTAATCATTACCACTGAACCAAAAGCCCATGGTGCGACTCATAACCCTTTCAAAAAAGGTTACAGTTCTGGCGGTTCATCGGGCGGTAGTGCCGTGTCAGTAGCGAGCGGTATCGTACCGATGGCGGGCGCGGGTGATGGTGGTGGCTCGATACGCTTCCCTGCTGCTTGGTGCGGCGCGTTTGGACTCAAACCCAGCCGTGGTCGTAACCCGATAGGCCCTAAATTCGGGGAAGGCTGGGAAGGTGCAGTCGCAGATCACGTGATTACCCGCAGCGTACGTGACAGTGCCGCGATGCTCGACGCTACAAATGGCGCAGAGATTGGTGCGCCTTATGTCATCGCGCCACCTGATGGCACATTTTTGCAAGCTGCGATGCGCGCACCAAGGCAATTAACCATTGCCTTGCATCAACAGCCATTGATTGCCAATACTGTGGTTGATAAAGAAGTGTTAGCCGTATTAGAGCAAACGGCTAAGCAGCTAGAAGCCATGGGTCATCGCGTCATACCCGCTGAGCCGAATATCAATATCGAGCAGTTTTGGCATGACTTTATGGTGGTGGTCTGCACCCATACCGCTTTTACCATTGATAATATCGAGCGTGACTTTGGGGCAGAGTATATCAAAAACCTAGAGCCGCAAACCTATAATATGGCATTGCTCGGTCGCTCATTATCAGCCGTTGATTTGGCGCATGCTAAGCATGGTTGGCATCACAGTCAGTACCAGACAGGCTTGCTACTTGAAACCTATGACATGATTTTATGTCCGACCGTGCCGACACCTGCAGTTAAGCATGGTGTATTGCCACCAAGTCGTATGGATGAAATGCTCATGCGTAGCGCAGGATTGCTCAATAAGGGCATCGATATGGGTAAGTATGCCTTTAGCTCAGGTATGATCGAAAAGCTTAGTCAGCCTGTACTGGGCAAAATGGCCTTTACACTACTGGGTAATATCACAGGATTGCCAGCGATGTCATTACCGGTAGGAATGAGTAAAAAAGGTTTGCCAATTGGGATGCAGCTGATTGGGCGTATGAATGATGAAGCGACATTATTCAGTGTGGCAGGGGAGATGGAGCGAGCAGGGTTATTCACCAAGGCAGCCTTTGAGAAGTAGGTGTGTATTCTATCGGTTAAGTAATGATTACTTAATCAAATCGATAAATATCCATGCCCAAGCTATGATGCGCCATGCTTTGATGGACAACTGAGACACGCTGACCTGTACCTAAGGCAAAAAATAATGGCAACAGATGCTCGTCACTCGGATGAATATCTTTATAGTCAGGATATTGCTGCCAATCTAAAGCACTAGGAATATCTGTTTTAAGCTGTTGTAGCAGCCATTGCTTAAATGCTTTAGCCGTTTGGTCAACACTATCTGCTTGCCAGCGTAATGCTTGCAGATTATGGGTAATGTTACCTGAACCAATGATCAGTATTTGCTCTTCACGTAGGCGCGCTAGCTGCGCACCCAATTGATAACAGGCGATACTGTCATAATGCTGCGGTAGAGAAACCTGTACGATAGGTATCTCAGCCTCTGGATATAAGTGCCTGAGCGGTGCCCACACCCCATGATCGCAAGCCCGCACCGGATTAACACTACAAGTAATACCGCGTGCAGTGAGCTGCTGGGCAAGGGATTCAGCAAGTGCTGGCTGACCAGATGCAGGGTATTGAAGCTCATATAGCTCAGGTGGAAAACCTGAAAAATCGTGCCAAGTCTTAGGTTGCGGATTACTGCTCATTTCGAGTTTGGCGGATTGCCAATGCGCTGACATAATCAGGATGGCACGTGGCTTTGGTAAGTTTTGCCCAATACGTGCCAGTGCACTGGTCGTGGCTGATTGCTCAATGGCAAGCGTGGGTGCGCCATGCGAGATAAACAATGCTGGTAGCTTAGCTACATTTGACCCTAAAGCAGATACATCTGTCCAAACGCCAGTCGCTGTAATAGGCGTTGGCGAATGAGAGTACGAGTCATCAAGCTGATGAATTGAATGAGGTGTGTTAGGTGTCGCATGTTTTGGATATTTCATGTAGCGTTTATTAGGGCACGCCACGATTTTTCAATCGCTTCTATCATTGATATTGTTGCCCATAAGCTATCAGCACAAAATATTAGCACAGAGTATAGCAGTGTTTAATGATTGCTTAATTGCCACGATGATAAGGATGATTGTTGTTGATACTCATCGCGCGATACAACTGTTCCATTAGCACAACACGTACCAGCGGATGCGGTAATGTCAGCGCTGATAGTGACAATTTTACATCGGCTTTGGCTAATACTTCTGGCGATACGCCGTCTGCACCGCCGATCACCAGTGCAATATCATCGCCTTGCTGCATGCCATCAGCTAATTTATCAGCCAGCCCTTCTGTGGAAATCATGTTACCTTTGACATCCAATACCCATAGTTGCTCACGCCCTGAGGTATTATGAGCGGCTAATATTGCCTGTCCTTCTTGCTCACGGTATTGTGCCAAATTAGCATCAGACGGGTTTTTTGCACGCTTTGCGGCAGCAATTTCCACGATTTCTGTACTGAGCATAGGTTGGATACGCTTAAAATACTCATCGAACCCCGTTTGTACCCATTTAGGCATTTTATTACCGACGGTTAAAATCCTTACTTTCATAGCCAGTACCACTTTAATTTTAGTCATTAGTCAAATGTAACAAAAGAATTTTACGCTTAAGTGAACGTAACAAACAAGATTTTACGAAGCTTTTTTTATGCTTTACTAATCTTGGATAAATAATAGGTCTTACATCAAGGGCTGTATGGTTTGTGAGACACTATCTTCTGTATTTTGGTCATTATCGCTTACATCAGTTGGGCTAGGTTTTGGAATGATAGTAAGCTTGGCATCAGACTCAAAAACGATGGCTTCAACATCATCGAAACTATGCACTCCTTCAGAGCGCATCGCACATTCAATCTCTTGACGAGTCAGCCGCTCAGTGCGCATGGCATCTGGCAAAAACTGCCCCTGATAAAAAACAATACGCGGCTCTGACAAAATAAAACTGCTAAATTGCGGTGAGATAGAGGCGTATTTGGTGACTAAAAACTGCAATAAATAAAGTACTAAAATCGATGAAACCCCTTCGACAAAAGGAATGTCTTTGAGCAGAATAGTACTGGCACCAAGTGAACCGATCATCACGGTGACGATCCAATCAAAATTATTGAGCTGTGAGGTGGAGCGTTTACCTGAAATTTTGGTCACCAGTACGATCAACACATAAACCATGACAGTCGTCAAAACGATGCGTCCAAGCTTGTCTATATTGTCAAAAAAAACCATGTCCATGATAAATGCTCCTATTAAAATATAAAACCGTTAATCAGCCACAATCATCCAAAAGATTACCCATTAAAGTTAGCCTAACGGATTTTATGTATTAATAGGGAGAAAAATTTGTAGCACCTTGTAGAGGTTTGGCTGAGGTCTCCTCGCTCACATAGTTTTGCGTTTGGGGTCAAGCAGGCGATTGATCGCCCAAAGACTGATGCGAGCACTGACCAGTGTCAGCACCAATATCATCACCAACGATGAGACCAATGGCAGTGGTTGCTGGACGGCCATCTCTAGTAGGACTTCGCGATTTACCGTATCAAACAACCAAAACCATATGGCTAAGAAATAAATGACAGTCAGTAGCCAGACCACCGCGACGCCGCCAAACATTAAGCGATTGATTTCACCGCTATTCAATGCGCGCTGCTGATGTTTGACAAATTTACGAACCGCGATATAAGCCCCGATAATGATAGACAATACCGTTACCAGTTGCGAATTCACAGCAAGCTTGGTTTGAATCATCATAAATATTGCGCTGGCAAGCGTATAGCCAATCGCGAAATAGCCTACATATTGTGCCAATTTAGGCTGCGCTGACTCATGATTCTTCGGCAGCGGCTCGCCACCTGAATGAGTCTTGGATTTATTGAGATTGGTTGTCTTGCGTGACATAAGTGAACCTTTATAAAGGTGGAAAATAGGATGTGAAAAACACTTAATGCTGCGCCGTCCAATCAAGCATCGCATCTAGCACGGGTCTTGCTGTATAAGCGTTATGTGCTTGCTCACTATTGATGAGTCCAACCACGACATAATCCTGTCCTGATAATCCTTTGACATAGCCTGCCATCGAGGTGACGTTGTTTAAGGTACCTGTTTTTATCCACGCCCGACCAATGGCTGCTGATTCTGGTAGGCGTTCACTATGAGCGGTAATGGTGCCACTAACGCCAGCGATACCTAACGAGTTGACGTAAGCGTCAAAACTTGGATGGCTATAAGCATAAGTTAATAGCTCGCTTAGGTTGGCAGCCGTGATGGTGCAGTCGCGGCAGAGTCCTGAACCATTGGTCAAATGGGGCGGTGGTGTGCTTAGATTGGTCTGCCACCATTGATTAATAGTTTGTAATGCGACAGGATAGCTCGTCGAAGTCGGCGTGCCAAATTGATACAAGCTATGTGAACGATTAATAGCTTTATCGAGTGTTTTATTATCAACTTTGTCATAAACACCAATCGATAGCGCCACTTGCTCAGTCATCACATTGTTTGAAAAGTGATTGATATCGTAAATCTGCTGCGTCAAATTCAATGATGGGTAGCTGACAATAGGCAACGGTGATATAGGAAGTGCTGCCAGACCATGCGTTGATTTGGTGCTTTTCATTTTAGTGTAGGGTGCTTCTTGAGTGATGACATGACCACTCAGCGTATTGCCTAGCTCTTGCCATTTTGCGGCAATAACGCGTGCGGCAAAATCTTTGGCATCAGGATAAGCCACATAAAAAGCATGCTCTTGGCAGCTGTTTGGCAACTGAGTATTTAACACCAATTGTTTTTTTTGCCACTCAGGTGCGAGACTATAACGCGCTTGCCCACAGGCCGCCGAACGCGTATTTATGATGCTGGGCAAAGCATAATTTGCTAATTTTGGTGTATAAGTTAGATTTGCTTGGTCATCGTTTAACGGATAGCTTTTGATACCGATGGTACTAAAATTCACCAAAAAACCATCGGGACTGGCGTTATAAGGACGCAGTGGCGAGTTGTCAAAGGCGGCAGGGTCTTTACTAACATTTTTAAAGACGCCGCTGTCAATGATAATATCACCGTCTATATGACGGATACCGGACGACTGGACTTTATAAAGGAGCTGTTTTAAACGCTCGTGGGTCATTTTTGGATCGCCGCTGCCTTGAATAATCAGATCGCCATGCAGACGGTCACCGATGACAAGGCCTGTATGATAGACACGGGTATGCCAGACAAAATCAGCGCCTAGGGTGTCTAAAGCAATAAAGCTGGGAACGAGTTTCATGGTGCTGGCAGGCGTGCGAGCGATATCGGCTTGATGGTTCAGCAACGGCGAAAATGAAATTTTTATGGAGGCGTTATCAGTACTGATGTCATCAGTTTTATTGTTATTAGCATTGTTGTTAATGACAGCTGTTTTTGCCTTATCACCCAATATCGTGGGGATGCTTTCTAAGCTTTGATAAGTGTAAGGGTCATCGGTGTAAGCATGCAGTTTTTTCTCATGCTTTTCAATGGTACGCTGCTCAATAGTAATCAGCGTACTCTGTTGGCGCACATAGTTATTATTGTTTTTGTCATTATTATTTTGCGTGGTTTTTTGAGAATTACTTTTTATATCAGCATTTATATTGGCAGTCGGTTTTGTCTGAAGAGCGGGTTTAGATGAGCGGTATGTGCTGCTGCTATCAATAACCTGAATGGGAGCGGGCAGGTGACTGGCATTTTTATCACCGACTGGTGTGACGATAATACTAATATCAGCTTCCGTTAAATCGGCTCGTGATAATGCTGCTTCGATGGCTTTTGGTAGTGCTGCTTGTGCATGGATTGGCAATATTGTCGCCGTTGCTAATAACGCCATGATAGGTACGTATTTAGCAGGCGGCTTCGACGGTCGCAGATAACGACAGAAAGGAAATAATTTGGCAGTAAAAGCAGAGGAATGACGGAGTTTAGAGGTGGGTCGCATGAGCATCTTTCATCAGGTGGCAAAAACAGCCTATGGTAACATGAGTTGCCGTTTTCGCGTAGATGGCAGGCGTAGATGAAAACTTGTTTTTATCTGAATATTCAAAATGCGAACGCACGTTAGCGCACATGTAAAAATGCCATGGCGGTCATGATGGCATCGTTGTAAGCATCATGAGCGCCTAGATCGGGTATATTATAATGCGCTAAAATATTGGTCAGATGCTGCGCTTGGCTAGATAGCCCTTGGGTTTGACCACTCATGCGCCGACTATATAAATGGCGCAAATCGATGACTTCGTTAGGCAGTGCTGTGCCCATATAGCGTTTGACCAGAGGGTTTAAAAACGCTGTGTCTAAACTCGTACAAAACCCCACAATTGGGCGATTACCTATAAATGGCAACAACAGCGCCAGCATCTCATCGTAGCTCATACCATGCTCAACGTCGGCAGTACGTAGACCGTGAATCACAATGGTGTCACGGTCTGGCATCACAGGTGGTCTGCATACGATATGCATACCATTGCCAGTGTCGATTGTATTGTCATTGATATGAATCGCGGCGACAGACAATAAATGGTGATTTTTTGGATTGAGTCCCGTCATTTCGCAGTCAATCGCTACCCATTGCTTAGCCACAGGTTTGGTAAACATCGATGCCAATTCTGGGCGCTGTAGCTGCGTTTTTTGCCAAGCGCAGGATAACTGTGTTAGCCAACTCATAGTTGTCGCTCATCCATTTATGCGATTGTTTTACTTATGCGAGTTCTAGTTGATAATGCTGACGTAGCTGATTTTTAAAGCTTTTAACAACGGCCAAACACTCTTTTAATAAGTCGCGCTCAAGCGCGGTCAAGGTCATTGGGTTTACTTGCCGCGCATGTTTATCATCGGTTGATAGAGCGACTGATAGGCGCTGTGCCATAAAAAACTCCAAGGCTTCTAGTAAAGTATCTGCGCGCTCTTGGGTCAAGGCGCGCGCTTGTACCAAAGCTTTAAGACGATTTTTACTACTGGGCAGCTCTAAGATATCGTTTTCTAACGCCAAGGTACGAATGCCATGAACCAGTGGAAAAATACCGGCTTTCTTTAGATCAATGTCTTCTGACCCGGATTTACCACCGAGCAAAGGCACGAATTTTTGCCACCACTGATTGACATCACCGAACTGTAGCGCGGCGCGCGCGAACTGGCGTACAAACATAGGGTCTGACTGCCTGTGGGCAACCTTTAAATGTTGACGCACCTGAGTCAATAATGACTCATCTCCGCAGACATATTCGCCATCGAGTATGGCAGACAAATAAATACCATGCATGGGATCCGTATTTCTAAACCATAAACCAATCTGGGCATTAAACTGTTTTAGCGGCTGTCGCCACATAGGGTTGGTCATCATGATATTACCATCGCACAGTGGATAACCGAGGTCTGCTAAATGCTGATTAAAAGTATCCGCAAATTGTGCCAGATCAGGGTGAGTATAGCCGTCACGTAAGATGAGCGCATTGTCTTGGTCAGTACGCATGATTTGCTCACCGCGCCCCTCGGAGCCCATCACGATCAGGCAGGTATTTGTCATGACCTCATCAGGCACGATAAGTTGCCAGAGCTTGGTAAATACCTGTGCATTCAAGGTCTGTACCATGCGGCTGATATTACCGATTTTGACACCGTTTTGATGTTGTGCGCGAATGTAACGACCGATAAGCTCGACGGCAGTATCTAAGCTCGATAAGTCTTTTGCCTGCTCGATTTGGATACTAATGAGCTGTGAATGATGACCAATATGCGCAAGCATATCGCTTTGTCCCAATATACCGACGACATCCCCATTTTGATCCATCACTGGTAGCCGATGGATGCGATAGCGGGTCATGGTCAATAATGCATCGCCAATCTCATCACTGGCTTTGATGGTACGCAGGTTAAAATTAGCATAGCGCTGGCAGGGGGTAGTGGCTGGATCTTGCTGGTCACTTACGGCGCGGCAAATATCGGTATCGGTCAAAATGCCCAATAGATGACCAGTACCATATTGCATCTCTCCCTCGTTTTTTAGGTGGTCTAAGGGTTGCACCAGTACGTGTTTTAGCCCCGCTTTCGTCATGATAGACGCGGCTTCGTACAAGCTGTTACTGGCGTTGACGATATGGACTGGCAACAGATTGACATCAATGACGGGCTGCAACATGATTTGCTGCACTTCTTGTTGGTCATTGTAGCTAGCAGAGACTATGGATTTATTATTGCGGCGCTGCTGTAATGCCTTTAGCCGTTCGGGCAATTTGTCTGATAGCATTTGGCGTACTAGATGATTTTGGGCGCTGATTTTATCGACTGCGCTACCAGCGACTTGGAGCAGCAAGGTATCCTCAGCGGCTCGAAACTGATAGGTCTGCAGGGCTTTAGTATTAAGGCTATTTTCAGTCAATGATTCAGGCAGACGACGGCTGTCGAACCAGTCGTTATTATTGAGATGGTCGGAGTGATTACTACCCAAGTAAGAGGCAACAAACTCACCATCAAGCAATTGCTCAATCTGCCCTTTAATGACCACATACAGATATTGCAACTCTTCGGCAGTTAGATTCTCATTTTTGGCAAGGTAGCGGATTTGGGTATTTTTTCTGATGCTTTGACGTTCAGCCAGACTCAATACGTCAAAGGGCGGCTGGGTAAAATCAAGATGGGGCATGGCATCATCCTTGATGGCATATTGAGTAAAAGATAATTGATGATAAAAGACACTTTACTATAGCATTATTAAAGCAAAAAACCTCTAATAACCACAGTAATATTGTGGTTATTAGAGGTTGCTATTTTTTTTCAAACTTTTGTGTATAAAGCGACTGCTTATGCGCCTAGTAATTTTCTAATACGGTTTATCGCTTCACGGCTTTCATAAACACTCGCAACGAGCGCAATGCGCACATAGCCTTGCCCAGGGTTTTTGCCATCAATATCACGTGACAGATAGCGCCCTGCTAGTGCGTGAATATTGGCCTGCTCGTACAGTGCTTTGACAAACCGCTCATCATCCCCATCGAACGGCTCAGGGACCTTTATCCAAAAGTAAAATCCAGCCTCAGGCATTCGTAACTCTAGTAGTTCACCAAGCTCAGACATCCACAAGGCAAACTTTTCTTGATACAGAGCGCGATTGTGTGCCACATGCTTTTCATCTTGCCAGGCAGCGATCGAGGCGAGCTGATGTGGTATCGGCATCGCACAGCCTTGATAAGTACGATATTGCAGATAGGCTTGCAAAATATTGGCATCACCTGCCACAAACCCTGAGCGCAAACCAGGCAGATTTGAACGCTTAGATAAAGAGTGAAAGACAATACAATTTTTGAAATCATGACGACCGAGGGCAGCGCAGGCTTGCAATAGTCCAATCGGTGCCGTATCAAAATACAGCTCGCTATAGCACTCGTCACTGGCAATAATAAAATCGTACTGATCTGACAGACGAATGAGATACTCCCAATCCTCCATCGTCATGACCGAGCCCGTCGGATTGTTCGGACTACAAACAAACAGCAACTGCGTGCGCGCCCAAACATCTTTTGGTACGGCGCGATAGTTACCTTTAAAGTCATCGTCCAGTGTGCAAGGCACAAAATAAGGCTCGGCTTGCGCCAGTATCGCTGCACCCTCATATATTTGGTAAAAAGGGTTGGGCATGACTATTGTAGGAGCAGTCATAGGAGAAACGGCAGATAACGGGTCAGAGCCAGACAGTGGACTACTCTCTGTATCGCTTACGTTATGATCAACAACTGCTTGTACCAGACTAAAAATAGCCTCGCGTGTGCCCATTACTGGCAATACTTGCGTATTGGCATCGACATGGTTCAAAAAGAAGCGTTTTTCTAGCCAATGCGCGATGGTTTGGCGCAGCTCAAACATGCCATTAGTCGTTGGATAACGACTTATTTTGTCCAAATTTTCACGTAGTACGTCCAGCACGAACGCTGGTGGCTCATGTTTTGGTTCACCAATACCGAGCTTGATTTCACTGTAGTCATGGGCTGGCACACTGTTAGCAAGCAATGTTGCCATCTTTGCAAAAGGGTAAGGATGCAGGTACGTTAAGTTGTGATTCATAAGTAGGGTAACTATAATAGACAATTAATAATAAAGTTATAAAGAAAAATTACATTTAAGCAGTGTAGCACTTCTCTTATTTTTTGTCTTTTACTTCTCTTGCTTAAGCTGCTTAGCTATTTAACCATAAATTATAATAACTAATGAAGCCGTCACAGATTTAAAAATCCTAAAAAAAGCTTATCAATTGATAACTTATAACAATACAAAAAACTGCTGTCAGCCCTAATGATAGATTATGGTGAGGATAATTTGATATGCCTAGTATCTCAAAAACTAATGATCTTAACGCGACAGACATTCAAGATGAAAATTTTGATGATGCGCAACAGCGAGCCAAATTCTACGAGCTATTAAAACAGCGGGAGCAAAGCTGGTGGCAAGCTCGCCAGCAATTAATTAGCCATAAAGAACGAAAAATGTTTTGGTACGGTGAAAACAGCTTGATGATGTGGTTACTGTGGCAACTGGTCAGTTACGTGATCGTTGCGATGGTGCTGATGTTGCTTAGCAATCAGCTCGGTATTTTACTGCCCTTATGGCAATATATAGCCTTATTTATCGTACAGACAGTGATTTTTGTGGCCATGCTCGCTTCCAAAAGTCGAATGGCAGACAGCTTGCAACGTAAAATCGATAAAGATGAGTTGATGCGTGAAGAGGCACTGAATGAGATGATTATCTTAGCAGAGGACAGCCTTTATCCCGATGTGCATGCCAAATCGCCTATTTCTCTAAGACAAATCTATGAGTGTTTTGGCAGAGATTTTCATTTAGCAAGTTTACATTGTTTGCTGCAAAAAGAGGTCAACGCTGGGCGCTTAATACTGACGCAAAAACAGATTGAAGCAGAGATTCTGCCACCAGATCTTGCGGATGATGAGCTCAATGAGCACGCTAGCGAAATGATATATAAAAGCACCTTATAAAAGGTGCTTTTAATATTAACGGGTTAAGAAATACAAAGCATGTCATCAATGAATGGATAATACACACTGAGTATTTATCTTAGACTTATCTTGTAAGCCCATTTGTTCAATCACATTTGCTGTAAGCAGCAGGCTGTTCTCTTTGCATACTGAGACTGGCCATCAAAGCTGATCGTAGTGCGTCAAGTCTAGCAGCAGATAGCGGTTCATCATTTTGATCGCTGATATAAAACATATCTTCTGCACGTTCGCCCAAAGTGGTGATACGCGCCGCATGCACCTCAATTTTCTCCTGCAAAAACACCTGTCCTACTCTTGCCAATAGTCCCGGCTGATCAAGGGTTTCTAAGCTCATAATATGCTGATCAGAAGCCTCGTTAAACTCAAAATTAATCACCGTGGTCACTTCAAAATGTCTAAGCTGACGCGGTATGCGCTTATTGGTAAGTTTCAGTACTGTCGGGTCTTTAAAGGCATTGATTAGGCGCTGTTTGAGCTCTTGTTGACTGTCTTCATCGACCAATAGTGTGCCACTGGGATCGAGCAGTACATAGGAGTCCAAAGCAAAATCGCGGGTAGCAGTAATAATACGGGCGTCTAAAACATCCAAGTTCATTTGATCGAATACAGCCATGGTGACTGCAAACAGGTTCGTCTGATCTTGGGTATAAACAAAGACCTGTACCGCATCAAGGGCCAACTCACGATGCTCACGCAGTACTACCAATGGCGGGCTATCTGCATTAGAAGCAAGACCAATTGGTGGATGGTTCAAAATGGCCTCGGTATGCCATAAGATGTCTTCAGGAATTTCTCTCAAGAAATATTCATCACCCAAATCATCCCATAGCCTCAAGACTTCATCGCGATTCATGTGTTGATTGTTGACGCTATCGAGCATCGCTAAGGCTTGGGTACGTGTGGCACTGATCATATCTTGGCGATTAGTAGGTGCATCGATATCAGCGCGCAAAATGCGCCGAGTTTGTGAGTATAACTGTTTCATTAATGTGGCACGCCAGCTGTTCCATAACTGTGGATTGGTCGCATTCATATCCGCAACAGTGAGCACATATAAATGATTGAGGTGGGTGACATTACCGACTAAATTGGCAAAAATAGTGACCACTTCTGGATCTGAGATGTCTTTTTTCTGAGCAGTCATCGACATCAATAAATGATAGCGAGTGAGCCAACCGACCAAGTTGGCATCTGCCAGACTCATACCATGCGCCAAACAAAATTCAGTCGACTCAGTTTGTCCAAGCTCACTATGGTTGCCACCGCGACCTTTGGCAATATCATGAAACATGGCGGCCAGTACCAAGATTTCCTTGCGCTCGATACGTTGAAAGATAGAGCTAACCAGTGGGAAATCTTCATAAAACCGTGGGTCGGTGAAGCGATGCAAAATCCGAATCAAAAATAAGGTATGCGCATCAACCGTATAACGGTGAAATAAATCATATTGCATCAGACCGGTCACTTGGGCGAACGCAGGAATGTAGCTGCCTAAGACGCCGTAGCGATTCATGGCACGCAGGCGATGAAACAGATAATTCTGCTCTTTTAAATTGGCTAAGAAGAGCGCTTGGTGAGCGGGGTTATCACGGTAGACTTGATCGATGCCACGCGCGGCGATTTTTAGCGCACGCAACGTATGAGTGCGCACGTTTTTGATACCGTACTGACCCATCAGTAAAAACATCTCTAAGATAGAGTCAGGATGCTGAGCAAAAACCCGATGATGCGCCATGGCGATTTGGTCACCAACTTGGTTAAAGCGGGCATTGATTGGCTGTTTTTTTGGACGCTCATCATCAGGCAACTGCGGCTCTATAATCGTCTCGTAATAGTGATTGGTCAGCATCTCAGACAGCGTTGATATCTGCATGGCACAGCGATAATAGTCGCGCATAAAACGCTCGACGGCGGCATTTGGCTGATCGTCTGGCTGCGTCTCATAACCCATCAACTGGGCAATTTCACGCTGATAATCAAACAGCAGCTTGTTTTCGTTGCGACCAGTCAATACATGCAGATAATGACGTATTTGCCATAAATAACCTTCTGCAAAGTTCAGCTCATCGAACTCTTTTTCAGTCAAAAAGTTTTGTTGTACTAAGTCATACAGCTTACCCACTCGAAAATAGCGTTTGGTCACCCAGCCGATGATATGAATGTCGCGTAGACCACCAGGGGCGGTTTTTATATTGGGTTCAAGGTTGTACTCGGTGGCATTGTGCTGTAAGTATCGCGCTTTAGCTTCTGCGATTTTTACTTCAAAAAACTCACGTGGCGACCACTGTTTATTGACAATTTGAACAGGCACATCCTGTAAAGCCTCATTACCAATTAATAGCCGAGCTTCTAGCTGTGCACTGGCAATGGTGTGATCGAGCGACGCCTCTAAAGCGTCATTAACACTACGTACCGAGAGAGCAGGCTCTAATCCTATATCCCACAATAGCGCCACCAACCGATCGATTTTCCCACTGGCATCAGCGCCAATCTCATCAGGGGAGAGCAATAAAATGTCGATGTCTGAATAAAGCGACAGCTCGCCGCGACCATAACCGCCTGTGGCAAATAAAGCCAAATCTGTCTTATCCAGCTCAAACCAGTTGAACAAGGCAATCAGCAATTCGTCAATCGCACCAGAGCGTGCCGCGACCAATTGACGAATATTGACACCGCGTTCAAGTGCACGGTTGATATCCTGATTAATTTGAGTCAACCAGTGAGGAATACCCAGTAGCGACTTTTCAGTGATAGGGGTGTCCGCTAGCAGTGACGCGTTTGTCGCCATATCCTTTGATAATAGAGGTAAAGGTGTCAGATCGATAGAAGCGACATCACAAGTAAACATGAGTGTTATCCCGTTAAGAGTTTAAAAATAAAACGTTTCAGCTGAAAAGCGTAGAATCACCAGTGTGCTGGTAGCTGACAAAAGCCACAAATATAAGTTATTAAGTCATCAGAGTATAAAGATAAAAAGTGGGTGAGCACAATACTCAATATGACCTAATTATTGACCAAAAAAAAGACCGCCTAGGCGATCTTTTTTGATATTACTGGGTCAAAAAACTCAAATCTTCTTCAGGGCGAGTGGTAAACACCTCACAGCCATTATCGGTCACGACCATCGTATGCTCCCACTGTGCTGACAGCTTACGGTCTTTAGTAATCGCCGTCCATTCATCAGGCAAAATCTTGGTTTGCCATGTACCTTGGTTAATCATCGGCTCGATGGTAAAGGTCATGCCTGTTTTTAGCTCAAAGCCTGTGCCTTTTTTGCCATAGTGCATGACTTGTGGCTCATGGTGAAACTCATTACTAATGCCGTGACCACAGAACTCGCGAACGATACTAAAACGCTCAGGCTCGACCACTGCTTGGATAGCCGCACCGACATCACCTAGACGCGCACCGTTTTTGACGACACTCATACCAGCATATAGGGCGTCTTGTGCCACTTTGCAGATACGCTGTGCCATGATAGAGCCGTTACCAACGATCCACATTTTTGAGGTATCGCCATAGTAGCCATCTTTTATCACGGTCACATCGATATTAATGATATCGCCATCTTTGAGTAGCTTGTTTTCGGCTGGAATACCATGACAAACCACATGGTTAATCGAGGTACAAATTGATTTTGGGAAGCCATTATAATTAAGCGGTGCAGGAATAGCCTGTTGCACATTAACGATATAGTCATGGGCGATTTGGTTAAGTGCCTCGGTACTGATGCCAACTCGAACGTGCTCATCGAGCATGACAAGGACATCACTGGCAAGTTTACCGGCCACGCGCATTTTTTCTATGGCTTCTGGGGACTGGATAAGGGATTTTTTAGTCATCATTATATTACTTATAGTTATGGAATTAATGGCTTGAATTATAACATAAATGAAGACGCCGCTGTTTTACGTTAAGTGATAGTGAACCTATCATTAATATTGATAATAATTGCTTTACAGCGAAGTAGGGGCAGTTGTGACCCTCTAGTCACGATAATATATTCATATTTTGACAATTTAGTTGAATGTTACAGAAGATATAAGTAATGTAATTTTGCATGCTAAAGGAATTAGCAGCAATCTTTGCCGATATTATGAGGTAAAGATAATCAAAATTAATGATAACAAGGACGTTATTATGACGCTAAAATCTTCTCTAGCTTCGGCTTTCACGCCCAGCGTATTTCTCCCCTCACTTGGTGTTATCGGTGCCGGTGTACTTTTAATGGCTTTACAAACCACCTCAGCTCAAGCTGCTGGTCAATACTATAATTGTGCCAATTCAACCGGATGTAAGCTGGTCAGCAACAAATACTGGACGTCAAATCATACTGATACAAAATACCCAATTGTTATGGCACATGGTCTTGGCGGCTTTACTAACTTGTTTGGGGTTATCGACTACTTCAATGGCATTCCTCAAGAGTTGATGAAAGGCGGCTCAGAGGTATATACCACCAAAACCTCAGCCGTCAATAACAGTGAGATTCGCGGAGAGCAACTGCTACAACAAGTCAAAACCATCACTGCCATTTCAGGTGAGCCTAAAGTCAATTTATTTGGACACAGTCAAGGCGGTATAGATATTCGCTATGTCGCTGGCGTCGCGCCAAAATATGTCGCATCAGTTACGGCAGTCTCAAGCCCAGAACAAGGGTCAAAAACGGCAGATTTTGTCAAAAACACCCTTGAGCCAAACAACACCACAGGTAATCCATCCAATGTCACAACACAGCTAGTCTCAGGCGTGTTCAATTTGATTGGTGGCTTTACAGACGTTGGCTCAGGTATCAGTTTTAAAGAGATACAAGAGCAAGATGGCTGGCAAGCGCTCGTGGCTCTATCAACCGATGGTGCTGCTAAGTTCAATGCCAAATTTCCTGCGGCAATGCCAAAAAACTATTGTGGTCAGCCGACCAGTACTGCTGTTAATGGCATTAAATATTATTCGTTCAGCGGGGTTGGGCAAATAACAAGCGCACTTGATCCTAGTGATTATTTGTTGGCAGCAACGAGCGTGCCGTTTGCAGGCGAGTCTAATGATGGGTTGGTATCTGCTTGCTCAAGTCGTCTTGGTTATGTGATTCGGGATAATTATAGAATGAATCATTTGGATTCAGCCGATCAAGTATTGGGTCTGACGGCATGGGGCGATTCTGAGCCAAAATCTATCTATCGTACTCAGGTCAATCGTCTCAAAAACGCTAACCTTTAATAATGTAAGCTTTTAATAACATACGCTTTTAAAAACATAAGCTTTTAAAAACATAAGCCTTTAAGCTGACTTATAAAAAGAACCCTCATCTATGTCGAATAATCGCCGCCCAGCCTATCTACCAATAGTTATAATCGCCTTGGTTAGCATAGCCATAACGGCGGCGGTGATTATGTGGTTCAAACCTGATAATACACGTATGGCTACAGCGCAACCAGTATCCAGTGCCCTCACTAATGAGGCTGATGCTACTCTATCAACTGCGCTGGATAATGGCCAAGTAGTGCAAACAACTGCCGCCCAAAACCAGTCTCTATTTGTCACTGGATTGGAGCATTTGCCGCGCTCATTACAAGGCACGCAAATTGACGGCGAAATCATCATTGATGAAAATAAGCAGTTGGTTGTCACTGAAGGTCTACGGCGTTTATTCGATTATTTTTTGTCGGCGCTGGGTGAAGAAGATGAAGCGGTTATTTATGCCCGTGTTGAAAGCTATATTCGTCACCACACGCCAGAGCCAGCCGCTAGTCAAGCGGTCGCTATATTTGACCAATATATTACCTATCTTAAAGCCATTCCTGAAATAGAACAACGTTACGGTAATCTGCAATTACAAGCGGCAAAAAGCGGTGAGCTGGATCTGAATGTCGTCGCGCAGCAAAAGCAAGATGTAGCCAAGTTGCGTCAGCAGTATTTTACTAAAGAAACCATTACCGCCTTCTTTGGTGCAGAAGAGGGGTATGATAATTATAGTATGGAGATGGTCAGAATTAACCAAAACCAGCAGCTAAACGATGTGCAAAAAGAGGCAACGCGGCAGAACTATATAAGCCGTATGCCGGATAATGCGCTCAAAGCCGGTATCACCCAGCAAGCCAATCTGAACGAGCTGATGAATCGCACAAAACAGATGCAAGCAAAAGGGGCAACGGCTCAGGAATTGTATAACATGCGTCGTGATCTGGTAGGTGCTCCAGCCGCCGCACGCCTCGCGCAAGTTGATGCAGAAGATGCTAACTTTGCTCAACGTTTCGACCAATATCAAGCTCAAAAGCAGCGCTTATTGAGCCAAAGTGCAGATAAAACGCAAGCACAAACCCAAATCAATCAAATCGAACAGCAGCTATTTAGTGAGGCTGAACGCAAACGTTTGGTAGGCTATGCTGCTTTGCAACAACAGAACCTCGCCAATCTAGAGTAATGCCTAGCATAAATAAGTAAAACGGTGATTTTAACGAGAAATTATCGTTTTTTAGGGTATATTCAAGAAGTTATAGAAAAAGTGTTAGCAGTTAATGTACCGTCTAACAATAGAGGTTAGCAAAAAGACTATAGAGCGCAACAAATAACAGGGTAATCATACACTCAATCTATAATGACAGTTAAGCTCCAGTTGTGCATAATGACCGCATTGTTGAGAGTAATGAATAAAACAGTAAATTAATCATAATAAAAATGAATGTTTAGGATAAGAGCTATTTTTTATTCTAAAAAAACCACTAGAGGAGTTTATATGAAAAACATGACTAAAATGATGATGGCAGCGACGCTTGCGGTAGGTACATTGGCTGCTGGTTGCCAAACCACCCCTAGCGTAACAGCGCCGGTGACTCAACCAATTACTTCTAATACGCTACAAGCATATGATTGGCAGCTGGTTGACGCAAAACGCAGCAATGGCGATAAAGTTAGCCAATTGTTCTTTGATCCAGCGAAGCCATTGACGCTAAAGTTCTTCAAAGATAGCGGCAGTGACCGTGTGACCTTTATGAACACCTGTAATAACATGGGCGCTGACTACAAGGTTGTGAATGGCAATGTCGTATTAGGCAACGTTTTATCTACTATGATGGCATGCCCTGAGCCACAAGCAAGTTTTGATACGGCGACTTTAGCGACCGTACAAGGTAAATATAGCATCAGTAAAAATGCCAATAACACGCCTATCTTGACCATTACCAATAGCAATCAAGTTGCCCATTTCAAAGCCGTTTCTAAATAATTCAAGCATCAAAGATGGTTTTTAAATAGTATTTGCTAAAAGCAATATTCGGTAAAAGTAATGTTGAATAAAAGCAATGTTCTATAAAAGTCAGATGTAGCTTTAAAAGTACCTCACTATCTAGTGGGGTATTTTTTTGTCCAAAATTTGGCATGGTTTACGCTACACTGTCATTTGCTATTAAGTAAAGTATGTCGGCTAAAATGCCTTAGTGCGCTCAATCTTTTAGCCTTAATTGTTAAGATTCTCAGTACGCAATAATCAACACTTTATTGGACGTTATTTTATGTCAAAAATGCTTGTATCAAAATCATCTGTCAATATAAGAAAGATAAGTAATATCACCGCACTAACGACTTTTATTCTGTTGACGGGTTGTCAGACCTTGCCTAGTACGATGTCTAAAACGATGCAAGCACCTGCTAATAATATGAGTGCGAGCAATCCACTAACGGCGCGAATGTTAGCGATAGATCGGCAAGGGCGCATTGCCTATGTCGAGGAGCAAGGAATCGGAGCTGCAAAGATGTCGACGCTTTATAGCATTCGTCCTGATGGTAGTGATCGTCAGTTAATCGATCAGCTTAATGGTTATATTTATGCGCCAGCGTGGTCAGCTGATGGGCAACTGCTGGCATATAGTAAACAAGCGCCGCGCCAGCATCCTAAGATTTATATCTATGATCGCAAAAGCAACATCCGCAACCTTGCGGTAAATGCTGAAGGCAGCAATATGTCAGCGTCGTTCTCACCTAATGGTCAAAAAATCCTCTATAGCTCGACGGTCGGCGGCAATGCTGATATCTATGAGATGCGTCTGAGCGATGGTAAGACCACACAGCTCACTACGTTACCGAGCACGGAAGTACAGCCAAGCTACGCCAGTGATGGGCAAAGTTTTGTCTATACCAGTGATAAAGTCCGCGCTGGACGCCCACGTATCTATCGCTATAATTTCGAGACTGCTAGTGCCACGCCTGTGCCAACAAGTGGCTATGTCGCCAGTCCGCAACTGAGCTTGGACGGTCAGCGCATGGCCTATCTCAATGGTCGTAAGGCCGCCGTTATGACGCTGGCTACAGGGCAAGTTATCAATCTAGCAGAGACTGGACTTGATGAACCAGCACGTCTGTCACCATCTGCACAGTATGCTGTCTATCCGACAAAGCTTTCACAAGTGGGCGGTCAAAATGGCGGAAGTTTGGTCATTCACTCATTATCTGGTAATACAAGTTATGCCATTGGCAGTAAGGTGGGCGGAGTTGTACGCTCGCCGATATGGGGACGCTAAAGGCAAAACCTATGTATTATGTAATGGAATGTATATATAATCCTTGATAAAGCAACATAAGTTGATTTAAAAAATGTAAACTTGGCAGCATTAATTTGAGTGAGCATCATCCACATAATACCAATTTGCATAACCAAGTCATTGAGCTAATAGATTGGGTGAGCAAAAGGAGAACACGCGCAATGCAAGAAGCTTTTTTAGTCTTTATCACTAAAATCAGTTTATATCCTACGATTATTTTTACAGGGCTTGTGATGTTCGTCACCTTATATTGGGTTGTGTCTTTACTCGGCATGGCAGATATGGATAGCGTAGACCTTGGTGAGTCAGGCGGTGATGCTGATGTCTCTACCTTATCATCGACTGGTTTTTTCACCGGTCTCATGCTCAAATTTGGTCTTTACGGTGTCCCTTTAATCATCATACTAAGCTTAATTAGCTTGATCGGTTGGTTGCTCAGCTATTTATATACCAGCCTTTTACATCAATATTTCGATTCTGGCGTTCTGTATTATTTATTCGGTACAGGGGCGCTCATTTTCGTATTGGTCGTCTCTATGTGGTTGACAGGCATTATTATTTCGCCGATTCGCAAAAATATCGCTAAAATTCCCAAACGTAATTCGTCTAATAATGTGGGTAAGATCGCTGTTGTGCGTACCCTTAGTGTCACAGATAAACATGGCGAAGCAGAGCTAAATGATGGCGGTGCAGGATTGATATTAAAGATTCGTTCAGACACCAATGATGGGTTGTTGAAACAAGGTGATAGAGTGATGTTGATAGAGTATTTAGACGAAGCCAATACCTACCGAGTTGCTGTCGTCGAAGATAAAAAAATATTGTAAAAGTATGAATACAACTAATTGTTTTTAGAAGTAATTGATTGTCAGAAATAGCGAATTTTTAGAAATAGCACAAATCGTTTTAAATTTGGTTATAGTCGGTTCAGTTTAGTTTAGATATCAGAATGGTGCGTGACAGGGCTATTAGGCACACTTGTTATAAAAAGTGCTATAAATCGTAGAGTTAGCAGGCCTGATAGCGTATCTGATTTATATTGAATGGATTATGGAATGTTTTAATTAAAGGAATGGATATGGACACACTCATTATCGTCGGCGTGGTTGTAGTGCTGGCGTTTGTTTTTATGATGGTCGCACTATTGATGCTCAAGGCCTTTTACTTTAAGGTCGAGCAGGGCAAAGCACTCATTATTAACGGTGTGAGTAAAATTGCCGTACGTTTTGATGGTGGTTTTGTTTGGCCAGTCATCAACAAAAAAGAATTGATGCGCATATCACTTATCACGTTAGAAGTGGACAGACGCGGTAAAGAAGGTTTGATTTGCGCAGACAACATGCGTGCTGATATCACCGTGGCATTTTATTTACGCGTCAATGAAACCGAAGAGGATGTGCTAAAAGTCGCCAAATCGGTTGGGGTTGAGCGCGCGTCAGATAAAGTCGCTGTCAACGAGCTGTTTAATGCTAAGTTCTCAGAAGCCTTAAAAACAGTTGGTAAGCAGATTGATTTCGTCAAACTGTTTGAAAACCGCAGCGAGTTTCGTGACAGCATCGTTCAAGAAATCGGTAACGATCTGAATGGCTATGTCTTAGAAGATGTGGCGATTGATTATTTAGAACAAACGCCAAAAGCGTCATTAGATTCAAGCAATATCTTAGATGCTGAAGGTATCAAAAAGATTACTCAATTAACGGCCTTTCAGAACGTCATCACCAACGAGCTTGAGCGTGATGAAGAATTGGCTGTTAAGAAAAAGAATGTCGAAACCAGAGAGGCAATGCTAGAGCTAGAGCGTCAGCAAGCCGATGCCGAAGCCAAGCAGCAACGTGAAATCTCGTCAGTGATTGCACGCGAAACTGCTGAAACTCGCAAGATTGAAGAAGAAGAGCGTAAAAAGTCCGAAACGGCTGTTATCTCAGTTGAGCAGGATTTGGCCATTCAGCGTGAGAATCAGCAACGTGAAATCGAAGTAGCAGGGCAAAATCGTCTGCGTGCGGTCGTCATCGAAGAAGAAAAAGTCACGCGTGCTCGTGATTTAGAAATTGTCTCTCGTGAGCGTGAAGTTGACTTGCAACGTATCGAAGCTGAACGCGCGATTGAGCTTGAGAAAAAAGAAATCGCCAACGTCATTCGTGAACGTATCGCAGTGGACAAAACCGTTGCGCAAGAAGAAGAGCGTATCAAAGAAGTTCGCGAAATTAGCGAGGCTGAGCGTTCTAAGCAGACACGTGTCCTAGCAGCAGAAGCCGATGCGGAAGAAATCAAAGTACGTCAGGTGAAAAAAGCCGAAGCAGAAGAGCTGTCTGCCAAGCATAAAGCCGTCGAAATCACCACGCTTGCCGCTGCGAATCTTGAAGCATCCGCCAAAGATTCAGAAGCCAAAATTAAAATGGCCGAAGGTATCAAGGCAGAAGAGTCAGCACATGGCTTCGCTGAAGCGGCTATCCAAGAAGTCAAAGCGGCTTCTTTGGAAAAAGAAGGCATTGCGAAAGCCAATGTTATCAAAGCAACTGGACAAGCTGAGGCGCAATCAGATCGTGAAAAAGGCATGGCAGATGCTGAGGTTATCGCGGCTCGCGGTGAATCTACTGCCAGAGCTGAGCGTGAAAAAGGCATGGCAGATGCTCAAGTCATCGCGGCTCGCGGTGAGTCAAATGCCAAAGCAGAGCGTGAAGTTGGATTGGCAAAAGCCGAAGTTACTCGTGCACATTTCCAAGCCGAAGCAGATGGTCTGGTCGAGAAATTCAATGCCATGGGTAGCATGAGCAAAGAGGCACGTGAGCACGAAGAGTTCCGCATGAGCCTTGAGACAGCATTGCAAGAAGCGCTTGCCTCGATTGATGCTGGTAAAGAGATTGCGAAAGAAAATGCTGAAGTATTGGCTGTGGCGTTACAGAAAGCCAAAATCGATATTGTTGGCGGTGAAGCGCATTTCTTTGATAACTTTGCCAAGTCACTGTCTATCGGTAAAGCCATTGATGGCCTAGCGGGTAAGTCAGACACTTTGAGCGGTATCATCAATGGTGTGATGGCGAGTCAAGCCATGAAATCAAACCAGAAAAATGATGATAAAACGACTTATTAATAGGGTCTAAATCTCTAGTGTTATTGGGCAAGTATTAGTGGACAAGTTTTTGTCTAACAGTATGAATGAGTAATATTTTCTAAAGTAAAAAATCTGTCGTGTAGGCGGCAGATTTTTTTGCTAACTCAGGGTGATTTAGAACGACGAATCATGATGAGTTGGTTAATCTAAAAAAATAGCAGTGACCACTCGTTTTTTTAGATTAGCCAAGTGCTTCTTTATCAAATGCCTTAATATTTCCTTATTTTCTCTATTGCCCAAAATTCTCTTATTAAGTAAAAACAGAAACGGACGAGTAACGATGGCGGACACGCAAAACTCAACAAATTCAGAAAGCAACGATAACGCTAATCAAGCCAACCAAACCGATCAGGCAGTTGCTTCAGGCAATGCTTATGAGCTCATCAAAAAACGTCTGACGGAACAAGGCGGTCGTTTAGAGACGCAAACGCAGATGCTAAATAATTCGCGTCTCAAAGAGTTTTGCAGCACCCAGATGCAAGTCATCGCCCGTACTCGTATTCGTACTGAGTACAACTGTGTGGCACAAGACATGGTGCAGGTCGGTGATTATTTGCTGTTTGGCTACAACGTTTTTATGGGGCTTAAACGCGCGAGCAATATTAAAGACGTATTGTCGTTATATCGTCTGAACGAGCCAGTTGGTAATGAAGAAGAGTATCAGCTCGAAGAGGTTGACTTAAAAGGGACTTTTTTGGCTCAAGATGCCTTTGTCCAAGACTTTAATGAGCTATATAGATACTACAAGCAAACGCGCCTGATTCAAATAACGGTGAAAGACAGCAAATTGCTGTTGGCATTTCAGATTGGCGAGCGTATCACCGATATTCGAGTGTTTCGCTTTGCGCTAGATTTTAGCCAAGGTACGCCAGAGTCGGCGCAAGTCGCTTATGTGGACAATCGAGGCGAGCGTGACATTGAGCTGCCGCCTGCTTATGATTTTGACTGGATTGAGACCACACGCGATCAAATGGTGAATGGCAAATATCCACATATGAATATCTTAGACACGATATTTGTGGAAACGGTCGGTGGTGATTTGACCATCAAGATTGAGGACAATACGCAATCCGGTCAGGGTATTTATAGTGAACCGGTCAATGACCGTACCCAGTCGCTGACGGATGCTGAGATTGCGTATGCCAAAGTCGGCAGTCTAATACTGCTTAAGATATTGCCTTATCGTGAAGAGGACTACCGTTATTTCGTTTATAACACCTTGACCGAAGCGGTGCTGCGTTTGGATGCGATTGGACAGTCGTGTGTTCAGCTACCAGAAGACCACGGCATCATGTTTCCGGGTGGTTATTATCTACAGACGGGTGAGTATAAGCTGTTCGAGGCCAATAACGTTGGCGCTACTGACTTACGGTTTAAGCGGAAAATTGTATCGCCAAATGGGGAAGATGTTTTATTCTTATTTTACGACAGAGACTTGGGCGTCACGGGGCTGTTCCCTTATAATCTGATTAAAAAGCAATTGGCAAATCCTATTTATTGCAACGGTATGGCTTTGGCTGAGAATGGCCGCTTGGTGCTGTTTAGTGACCAAAGCGAGCCATCTCGTATTCATCCGATGCAGATATGGCACACGCCTTATGCCTCACACGAGTATGTAAGTGAGCTGCCAGAAAGCACGAGTTTTTATGGCAAGATTGGCAATAAAGAATTGGTGCGCGGTATCTCAGATCTTTATAGCGTTACCCGCCTCATTGACAATCAAAGCGTGTCGCAGAAGCTCTATGAAGAGCTTACCAATAATACCAGCCGACTCTTCGACAGCTATTATTGGTTGTCTGAGCCTGAGCTGAGCGAAGTCGCCAGTAGTATTAAAGAAGTGACGGCGACAGCAGAGCTGGTCATTGATGAGTTCGCCAAAGTACAAAGTATCCAAAAGCAAACCCAAACCGCGTTAGCCGATGCCGATACCCAGCAAAGTGAGATTTTGCGGCAGATACGCGTCACTAGCTTTGAGTCTGCCAGTGATTATGTCGATCAGTTGTCAGCGTTAAGACGTCAAAAAGGCCGTTTGGTCAGCTTAGAAGATTTGCGTTATTTAGATGCTGATAAGCTACAAGCATTACAGACGCAGTTAGAAGAAGCAGAGGGCGAGCTGGCTGAAAAAACGGTGCTGTTTTTAAGTGGCGAAGAGGCGCTATCAAGTTACGAAGATATATTGGTCGATGTCAGTGAGCGTTTAAATACGGCTGAAACCAATGCCGAGCTAAAACCCGTACTAGAAAAAATCGATGAGACAGCGCAAGGGTTAGATTTATTAACCGAGTTGCTGGGCACGTTGGATGTGGCTGATGCTACGGTGCGTACGCAAATTATCGATGATATATCGACTATTTATGCGAGCCTAAACCAGAGCAAAGCCAAGCTCAATCATAAACGCAAAAATCTAGGCTCAGCGGAGGCCGTGGCGCAATTTGGCGCGCAGTTTAAGCTGTTTGGTCAATCGATTGCCAATGCGTTATCCATTGCCAATACCCCTGAGAAATCAGATGAGCAAATGGCTAAGCTATTGGTACAGCTAGAAGAGTTGGAGAGCCAGTTCGCTGATTCAGAGACCAACAGCGGCGATCAGTTTTTAGCCGACATCATCATTAAGCGTGAAGAGATTTACGAGACCTTTGAAAATCATAAGCAGCAATTGCTCGATGCTCGTAACCGCAAAGCGCAAAACTTAGGTGATGGCGCGCTACGAATGCTTGAGAGTATTAAAAAACGCACGCAAAGCACAGGTGTCACAGGCTTTACAGAGGAAGAGGCGTTAAATACGTATTTTGCGGCTGATGGTCTGGTGCAAAAAGTCCGTAACATCGCAAAAGAGCTGCAAGTGATGAGGTTTAGCGTAAAAGCCGATGACATCGACGCACGCCTAAAAGCCATTCAAATTGAGAGTTATAAGAGTCTAAAAGATAAATCGGACTTGTTTGAAGATGGTGGTCAAATCATCAAACTGGGCAAACACCGTTTTTCAGTCAATACTCAGCCACTTGATTTGACCTTGTTGAGTCGTCAACAGTCAGATGGTAATCGTGTTTTAAATCTACATCTAACGGGCACAGATTATTATGAAGTGCTTAATAATGCTGAGCTGAACGCCTTGCGCCCGTATTGGGACATGAATATTGCTTCTGAGTCGGATACTGTTTACCGTGCGGAGTACTTAGCATATAGCATTATCGAAAGTGCCAAGAACAGCCAAGAGGGTTTGACGGAAGCGCGTCTATATCAAGCATACGATGCGACGGTCATTACCCTAGATATTAATGGCGATATTGATAATGACAGCCCATTGTCCAAACTGGTCAAAGCTTACGCCACCCCTCGCTATCAGCTCGGCTATGACAAAGGCATTCACGACCATGATGCTACGTTATTACTGATGCAAATATTACCGACTTTGCGCGAGGCAGGGTTGCTGATTTATACCCCGCAAGTACGTGCCTTGGCGCAATTATTCTATTGGCAGCTGAATATCGTACAAGCGCTGGGCTTAGACAGCTTGCGCCAATTTGGCTATAACGCTTGGTTGAATGAGTCCGTGCTGACGCGCGCGAGCAACTGGACGGATAGAGCTGCGACCGCCGAGCAACTGCGCCGTGCCTTGGGCAGTGATACGGCTAAGTCTCTATTGGTCGAGGACATGAGCCAAGTGATGCGTCATTTTGTTATGGCTCATAATGATGACAGTGCTAGCGTTGATAAAGAGGATAGCGTTGATAACGGCGCTAATATCTTCAAACCAAGCTACGTTCAGCTTGCTTGTGAATATTTGGTGAGCGTCATGGGGCAGTCAGCTGAATCGAATGCAGGTGCATATAACACAATAAACTGGCAAACCAGCCAACAAGCGCAGCGGTTGTGCGAGCAGCTAAGCCAAACGCTAAATAGTGCATCAGGTAGCCTGCAAGCGACGGCCAGTTTTGACCAACTACAGTCTTCAATTGGCAAGCTTGGGTTCCAGCCTAAATCAGCTTATGAGCTATTGGCAACATGGTTCCATGCATTACTTGATAAAACCTATGCTAGTACAGCATTGGCTAACGCAGCCGATGATGGCACCAATGAAGACGGCGAACTCAGTGAAGCGCAGCGTGCTGAGATTGAAGAAAAAGACGCGCTACGCAAGCAGCAATTAGAAAGTGGCCGTCATTATGTGCCGGAGGCGATAGCCGTTTTACTCACCCAATTGAACGATGCTCAACGTGAAGCTTTGGTGCAACGATTGATTGATTCAGGTGCTACTTTTAATAAAGGGTCAGGTAATAAAGGGCTAAGTGCTAAAGGATTGAGCAATCAAGGTTTAAACAGTACAGGCACCAGTGCCACGCCATCTGCCTTATCGTTTTCCTCAATTAGCTCATCGCCAGCTTCATCGACGACATCATTGACCAGTATTAATAACCCGCTCAATCAAGTGCAAAGCTTTGAGCGGAGCACGGGTAAGGTATCGCTTGAAATACAAGTTAATAACTTGCTGGGTGAGCATGCGCGTATTCATCAACAGACCTTAACCTTTGCCGTCGATGATTTCTTAAACCGTCTGCATCATCATGACACCCAAGTCATCCCTGCGTATAGACGTTATCTGGCCATGCGCTCAGAGATTTTGCATGACTCAAAAGAGACGTTGCGACTGGACGAGTTTATGCCACGTCCATTGTCTTCATTTGTGCGTAACCGTCTGATTAATGAGAGCTATCTGCCACTTATCGGTGACAATCTTGCCAAACAGATGGGTACGGTCGGTGAAGATAAGCGTACCGATTTGATGGGTATTCTCATGATGATATCGCCACCAGGGTATGGTAAAACCACCTTGATGGAGTACGTGGCAAACCGTCTCGGCCTTATCTTTATGAAGATTAACTGTCCATCACTCGGTCATGATGTGACGTCTTTAGATCCCGAAAAAGCGCCCAATGCCACTGCACGAGAAGAGCTGAATAAAATCAACTTAGCCTTTGAGATGGGCAATAATGTCATGCTCTATCTCGATGATATTCAGCATACGCATGCGGAATTTTTGCAGAAGTTTATCTCATTGGGTGATGGCACACGCCGTATCGATGGCGTCTGGCAAGGTAAGACTAAGACTTATGACATGCGTGGCAAAAAGTTCTGCGTGGTCATGGCAGGTAACCCATACACCGAAAGCGGCGAGGCATTCAAAGTACCAGACATGCTTGCCAACCGTGCCGATATCTACAACTTAGGCGATATCATGAGCGGCATGGAAGAAGTGTTTGCGCTCAGTTATATCGAAAACTCGCTCACTTCTAACACTGTTCTCGCGCCACTGGCCAACCGTGACTTAGCGGACGTTCATCGTCTCATCAAAATGGCAAAAGCGGACAATGCCAACCTTGCCCAAGCCCAAAGCGGTGATTTGACGTATCCGTATAGCACCTCAGAGATTAATGAGATTGTCGCGATTTTGCGTCATATGTTTAGGGTTCAAGAGGTTATTCTAGACGTCAACCAAGCGTATATTGCTTCTGCCTCGCAAGATGACAAGTACCGCGTTGAGCCGATATTTAAGCTGCAAGGTAGTTATCGTAATATGAATAAGATGACCGAAAAACTGTCGGCGGTCATGAATGAAAGCGAGCTAAATCAGCTGATAGATGATCACTATCTGGGCGAGTCACAGCTACTGACTCAAGGTGCGGAGAGCAATCTGCTCAAGCTTGGCGAGATGCGTGGTGTCTTGTCCGAAGCAGAAATGGAGCGTTGGGCGCAAATCAAAGCCGACTTCTTGCGTAACAAAGCCATGGGCGGAGAAGATGGTGATACAGGCGCACGTATCGTCGCTCAGTTGGTCGATTTGGCCAGTGGCTTTAATGCCATTAGTAGCCAGTTTGAGACATACTTAACGAAAAATGATCCTGAACAAATCGCTCGCTTACGAGAGGCAGGACAACAAGCGCAACTCGATGCCCAATTAAACGCTCAGTTAGAAGCACAGAAAATCCTTGCCGATAGCGTGCTCAGTAATGCCAAAGTCGTCAGCGATAGTATCGATAATGGCTTTGAGAAAAGTCTGAATCAGCTGATGCAAATATATAAGCATGATCACAATGCTGAAAAGGCAGAAGGCGAGTATCTTAAGGAAAACCAAGACGTACAAAAAGCACTGATGGTGCAGCTGGTCAATGCCGTTGAAGAGCTAGCACAGAAAATGGCGAATAGCTTGTCTAGTAGTCTGACTGAGAGCCTGATTAAAAATGAAGAGCATCAAACCGTAGATAGCGATGCGCCTGACATCACTCAGCAGACCGCACTTATGGCAAACGCATTAAAAGAGGCGCTTGCACCGCTGACGATGCGGATGGATGAGAAGCTGGCGATTGATACCAGTACCGATCAATCTGGCAAGCTCATCGTTAATAGCCTCAACAGACTTAATAAAATCTTTGATGATTATGATTAATTATTAACGCTTATGAGCAATGCTGATGACTTGCACTTATGAATATCACTATAAATAGGGCTTATGATTAAGAGACAGTGGTAATATAGTCGGCAACAGCTACTTTGGGTACGATGACGGCGAGTAAAGTTGCTACAAACAGTAGGTGAAGCGAGCCTAATACCGTATCCGATGATAGTGAATCGACTATAGATTAAACAAACCAATGAGAGAATTATGGCGCATAAAAAGAAGAACGTCCGCAAAAAACTTTGCCCTGTCTGCGAGCGCGAGTTTAGTTGGACTAAAAAGTTGGATAAAAACTGGGAGAGCATGGTCTATTGCTCAGACCAATGCCGACGGGTGAAAAAGTATGAAGGGCTGGATCATCAAAAAGAAGATAAATAGGCAGTAACAATTAACCATAGATATTAGATATACGGCACAAAGGGGCAGATGATGGCACATAAAAAGGTAAACCTACCGCAAAAAACCTGCCCTGTCTGCCAGCGTCCATTTACGTGGCGTAAAAAGTGGGAAAAGGATTGGGAGCAGGTGATTTATTGTTCTGAGCGGTGTCGGCGGGGGAAAAAGCATGATTGACTTTAGGAAATACTAATCGTAGGACTTAGCTACAAGCTATGATTACTATAAGGTTAGTAGCCTACAAAGATTTACTTACTCAGCCAAAGAAAACAGCCGTCTTAATCTACTTGCTCAAGCCATATATCTGCTGTATTTTTGGCTAAATCACCTATTTGATACAATGGTAATAGGCCACTTAAATGTTAAAGTTCTAGCATAAATTTATTCGAAATAAAGGTCGTAGTTTAGAGTTCAAATATTGATGCAAGTTGAAGGTTTTCAGTTAGTTAAGTATAGGGGTGACTTAAGTCTGTTTAGATTAATCTTATATATATACAACTTAATTCTGATAGAATAACAGAGGCACTCAAGTTATAAGCGAAGCAATTCACTGAAAAGTAAGTTTTTTGAGTAACCTTATTTTGATCTATATCAAACTTACATTCTACTAGCAACATAGCTAGAGAACTTATATTTAGATGGAAAAGTATATGAGTTTCAAGAATCTTAATCTAAGATTGTCTGACTTAGACAGTTGTATAAGCGAATACTGTAAGGAACAAGATATAAGGTATGAATTAAAAAATCAAAGTAGTTCGAAGAAATATTATGAAATCTCGAGATCAGGTCAAGAACCTGCTAGGTTAACAGTTCATCTCAATAATAAAGGCACGACTACACTTCAATATTCTCAGGGTAAAAACCCCGAACTCAGCTTGCAAATTGCTGAACACATACGTAATAAGCTGTGTGAGTTGGAAATATCTAGTTTGAATATAGGCATAGGCGGTATCGCTATAACTCTAATCGTAATTATAAAAGAACGAATAGAAGAAGTTAGAGCATCCAATGATATATCAATTGAAGAGACAGATATCAATGGGGTTATAAGGCTAATTCTCGATTCACAAACTTACAAAGATAAATTAACACTTACTTATCACAAAAAGACTCAGAAACTACAAATTCAGGGAAGACCTCTATCTTGCTATAATGAAGTTGCTTATGCCTTGACTACAGAGCTTGATCCGGAAACTCTAAGTAAAATACTTTACAAAAAAGATGAAGATGACCAAAATATTATCAGACCTGAAATGGCTGAAGAGCTAGTTAAATTGAAGCTACCTAATGCGTTTGATCAATTACCAAAACTTATTCAAGATTTATTGATTTCTAGCAATTGTATTAAGTCTGCTTCTCCAAGATTATCTGAGTATTCATTATTGACATATGCTGAATTAAGGTCTTTAGAAGGTGTAATTAAGAGACATTTTTTAGAAAATGGAATTGTACAACAACCTAGAAATGTAGGTGAAATGTTTGATTTAGATAAGAGTAAAAAAGCGATTGGACTAAGTGAAAGTTACGAAAGCTCATATTCTGGTAATAAGTTGAATGAAGTTTTGAAAGCTTACTCTTATTATTATCAAAGAAGGCACTCACTCTTCCATATTGAACACTTTACAGAAGCAACATCAACTATATCTACACTTGAAGGAGCAATAAATATTTGCAATAAAGTTTATGAACTTATTGAAGATATTTATAGTTAAAATATGTTTAAATTAGCGTTTTACAAAACAAAAGAAAATAGCGACATAGTTATCTGTTCAGGAGATGACTATGTTAATCTTTTTTCGTTGTTAAATGATGTTAAAAAAGAGTGGGACTCTATGTCTAAAGGATCTTCTAAGAGGTTTCTTTTCGACTTATTTTTAACTAATGGTAACGATTTAAATCGTTTTGCATATTTGGATTATGATGGTCAAAACTTCGTACATAGTAGTTACAAAGTTGTGAGCTCTGCAGATTTAGATTCTGATTTATTAGAGATGCAGAATTGTAAATATGCCGATTATGCTTGAGCATTAGATTTCAAAAAAAGACTATTTTAACTTCATAGTCTTTTTTGTTCAGTAACTACAGAATGGATACTATCGATTAGTGGCATTAACTAGATTAAATAATTCCAAAAATTATTTTACCAACCCCGAAATATTTATCATTGAGCTGTATGTAATAAATCTAACGCTTACCTAGCATCTCTTTTAGCAAAAATATTCGCAACCAACGCACCACTGAAGTTATGCCATACACTAAATATTGCACTCGGTAAGGCCGCGACAGGATTGAAATAAGTCGCTGCAAGGGCAGCGCCCAGACCAGAGTTTTGCATACCCACTTCTATCATAATCGCGCGGCGCTGTCGCTCCGTAAAGCCAGACAAACGGGCGATCAAATACCCCAAGGCATAACCTGTCATATTATGTAAGGCAACCACGATAAATACGATAGCACCACTATCTAAAATAGTCGCTTTAGACACGGCAACCACTGCCGCTATGATGATGGAGATACCCAATACCGACACCATCGGCAATACCTCGGTGACGAACTCGATCTTTTTACCCAAAAATTTATGAAAGATAACACCCAGTAATATGGGTAAGATGACGATTTTTGTAATGGTTATCATCATACTGGCCAAATCAATATCAATCAGCTGACCTGCAAAAACACTGAGTAGAATAGGGGTCAGAAAAGGTGCAAGCAGGGTAGAGATAGAGGTTATCGCCACACTCAATGCCACATCACCTTTGGCCAAAAACGTAATCACATTACTAGACGTACCGCCAGGGCAACAGCCAACCAAGATAACACCGACCGCGATTAAAGGATCAAGGTTGAAAATTACCGTTAGTGAGTAAGCGATAAGCGGCATTAGCGTGAACTGTGCTAACAATCCTATCAACACAGGCTTGGGGCGTTTGACAATCTCTAGGAAATCTTCGGTTTTGAGCGTCATGCCCATCCCAAACATGATGATGCCAAGTATAGGAACGATCAAAAAAGCCAACGAGGCAAAGAACTCAGGAAAAACGAAGCCTAACAAAGCACTGACCAATGCCCAGATTGCAAAGGTTTTGCCAATCCAATTAGAAAGTAATGCAATCTGATTCATAGCCTGTCTCACAATAATAGGAGTAATAGAATGTCTAGTAATTTAGCATGGTTATTATTAGCAAATGATAAAAGTATTTTGTTATTAAGCGAGCAATAAGTTTGCTTATTTCATGCAAATGACTACCCCATAAAAAATGGCTTACCCATATCAAATGAGTAAGCCAAAAAATAACTATAAATTGTTTAAGCGTTAACTGCTTTTATGTTCCTACAAATTCGGATTTAACCACTTCTCAGCAGTCTTCATATCCCAGCCTTTACGCTCAGCATAGCTCTCTAGCTGATCACGGCTTATCTTACCGACGTTGAAATACTCACTGTCAGGATGCGAGTAATAGAATCCGCTGACCGATGACGCAGGCCACATCGCATAGCTTTCGGTTAGCGTTGTACCAATCGCATCTACCGTACCCAGCCAATCAAATAATTTGCCTTTTTCCGTATGCTCAGGGCAAGCAGGGTAGCCAGGTGCAGGGCGGATGCCGACGTATTTTTCTTTGATCATCTCATCATTGGTTAGACTCTCATCAGCCTGATAGCCCCAATACTCTTTACGGATGAGTTCATGTAGATGCTCGGCAAACGCTTCAGCTAGGCGGTCAGACAGTGCCTGTACCATAATGGCATTATAGTCATCGCCTGCTTCTTTGTACTTCTCAGCCAGGGCTTCTGTACCCACGATAGAAACGGTAAAGCCGCCCAAATGGTCAGTATGCGTCTCTGATGGCGAGATAAAGTCTGCCAAGCTAAAGTTTGGCTTGCCGCTTGCCTTGTCGCTTTGCTGACGTAAGTGCTCGAATTGATATTCTGCTGCACCACCTTCAGTAGCATGGTCATAGACAGTAACGGTATCGGCACCAGTACGGCGAGCTGGCATGAGTTTAAACACCCCTTTGGCGACGATTAATTTTTCATCAATCATCTTTTGCATCAGCTCATTGGCATTATCGAACAAATCGCGTGCCGCCTCGCCGACCACATCGTCTTGCAATATCTTCGGATACTTACCGACCAGTCCCCAAGAGATAAAGAATGGTGTCCAGTCGATATAAGGCAGCAGATTAGCGATTGGATAGTAGTCAAATATCACTTGCCCCAGCTTATTGGGGACTGGTGGCACATAGTTTTCCCAATCATACTGAAAGCCAATTTTGACCGATTCGGCATACGTAACCTTCGCCGCTTTTGGTTGACGCTTAGCAAGGCGTTCACGTACTTTGACATACTCTTCGCGGGTTTCATCGATAAGCGCTTGACGATGTTCTTTGGAGAGCAGTTTGGTGACTACACCGACTGAGCGTGAGGCATCTGATACATAGATGACGGCATCATTTTGGTATTGTGGCTCGACTTTAACTGCTGTATGCGCTTTGGAGGTCGTTGCACCGCCAATCATCAAGGGTAAGGTCATGCCGCGCTCTTGCATTTGTTTGGCGACATAGACCATCTCATCGAGACTTGGGGTAATCAGACCTGATAAGCCAATGATATCGACTTCTTCTGCGATAGCGGTATCGAGGATTTTTTCACACGGCACCATGACACCCAGATCAACGATATCATAGCCATTACAGCCCAGCACCACGCCGACGATATTTTTACCGATATCATGGACGTCACCTTTGACAGTTGCCATGAGGATTTTGCCTTTCTTTTCACCCTCGACTTTTTCTGCTTCGATATACGGATTTAGCCACGCAACGGATTGCTTCATCACGCGAGCTGATTTGACCACTTGTGGTAAGAACATTTTACCGGCACCAAATAAGTCACCGACGATATTCATCCCGTCCATGAGTGGGCCTTCGATGACTTCTAGCGGCTTGGGGTATTTCTCCCATGCTTCTTTGGTATCAGCTTCGATAAAGGTAGTGATGCCTTTGACCAGTGCATGGGCGATGCGTTCTTCTACCGTGCCTTCGCGCCAGCTCATATCAACGGTGCTGTCTTTTTTCTTACCACCGTTTTGGTAGTTCTCAGCCACAGTCATCAGACGTTCGGTGGCGTCTTGACCGCTCTCACCTTGGTTGCGGTTGAGCATCACATCTTCGATGGCGTCACGAGCTTCCTTTGGAATATCATCATACAGTTCAAGCATGGCAGGATTGACGATACCCATCGTCAGACCGTTTTGAATCGCATGATAGAGGAATACGGAGTTGATGGCTTCACGGATAGGGTTACCACGGAAACTGAACGAGACGTTAGAGACACCACCCGATACCATCGCATTGGGCAAGTTATCGGTAATCCATTTGGTGGCGTTGATAAAGTCCGCACCATAATTATTGTGCTCAGTGATACCAGTGGCAACGGCAAAAATGTTCGGGTCAAAAATAATGTCTTCTGATGGGAAACCAACCTCGTTGACCAACACATCATAGCTGCGTTGACAAATCTGAATCTTACGCTCGTAAGTATCGGCTTGACCGTCTTCATCAAATGCCATGACGATAACGGCGGCACCGTAGCGCATGCAAAGCTTGGCACGCTCAACGAACTCAGCATGACCTTCTTTTAATGAGATAGAGTTGACGACGGACTTGCCTTGGATACGCTTAAGACCTTCTTCGATGATGTCCCATTTAGACGAGTCAATCATCAGCGGTACGCGGCTGATATCAGGCTCACCAGACACGAGGTTAACGAAATGAATCATCGCCTGCTTGGAGTCGAGCATACCCTCATCCATGTTGATATCGACGATTTGCGCGCCGCCTTCTACCTGATCGCGTGCCACATCGAGCGCTTCGGTGTAGGCTTCGGTTTTAATCAAGCGTAAAAACTTTTTAGAGCCAGTAACGTTGGTACGTTCACCGACGTTGACGAACAAGCTATCTGCATTAATGGTAAATGGCTCAAGACCCGATAAACGGCAGGCAGGTGGGATATCTGGAATGACGCGCGGTGGATAATTTGCCACCATTTTAGCGATTTGACGGATATGCTCAGGCGTCGTACCACAACAGCCACCAACGATGTTTAAAATACCCGCTTTGGCAAAGCCTTCGAGTAGGGCAGCGGTTTGTTCGGCTGTTTCATCATATTCACCAAACTCGTTGGGCAGACCTGCGTTCGGATGCGCTGACACATAGGTATTAGCAATGTTCGACAGTGTTTGAATATGCGGACGCAGCGCATCAGCACCAAGCGCACAGTTAAAACCAACCGATAATGGCTTGGCATGGCGAATTGAGTTATAAAAGGCTTCAGCGGTTTGACCTGATAGCGTTCGACCTGAGGCATCGGTAATGGTGCCCGAAATCATAATCGGTAATTCAAAACCAATGTCATCAAACACGCCCGTAATGGCAAAGATTGCAGCTTTGGCATTGAGCGTATCAAATATTGTTTCGATGAGGATGAGATCAACACCACCTTCTATCAGGCATAAAGTCGCTTCACGGTAATTTAGTACCAATTCGTCAAAGGTAATGTTACGAAAAGCTGGGTCATTGACGTCCGGTGATAGCGAGCACGTGCGTGAAGTTGGCCCTACAACACCAGCGACAAAACGCGGTTTCTCAGGCGTTTTTGCCGTAAATTCATCCGCCGCTTGACGGGCAATCTTGGCTGCTGTCTTATTCAGCTCAGGCACTAGATACTGCATATCGTAGTCAGCCATCGACAGACGCGTACCGTTAAAGGTATTGGTCTCGATAATATCTGCACCAGCTAGCAGATGATCGTGATGAATGTCTTTAATCATGTGCGGCTGTGTCAGTACCAATAAATCATTGTTACCGCGTACGTCTTGATTGATATCGGCAAAACGCTCACCACGATAATCCGCTTCTTCTAATTTATAGGTCTGAATCTGTGTACCCATCGCCCCATCTAACATCAAGATGCGTGATGCCATTTGCTCGGTGATACGTGCACGTGCCGTCAGTTGCTGCTCTTTATAAGGAAACACGGCAGGTGGCGTTAAAATAAAGTCATCAGCGGATGATGGACTAGAAGTAGGAGCAGATTGAGAAGTCATCGTTTGAGTCATAGGAGCGCTGCTTATATCGTCAATGTTATAAAAGGGGAAGTAATAAGAATAAGAATAATAAATAGCGTGCAACATTCATAAAAGGCGTGGGCAAATCCGCATTATTCTAGCATGAAAACCATACCTCACGTGGGACAGTACTTATTCCTCTTTGGCAATATGCTAGACAAAAAATCTGCCTGTTGATTGAGTGAGCATGATGTTCAAAGTTTATGCCATTAAGCGATTAGGAACAAATGAATATCATTTCGTTTAAAGATTACATAAAGCTTTGTATCTATAAATGAAAGCACAACGATTGTGCTTAAAAGTCAGACAGAGTTTACACCTGTACTACAAAAAGTTGCGTAAAGAGGAATTGATAAAGCTTGGTTATATGTTAATTTAATTTCAGAAGGATTGATGTTTCATAAGCAATACTTACTAGTAAATGTTAATAGTTGTATTAGTGACATCTAACATTTACCACTATTATTAGCACTAGTATTTGCTATAAGGGAAGACGATCTAATCTGCAAGACAGTTATAGAACAGTCAATAAATACTCAATCATTAAGGATAATGTTATGAAGCTTACTAAAATTGCTACCATCGGTACATTAGCACTCTCAATCGCTGGTTTAAGCGCTTGTAATAATATGATGCCAAGCAAAAGCGCAGCCATGAAAGCGCCTATGCACAGTCAATCTATGGCAAAAATGAACGTGGTACAAGTTGCCCAAAGTAATCCTGACTTCTCGCTACTGGTCGAAGCCGTCGTAGCGGCAGATTTGGCGGGTGCTTTGTCTAACCCGAATGCAAACTATACAATATTTGCGCCGACCAATGCCGCATTTGTACAAGTTCTGCAAGAAACAGGCATGAGCAAAGCACAACTATTTGCCAACAAGCCACTATTGACTAAGATTTTAGGCTATCACGTGATTAACGGTGCTGCGCCAGTATATGCGAAAGACGTTAAACCGGGCAATATTACTATGTTCAGTAAAGATACTCTGATGGTCACCAATCAGGGCAAATTGATGGACGAAAATGGTCGTACTACCAATATCATAAAAACCGATATTGCTGCTAATAATGGCGTAGTACATGTTATTGATAGAGTATTACTGCCCAAATAAGATTGATTTCAAAATTTCAGTTAAAGAATTATATTCCTATTACTTTGTATGATGAAGCTGGTATGAGTACCAGCTACCGTCTGTGATGACATGATTGTTAAATACACGCTATTTTAATTGCCAACTGTCTTAGATGAAGCTCCTTTAGATGACACTGCTGGCCTTTAGAATGTTTGAGATATTTTTAAGCGTGTCATCATTATTGTTTAACACTACGACAATAAACGACAGTCATCTTTGTTTCTTGCTGAAAGCTTTGATCATTTAACAATTTAAATCATTCGACGGATGCTACTGACAAAGTAGATGGTTCATCTGAACTCATACATAAGGATATACTCATGCTAAAAAGAACCCTATTATCTCTGGCGCTTGCCATGACCGTTTTGCCGCTAGCCGCTTGTAATGACGACGACAATGATTTTTCAGTTGTTGTAGAAGCGCCAACACAAAATATTGCAGAAATTGCTGCTGAAAATAAAGATCTAACCATTCTTAACGCTGCGTTAAAGGCATCTGGACTTGATAAAGTTTTGATGTCATCAGAGGACGAATTTACTGTATTTGCACCTACTGATGCTGCATTTGCTGAATTATTGGAAGAGCTTAATGTGACGTCAGAAGAGTTATTGGCTGACAAAGAGCTATTAACCATGGTCTTAACTTATCATGTTATCCCTAATATGACAGTCAAAGCTGCTGACATTCCTTATGGCGACAGTATCGAAACAGTCAATGGTCAAGCGTTCTCTATTAGTGATGCCAATATCATTATGGATGCAAGTGGGGATACCTCTAAAATTATCAAAACAGATGTATTGGCCACTAATGGCGTCATTCACCTCATTGACGACGTATTGCTACCTACTGACAAGTCTATAGTCGATCTAGCCGTTGCCACAGAGGATCTCAGTATCCTCAAAGAAGCGGTGGTAGCAGCAGGATTGGCTGATGCCCTCGCTGATGAAGACGCTGACCTTACCGTCTTTGCACCAAACAATGCCGCTTTTGCTAAATTATTAGCTGAACTTGATATAAGTAAAGAACAGTTATTACAAGATAAGCCGTTGTTGACGAAAGTGCTCACCTATCATGTGATTGAAGACGACCGCGTCTTTGCCTCTGAAATTATGGCAGGCAGTCAAGAGATGCTGGAAGGCAGCAGCATCACATTTGACGCTAAAAAACAAATTACTGATGGGAGAGATCGTACCTCTAATATCGTGACCGCGAATATACAAGCGAACAATGGAGTTGTACACGTGATCGATACAGTGTTGCTACCTAAGTAAGCATTAATCCGAAATTAATCAGTTAAAATTATAGTTATTGGTATAGCAGAGGCGACATTATTACTATTGTTTAGTTGCTATCATTTGCAACAGATAAGTGGTTCGCTGTTATATACATTAACTGGGTTAAGTTATTTGTCAAACAATTCACTTAACAGACCATCCCTTTATAAGGAAATACTTATGTTGAAGAAAAACTTACTTTCTATCGCTGTCGTTACAGCCGCCATGTCATTAGCCGCTTGTAATGATAAAGAAGCAGCTACTGATCCTGTTGAGCCTGAAGTGACTACTGAAGAAGTGGTTGTAGAGCCCGTTGCCGAAGTTGAGCCAATGACTGACGCCGATCCAATGGCCGATACTGCTGCGACGCAAAGCATTGCTGAGATAGCAGCTGGCAACGAAAATCTAACGATTCTAACGGCTGCATTACAAGCTGCTGGCTTAGATACAATGATGATGGATTCTGGGACTTATACGGTATTTGCACCAACTGATGATGCATTTGCTCCTGTTTTAGAGAAGCTAGGCGTTACTAAAGAAGAGCTATTAGCCGATACAGATCTACTGAGAAAAGTACTTCCGTATCACGTAGTGCCTATGGTCGTTATGGCAGCTGACATTCCTTATGGTACTGATGTTGCTACTGTAAACGGGCTACTATCAACATTAGCGATGCTAATGTTATCACTGATGCGACTGGTAACACGGCTAATATTACTGGTACAGATATCATGGCAACGAACGGTGTGGTTCACACTATCGATGCGGTATTGATGCCTGAGTAAGTTGTTTTGATAGTCTCTTTATTTATGATTAATTAATTATTTAAATAATGACGTCGAAGAAGCCTAGCTATTGAGCTGGGCTTTTTTGCGTTTGGGGGATACCTAATGTTTACCATAACATTGATATAAGTCAGTCGCATGAAAACGGTTCAATGTAGTGGAGAGTAAGATAAATAGCTTCTCATTGGTTTAAAGTGATGCAAGTTTAAAGAGTAATGATGAATGATGAATGCAAAGGTTTGAAACAAAAAAGCCCGAAACGATTGTTTCGGGCTTTTGTTTTGGAGGTTTGAATAACAATTATGTTAAAGAATGATAGCTACGTTATAGAATATTACTTATGCTCTTTACGTAGTGGATCCGCTGCCATTCTTTGTTGCTCTTTTAGATGACGCTCTTCCCAATAAGGGGCGTTTTTGATGCCGAATTTTGCAGGATCAAAACTGTAGCGCTCAACACCTGCTTTACGCTGTGCTTCATAGTCTTTCAGCATGGTAAGTGTTGGACGAGCCACAATGAAGATGACCAAAATACCAACGATGTTCAACCAAGCCATAAGCCCAACACCAATATCACCAATAGCCCAAATGTAGCCAGCTGAGTTTAGGCCGCCGTAAGCAACCATCACCATGATTAAGATTTTGACTAAGAATAGACCAGTCTTGTTGGCACTGCGACCGACAAAGCGAGTTAGATAAGCAACGTTCACTTCAGCGATGTAGTAGTAAGCCAAGATAGTGGTAAAGGCAAAGAAGAAGACAGCAATAGCGATAAAGGTGTTACCAAAACCACCATAAACAGATTCCATCGCCATTTGCGTGAATGCAGGGGCGTTGATTTCAGTAGTAGCAGCGACGTTCTGTACGATGAATTGACCGTCTGGTAATGTTCCTTGAATGTTGTAAGTACCCATGGTTAGGATCATGAAGGCAGTAGCAGAACATACTAATAGGGTATCGACATATACTGAGAATGCCTGAACCAAACCCTGCTGTGATGGATGCTCAACTTCAGCAGCAGCAGCAGCATGAGGACCTGTACCTTGACCTGCTTCATTTGAGTAAATACCACGTTTTACGCCCCAACCAATCGCTGCACCAAAACCTGCTTGAGCAGTAAAGGCATCGCTAACGATGAGACCGAATACTTGTGGAATCATATCAAAGTTAGTAAACATGATGATCAGTGCAAGGACGATATAGCCCAATGCCATAAAAGGAACGGCATACTCGGTAAACGTTGCGATACGCTTGATACCACCAAAAATGATAATACCTAATACCACAAGGATAATGGCTAAGGCTACTAGACGCATTGAGCCAACTTCTAAGGCGCCAATGCTCATAACAGACCCTTCGCCCATTACCTGTGCGAAAGCATTGATAACGCCGTTTGCCTGTACACCTGGTAAAAATATACCACAAGCGAGGATAGATGAGATTGCAAAGAGGATGCCATACCATTTTTGGCCAAGTGCGCGCTCAAAATAGTAAGCTGGGCCACCGCGATATTCGCCAGTGATGACGTCTTTTTCTTTATAAATCTGTGCGAGCGTAGACTCAACATAAGCAGTAGATGCGCCTAAGAAGGCCACGACCCACATCCAAAATACGGCACCTGGGCCACCGAAACCGATAGCCGCAGCTACCCCAGCGATGTTACCCATACCCACGCGTCCTGCGAGTGATACGGCAAGTGCCTGAAATGATGAAATACCTTGATCACTAGATTTACCAGTAAAGAGTAATTTGATCATTTCACCGAACAGACGCACTTGTACGAAGCGCGTCATAATGGAATAAAATAGGCCCGCGCCCAAGCACAGATAGATCAGTGCGGGGCTCCAGATAATTCCGTTTACTAAGTTAACTAAACCTTCCATATGTATATTCCTAGTACTGTCTCAAAGTGGCTCTGTATGCTAGGAGTAAGCTAACTGGTTAACTTACTTATTTAAGTTAAGCAGTTAAATTATCTACATTGACTCATGTATATCCGTTAAGTCTCATACGCGCTTAGCCACTAAGAATGGACTGTAGTTGTCTGTCGTTATCCGCTTGGTTTATCAGTAATATTGACAGTTTGCTTAAGCTTATTACCGACGATATGCGTATCAGCATAGTTGCAAGGCGTAAGCTGTCTCAATTACTGCGACATTTATCTTATCACTTAATATCTGAGATGAATGTTCAGTAGACCAGTGGATAAAACAGGCGGTTATAATATTAAATACTTATCATGCCGATAGCATTCAACTTTTTGTGAGCGGTATCGATTGACTACAGGGTCGGTGTGGCTGATTGAAACGATTAAGCAAGTTTCTAATAACTGAGTAATATTTTACATAGAAATCAACAACTCGCTAATACTAATCAAGCCATAAGTCCACTACCAAATGTATTCAAACCGTACGGCTACGTAACTGCAATTTGCCATATTTTTGTAGTAATTACTAGAATTTTCTTTGTACAGAAGCATATATATTCATATTGAGTCAGGTAGATATGACTATAAATAACGATAAAATATCGCATGTTTTGACCGTTGTTAGATATCGAAACAATAGATAAAGCCACATCGACTACGCAAAAACAGAGCGGTCATTCATCGCTTATCTGTCACTCCTCTATACTGGACAAGCTATGCACTAAAGATAATGCCAGTGGTTCGATGATATTTGTGAGGTAGATATTACCAATGATAGGTAATAAAAACGAGCAATAGTCATGGGGTAGCAGTGTGGTTTTGCGGTTGTGTTTTGGTAACGGCTAATTGTAAAAATAATGAGATAGCGCCATCATTGTGTAAGATATCTTATCCTATAGTTTTGTTTCGTTGATAAGAAGAGACTCTAGCAGAGCGGCATACGATTGCTATCGTACTCATTAACTGCTGTTTTTATGTTTAGTGTGGCTTTAATATAAGTGATGTGCCTTTATTATAAAAAATATACGGCTCTAATATAAATAGACATACATTTGCATGACCTCATGTATCAGCTTCAAAATACAAGCTTTAAAAAACTATTAAAAAAGTGTTACTGGCTATTTATTATTTACCATTATTAGGAGAAACAATGATGACGCGTCAATCAATTGTAAAACCCATATTGCTCGCAGCCGTGTTAGCGACGTCTACCGTTGGTCTAAGCGGTTGTGGCTACAACAACCTGCAAGCTCAAGATGAGCAAGTTACCGCGTCGTGGTCAGAAGTGGTGAACCAATATCAACGCCGCGCTGATTTGGTACCAAACTTAGTCAAAGTCGTGCAGCAGTATGCTGAGCAAGAACAAGAAGTGTTTACTCAAGTAGCTGAGGCACGCTCTCGTGCTGGTAGCATTACGGTGACGCCAGAAGTACTGAATGATCCAGAAGCGATGGAGCGTTATGCAGCTGCACAGGAACAGATGACAGGTGCATTATCACGTTTGATGGCTGTCTCTGAACGTTATCCTGAGTTAAAGTCAGATGCTTTGTTCCAAGACTTACAAGCCCAACTCGAAGGCACTGAAAACCGTATTGCCGTCGCTCGTAACCGTTATATTCAAGAAGTGCAAAGCTATAATACGACGGTGCGCCAGTTCCCAACCAACATTACAGCAAAAGTATTTGGTATGAATGCCAAGCCAAACTTTAGCGTGGCGAATGAAGACGCTATTTCAACCGCACCAAGTGTTGACTTCGGTGATGATAAGTCAGCGACAGCTGAGTAGTGGTGATTAAATAGAGATGAAAACAGAGCGGGATTTGCCGCTCTGTTTGTTTACATTTTTATCGTTTAGCTTAGTTAGCCACTAGTTTGCTTAGCCACATTTTTAAAGGTATTGATGGATATGAATGCCTATTAAATGAATATCAAATCCAAAAAGTACGATTAGCTATGTCAAATTTGGTTTTTTTGCTATGCTAATTTTTGTGAATGGTCTCACGTAGATTCACTCAGTACAGATGTCACTTGAGGTGGTATAGATTAGATGAACAATTCAAAAGCAATCCTATCAGTATTACTATTCACACTCAGCATCAGTAGTGCGTCTGTGTTGTATGCTGCGCCTAATGAAGCCATTGATAGTACCTCAGACATGCAAAGTCGTAGTGTTGAGGATTTGGTAGCGATTGCCAAAGCGGGCGAGTCTAATGAAGCGATCAATGACGTTGTATTGGGTAATGATGCAATCAATGATGCCATTTTAGGTAATGAGGCGATCAACCCTAATGCTGCTAATAATGATGCCACAGCTGGGTCAACAGCCGCAAATCCTTCTCCTATACAGTCGAATGCACCCAGTGTCGATGCCGATAAGCTCATATTAAACAATCCTGTGGTTGATCAGGCCAATATTCTAAATCCGCAAGAAAAACAGCGTCTAGAGGTGCAGCTTAGAAATATTTATCAGCAAGGTCTTGCGCAAGCAGCGGTGGTTATCGTTCCTACGACCAATGGTGTTCCTATCTTTGACTATGCTCTACAAGTAGCTGAGAAATGGCAGCTGGGCAATAAAGACATTGATGATGGCTTACTCATGGTAGTCGCCGTCAATGACCGTGATATGTACATTTTGACGGGTTACGGACTAGAGGGTGTTTTACCAGATGCTGCCGTCAATCGTATTATTCGTGAAGATATCACGCCGTTATTTAAGCAAAATAACTATGGTGCTGGGATAATAGCTGGCGTTGACGCACTCAAAACGCGGCTGACTGCTGATCCTGAGGTATTGGCTCGTGCTGATGCGCAAGCAGCCGAGCGTAGTGCACAACAAGGTTCAGACGAGCTACCATCGCCCATATTTTTATTCATCATGGCAATGATATTTGGAAGCTTTATTACCAGTATTTTTGGTCGTGTATTTGGTTCTATTATTACTGCTGGTGGGTTTTTTGCGGGATCGTTAGCCTTAGGCGGTGGTTTTTTTATGACCGTTATCATGGCTATCTTCTTATGGCTATTTTTGATTTCACGTGGCGGCGGTGGTGGTAAAGGTGGGTCTGGCGGCGGTCGTAGAGGCGGCGGTATGATATTCCTACCTGGTATGGGCGGTGGCGGCGGCTCTGGCGGTGGTGGTTTTGGCGGTGGTGGTTTTGGCGGCGGCGGCTTCGGTGGTGGCGGCGGCGGTTTTGGCGGCGGCGGTGCTGGTGGCTCGTGGTAGACGCTTGGTAGATGCTTAAGTAAAAACGGATACTAAACGACCGTCAGCAATGACGTATTTGAGGAAATAGTAAAATGTCAGAAAACAACGCGTCAAACCCCAGTTTTGCCCGCTGGTGGCGTCAAGTCTTATTTATTCCTATATTGCATAGTAAATGGTTAACAGCGGCAGCCAAAGCACGTTTGACAGACGAGGTGACCCGTGCAGAGCGAGGGCATCGCGGCGAGGTATTTTTGATTATAGAAAACCATCTGCCGATTCAAGACGCCTATTATATTGGCTGTCGCGAACGTGCGATTGAGCTGTTTAGTGAGTATCGAGTTTGGGATACTGAAGAGAATACGGGCGTCTTGGTGTATGTCAATATTTGCGAGCATCAGTTAGAGATCGTAGCTGATCGTGGTATCAGTGCTCATGTCAGCCCCACCGTTTGGCGGGCGATGTGTGATAAGGCCGTGTCAGGTATTGCCAATCAAAAAACCGAAGAAAGCTTGGCTGAATTGTTAGATGAAGTTGGGCAAGTGCTGCGTCAGTATTATCATTTGGAGCAGGATCCAGCGGGTAACGAGTTGTCTGATACTGTGGTGTTTTTGAAATAACGTTGATGAGGGAATCTGATGGCTTGTTATTTTGCTAGCATCGTGTTCTTTTATAGGGTTTAGGCATCAATTACAATATAATAGCGCCTCTAGAAATCGAGGGTGACTGATATATTGCTCAAGCGTCTATACAGGCTTTGCATTTATAAAGGCACTTCTCAAAAGCACTTCTCAAAAGTACTCTACTACAAAAAGCCGTCACTGGAATCCTATGATTGATTTAATAAAGAAATTACCAAAAGCTGAGCTGCATTTACATATTGAAGGCTCACTAGAACCTGAGCTGATGTTTAGATTGGCCAAAAAGAACCAGATAGAGATTCCTTATAAAAATATAGAAGATGTGCGCAACGCCTACAACTTCACCAACTTGCAAACCTTTTTAGATATCTACTATGCAGGCGCAAATGTCCTGATCACTAAAGACGATTTTTATGATTTAACGTGGGAATATATACTTAAGTGTGTTGAAGATAACGTCATTCACACAGAGATATTTTTTGACCCGCAGACGCATACTGAACGAGGTATACCTTTTGAAGTGGTGATAACAGGCATCAAAGAAGCGCTTGCAGATGCCAAAGAAAAATATGGTATCACCTCTTGTATTATCATGTGTTTCCTAAGGCATTTATCACAAGAAGAAGCGTTTGAGACCTTAGAGCGAGCACTGGTATTCAAAGATGACATCATCGCTGTCGGTCTTGATTCGTCAGAGCTGGGCAATCCACCATCAAAATTCAAAGATGTCTTCAAAAAAGCTAAAGAAGCAGGTTTTAAGCTGGTCGCCCATGCTGGTGAAGAAGCAGATTTTTCGTACATTTACGAAGCACTGGACTTATTAAATATCAATAGAATTGATCATGGTGTGCAATCGATAAAAAGCCCAGAGTTGATGCAAAGACTTAAAGACGAGCAAATGCCGCTGACCGTTTGCCCGAACTCAAATATTGAGCTGAAAGTCTTTGATCATTACAAAGAACACAATATCAAAGAGCTGCTAGATTATGGTCTAAATATCACCATAAACTCAGACGACCCAGCCTATTTCAAAGGTTACATGAATCAGAACTTTATAAATATATGCGCAAATTTACCGCTGACAGAAGATGATGTTGTTACTTTGGTAAAGAACTCCTTTAATGCCTCATTTATTAGTGATGAATTAAAAGCAGCATATTTGGCGAAAGTTGATCTGGCGCTAAAGTAAATCAACTATGACTAGGTTTTAGATCCGAGGCTTAACGGTTGATATCAATCGTTAAGCCTTTTCTTTTTTATACGGTATGCTTTTTAAGTTCAAGCGACTTAGGTTCAGGCGACTTAGGTTCAAGCGACTTAGGTTCAGGCGACTTAGGTTCAGGCGACTTAGGTTCAGGCGACTTAGGTTCAGGCGACTTAGGTTCAGGCGACTAGAGCGCAGTGATTTTCTGGATTAATAACGGCATAATCACACCAGCTTTTTCTGCTAAGATGATATCCACAATAGTATTCGGCGTTGGATTGGGATTTATCTCAATAATTTTGGCACCATTTTGCTTCGCTAACTGTGCGAGTCCAGCGGCAGGATAGACGAGACTGGAGGTGCCAATACTGATAAATACCTCGCAGTTCGCCGCCGTATCTTCTGCCGTTTGCCATGCTTGTACTGGTAATGCTTCGCCAAACCAAACGATATCTGGTCTGATATAGCCATCGCAATGGCGACAGGTCATCAGTGTGTCATCAAAATTGATTGTATCCTCGCTATGATACGAACCCCTCGATTGACTTTGGTAGACTGTCTCGCATTGACTACAGCGGTTATGCCACAGATTGCCATGCAAATGAGTTACCGTACTGCCAGCTTGCTCATGTAAATCATCAACATTTTGAGTGATAAGCGTTAATGATTGATTGGACGACTGAGTATGGTATTGCCACTGCGCTAAGGCAAAATGTGCAGGATTCGGTTTTTTATCTGCGACCAATTGCCTGCGCCATTGATACCATGACCACACCAGTTTTGGATCACGAGTGAAAGCCTCAGGTGTCGCCAAGTCTTCCACACCATAGTTTTCCCACAAGCCTGTTTGCTTATCTCGAAAAGTTGGAATGCCACTTTCGGCTGAAATCCCTGCACCCGTTAAGATGCAAATATGCTGTTTGGATGTCAATAATTTAGCAGCAAGTTCTACTTCTGCTATTAACGCTGGTGATAATTCTGCTAACATGAGCCAACCCTTGCTAATAATGGATATCTCTTCTAATGATAGATGGAATTTGGTGGCTTGTCATATTGTTTGCCGTTATTGCCGCTTTATGGTTGTTGGCAAAGTCACGCGGCGTAAAAGTGGGTGAGACAATTCATAATAAATCGTCTAAAAGCGTGAAAAAACCTATTAATGACGACCTGCAAAAAACCTCCGTGCTGATCAAACAGTATTTTCCTGATTATCGAGTCACACGCAAGACCAATCACTTATTGCTCAGTAAACAAGATAGGAAAATTGCAATGATTACGATGGATAAGAAAATTGCTTCAGGTCAGCGCCTGTTAGGTAATGTGCCTGTGATTAATTATCATCGTGTGCCTAACCGTGCCCAGCTAGCAGCTAATTTGCAGCAAGCAGAATAGGCGAGTGTTATAGGTGAGAGATTCTGAAATCTATAGGCACAGAAAAGCCGCAAATATTTTGAGCGCGGGGTTGATGTATATTTGAGATTTAGGTTAATACTAAGGAAGGATGAAACAAAGATTATAAATACGTTGATTGGTGCGCTCGGCGGGAGTCAATCACAAAGCTATGAGCCTTTGTTTTCAGTGCTTTAGAGGTTTTTATAAATTAATTTAACAACATATTTAACAACATTTTGCTACTGCTAAGCTAATATTTTGCTGTTTAAGTGAAGAAAATCTGATTACAAAAATTCTGCTCAACATGCCAGCAACTTAGGAATACTTTTTTATACTTGCACTTTGTTTGCATGGGGTTGTTTTGCTAGTGACTGCACATGCTCAATAATGGCGTTTAAATGTGTGCGTTTTTAATGCATTTCTGTGCATCTGCTAGTGTGCGCCATTGGCGGTTATCCCCATTGGCGGTTATCCCCATTGGGGGTTGCTGCTGCCTCATCTATAGATACGCGCTGATTTGCTCATATATCCATTTTTTGGTGCTCGCTTGGTGCGTGCTTGGGTCGCTTTCTCCGCGCTGGAATTATTCCCATAATTGGCGTTATTTTTCTTCCTAATGCTTTTATTACTTCCAGTATTAACACTTAACTTCATTAGCTTGTGGCGGTTTCTTCCATTGGAATAATGGAAGAATTATGGTGAAAATTCTTCCTAATGTTGCTGTTTTCTTGATTCCTATTTTTCGACTGATTCCATCTATTTTTTTTGGTTCCTTGGTGCCTGCTTGGTTCCTCTGTGAGTCAGTACCGATATAGGTTTGCGATTTTAGCACCAAGAGAAAAACGCCTTTTTTGGTGCCTAACTTTTCCTTTTTTCTTCCATATTTCCCTAATTAAGTTTCCTAACGCTTTTATTTTTCCGTCCTCACGCCTTGATGCTTATAGGTATTTCCACTTTATCGGTTTCTAAAACTGACAACAAATTTTTCCTAAATATCGTGAATTTCCTATATTTTTCCTCACCTTTGGTAGTGCCAGTGCTGATGCTAAAATAACTTGCCCTTTGTTTGCATGGGCTAAATGGCTAAACGCACATAGCTCTCGACCGTCTGTACGATGATAGAGCTGACTATTTCCATAAATCTCACATTCAAGCTTGCCGAGTAATATCGAATACCCTTATGATAGGTGTATTTTGTCTAGGATTGGGGTCTCTCCTCATTGCTGACAGACAATCCAAAAATTCTATTCTTGCCCAACAACCAAAAGATACTCCCATGACCAAAAACTTCTCTCAAACTGCCGCTTTTATCTGGTCTGTCGCTGACTTATTGCGCGGCGATTTTAAGCAATCACAATACGGGCGTATTATTCTGCCATTTACGCTATTGCGCCGCCTAGAGTGCGTATTAACAGACACCAAAGCCGCTGTGGTCGCTGAAAGTCAGCGTATCGCTGATATGGGTCTGCCTGAGGAAGCGCAAGAGAAGTTCATCATTCGTGCCAGCAAGCGACCTTTTTACAATATCTCGCCCATGGATTTGAGCAAGATGGGTCAAAGCGATATCAAGGATAACCTCAATACGTACGTGCAATCCTTCTCTAAAGACGCGCGCGAAATATTCGAGCATTTCAAGTTTGAAGAGTTTGTCGGGCAACTGGCGGACGCCAATTTACTGTATAAAGTGGTGCAGAAGTTCGCCAATACCGATCTAAGCCCTGAGGCAATCTCTAACCATGAAATGGGCTTTGTGTTTGAAGAGTTGATTCGCCGCTTTGCTGAAAGCTCAAACGAAACCGCAGGAGAGCATTTTACGCCGCGCGATATCGTACGCCTAACTACCTCATTGGTATTTATGGAAGATGATGATGCACTGACCAAAGACGGCATTATTCGCACCATATATGACCCTACAGCGGGGACGGGCGGTTTCTTATCCTCTGGTATGGAATACGTGCTAGAGCTTAACCCTGAGGCGGTCATGCGTACCTATGGCCAAGAGCTCAACCCTGAGTCTTATGCCATCTGTAAAGCCGACATGCTGATCAAAGGGCAAGAGGTCAATAACATTAAGCTGGGCAATACCTTGTCTAGCGATCAGCTGGTCGCTGAAAAATTCGACTACATGCTATCGAATCCGCCATTTGGGGTAGATTGGAAAAAGATATCAGGTGAGATTAACGATGAGCATACGCAAAAAGGCTTTGACGGTCGTTTTGGGGCGGGCTTGCCGCGTGTGTCCGATGGCTCGCTATTATTCTTGATGCATCTGATTAGCAAGATGCGTCCGATTACTGTTGATGATAAAGCGACAGATAGCAGCAGCACTCAAAACAGCAACCAAGGCAGCCGTATCGGTATCATCTTAAATGGTTCACCGCTATTCACAGGCGGCGCAGGGAGTGGCGAGAGTGAGATCCGCCGTTATATCCTTGAGGCCGACCTACTAGAGGCGATCATCGCCTTGCCAACTGATATGTTCTATAACACGGGTATCGCTACCTATGTCTGGGTACTCAGCAATAAGAAAGCACGCGCGCGTAAAGGTCACGTGCAATTGATTGATGGTAGTAACCTATACGGCAAGATGCGTAAATCATTGGGCTCTAAGCGTAATGAGATGTCTGATGATGACATCAAGACTATTATCCGTAGCTTTGGTGACTTTGAAGTGGTCGATGCGCGTGTGCTAGATAAGCCTGAAGAGGTGAAGTCTAACCGTGGCCGTCAATCTGCCAATCCTAAAGCGGAACCCGCCAAGACCTTTGCCAGTAAAATCTTTAAAACCCATGAGTTTGGCTATCGCCGCATCACCATTGAGCGTCCGCTACGTCTGTCTGCTCAGCTCTCTGACAGCGCCATTGATAGCTTACGCTATGCGCCTAAACCGTTCGATATGGTCATGCCAGCGCTATATGAGGCCTTTGGTAATGACTGGACGACGGCTAGCGACACCGATTCTGATACAAGTAACTATGGCGACTTATCGGCGGTCACGACTGAGGCGCGTGCGATGATCAAGGCTGACTTCTCCGAGCTAAAGGAAACCCAAATCAAAGACGTACTAGCGGCCAAGCTCTGGCAAGATCAGCTTGAGATCATGACGAAAGCCAAAGCGCTACAAGCGGCTATCGGCGCGCGCCAGTTTGATGATTTTAATGAGTTTGATAAAGTGTTTAAACAAGCGTTAAAAGACGCTGATGCCAGTCTTGATATGAGCTTGGACACTAAAGAAAAGAAACAGCTGCTAGATGCGATCACGTGGAAAAATCCTGAAGCAGAACCCGTCATCAAAAAAGTGGTGAAGGTTGCTAACCCGCTCTATGGTGCGTTTAGTTATACCGATCCTGCCAGCAAGACCAAAATTGTAGAGTTCCAAACAGACAGCGATTTACGCGATTATGAAAACGTACCGCTGAATCCTGAAGTGACGACCACTGAGCTGATTGAAAGTTACTTCGCCCGTGAAGTACAGCTGCATGTGCCTGATGCGTGGATCAATAGCGACAAGACAGATGCCATTGATGAAGAGGTCGGCATTGTGGGCTTTGAGATACCGTTTAACCGTCATTTCTATGTGTATGAGCCGCCGCGCGCGCTTGCTGAGATCGATGCAGACTTAGATGCTGTCAGTAGCGAGATTATGCAGTTATTGGGTGAGGTGCATTCATAATGGTACAAGATAAATATAGTGAGTACCTAGATTCTGAATTAATGTGGGTCAGAGAATATCCAGCACACTGGAGTCTTACTAAAGTTAAGTATGAGGCTTATGTAAAAGCTAGAGTTGGTTGGCATGGCCTAAAAACAGATGACTTTACAGATGTGGGGCCTTATCTAGTAACTGGTAGTGATTTTAAAAGCTCTGTAATTTCTTGGAAAGATTGTTATCACTGTGATTTAGCTCGTTATGAGCAAGACCCATACATCCAACTACAAAATGGCGATCTTCTTCTTACTAAGGATGGAACTATTGGCAAAATAGCATTGGTTCAAGGGCTGGGAGTAGATGAAAAAGCCACTCTTAATAGCGGTGTGTTTGTTGTCCGTCCTTTAAGCAATGGTTTTACAACGGAATTTTATTTTTGGTTGTTAGAATCAACTGTTTTTAAAAAGTTTTTCGACTATTTTAAAACTGGCAGTACGATAGTACATTTGTATCAAGATACATTCGTAAATTTTTCTTACGCTTCACCACCGCTAATTGAGCAAACCCAAATCGCCAAATTTCTCGACCATGAAACCGCCCAAATCGATACCCTAATCGAAAAACAGCAAACCCTTATCCAACTGTTAAAAGAAAAGCGCCAAGCCGTCATTAGTCATGCGGTGACTAAAGGCTTAAACCCTGACGCACCGATGAAAGACTCGGGCGTTGAATGGTTGGGGGAAGTGCCTGAGCATTGGGAGGTTAAAAGAATTAAACATTATGGAAAAATTATGGGAGGTTTTGCTTTCAAAAGCGATGATTTTATTGACTCAGGTTATCCTGTTTTAAAAATATCAAATGTGTCACATCTTCAACTGAATTTTGATGATGAGTCTTTTCTGCCGTTATCCTTTGTAGAAAAGCATTTAGAGTATAAAGTTGAAGAGAACGATTTGGTTTTTGCTATGACTCGTCCTATTATTTCAGGAGGCATAAAAGTTGCAAAAATACCGAAGCTAGAAGCTATGCCTTATAGTTAATCAGAGAGTGGGTTTTTTAAAGCTCAAATCAGAGCTGTTAGCCGATTTTATCTTGTATTCTTCATTAAGTAGCAGCTTTAAAGCACAGTTCAAAAATAATATGACTATTACCAATCAGCCTAATATTTCTGGTGAAGGGATTGAGTCAGTGGCATTGCCTATGCCACCTAAAAATGAATTGGTTGAAATAGTTGATTTTCTGAATAATAGTGAAACAGTTTTTCAAAATTTATCCATCAAATCAGAACAGCAAGTCGAGTTGCTTAAAGAACGCCGCACCGCTTTAATATCTGCTGCGGTTACGGGTAAGATTGATGTGAGGGGTTGGAGGGCAGCTGACAATAAAGCTTCGTAATGTACGACTAAAATTACGAGCTATAAGAGTACTTTATTAAAGTTGACTGGCATAGGTATGAAAGTTATGAAAAGATTACTATTGATACTATTAGGAATAGGTACAGCCCAAGCGAGTGGCGCTGTCGAAACTACTTTCCAACAAAATAACACTTTGACCCACACGACTAGCAATGATTCTACGTCTGCAAGTTATGGTTCTAGTCGCAATATATATGCTACCAATAGTGGTGCTACTGTATATAGTAATGATGAGATATCCAAAGCTATTGATAACCTAAGTGCTCATGCCAAGCAAAAAAAATATAAGATAGGCTCGCTAAGTAGCCGTTTATCCTATGAGAATAAATATTCTGACGCTAAGGATAGTTTGGCCGATATGAAAAAATGGGCAAACCAAGGTAATGAAGAGTACCAAGTTAAGGTTGGTATAATATATTACAAAGGTGAAGGTGTTCGTCAAGATCTTGTGCTGGCAAGAAAAATGTTTCAAAAGGCAGCAAAACAAGGAAGCATACAAGGTCAAGGGATGCTTGGATACTTTTATGAAGAAGGTTTTGGTGGTCTTAAGAGAAACCGATCTACAGCAAAGGAATGGTACGGGAAAACGTGTGACAAGGGTCATCAATATGGCTGTGATCAATATAGACGATTAAATGAACGTGGTTATTAATGGACGCCCACACACAATAGCAGAAGTGAATAAAGTGTGGTTGATTAAAGTAAAGCAATGAGACACAACATATTCTATGGTAAGCACATAGCGTTAGATAATCGACCCAAAAGTAGGATGATTTTTTATTCTTAATGTACAATTGTTTTGTTTTTATGCTAGCATCGTCCAGCATGCTTTTATACCAAAGATGCTAGATGATATAGCAACTAACATAGTATTGGTTATTTGAAAAATAGACTGTATAAAAAGGCTAGATGATGTTTTGGTTTTTAAAATCTAAATCTGCCAAAATGGCAGGAAATGTTCAAAAACTTTTTCTTAAAGATAGTTATCATGAGGCTATTGAGCTGGCTGATAACTTATATTGTCAATACATTGATAGCGAATATTCACAAGAGCGCGCCCATGCCAAAGCTGCTTTAACATGGAAAACAACAAGCCTTATTATGCTTGAAGAATATCAAAATGCTATATCAGTTTGTGAAAAAATTATTGATATTTATACTCATGGAAATCTTCCTGAAGATATTCATGATGGCTATAATAAAAAAATTATAAGAGCGGCATATACTGATAAAGCCAGAGCACTATATGGATTGAAAGAATACAATAAATCTTTAAAAATTATAGACTCAGTAGTGGATGAAGGGATTGATTGTACCGATGAATTGACAGAGGTTGCAGTACTTGAAGCATTATTATTAAAGTATGAGATTCTTCAAATGGATCCGAATCTTTCTAATAGATTGATAGTACTAAATAAAATATCTTTTCGTTTTCAGCTGAGTGATAACCCTAAAATTTTGGAGCAAGTTATTCCTGTCGTTAGAGACATGATGCTTATATTTATAACACTTAAGGATATTAAAAACCTACATATTGTCCGTCGTATTCTTGAAAATATTAGTATCAGATCAAAATCTGAAGAGGTTCCAGCTTTTCTATCATACATAGATAAATTTGAAGAATCGTTTAAAGAATAGAAATAGCGGTTATCGGCTATATGTAATATATGGAACATACAAAGGGTTTTGCCAGCGCTAGCTGATATTTTGTCTGCTATATTTATATACCGTTTAACAAAAGTAAAAATAAGAAAATGCCATAAGCCGCGACGTCACCTAAGAATCTGTACTCCAAACTGATGTTGTCACTCAAATACAAGCGCAAGGCTTGCAGTTGGGTCGCACCAGCGGCTATCAGATAGCAGCGTTAGTATTTGGTGTCTATCCATAATTAATTTCAATTGATGTAAGACTCCGCACCGTTTTAATCTCTGCTGCTGTCACTGGTAAGATTGATGTAAGGGGATGGGTTGCGCCCGAAAGCCGTTGAAATAAAAAAATAAAAGGACTTATAGAATGAAAAATTTTACTGTAGCAGCTTTATTAGGCGCAATAGCAGTCACCACTAGCGCCCAAGCGCAGACTTATGAGTGGCGCTCGGAAATGAAGTCTTGTCAATATCAAGGTGATTTTGATAATAATAAATATACTGCCAAACAAATAGAGAATTCTCATTTCGTATTGAACAGTTTGACGAGAGCAAATCTTGAAAGCTTTTCTGAGCCTATGAGTAATCTTTTTTTAGACAATATATCGTCGAAAGACCCAGAGGTACTGACTAAAGAGTATAAGCAAGCTAAAAGTAATATAGAGCAACTTGAGTTAGTTCCCGAAGCACAGAAGTATAAACAACAGCTACTTAAGACTATTGATGGCGAATATAAAACGGCACAATTGGCTATTTTGGCTTATCGCAATCCTAGTAAAGCGCTTAAGCAAAGCCCGCCAATGTGTCAGCATTATGTAGAGGCTTTATTGCAAGATGAAACGGCAGTGCAGAATAAATGGCAGCAAGTGGTTGAAGAAAATATTCAAGATAAAGTACGTACAGGTGATTTGGGTGATGAGTTTTATCGTAAGATTGAGATGAGAGATTATCAAGAACAAAAGTCACTGAGTGATTATTTTTATGCGCGAAACGCTATTGTGTCTTCTGGGTTTTACAACTGTGTTAAGAGTACCGCTTATCGCCCTGAGCTAAAGACAGTGTCTGCTAATTATGCAAAGCTTAATCATAAAGTATTTGACGGTAAATACACAGCGCAATGCGCAATGCACCAAGAGTAGACCTCTTGCAAAAGTAAAAAATAGAGATCATCAAAGGTAGAAAGTATCAGATCGTTGGTATCAATAAAGTATGGTTGATTGTTTAATTCAATTTGACTGGCTTTAAAAAGCATCCTAAAAAGAATAGTGAGTTAAATGTTTGCTCGATTAATAAATATCAAAATAAGCAAGGCGAATGAAAAAAAGGACTCCAATGATGAAAAGGTATTCGTTGATAGCGGTAAGCGTATTACTGACTGTGCCTAGTATTGCAACAGCCGAAGTCTACAAATGGCAAGACGATCTATGCGATATGAAAGGGAGTTTTGATAATAAAAAGTACAGCGCCAAGCAAATCAAAAATTCCCATCTCGTATTGGATCGTTTAACCAGATTAAATCTGGAAAGCTTCTCTTCACCCATGAGTGTTGATGCGCTAGATAAACTATCTATGAAAGACTTAGATGTCTCGACCGAAGAGTATAAGCAAGTAAAGCGTGATACTGAGCGTCTTGATGTTGTACCTGAAGCGAAAGGCTATAAACAAAACTTACTCAAAACGATTGATGCAGAGTATGAAAAAGATCGATTAGTCATTTTAGGCTATCTAAACCCTAGTGAAGCCCTCAAACAAAGCCCTCAGATGTGTAAAAACTATATTGAACCTTTCATGCAGAACGAAGCGGCGGTGCAAAATAGATGGAAACAGTTTGTTGAAGAGCAAATTCTGGAAACAAGCGAGTATGGGGCTGATGAACTAGAACGATATCGTAAAATTGCGACCCAGCGCTATCAGGAAGAAAAGGTAAGTAACTCTGCTAAGTATGCCAGAATAAACTTGATAACTTTTGGCTTTGGTAATTGTGTTAACGATCAGATCTATCATGCTGACTCTGAAAAAGTCTTTAACAACTACAATCAGCTCAATAAAACCATATTTGGTAAGAGCTTGAAGATGGTATGTGAGGAGCCCTAAGGCTTGATTTAAGCGTATCAAAAAATAGAGTGAGCTATGAAAAACAACGTATTAAGATATCGCAAAATAAGAGGCATTAACCGCCGTAAGCGCACTATTGAAAAATGGGGCGAAGCTAATAAAGTTCTTGATGTTGATCTGTTAAATCAAGAAAAGCGAGATTACGTTAAGTTTTTGGTAGCTCCATGGTCACGCTTGTCTTTGATTAATAGTATCTATCCTGAGCCAATTGGCGACTGTGAATATCTATTGATTAAAAATGTGCAAAATATCTATCAGTCATGGAAAGATTCGCTAGAAAAGTTGCAAACCCCGTATTATTTACAAATCTGGCTATTTGAAACGTACATCAGTCGCTCACAAGTAGTTTGTGCGATAGAGGATTACAAAGACTTTTATCAAAATACGTTTGAGCCAATAGATGAGCAGCCCGAAAATGGTATTCAAAGCTCTATTCACTATAATTCAAAAACCGCTGAATACTTAGATCATTTTGAATGGAAACTTTATCGAAGGCTTGACTATTATGATATGGCTGATGAAGAAGATGTAGAGATGTTGCAAGACATTGACCCTATTAGATTTTTAAGAAAAGAAAGCATTAAAGGGCAGGAGCAACAGATCGTTGAAATCGATAAAGTGTGGTTGATCTCATAAGCCCAATTCATAACTTAATAATAAGAATCTCACCATGACTCAGACAAGTACTGCTATTAACGCGCATAACATCACTTACGAATCTGTCTTTCAAGCCGACATCGTCATCCAAATGCAAGCGCACGGCTGGCAAGTGGGTCATGCCAGCGGTTTATGACTATAGTATTAAGCAACGGGAATGCCCTTATACAATAACTTGATATAAATAAAATACCCTATATCCATTCCGCCCTAATATGTAGAGGACAAAATGAAAGTGTCAATCGTACCGCTAAGAATCAGACACAAAGTAATAGCTTTGAGCGCTGCTTTAGCGCTATCGTTATCCGCGCATGCAACCAGTTTTAGCAGTACCAAAGCGCTGGCGGAACAAGGTCATGCCGCCGCTCAATATAGCATGGGCGCGATGTATGAGATGGGCGATGGTGTGCCCCAAGACCCTAACAAAGCGGTGGCATGGTATAAAAAAGCCGCTGATCAGGGCGTAGCGGCAGCGCAATACGATATGGGCGCGATATATATGACAGGCGAGTATGTGCCGCAGGATTATGCTACCAGCGCCGAATGGTTCCAAAAGGCTGCCAATCAAGGCGACAGCATAGCGCAATATAATCTTGGCGCGATGTATCAAGAAGGCTTAGGGGTAGAGCAAGATTATGCCAAGTCGCTCGCATGGTTCGAGAAATCTGCCAATCAAGAGGAGCCATTCGCGCAATATAGCATGGGCGCGGTGTACCAAGAAGGACTGGGCGTGACGCCTGACTATGCCAAAGCGGTCGAGTGGTATCAACGCGCCGCCGCACAAGATAATGTGATGGCGCAGTACAGTTTGGGCTTGTTGTATCAAAGCGGCATTGGGGTCGATCAGGATTTTACCAAAGCCTATGACTGGTATCAAAAAGCCATTGAGCAAGGAGATCTTGACGCTCACAATAACATCGGCGTGATGTATGAAGCAGGCTTAGGCGTGACGCAAGACTATAGCGAAGCAGCCAAATGGTATCAAAAGGCTGCCGATCAAGGACATGCAATTGCCCAAAACAATATTGGACAGTTTTATATAAAAGGCTTAGGTGTGACGCAGGATTATACCAAAGCACTGTATTGGCTACGAAAAGCCGCCGCACAAGGTGAGGATTTGGCACAAAACAATCTAGGCTATATGTATGAGAATGGCAATGGGGTTGCGCGTGATTATGCCGAGGCTTTTAAATGGTATGAAAAGTCTGCCAACCATGGCAATGCATTGGGTATGGGCGGTTTGGGCTGGGCATACTATAGTGGTCAAGGCGTTGAGCAAAACTATGTTAAAGCCTTTGAGTGGTCACAACAATCTGCCAATCAAGGTGAAGCTGCTGGTCTAAACAACCTTGCTGTGATGTACTTAGAGGGCAATGGCGTACCGCAAAATTATGCCCGCGCCATGACGTTATTTAAACAAGCTGCCGCCCAAAATCATCCGTTCGCCCCGCGTAATCTGGGGCTGATGTATATGAAGGCGCAAGGGGTAAAGCAAGACAACGTGCAGGCTAAGGAATGGTTTGATAAAGGCTGTGGCAATGGCGACTTGCAATCATGTCTTGGCTCTAAACTGTTAAATATGCCTTAAAATGACTTCCGCATATTAATAGATATAATTATGAATCATCCCGATCCAATTACTAAGTGCTACAAGCAGCTATTCTGGGCGCTCATTTATAGCCCTATTATTGCTTATCTAATAAATGCTTACTTAACTTACAGCGGGTACAAAAAGCACGACTCGAATTATACTGTTTCTTTAGAGTTTTTTAGTAGTACCGCTAAGTACATGCTGGACGATATTACCATTACTTTAATGTTCCTTTGGATTCCCTATGTTTGGATTGTAATTATTCCTTATCTGTTTATTTTTTATAAGGCACTTACTTCCAAAAGAGCAGTCGCTGAGAAATATAGAACGCTACTATTAACGTTTCTGCTAGTGCTGCTTTTTATATTTGCTAGAGAGTATTCAGACCTTATAGCGCTTTCGACCTAATTATTTTAAGCAAAATAATAATAAAACTAAACGGACTTAACATGACCAACGCCCACGATATCGCTTACGAATCTGTCTTCCAAGCCGATATCATCGACCAGATGCAGGCACATGGCTGGCAATTGGGTCATGCCAGCGGCTATCAGGCAGAGACTGCGCTGTATGAGCAAGACGTGCTCGACTTTGTGCAGAGCACTCAGCCGCAAGAGTGGGAGAAGTTTTGCCGTACTCATCCTATCGATTCTGAGCGTCACTTTATCGCTGCATTGGTTAAGCAGCTGAATAAAGCGGATGAGAATGCAACTGATAAAGCCTCGCGCACCTATGGCACCTTAGGCGTATTGCGTCATGATCTCAAGATCCGTAACGCGCGCTTCTCTTTATGCCAGTTTAAGCCTGAGCATAGCCTCAATCCTGAAATTATGGCACGCTATGAGGCCAATATCTGCCGTGTCGTTCCTGAGGTGGTGTATAGCCCGCATGCTAGTTTAAAAGACAGCACTGACGGCAAGGTCGCTAAGCGTAACCGTATTGACGTGGTTTTATTCGTCAATGGCTTACCCGTGACGACGATGGAGCTAAAGTCTGAGTTTAAGCAATCGGTACAAAACGCTATTAGCCAGTATAAGAAGACACGCCTGCCAAAAGACCCTGATACTAAAAAACCTGAGCCGTTGCTAATGTTTAAGCGTGGCGCATTGGTGCACTTTGCCGTCAGTCAGTATGAAGTCTATATGACAACCAAGCTGGCAGGTAACAGCACCTACTTTTTACCCTTTAATAAAGGCACTAAAGATGGCGGCGCGGGCAATGATACGCCTAGCGATAGCAGCCGTTATGCCACCGATTACCTCTGGAACGAGGTGCTCACGCCAGAGAACTTGCTATCGATCCTTGGGCATTTTATGCACTTGCAGATAGAGGAAGAAGAAGACGCAATTGGTCGCAAGTCTAAAAAGGAAACTATGATGTTTCCGCGCTATCATCAGTGGGATGTGGTGACCAAATTGGTCAATGCGGCCATTACTGAGGGCGCTGGGCAAAGGTATCTGATTCAGCACAGCGCAGGATCAGGCAAGTCCAACTCTATCGCATGGACAGCGCATCAGCTATCCACCTTGTATAACCGTGACGGCGATAAACAGTTTCACTCCGTTATCGTCATCACTGACCGTACCGTACTTGATGACCAACTACAGGACACCATCTACCAGTTTGAACATGCCGATGGCGTGGTCGGTAAGATCAATAGAAACGAAGGCGATGGCTCAAAGTCTGAACAGCTCGCTAGTGCCCTAGTCAACTCACAGCCGATTATCATTGTCACCATTCAGACCTTTCCCTTCGTCCTAAAAGCGATTGAAGACTCAAGTGTGCTCAAGTCGCGCCGCTATGCCATCATCGCCGATGAAGCGCACTCCTCACAGACAGGCACAACCGCGCTTAAGCTCAAAGAAGTGCTAGTATCGGGCGATATAGAAAAGAGCGTCGATAGCGCGTTATCTGGTGAGGATGTCATCAATCAGGCGATGGATGCCACACTTGCCGCCCGCCGTAACAGTCCGAACCTCAGCTATTATGCCTTTACCGCCACACCCAAGCCAAAAACCATCGAGCTATTTGGGCGCTTGCCCAATCCTGACTTGCCCGCCTCTAAAGATAACAAGCCTGAGTCCTATCATGTCTATTCGATGCGCCAAGCCATTGAAGAGGGCTTTATCTTAGATGTGCTCAAAAACTACACCAACTATAAAGTGGTCTATCAGCTTCAGCAAAAGCTTGCCGCTGATAATGAGGTCGATTCGCGCCGCGCTAAGATTAAGCTCAATAACTGGGTGCGTCTCCACGATTATAATATCGCGCAAAAGGTCAGAGTCATCATTGAGCACTTTAATGATAATGTTAAAGGCTTACTAGGCGGGCAAGCCAAAGCGATGGTAGTGACAGGTTCTCGTAAAGAAGCGGTACGCTACAAGCTTGCTTTTGATAACTATATCGCTAATCACGGTTATCGCGGTATCAATGCCATGGTCGCGTTCTCAGGTGAAGTCACCTTTACTGATAATGACCCTGACAGCGGCGCCTTACTTGGCGAGAAGTTCACCGAGCATAATATGAATATCGGGCTAAAAGGCCGTGATCTACCTAAAGCCTTTGACAGCGATGACTATCAAGTGATGCTAGTGGCTAACAAGTTCCAGACAGGCTTTGACCAGCCCAAGCTGTGCGCCATGTACGTGGATAAGAAGCTAGTAGGCGTGGATTGCGTCCAGACCTTATCGCGGCTTAACCGCACCTATAAAGGTAAAGCAGAAAGCGGCACCTTTGTCCTCGACTTCTTTAATGATCCTAACGATATTTTAGCCGCCTTTCAGCCCTACTATGAAACCGCAACTTTAGCGGACGTGTCTGACCCTGATAAGGTTTACGACCTTTTTGAGAAACTACGCGCCAGCGGTATTTTCCTATGGCGTGAAGTGGAACAGCTCGTTGAAGCGTTTTATAGTAAGAATAAATCTAACGCCGCCATTAGCAATATCTGCAAGCCCGCGGTTGAGCGATGGCAAAAGCAATATCTTGAGGCGCGTACAGAAGCAAAACACGCTAAGGCAATGCTTGAACGTACCAAAGGCACTGGTGATGTCGTCCTCATTACGAATGCTGAGAACGACTATAAAGGCTTTAAGATTAAGCAAGACGAGCTTGAGATCTTCAAAAAAGACCTCGGCACCTTTACCCGTCAGTATGAGTTTATGTCGCAAATAGTCGATTATGACAGCAAGGATCTTGAGAAGCTCAGCCTATACGCGCGTAACCTACAGCCGCTACTACGTGAAAGCGCCAGTGATGAGGACGATATCGACTTAAGTAATATCGTGATGAGCCATTACCGTGTCTCAAAGCTCTATCAGCAGGATCTAAAGCTACAAGAGAGTAGCGGCGAGCTTGACGCGGGTGGCGGCGCTGGTACCGCTAAGCCTAAAGATAAAAAAGAAGAGCTATTATCGAAAGTCATCAATCGATTGAATGAGGTATTCGCGGGCGAGGACTTTACCGATAAAGATATGATCAATTTTCAAAACACCATTTGGGATAAAGTCACTGAGAACGAGATCGTGGTCAAACAGTTTAGTAATAATAATACCGACCAGATTATGTTAGGCGGTTATCCTGATGCCGCTATGGACGCACTATTTGAGAGCCAAGAAGCCTATGAGGGCATGACCATGCATCTGCTATCTAATCCCAACCAGTTTAAAAAGTTTATTCGATTGATGCTTGATACGAAGCTGGGCGCTTAAAGGTCTGTTTGTTCAAAGTGTTTGTTTGCAGCAGAGCCAGTTTAGTCTTTTGATTGATGTAATAATTTTAGTAAGGCTCAGATATAGCACTGACAAAACTGACAAAACCTCCTAAATAGCATAAAAAAGGACGTTATTTTTCAATAACGCCCAGATATTGCACTGACAAAACTGACGAAACCTATAAAAGCTCACTCAATCTTGAGTTGATAGAGTAACGCTCTGTCGGTCTGCCCCCTTGTCCTGTACTTGGTATTTCCTGCCAGCTTAACCAGTCATTTTCGACTAATATTTCCAGCGCATTGAGTACGTCATCAGCATCAGTTAAGCCTTTCCAACCTTTGCGGATGAGCTGCCTTGCCGTAAAGCCATGACTGATCCAATCGGTTTTGTCAGTTTTGTCAGTTCCCTTTCTGACCATTTTCATTATTTTATCGGCTAAATAAGACGCTTTGATATTGGCGCTATCGGTCACTGTGCTATAAATTCTCATCATGTGACTCTCTAATACCTCACACCATGCCAGCGCTGCTCTGAGTGCGTTCATGTTGACTGCACCTAAAGACGTGCCATGTTCGATACAATCGACTAGATGAAACACTAGCGCTAATGACGGCACTGTTTTAGCATACTTGATAAGATGTTCAGCTATGACACTATGTTCAGCGTCACCAGCTCTGAGCTTAAGCGCATCATACCAACTCATAAATTCTTGATAAGCCTCATCATTAAAGCGGTAATAGGGGCGCTTGTGGTACTCATCAATGGGGTTTGCACCGTAGCGCATGAAGTCGCCTAGCTGCATACTATCGATGGTTTCAAACAAGTCATAGATAGCATCACGGCTTTGCTTGTCAGGTGGTAAGTCACGCTCTTTGCTATTAGGTAGGGGATCAGGATAAACCATCAACTGAAAGCGTTGAATAAGTCCGTCATTACCTAAGCCCTTCATCGTCTTAGATAAATAATACTCGAGCTTGTCAGGCTGTATGCCACCAATGACCGATAGACAATGAGTGTCGACAAACACTGAGCCGCGACCTATTCTATCCACTTGAAAGCTACCTAAGCCGTTAAAGCCCTCAAGATAGAATGATCGCGCTTGTTGATTGCTCTCACTCTCTAATGACGCAAGCCAACCTGTCAGCTCATCACGCTTCACCAGCATACCGTTTTTGTGTTTGCTCTCAAGCTCTCCGATACTCTCAATCGTACCGTCATCAGTCACATAGCGTTTAATCTCAGGTATCAGCTCATCACTCTGCTTTGCCTCTGCCAACTCTTGTGCTTTGGCTTTGAGATCCTCTTGACTGATTTCAGTATCATCATCAGCTTGGGTCGCGAGCTTTTTAGCAAGGTCACTGAGCTGCTTCTCAGCTGCCTTTGTCATGTGCTTGTTTAGCTCTTTTTGGGTGTTATGCTCAAGCTTGTCCTCATTGTACTTATCTTTAGCGAGCGAGACTAAATGTGATAGTGGCTTTAATCCCTCAGATAATGACGGTGATTTCTTACTCGATGGATTGCCTACGATTGCACCATAGAAGTTTGGCACAACCTCCCAGTTATCGTACATCTTTGGATAGATGCTTAGCTTCGAGCCTATCAAGCTACCTAGCGACACCATCACGGGCATTAGCACATACTCAATCGGTACGCTCAAGCGCTCAGCACAATTTGAGGCATAATCCCATAGCAGTTTGGGCATCATGGCGCTTGTGAGTGTCTTAACTGGTGGCAAGGTTTGACTGATAGGTTTCGGCTTTGGTTTGCCTAGTGCTTGCAAGTCGATAGTGTCCGCATCCGTAAGAAGGTCGCCTATCAAGTCACCTTCATTCAGTCTGCTAATGATGGTATCTATCGTGATATGAGCAATAGCATTCACACCTTCTAAACGGCTGGTTAATGCGTCTTTGTGCTGGGCCGTGTCTATGATATGAATGGTTTTGACCTTGCTAAGATGTTTTAACGTCATATCAAACATATTTTGATTAAGGCATGCAAACACAGTCACCTTACTATCAATCATTGCAAGGGCTGCATATAGCGTGACTTGATCGCTTAAACTGGTCACTAGCCACCAGTCACTATCACGGCTCATTGGCCCAATAGCATACGCGCTAGGCTGTGTGGTGTCCGATATAATAGGCGGCTCGTTATCATTGTTTGGCGTGCGTGCTGCTATGTTGATGGGTTCGGCTTTATTATTGACCATAACAAGGCCATACCTGCCTTTAGTATTAGGTAGTCTATCGCCTTTGCTATTGGCGCCCCTCATGCTAATATCAGCGTGTAGATAACGTGTATTATCTATATGATTGGTTGGTAGGTTTAAATCATCTTGCAAGCTGTCTAACTGGCTGATAGTTGCATCTTGCGCGCGCTGTTCAGGTGTCGCATTTTCAATATCAGCAATATAGCCAATGAAACTGCCCATGTTGTCCGCATGGGTTTTTTCTTGGCTGTCTGTTGGTGTGGTGGTCATTTAGTCCCCCTTGCTTGTGACTGGTTCGGCTTGCGTGTGGCTCTATACTTCTTGTAGTAGCTCTTACGCTTGCCATGCTTTGACTGAGCAAAGGCGACCTGAGCCTCTAAAAAGGTTTTAGGGCTGTCATTATCAATAGACGGGCATAGCACGGCATCACCAGCTTTAAAGGTGGCTGGGGGGCTATTGGTAGGGGTTTGTGTGTTTGAGGTCGTGCGGATTGAATTAGGCATGATAGCCTCCTGAACGTTTAGTGTGTTTGTGGTCGAACATGAAAAAAGGGTAAAACGGGTCATTAACAATCGCGTTCAGACGACGGAACTTATTCCCCAAAAAGGGTATTGTATTAGGTTCACTTAACCCGTCATAACGTACGGCACTGTGTCCAGTGTCATAGGTATAACGATTACTACTTGTCAAACTGTTATTCATGTCCGTGGTAACTTGCTGGGTGTTAATCAGGTCGGTTTTAGACACAAAAATAGCCAAAGATTGAGGACTTGGCTTTGCCCCTGAACGTATTGCTGTGGGGCTATGATAACGGCTGTTACCATCACTTGCAATCTGTTTTGGTTGTACTGGCTGGCAAGCTATCAATGACAGTAGTAAGCCGATAAGCAAGCCAATAGCCGCCACCCATGCCATAAAGATAATAAAGCTCAGTAATAAGCCGCGTTTATCTGTGTGCTTGTCGCTGTGCTGCCCGTGGTGGGGTTTTAGATTGGTTTTGTTATTCTCACTCATGGCTGATCACCTCCTTTTCTACTGCTGATAACATGCCGTCTAGCTGGTCGGCTATGTCCTCAATGGTGGCGTCATGACCTGATAGCGCCATGATGACCGCACTAATTACGCCACCTGATACCGCGCAATCTACTTGTACCGCTTGCAATGCTAACGCTAACTGACTGGTATCAAGAGACAATAAAACCATCTGCTCATTGATATGCTCTAAATGATCGGCTGATACGGCTATTTGATTACTCATTGATTGATACCTCGTCTTGTGTGATTAACTTGCCCATAATATCCGCACTCATTTTGCAAGCGTGTTCGCTATGTGCCAGTAGCGCAGAACGTACCGCCACAATCACGCCCTTGCTGGCTGGATCGGCTGTTTCAATCAGGTTCAAGGCATAGGCTAGATGCTCACAATCATTTGATACGTCCTGAATGTAGTCATCAACATGGCATAGCGTGTAGATGTCCACTGATACCAGTTGTGGCGCTAGAATGTCGTTGGGTTGGCTCATGGCTTACACCTCGCTAGCAGTTGAGGTGTGACTGGCAAGCCAGCTATTGATTTCAGACAAGCGCCACAGACTAGCCCGTCCGATTTTTACGGGGGCTGGGAATTTATCTTGATTGATTAGATGGTAGATGTGTTTGGCGCTAAAGCCAGTGATACCGCGTGTGGCGGCTTTGGCGGTGACGGTGCGCTGCTGACCTGACTTTGTAGTATAGGTCTTAGCGGTTCGCGCTGGCTGGTTGGCAAGGTCTGCCATTCTTAGATGTTTATCTGCTAACTTCATGTTATTTCACCTCATAGCGGTTAAGGGAGTTGCCAGTAATGGCGGGTTGCTATGAGATGAATGTTACGGATGGGGTTAGTAATAGGGAATAGTTATGCGCCGCATACCCTATTTTCCATTATTAGTGAAAACTCCGTTTCTAGCTGCACTTAGATGGTCACGAATGGTTTCAAATCCCATGTTAAAGTCATTATGGTTAAAATAAATAAATTCTGCGGCATCTTTAATATATGTTTTTCTACCTAATTTTTTGGAGTATTGTCTGTCTATTTCTAAATATCTTCTTCTTTGCTTTTCCACAATTCCTTTCCATCCAGTAATACTGTTTGTCTTATTTATATTGGATAACTTCTCTTGATAAGCCTTAATAAAAGCTATATTTTTAAACATCATTTGTGACTGGCATTCATTACAAGACTCACTGAACTGCATTGCTAAGTAATAGCTACCATTTTTATAAGCAAAAATTGCCAGTTCTCTATACGCTATTACTAAAGCTGCCCACCAAATAGGTAAGCCTCTAAAAATACTATCTTTCTGACGAAGTAATAAAGTAAGTTCTTGACACTTAGCTGGTAAAAATATGTCTAATATATTGTTTATACCCTCGTTGGTACTGTGCATGGTTGAAAAATCAACGTTATCAGTATTTTCATCTATACATTGTTTTATATCTTGCTCAATGGTGTTCATTAGTTCTAAATGTGATTCATTAATTAGAGCATTATCTAAAGTTGTATCAGCATAGTTTGAATATAACAGAGCATTTTCATTTACAAATGTATTATCACCAAATATAGCCCACGCTACTATTTCATTTAGTGGAAATTTCAGACTATTAGCCATAGCTAGATATATGTCTTTATTAACATCTTCCATACTAATTTTTTTATTCTTATAGTCCATCATCCGCACCCTCACACCCCTAAAGCAAAATAGGAGCAAGGCGCTGACAGCTAAGGGTGCGGTGGCTGTCGTTCGGGTAATTAGTCCTAGCCTTGCAATCGGTTATGACAGCGACTGACGCTATCATGTTCGGTTTTGTCTGTTATATCGCGCTTACCAATAGGTTTCGTCAGTTTTGTCAGTGCTGTTTTATGGCATATTGATATTTTTATGCGTTTGGGCTGATGCGTCATGTTGTTAAAAGCTGTTGTTAAAGCTGCTCGGCAAGTTTGGCCAGTACCTCAGGTGATACGCCTTGCGCCTGTAAGCTCTTTATCAGTATGTCTTTATCATGCAGCGCTATATCAGTCGCTTGCTCATTGCGGCTATCCATTTCCTTAGCGAGTTCATCAGGAGTCAATAAATCAAAGCTAACCGTCTTGCCAGCGCGTAGGTCATCAAGATAGTTCGCCCAGCGGTGCATCATCATTTGGCGCTCGGCTAAATGCTCTGATAAGTCATAGCGCCTTCTCACGCTCGATTGCTCTAAGTGAGCGAGTTGTATCTCTATCAAACTTTCAGAAAATTGCAGCTCATACAGTCCTGTGCTGGCAAGCTGCCTAAAGCCGTGACCTGTCATCTTGGGGTAGGGGTCACCTGTATAGCCCATACGCTGTAGTGCCTGATTGAACCATGCTTCACTATAGGGCTTGTTTGACTCAAAGTTATAGAACACATAGCCCGTCTGCTCAGTCAGTGGGCGCATACGCTCAATGATCGCCATCGCTTGTGGTGATAGCGGGATAATATGATCTTGGCGCATCTTCATTTTGGCGGCTGGAATACGCCACACGCTTTTATGATAATCAATCTCTGACCACTCAAAGTGCCTTAGCTCTTTAGTACGCACAAAGCACAGCGTCATAAGCTGTAACCCTGCTACGGTCTGCGCGTGTGCGTTTGGGTGATTGCTAATATATTGGTCAATGTTGCGGAGTAGGTCGGGGAATTGGTGCTGCTCTACCGCCTTCATGCGTTCGGCTTTATGCGGTCTGAGTGCTTTATTACGTCCAATGGCAAGGTTAGTAATATCATAGCCCAGCGTATTGATAGCGTACTCAAAGATAGAACTAATCAGCCCCATGCACTTATGCGCGGTTTCTGAGGTGTGTTTGCCTTGCTGCTCAAAGCTCGCTTGAATGGCAAGCCCTGTCTTAATAATATCTTGCGCGGTGATCGCCCCAATAGGGTATGAGCCTAAGTGCTTTAAAATATGATTGTCTAAGAATCCTTGCAGCTTTTGCACATTCTTAGTGGTGGTCTTAGATTTTTCATCGATATAACTTTTGGCAATGGCTTTGAATAAGTCCTTTTGCTCAAAGTTATTTTTCTCAGCACCTTTACGGGCGGTGGGGTCGATACCATCAGCGAGTAGCGCCTTTGCCTTGTCACGCTCGATACGCGCTTGCTTTAGCGACACTTGCGGCTTGAATGAGGCGTCAATGGCTTGCTTTGATGATTTATAGATACCGATTTGATAGGTTTTTTGTTTGGGCTGAATGTCTTTATCCGATTGATAGCGGTATGACATTTGCCAAAATAATGAGCCGTTGGGGTGTTGTATCAGATATAGGCTATTACCATCGCTATGACGGGCGACTTTATCGGGTGCCGACTGCTTAGCGATAGACTTCACGCCATTATCCGTTAATAGGTAGTCTTTTCTCTTATTCATGCCAGCCCCAAAGATGTTAAATAAGTTTTAACAACAGATTTAACAACATTCTATAGGTGCTAATAGGTAATGACAAGTAATAGTTAAAGATATAGAATGATGGTATTAAAGGGCTGTAGAGGTTTGGGGTAATGCTAGGGAATGGCAAAATATGAGGGTTGGTGCGCTCGGCGGGAATCGAACCCACGACCCTCGGCTTCGGAGACCGATACTCTATCCAACTGAGCTACGAGCGCATAATAACAATGGCGTACGGTATTATCAACATCATGCCTAAACGAGCGTTATGAGCAGTAAAGATGTCGAAAAATAAAGACCGCTTAGTCTAACAAATAAAATCCATAAAGCCAATGAATGAAGACAGTGATTGATGTTTTTTAAGAAAAAACAGGATAGTCATTAAACAGGCATGGCAATCTACCTGCCTTTTCCCTTATAATGACAGGGAGAATTCATATTTATAATCACCGATTACAAGTGTGCTAGTACGCGGGATGGCTGTTTGCTATTGATAACTATTTGGTTGTCAAAGGAGGACAAGCAGAATGTCTGAGCCGTATGAGCCTTTGTATATGTAATAAGAGAACGTGACGAATGAGAAAAGTAGTTATGTTATCGGCAGCTGCCATTCTAGGAATCGCTAGTATCGCGGTGAGCCAAGCTGAAAGTGTTGTAGACACTCCTGTAACTGTTTCTGATGTAGCAGCGGCGCAGGAAGTGGTAGCAAATGCGCCTGAGCAGTTGGGTGATGATACCCAAGCTGCTGCAGATACGACTGATGGCGATGCACCTGCCGCAGAAACTGCCGCTGCCGCACCTGCGGTTGATGAAGAGCCTATTCCGCAAGATACGCCGCAAGTGCAAAAGCTGATTGCTTTGTATCCTAACTTAATTGCTCGCATTCAGCCAGTTGCTAAAGTGTGCTTTGAAGACGATGAAGTTTGTGATGTGACGGCACGTGCCGCTGGCCCATCAGCTGGTGATGGTCCTCGTGATGGCAAAGCAGTATACAATGCTGTATGTCAGACTTGTCATGCGGCAGGTCTACTTGGCTCACCAATCTTAGGTGACGCTGGTGCATGGGGACCACGTATCTCCAAAGGTAAAGAAACATTATATACTCATGCTATCAATGGTTTTAACGCCATGCCTGCTAAAGGTGGCGCTGATATCCCTGATGAAGAAGTTCAAAACGCTGTCGATTATATGGTTGGTGAAGCAAGCTAATAGTATTGAATATCTGGCTAAGCCTTTTACCCTATATATCAGTGGAGCGCCTATTTCATTAAATGAGATAGGCGCTTTTTTAATGATGAGTATTATCAATACGGTACTTCTAAGGCATTACAGTTGAAATTTACCAACACTAGCCTCACTTTATGACACTACACAGTCTCTTCTGTCTGTTTATATTCTAAAAACATTTTTACATAAATTTATAACCAATAAAGAGGTTTTCATGTCTGAGGTACCAGCACTTGCTATCCAGAATTTATCCAAAACCTATAGCAATGGGTTTTCGGCACTCAAAGATGTCAGTTTAACCGTCCCGCAAGGAGGTTTTTTTGCGTTGCTGGGGCCAAATGGTGCTGGTAAATCAACCATGATTGGTATTATTAGCTCGCTTTTTAAACCAACCACTGGCAGCGTAAAGATCTTTGGCACCGACTTACTAGAGAATCCGTCTGTCGCTAAACAGTATCTTGGTATCGTCCCACAAGAGTTTAATTTTAATATGTTCGAAAAAGTCGAAGATATTTTGATTACACAGGCCGGTTACTTTGGCATTCCTGCCAAAGAAGCACGCCCACGGGCAAAACGATTATTAATGGCGCTAGGTCTATGGGACAAGCGCAATAGCAAGTCACGTGAGCTATCAGGTGGTATGAAGCGCCGGTTGATGATTGCAAGGGCGCTGATTCATAAGCCAAAATTATTGATTTTGGATGAGCCAACCGCTGGGGTAGATATCGAGTTACGCCGCTCTATGTGGGAGTTTATGCAGCAGATTAATATCGAAGAAAACACCACGATTATTCTGACGACTCATTATCTTGAAGAAGCGGAGCAGCTGTGCAAACGCATTGCGATTTTGGATCATGGTGAGATTCGTATTAATACTGAGATGAAGGACTTGCTAGCGCAGCTATCGGTTGAGACCTTTGTGTTTGATTTGGAGACACCGCTTACACGTCAATTGGTTTTGGCAGGAGTGACAGACACATCGCAGCCTGATGATCAGACGCTTGAAGTCACACTGACTGAAGGCGAATCGTTGAATGGTGTTTTTGACCAGTTATCTGAGCAAGGTATCACGGTAGCCAGTATGCGTAATAAAGCCAATCGACTAGAAGAGCTATTTATGCGCTTAGTAGACAAAAATATCCAAAGTGCAGACAGCATGAAGGAGGCAGGATTGTGAGTCAAGAAATGATAGATCCTAATAAAACCATGTCATGGAATAAAAAGTGGATTGCTTTTCGCACCATTTTGTTAAAGGAGGTTCGCCGAATTCTGCGTATTTGGCCACAGACCTTGCTGCCACCAGTTATTACGATGAGTCTCTATTTTGTCATCTTCGGTAAGATGATTGGATCGCGTGTGGGTGAAATGGGCGGCGTGCCATACATGCAGTTTATCGTGCCTGGTCTCATTATGATGTCGATTATTACCAACAGTTACTCCAATGTGGTTTCGAGCTTCTTTAGTGCCAAATTCACCTCCAGTATCGAGGAGCTGTTGGTCTCTCCTGTATCCAAACATGCGATTTTGATGGGTTATATCAGTGGTGGTATCTTTCGTGGACTGGCCATTGGTATCATCGTCTCAATAGTCGCACTATTCTTTACTGATCTTGGCATTGAGCATTTATTTGTGACGGTATTTACGGTACTGGGTACGTCTATCTTATTTTCACTTGGTGGCTTTATAAACGCCGTGTTTGCTCGCTCATTTGATGATATCTCTATCATTCCAAGTTTTGTGCTTACGCCATTGACCTATCTTGGCGGTGTGTTCTACTCGATGGAAAACTTGTCACCATTTTGGCAAAATATTTCGCTATTGAATCCTATCGTTTATATGGTGAACTCGTTCCGTTACGGTATTCTCGGTTATTCTGATGTGAATGTCTGGTATTCGATGGCTGCTATTTTTGTCTTCTGTGCGGTATTCTATACCATCGCCTATCGTTTACTCAGTAATGGCTCACGTGTGCGCTTGTAGATTAGTTTGTAAAATATAGCTTGTCACCTTATTATAAGAGTCCAACATTGTTGGGCTTTTTTTATGCAAAAAATTTCAATAAGGCATAAGCTTTTGATAATAGCGGTATTAAGTGGCTTTTCCAATGCTGCTATTGCGGCATCGTTTGCTAATATGGATGATTATGTTTGGGAGACTATAGAAGCGCCTATTTATCCTAACTGGGGTAAGGATTGTAATAGTGAGGATGAGCGGATTTATCAAGATTGCTTAGATAAAAGCTTGATGATTTATAATCAAAACCTCATCGAAAAACTACAATTATCAAAATATATTTCTCGTCAGCTAAACCAGACCACTATTACGATACCCAGTCATGAATCTCCTGTCATATTGACCGATAAGTCTGTACAAGACGAAAACGGGGACAGCCTTAGGTATGTTTATCTTATAAATAGCTATGATAAAAATAAAAACTGGCTTTATCTATCTGGACAAGCCTATGAAACTAATAACACAGTATTGGTTGATCTAAACACGGGTGTTATACAAGAGTTTGAAGGATCGCATTTGACATTTTCACCAGACATGACTTATGCAGCCACGGTTAAAGTTGAGTTTCCAGAAGAAGAAGAGGTTATCATTTGGAAAAAGGACAAGTACGGTAGCTATCAGTATGATAAAAACAATATGGATTATGGAAATTTTCGGCAACATTTCAAGTTTTATGACAGTCGGAAGTATAGTCCAATGCCTTATAGTGCAAAGCTTGAATGGGTTACCAATGATAGCTTATTGGTAGATTTTTATTTTAATATGAGTGAGCATGACACTATTACTTATCGAGTACGATTTAATTATGTGAAGACAGAGCCCGCATCAGACTGGCAAATGATTCCCATAAAATAGCCCATTGCTGTAAAATGACTGGTTTTTATTTCATTATATTTAAGCATAAAAGGTAAGTAACTTATGAGTATCCACGGTATTTTAGGTGAGCAAACCACTGACTATCCAACCGAGTATAGTCCAGAGACCTTGTATCCTATCGCTCGCAGTATGGGTCGCGATGTCATTGGCTGGCAAGACGATAAGTTAATGGTTGGCATCGATTGGTGGCAGGCATTTGAGATGTCTTGGTTAAATCAACAGGGTATCTCGCAAGTGGCTATCGCGCGTTTTGGTATTCCGGCCAGCTCGCCATTTATCGTTGAGTCAAAGTCACTTAAGCTCTATCTAAACAGTATCAACTTTACTGAATTCGCTAGTTGGGATGATGTGCAAGCGCTGATTGCTAAAGATTTATCAGCCTGTGTACAAGCAGACGTGCAAGTTGAGTTGTTTGGCTTAAATGACGACCTGCATAATAAGACAACAGGGTTATTGGTGGCTCAACCTGAGGGTGTTTGTATTGATGACGCGCTTGCTAATACTAGCGAAAAAGTCGCATTGTGTGATCATCCTGATGCGTCATTGCTAAGTAGTGATAAAGATTTAAACAGTAGCTCTATTTTAGAGAATACTGGCACTGAGCCTTATACTTTTTATTCTAATTTGCTGCGTAGTAACTGTCCGGTGACCAATCAACCAGATTGGGGGACGTTAGCAGTTTCGATTACCAGTAATAAAACAGTCGATGAGGCTGGAATGCTGCGTTATATCTTAAGTTTTCGTCAGCATAATGGTTTTCATGAGCAATGTGTGGAGCAAATATTTGCTGATTTGAGTCAATACTATGAGCCAAGTGAGCTGATGGTTCGCGCTTGGTATACACGCCGAGGCGGTATCGATATCAACCCTTGTCGCGTCAGTGATATCCGCTTAATGCCACAGCCAAGCCGCTTGATTCGGCAGTAAATAAATATTAATTTTTAGCTTTCATAGATGAGCGTTCTTTCTTATACTCAATAAACCTTATTTTATGAATATTGAGATGCAGTTATGAAGTTAAAAACCGGATTTTTAACCGCTCTAGGGACTGCTACTTTGTCTCTTTCTACCTTGCAGTTAGCACAGGCTGCATTTGTGGAAAATCAATATAACTGTGAAGACGCTTATATGGAAGTGGCTTATGATTGTGGTAATAATGCAATTATAGTCGAAAAAAATCGCCTTAATAAAATCTATATGAGCGTTTATCGTACTTTGAATACGACACAACAACAGCAGTTGGATAAAGAACAGCGTATATGGTTAAAGGATCGTAATGATAAGTGTGACTTTGAATATGACGGTCCAATGAATAATTCTGTGGTATACGCCCAGATTAGCGCTAATGTTTGCACCGCTAATGAGACACAGAAACGCAGTAAGGTCATTGCTAAAAGATATAATATTAAGTAGTTTTTTTTTAGCTATATTACACGCGAAAAAGCGCCTATCTCATTTATGAGACAGGCGCTTTTTATGGTATAAGTTTTATGAATAAAACTATTTGCCGCTTACTTTTGCAATGACTTCTTCACGGCTTAGCATTTGCTTTTCTGTCTCACGGCGATTGACGTATTCGTACTTGCCTTCAGCAAGGTTGCGGTCAGAAACCACGATACGATGTGGAATACCAATCAATTCAAGATCAGCAAACTTAACTCCTGGACGCTCGTTACGATCATCGAGTAGCACATTGATGCCTTGTGCTTTTAACTCTTCATAGAGTGCTGTCGCTGTCTGCATGACGGTCTCTTCTTTTGACTTCATCGGTATGATAGCGACTTCAAAAGGAGCGATTGAATCATTAACCGTTGGCGTTTGCGGCCACATGATACCGTTTTCGTCGTTGTTCTGTTCGATAGCAGCGGCAATGATACGGCTCACACCAATACCGTAGCAACCCATCATTAGGGTCACAGGTTTACCATCTTCACCAGATACGGTAGCATTTAACGCTTGCGAGTACTTGTCACCCAACTGGAAGATATGACCGACCTCGATACCACGTTTGATTTTTAGGCTGCCTTTACCATCAGGAGAAGGGTCGCCTTCCTGCACATTGCGTACATCAACGACACGAGTAATGCTCGCATCACGCGCCCAGTTCATACCAGTGGTGTGTTTGTTGACTTCATTGGCACCGCATACAAAGTCTGACAAAGTTGCTGCCGAACGATCAACGAAGACAGGCATATCCAAATTAACACCAATATAGCCTTTATGCAGACCAGCAGCTTTCAGTTCTTCATCAGAAGCCATTGTCAGCGGCACATTGGCCTCTTCGATTTTCTCGGCTTTGATCGTATTTAGCTGATGATCACCGCGTAATACGATAGCGATAAGCTGTGGCTCATCATTTTCGGTATGACCATGGACGATTAACGTTTTGACCGTCGTTTCTAACGGTAAGCCTAAATGTTCAGCAACCATTTTACAGCTGGTCATATTTTCCGTCAGGACGTCTTCGCGCTCCATCTTCGGTGGCTGGCGCTCAGCGGTGCTCACTGATTCGGCAAGCTCAACGTTGGCCGCATAATCAGAAGAATCAGAGAAGGCGATATCATCTTCGCCGCTGTCTGCCAATACATGAAATTCATGTGAAGCAAAACCACCAATAGAACCAGTATCCGCTTGTACTGCACGGAAATCTAAGCCCAAACGGGTAAAGATACGCGTATAAGCGTCATACATGTCATGGTAAGTTTTTGCCAACGATGCTTGGTCAACGTGGAACGAGTAAGCATCTTTCATGGTAAATTCGCGTGCGCGCATCACACCGAAACGTGGACGAATCTCATCACGGAATTTATTCTGAATTTGGAAAAAGGTGATTGGTAGTTGTTTATAACTACGCAGCTCGCCTTGCGCCAGATTGGTGATGACTTCTTCATGCGTCGGACCAAGCACAAAGTCGCGATCATGACGGTCTTTGAAGCGCAATAGCTCAGGACCGTAATCGTTAAAGCGTCCGGTCGTTTGCCAAAGCTCGGCAGGCTGGGTCATCGGCATGAGCACTTCTTGTGCACCAACTTCTTGCATCTCTTCACGAACAATACGTTCGACTTTTTGCAAGATGCGTAGCCCCATGGGCAACCAAATATATAACCCAGAAGCAATCTTTCGAATAAGACCGGCACGCACCATCAATTGGCTTGAGGCGATATCGGCATCACTTGGGGTTTCTTTTAGAGTGGCAAATAAAAATTGACTGGCTTTCATAAATAAAGCGTAACCTTATCAACGATAAAATAAATAAGAAATAGTAGGATATTGAGCGTGTGCTTTGATGGCCGACGCAAGCTTACCTTTGTATCACTTGGTAATAGTCTAGGACATGCCTAGCTAAAAAGTACTGCGACAAACAGTACATGAATAGAAAGTGCGTTCATAAAACGCCTTACAAAAAGGCTGGAACTGTTCATTTTGTATTAAAACGTTGATGTTGGCAGCGTCATACTTTACGCATAAAGACCAGAAAAATAGATGTACGCCAACATTTTGCTTATACAATCTGACTATGTTAGGTAAAGTTAGCCTAAGACGCAATGACTTTTTGTTTTTTCAGACAGAACGTGACTTAAACGTGACTTAAACGAGCAAATAAGGTCACTACAACTCGATTATTTACCAGCTTTTAGGGTATTTATAGTAAATGGTAGCGCTAGTCATTATGTAGCGTATTGGTAGTTATTACTTGAAGTTGCTGCTCAAAAGTAGCATTTATCATTTAGACAGTTATTTGTTATACGTTTAATAAAAATAAATGATAAAACTCTGAGGGTGTTTATATGAATAATCCTGATAATCGATCTCCTGTTAATAATGATGCGACTAACTCACAAGCGAAAAAATCCATTGCGATGATGTCGTGGATAATATTGCTCATCGGTTTAGCAGCTATCGTCTTTGCTATTTATAGTTTGCAGAATATAACCAAGGAAGAGCCGATAGAAACCATTACTCGTGAAGGCGTGGTCACACAAATCCAAAAGTTAAATCGTTTGGAAACGGTGGCGTTTAGTGTCGATACCGTCATTACCAGTCAACGTCCTGGCAGTTGGATGAAGCTGTGGCAAGACGAGCAAAAGGGTTTGTTTATCGCGCGCGGACGAGTGGAGGCGGGGATTGATTTAAGTGCACTTACCCCCGAGATGGTACAAGTGGTGCAGCCTGAAATTAACGTCGATGAGGTACAAGAAGCGGGTGCCAATACGCCAGTCTCAGTGATGCCGCAAATCAATATTACCATCCCACCATCAGAGATATTTTCGGTTTATCTAGACGATATCGAGATTTATGATTGGCAGACGGGTGCTTTTGGCATGATGCAAGTCGATCCGAAAATCTTGCAACAAGCGCAAAGTATGGCAAAAAAAGAAGTACTCGAACGCGCTTGTCGCGGTGATGTCATGAATATGGCACTAGAAAATGCGCAAACCCAACTGCAACAGCTATTTTCGTTAACTGGTGCAGTAGTGACGGTAACGACTCAAGGTGCAGGCGCGTGCCAGATGCCAGTAAAATAATATATACATAATTTTATTAGAGCCATAGACTAGATAATCATACGTTAGCTTATTAATTGGAAACACTTAAAGTAACGCCATTTATATTGTATAGTAGAGCTTATCTATTATTCATAATGAACTTATGAATTTCGTTGATAATATAACACTACATAAAAAGGTGGCGTATATGACAACTCTTAATAATAAACCGTCTTCTGACTCTGAAGATCAGCTTAATAAGCGCCCTAAAGCGAAAGAATCGCTTTCTTTTGCGACATGGGTGCTGTTAATCATAAGCTTCACTCTATTAGCCTATGCCTTATACATTATCCAAACCCGCATATTATAAGCAGCCAGCTGATACTAGGGCGTGTCCTCAATTCAATCGATTACTTTCTAAATGGGCTAAAAATAGCTAAATTTTGCCAAACATTGTCAAACATTGTCAAATAGCTTCTTAATATCTCGATATTAGGTGCGCTACTTTCCTTGTTTGACGGTAATTTATCTCATTTTTATCACCATTTTTAAAATGAGGACACGCCCTAGGAAGGGTAGATAATGTGATTAAAATACAATAGCTGAAATTCTTAGTAAATTGAGGTTTTAGTGTTGATGTAATGCGTCGCTATTTTTTAAATTCAGCAATCGCTAATTGGCGAGCCGCTTTATGTTCGACCATCGGTAATGGATAATCAATGTCAGCAAATTTACCGCCCTTTGCCAGTGCTTGACGCATTTTATCCTCGCTATGCAAGATGCTGGCAGGAATGGCTTTTAGCTCAGGTAGCCAAGTTTTAATAAATATCCCATCAGGGTCATGGCTTTTGGCTTGGCTAAAAGGGTTCATAATGCGAAAGTAAGGTGCAGAGTCGGTGCCAGTCGACGCACTCCATTGCCAACCCCCATTATTGGACGAAAAGTCACCATCTATCAGCTGCTGCATAAAGTAGCGCTCACCTAAGCGCCAATCAATCAATAAATCCTTGGTCAAAAACATCGCTGTCACCATCCGCAAGCGATTGTGCATAAAGCCCGTCGCATTCAGGCAGCGCATTGCTGCATCGACTAACGGCACGCCAGTTTTACCTACGCACCATGCATTAAATTCCTGCTGATTATATGACCAATTAATCTTGCTATCGGTTTCCTTTTTATACGCTTGATGGCGAATCAGCTTGGGCTTATAGTCTAAAACATGGCGATAGAAATCTCGCCAAGCCAGCTCACTTATCCAGCGGTTAATGTCGTTATTATCAGTATTGTCAAAGCTATCCCCGTTATCTAGGGTGTCTCTGTCATTCCCATGTAATTCTCCCAGTGCTTTGCTTAATTGTAGGGTAGCTTGTAAGTAGCAAAGTCTGGGGCTGATTGCGCCAATAGTCAGGTAGGCAGATAGCTGACTGGTGGCATTTAAACTGGGTACATCGCGACTGATATCGTAGTTATCAATATCCTCAGCGATGAAGTCCTCTAAACGCTGGCACGCCGCCGCTTCGCCAGCAGGGTAGGCTGCCCGAGCGTGCTCAAGCTGTACGTCTATATCCATGGGCTCTAATAAACCAGCATTTTGCAGTGCCTTTTGATAATCTTCGACTACTTCTTTACTTACTCTTTCTATATCTTCGATAGTAGCACTGGCGTTCGAGACTTCTAGTTTGACTTTAGTGTTGCCATTTATGGCGGATGCCTCATGCATTTGTATGGTACTGATATCCAAGGTATGCCGCCATTTTTTATAAAATGGGGTAAATACCTGATACATGCTGTCATCGTTCGTGGTGATGGTTTGTGGTGGCAAGATACATTGATCATGCCAGCGAATAAATTCTATATCGTTGTTTGCAAGCTGTTTGGTTAATTGTTCATCACGCTTAATCTCATTGCCTTCGTACTCGTGATTTGCCATCACAGTGCTGATCTGGTTCGCGCTACAGATATCTAGCATCGCCTCAACACAGTCAGAAAAGCTTGGACAGAGCTGTACTGTTAAGTGGATATTTAATTGTGTTTGCAGAGATTTGGCTAGGATAGGCAAGATGCGTGCGATATGGTCGAGCTGTGTCAGCGACATGTCATGTGCTTGCCATTGTTCAGGCGTCACGAAGTAAATAGCGCTTACTGAGGCGTTATCCGCATTTGCCTGCTCGCAAAGCGCAGCTAGCGCGGTATTATCATGAACTCGCAGGTCACGACGAAACCACATTAAATAATGTGCTGGGTTTACGCTAGTGGCATCGTCGCTATTGTTGAAGTTGCTTGTTTCGGTGCTATCTGTGCTATCGGTGTTATGAGACGTTTCCGCCGCCGTTTTAGACATTCAACTATCCCTCTATTAATCAATCGCAATCATAAACAAAACTGGTAATAAAAGTATGCTAGGATAAGTTTTTGGATGCAATGGATTTACCATTCAATTAACAAATCCTCATATTTACGCTTTAGCGTTGGCAATTGACGTTTACCTTCCGTCAATGTAGCGAAGACAGTCTAATAATGTCGTACTGAGTGTTATATCTAAGGTCACATCATGCACGTTAAGTTTTGCGGATTTACCCAGCCTAATGATATTAAAATTGCTGCCCAGTTGGGTGTTGATGCGGTTGGCTTGGTATTTTATCCGCCCAGTCCACGCGCTGTTACTATCGAGCAGGCGCAATCGTTAAGTGCGTCTTTGCCAGCTTTTATAAGTATAGTGGCTCTAGTGGTGAATATGCCGCGCGCAGAGCTGATAGAATTAGCGAATCAGGTTGCTTTTGATATCATTCAATTCCATGGTGATGAAACACCAGAGCAATGTGCGCAGCTGGCCAGTGCGGTCAATAAACGCTGGATAAAAGCGCTGCGTATCAATGCTGACCAACACACTGCCGCTAGCGTAAGCGCCGAGATTAATGAGTTTGCCGCCGCTGGCGCGAACAGTATCTTATTGGATGCTTACCATCCCCATAAATATGGCGGCACAGGGGCACGTTTTGATTGGGGTCTGCTACCGCAAGACAGCTCGCTACCTATTATTTTAGCGGGCGGACTGGATGCCGATAATGTCGCTGCCACTTTAGATTTGCCTATTTATGCGGTCGATGTCAGCGGTGGGATTGAGTCTGACAAAGGCAAAAAAGACGCTGCCAAAATGCGTGCCTTTATGAAAGCGGTAAAACGCGACCGATGGCAAAATGAGACGCTTGGCGAACCTTCGAATATCAGTAACTAGTTTTTTACCCGTGAATTTTTATCCGTTAAATAGCTAATTACTTGGAAAAATTTCCCCCTTATTTATCTTAAAAAATACCACTTATTATAGTAGGAATTATCATGAGTCATGTCGCAAGCAAAGATGTATCGGCTACTGCTAAAGCTATCAATACCTTCACCAATCCAGAGAACGTGCAAGATTTCAATCAATATCCTGATGCCCGTGGACATTTCGGCGTGCATGGCGGTCGCTTTGTCTCTGAAACCTTGATGGCAGCACTAGAAGAGCTAGAAACGTTATATAACACAGTCAAAAAAGACCCTGTGTTTTGGGAAGAATATCACAATGATTTGGTCAACTATGTCGGCCGCCCAACGCCTTTATATCATGCTAAGCGATTGAGCGATGAGATTGGCGGTGCGCAAATTTATTTCAAACGCGAAGACCTGAATCATACTGGCGCGCATAAAGTGAACAACACCATTGGACAAGCACTACTTGCCAAAATGAGTGGTAAAAAACGCATTATTGCGGAAACTGGAGCAGGTCAGCATGGCGTAGCGACGGCGACAATCGCCGCGCGCTTAGGGCTTGAGTGTATCGTCTATATGGGTGCGGATGATGTCGAGCGCCAAAAGATGAACGTCTATCGTATGCGTTTGCTCGGTGCAACGGTTGTGCCAGTGACTTCTGGTTCACGTACCCTAAAAGATGCCATGAACGAAGCGATGCGAGATTGGGTTACCAATGTGGATAGCACGTATTACATCATTGGCACAGTTGCTGGTCCGCATCCTTATCCTCTCTTAGTACGCGATTTCCAAGCGATTATTGGTAAAGAGGCACGTATCCAGCATTTGCAAATGACGGGTAAATTGCCTGATGCCTTGGTCGCTTGCGTTGGCGGTGGCTCGAACGCCATTGGTCTGTTTTTTGACTTCTTAAATGATACTGACGTTAAAATGTATGGCGTTGAAGCAACGGGTGACGGTATCGAAACGGGTCGTCATTCAGCACCATTGGCTGCTGGTCGTATCGGTGTACTGCATGGCAACCGTACCTATTTGATGGCCGATGATGAAGGTCAAATTCAAGAAACGCATTCTATTTCAGCGGGTCTTGATTATCCTGGCGTTGGTCCTGAGCACAGCTTCTTAAAAGACATGAAGCGTGTTGAATATGTCGGTTGTACCGATAAAGAATCGCTAGAAGGCTTCCATGAAGTGACGCGTAAAGAAGGTATTATCCCTGCGCTCGAATCTGCGCATGCCGTTGCTTATGCATTGAAGCTAGCTAAGACGATGACCCCTGATCAAACCATTATCGTTAATATGTCTGGTCGTGGCGATAAAGACTTGCATTCAGTGATGAAGGCGGAAGGGATTGAGTTGTAGTGGCCTCTATTTTTATAAGCTATTTTACGATTTATCCATTATAAGAAAAATTGCTTAACACCCTTTGTTTAATATTGATTCTTAAATAAAGGGTTAACTAGGCCAGTTTATAATAATCAAGAGAACACTATGACCAGAATTGAAAGCACTTTTGAAACCTTAAAAGCACAAAATAAAAAAGCCCTGATTCCTTACGTGATGGCAGGCGATCCAAACCCAGAGACTACCGTCGGTTTATTGCACGACTTGGTCAAGCATGGCGCAGATATGATCGAAGTCGGCTTGCCGTTCTCTGATCCAATGGCAGATGGTCCTGTGGTTGCATTGGCTGGTGAGCGTGCATTGGCAGCAGGGACGAGCACTCGTGACGCGCTAAAAATGGTGGCAGAGTTTCGTCAGCAAGACACGCAGACCCCCATTATTTTGATGGGTTATCTAAATCCCGTGGAAATCATCGGCTATGACAACTTTGTCGCGCTATGTGAGCAGTCAGGTGTCGATGGTATTTTGATGGTTGATTTGCCGCCAAGCGAGGCAGGCAGTTTTACCCAGCATTTGACTGACCATGCGATGAACGAGATTTTCTTATTGTCACCAACCACTTTACCTGAGCGCCGTGAGCAAGTATTGACTCATTGCGGTGGTTATATTTATTATGTGTCATTAAAAGGCGTGACAGGTTCGGCAACGCTTGATACTGATGATGTTGCGACTCAAGTGCAAGCGATTAAAGCAGCGACTGATTTGCCAGTATGTGTGGGTTTTGGTATTCGTGATGCGGCTTCTGCTAAAGCGATTGGAGCACATGCGGATGGTATTATTGTCGGTAGTGCCTTGGTTCAAAATTTTGCTGATATAGATGCCAATGATAGCACTGCGGTTGCCGCCGCTCAGCAAATAATCATGGCAAAAATGGATGAGCTACGCGGTGCACTTGATAGTTTAAGTGTCTGAGTTAAACAAAGTTAAATTATCGTCACTTAAATCGTCATGGCAATATGAATAACAATGTTTATAAAGACAGGGTTAAATGACTTTGCTAAAGTTAGTTTACGTGTGTAAACTAACATCACATATAAATTGTTACAGTTTCACGTAAGCGTGCCTTATAACTGCGCTTTATAACTGCGAAAGTTATGGGGATATGTGACGATTAAACTGATTCTTATAAATGGATTCTTAGGGACAAGCGAATGAGCCAGCTTGTCGATAAGCCTTTGATAATGGCGAATAATATGACTGATACGATAATAAAACCTGATATGACGACTCTGAACCATACTGAAAAAAGTAACGCTGAGCCAAACGGTAATACTGCTGGGCAATCGTGGTTTAATCGCCCGATACCGGGTATTAAACAGCAACTGACAGCGCCTTTGACAGCAGTAGAGACGGAACCGTCAACCAAGTGCAGTAATTGTCATTCGATGATTACCAATACGGCACTTATTTTTAACTGCTATGTTTGCCCGCATTGTGATCATCATTTACCGATGAGTGCTCGTGAGCGCTTAAACTGGTTGCTCGATCAAGTAGACGGTGAGCTTGGACAACAATTTACTGCCAAAGATCCGCTAAGGTTTGTGGATAGTAAGCCGTATCCGCAGCGTATGATAGAAGCACAAGATAAGACAGGCGAGTCTGAGGCGCTGATTGTACTGTATGGCAAGCTGCGCAATCTTGATGTAGTGACTTGTGCCTTTGACTTCCGCTTTATGGGCGGTTCTATGGGCTCTGTAGTTGGTGACCGTTTCGTAGAGGCGGCTGAGAAAGCCCTTAAAGATAAAGTGCCCTTAGTCTGCTTTGCTGCCTCTGGCGGCGCACGTATGCAAGAAGGTTTACTGTCTTTGATGCAGATGGCTCGTACTGCCGCAGCGATTGAACGTTTGAGAATTGCTGGCGTGCCGTATATCGTGATATTGACCAATCCTGTTTATGGCGGTGTGACTGCGTCGCTCGCTATGTTAGGTGATATTCATTTAGCAGAACCAAAAGCCATGATTGGCTTTGCTGGTAAGCGCGTGATTGAGCAAACGGTTCGTGAGACGCTAGAAGAGCCGTTCCAGCGTGCCGAGTTCTTGTTAGAACATGGTGTGGTCGATGAAGTGGTACATCGTCATCAATTAATTGATACCATTTACCGTCTGCTGGCAAAGTTAAGCCGCATTCCTAATGTTGATGCCTAACTTGCTCATCGGCTTGACTAATGGATAACTGAGTTTAATATTCCACAGGACTTATGCTTAGTAGCATGCTCAATTTTGCTGACTAAGTAAGATCAATCAATAGCATTTATCGTCAACAGCGGTAAATGCTATTTTTGCTTTTTGGACAGGTAGTTATATACTGTCTGTACTTTCTTAATGAATGCTTTCTCATTGACCATTTTTTATTCAAATATTTCAATATAGGCTGTGTCCATGTCCGACTCTCTACTTTTTAACCCTAACACTCCCAACAAGCATTCTAGTTTGACCGAATGGCTCGATTATATGCAGCAGATTCATGTATCGGCAATAGACATGGGGTTGTCGCGAGTTTTGCCAGTTGCCGAGGCGTTAGGCGTGGTACAGTCAGCCAAAGACGATGCTTATGTATTTACGGTGGCGGGCACCAATGGTAAAGGCTCAACGACGGCTGTCATCGCGCAGATGTGCCAAGCAGCAGGCTATAAAACGGCTCTGTATCAATCACCGCATCTAAGTTTATTTAATGAGCGCGTGCGTATCAATGGCGAGATGGTCAGTGACGAGACGTTAATTGAAGCTTTTAGCAAGGTAGAAGCAGCGCGATTAGCGTGTGAGCTGACCTTGTCCTTTTTTGAGATGACCACACTTGCCGCATTATTAATATTTACCGAAGCAGACTGTGATGTCTGGGTGTTGGAAGTCGGGCTGGGTGGGCGCTTAGATGTGGTCAATATCATTGATCCTGATATGGCAGTGATTACCAATATCGCTATCGATCATGTCGATTGGCTGGGTGACAATGTTGAAGCTATTGGCCGTCAGAAAGCAGGTATCTTACGTGATGGTATCAGCGTGGTTTATGGTGCTACTGCAATGCCAGTCAGTGTGCAGCAAGCGATTGATAAGCATCAAGCAACTTGTTATCAAGTTGGGCGAGATTTTGATTATCGTGAAGTGGATGCAAGCGCTTGGCAGTACAGCAATGCCGCCGTTACCATGCAGTTACCACGTCCAGCGCTGTCATTGACCAATACTACTAATGCCTTATCAGCAGTGCTAGCAAGTCCATTAAATGTCGATAGTACTGCTATTGAGCAAGCATTACAAACGGTCAGGCTCGCTGGTCGCTTTGATTATCGTGAGACCCACAATCGCCATTGGCTGTTTGATGTCGCGCATAACGAGCAAGGCGTTGAGTTTTTATTGGCGCAACTATTACCGCTTTGGCAACAGCATTTAGCCAATCAAGACAGCTTTGATGCTCTCAATCAAAGCAGTAATCCAAATAGTAGCCAAAAAAACCAAGCTGAACGCAGACCTGCCAGCATTAAGATGCTGTTTTCTATGTTGGGTGATAAAGATATCAATAAAGTCGTGCAGCATTTGACGATAGCGGGCTTACCGATTAGCGATTGGTATATCGCTGAGATTGATTATCCACGTGCTGCGAGCACCGAGCACCTGCAAGGTATCCTATCGAGCTATGTCGACAATGCTCAAATACACGAATTTAAACGTTTATCAGAAGCGACCGATGCGGTTATCAATGCCAGTCAGCCGCAAGACCTTATCGTGGTATGTGGCTCCTTTCATACGATCGGCGAGGCACTGACAGCACTGGCGGTTGATAATTAACATTAAAATGGTACTTATTTAATGTTAATCTTAGCAGTAGCATGATGGCAGACAGTATGAAAAATATGCTTTATAATCAAAGTGATTTGGCAAGCTGCTCTATAATGGCATTAAACGCTTGGCATAACATTTAAAAACGGATGGACGCAACTGGTGGCAATGACACCTATCAAGGCTATTAAAACTATCTAAACACAGTTTTGAGACGACAGTTGCGCCGCTCAATCAACCTTATTACCAACTAAGAGACGTAAACGGATGAACTTTTCGAGACAAGCCTTATTGGGCATTGGGATGATTATCGGCGGTAGCGTGATGCTATACGCCATGGTGCAACAGATTGGTGATAGTAATGAACCACAACCAGCGTCAGCAATAGTAGATAAGCCAAGCCCTGAGCAAGAGTCTCCTCAGCCGCTGACGACGGATATCGAGACTGAAAAACGTATCTTGGCAGAAAAACAAAAAGAGCGCGCTGCTCGTGTGGCTGAACAAGAAAAACGTGCCCAGCAGTTCTTAACTGAACAAGAAGCCGCTGAGGCGGAAGCATTGGCAAAAGCCCGTGCAGAAAGTCAGCAGTACATGGCCAGTAGTGCGGCAGCTGCTGAAGAGAGTGATAAATCAGACGCGGAAAAAAATGACGCTACAACACCAATAAAAAAGACTAGCGCTGCTGAGTCAGCTGAAAGTGAGACAAACACTGGCGACCAGCAAAAAGCTGCCCAAGCGCAACAAGAAGCTCAAAGGCAAGCGGCGATTAAAGAGCAGGCTGCCGCAAAGAAACTAGCAGACAGTAAAAAAGAAGCGGAAGCAAAAAGACAAGCGGATGTTAAGAAACAAGCGGATGCTGCGGCTGAGAAAAAACAAGCGGCAGCAGAAGCGGCTAAAAATGAGCCGCCAAAATCGCCTTCTGATTATCAAGTCAAAAGAGGAGATGGGCTGATTAAACTGGCGCGGCAGTACAATATGCCAGTAGAGGTATTGGCACAAGCGAATAATCTGTCACCGTCGACATCGCTACAATTGGGTCAAAATATCACCATTCCATCACGTAAGCAGGTCGAGCGATTAGCACGTGAAGCGGCAGCGGCTGAGCAGGTACGTGAAGACAAGCGTCAGAAAGAAGAGGCTTTAGCCAAAAAATCAGCGGATGCTAAGCGTGAAGCACAGCAGAAACTCAGCGAAGCCCGCAAAGAAGTCAAAGAAACCGACGCCAAAGGCAGCTTTGGGGTGCAAGTAGCATTGGCAAACGATCAAGCCAAGGCTGACGAACTAGCAAAGAAATTTAAATCCGCAGGCTACCAAGTTAAGACCAGTCCTACCAGCCGCGGGGTTCGAGTCATCGTCGGTCCTGAGCGCGGTAAAGTGGCAGCGTTAGCGTTAAAAGATAAAATTAATAGCGATCCCAAGGTCAATACGACCAGTGCTTGGGTTTTATACTGGCGCTAAAATAGCATTAAAATCACGATAATCGGATGACTATTATTGCTAAATAAACAGCAGAGTCTTGGTTAGATTTTATTGTTTTATCTGAGTTTTATTCAAACACGACATTTATTGTCGTGTTTTTTGTTTTAGTGTTTGCTGATTGGCGCAAGCTTAGCTACGATGTGCGCCGATTGCCCCTGATTTTTTCTGTATAACGGGTCAGCCTATAAGGGCTGCCCTGTCGCAGTTGAGTATGTATGTCACTTTATGGAAGTCGTCATACATATTTGGCTGCCTTAATCATGTATAAGGTAAAACCATGTCATTTGGTGTTATATTTTTAATATTGGCCGTTGGGTTTTTAGGGCTGATTACCGTACCAAAGCTGTTGAAAAAACCCCCAGTTGTTGAGCCTGATCCAAAGCCAGTACGCGGCGATGAGTTGGCTATTTGGCCGTTTGCGCCGATGCCGATTATGACGGATACGGAAGTCATTTTCTTTAATAAGCTAAAAAGTGCGTTGCCGGAATATCATATTTTCGTTCAAGTTCAACTGTCACGTATTATCGAAGGCAATAGCAGTGAGGCGTCCGAGCGTAGCTTTTGGTTCAATCGTATCTGTCGTCAAAGCGTCGATTATGTGATTGTGGATATTGATGCGCAGACCACGCTGGTTGCTATTGAGCTTGATGATTGGACACACACGAGTAAAGCGCGTCAAAAGGCGGATGACAAAAAAGACAAAGCCCTTGCTAGTGCCGGTATTGCTATTGTGCGCTTTCACGCTGAGCGCATGCCAAGCGCAGATATGCTCAGGTACGAGCTGATGCAAGTGATTGAAAATTATTGATAAAGTGTCCTTGGTAGACAGTCAAGATTAGTCGCAACAACGGCATTTATTTTTTTGTGTAACATTGCTGTTATATCCGTTTACTTTATAGATAAGTTGTTTAAATAAGAGTATTATTATTTTAAAACAAACTTAAGTTTTCTAAATTAAGAAGTGCTTTTGAGAATTAAGGCATTATTTGCTTAATTAGATAAAGATTTTGGTGCTTCTCGTTTTCAAAATTACTCTATAAAGGACTGTGTTATGAAATTTTTTAAATTGAGCGCATTAGCGTTAGCCAGCACGTTAGCGTTAGCAGGCTGTGGTGATGACAATAATAGTAGCTCTTCTGGTAATGGTACTAATACGCCAGATGTGCCAGTTAAGCCGCCTGTCGATAATAGTTTGTCTGAGATCGAGCAAGCGAAAGAGATGATTCGTACCGCCAAGTTATTTGTCAGTGACAATAAAGCGGTTACAGATGCTTACGAAGATGTAAGTGATATCCTTACAGAAAAGCAAGATACGCGTCTGGGTTATACCTTCGATATCCCAAGTGATCTAAAATACTATATGGAAGAGAATGATGTATCACAGCTCACGGCAGCTGATATCTTAGCATTAGCCAATGATGCAAAATTTGAGGTCGCATTAGGCAATATCACTTTAACGCCCGAAAATGGTTTTGTCGCAACGCTAAGTACTGACGGTAAGTTTACCTTGAATGGTACAACCAAAGTAGATGTTGAAGAATACGATTATGTGTATAACCCGCAAACAGGTTTGTATGACCCTGTTATTGATAACAAAGACGTTTTCACCGTAGTGTTTGATGGTTATGAAGATGCGTTAAGCTCAAACACCAGTACAGATAACTTTAACGGCAGCTTGGGTTTCAAGAGTATTAACATTGGCACTGATACCGATACCGTTACCCTCAACTCAAGTACTAAAGGCGCAACAGTCAGTGGTCAATTCAGCGATAAAGTCATGGTCAATGATGAGTTTGATATCAATGACGCAAATAGAGAAGGCATCACGCTAGAAAAGGCGGTCATCAAATTAAGCAGTCTGAAGTTGACGGCTAATGATAGCGTGATTGAAGCAAAAGATTTTGAATTTGCCGCACTGGATGTCAGCAGAAAGCTGGCAGATAACAGTCTGGTGGTTAGAACAATCCCTTATAAGTTTGCTATAACGGGCAAGATGACCAAGCAAAAACCGATGACTGATGTAGAGATTACACTGAATGCGACTGCCAATGACGCTGATATAAAGAAATTTATCATAATCGATGAAGTTGGTGATATCGAAGAGGCCGCCAATAAATACGTAGGTATGGAAATAGTATTGGCGATTAAAGGCAAGGTAACGAAAGAGAGTACAACGACGATTCCACTTGATTTCCAAGCCAATCTTAAGCGCACTGCCCGTAATGTTATTGAGCTACAAGGTTTAACTGCTAGCGTAGAGGGTAAGAAGCTATTTGTAACAGGTAAGTCAAGCTTAGATAATAACTATGATGTGGTTAGCACCCAGTTTACCGTTGAGCAAAATAAAGCGTCGATCAAGTTAAATGTTGATGCCAATGGTGATTTTATCAAAGATAAAATGGGCAAGCTCGGCGATATCATGGTTAACGGTAAAGACTACGGTGATTTAATGGATAATGATGGCAAAGTTACTGCCAAGTTTACTGATAATATTTTAATTATTCTATAATCAAATCATGTGTCACATCGACTCTCAAACGTTGTTAGTAGCGATTGAGGTATAGCAACAAAAAAAAGAGACAGATTCCTGTCTCTTTTTTATGCTCTCTAATAAACGTGAGAAATTTATGCCATATAACGTTTCAAGTCTCTATGATTTTTTACCTAAAAGCTTAGCATCGCATTTATACAGCCGTACCAAGTTAATCACTACGCCAGCGATTGCCGCTATGATGATATCCAGCGCTGCGGTTGCTGATAGTGCAGATATACCAGCTGCTGACACGAATTTTTACTTCTACCCCCAAGCGACAGGGTTGCTAAACAGTCATATTGCTCAGTCAAACGCGCAGATAGAGTGGAGTCTGATGGCAACGGCTCATAGTCCAACACAGCCTATCTCAGCATTTTTAGATGATTGGAATGCTCCTTTAGATTCCGGAGATCATGCTTATGCCCAAGGTCGGACGTCGCTTGAGATTCGTCCTGCGGGCAGTGCGATTAGCTACGGTCTAGGTTGGCGTTATGATTATTTAATGACGTTTAGCAAAGAGACTGCCGAAATTTATTGGCAGTATGAAAATAAACAGCCCTCAAGTACCAGTCAAACTTATCCGTTATTTTTGGAAGCCAAGCACAATGAAAGATTCGGTGCTAATATTGGCCTGACGCAGCAGCTCATGCCTAACTGGCAATTGACGACTCGGGCCAATCTCTGGCAAGGACTGCATGCATTAGAAGGTAAGATAGTTGGCGATTTAAGCACCAGAGTGTTACCAAATAATGAGGTGACAGACATACGAGACAGTTTGGATAAAACCAACGCTTACATCGATTATTACTATGATGAACCAGCCTTAGGGGAAGAAAATTTAGACTGGAACCCCGCGAAACCTTCGGGATATGGTTATTCGCTCGATTTGCAGCTCACAGGTCAGTTGTCTGATAGCACGCAGTTATCTCTGCGCGGCTACGATATCCTTGGATGCATGCATTGGAAAGACATGCCAAGCACTCGTTATGCGTTGGATTATGACGTCAACGGCAGACCTCTCTATACGATTGAAGGGCAGCTTAGCACTGACGATGTCACACAGACATTGCCATGGCGAGTTGAAGGTAGCCTTCAGCATCAGCTAGACAGTCAATGGCAGCTCGGTCTACATGGTCAAGTGAATGACATTCAAGACTTATATCAATTATCCGCAGGCTATCAAACGTCCAATGACGCTTTTCCCATTACGGTGACGGGCTTGATAGAGCCGCAAACGCAAGCATTGGGTCTCGCTGTAGACAGTCGTTATGCTGGCATCAAATTGCTGACTGACAGTTTCGATTCAGAAAAAGCCAAACGCAGTGAGATTAGCTTGTATGGACGCTATGCTTGGTAGCTTGATTCATTGCATTGCATTAATAAAGCAGATGGCTAAAGCGTCGATGTGCATATAATGCGGTGGACGTTACTAAAATTTGTCATACGTTTTGTCGCGCTGTTCAGGATAAATGACGATCGGACTATGACCTTCGAAGTATAGTCCTGTCGTAGGCAGTGCGTCGTTTGACCAAGCTACCTGCGGCTGTCGTCCATCATAACAGTCGCGCCTAGTAAACCATTCGATATAATGGGCGGTTCGTAATGCCCTTATATCAATCTTCGCAAGATTAAGCTTATCATCTTTATCACACCATTCGTGCATCGGAAAGCTTGGTACTAACCAAGATGGATAATTAAAGTTAGTGGTGTTGATTGGCAAAAAGAATCGCCCTTTAATCACGCCATAACGCTTATCGATTTTAACCTGTCCGTGTTTCTCCGTATCCACCCAAACCGTACGAAACTGTTTGGTTTGCATATGGGTCATTTTACGCTGTAGATTGTCCTTGGAATTAATACCAACCCAGTTCTCAGGAGCAAACGGCGCTGATCCCATAAAAAACTTAATCGCCAATTCCCAATGCTCGACCAGATTTTCTCCATGATTATATAAGATTAAATCCAGCTCACCAGTCGTCTGCTTACCGTTATACAACTGGACGTTACTGGCTAGCGTTTCATACGGATGTAGCTTGCGCGCAAAGCCATCTGCTAGCCAAAAGGACAGTAACCCTTCAAAGTGAAAACCCAGTCGATTGGGACTTGGGCGCTTGAGTAAATAGCGAGTCAGCGCCTGATAAGCATTGGTGCTATCTAGCTCTTCTAAACGCTGCTTATATGCTGCAAACTGCGCCTGCCAAAAGCTGGCATTATGCACTGAAATCGCATGTGTATTCTCATGCGGTGCAAAGTCTATCCACTGTGTCAAGACGTTAGGACAAGCCAGCGCATAAGCCAAATCACGCACATAAGGTCGCTGGTATACGTCCCAAGGTGCGTCAACTATAAGGTAATTCGAGAGGGGCTGAGCGATAGGCTCTGACATAGGATAAACCAGTGTAAAGGTGTAGCATTTACCCTAACGGCTCGCTCTATAAAAGTCTATGGTCAATCGTATTATGTTAATGTTGTGACCACTTGTCGGCTAATGCCTGAAAATAACAAGATATTCTATCCATAACTTGTATCAAGCCAAATATTGTTGCTCGATAATGCCTTACTATTAATACTAAGATGATAATCTATGATAAATAAGCATCTGTAAAATATTTCATGCATGATAAGTCCACTGCCTGTGCGTCTATGGGCGCAACTTTGACTATGGCACAGAAACCTACTTTGCCCTAAGAGCATATTTCACAAGATATTCAGTAAGCAATTAATCATGTTATGGTGGTTAATGACAGCTTAAACTATGACAAGGTTCGAAGGTGCACTCTATTTAATAAAAAAGAAACTTCTAATTATGAGAGTAGGGAGTATGTGAGTGAAGACAAATACTGTATTGCTGCTATCAAGTATAAAATTGAGGAAATAAATTGTGAAACTAGGCCATATTGGTAATGAGAGTAATGGAAAATCAAGTTTTGATGAAAAAAGTAATTATATGTATAATAAAATCAAGCAACAGTTTGAATTGTTTGAATAGATAAAGATGATCGTTATGAGAGGTAATATATTATGAAAGCATGGCTAGTTACTGCTGTTCTGATGGGTGTTACATTCGCTACCAATGCCAATGCCAATGCCAGTGCCAGTGCTTTTGATGCTATGGATAAGTATTTTAAAGAGTTTGAGGTCGTAGATGAAAACTACCGTTACGTAGACTTAGAAGCCGCGTCTACTTTTTTTGACTTAATGGATCATATGTTTAATAAAAAGATTAAAAATGAGCAACCTGATTTTAAATTGGGTGGTAAAAATCACTTGATGAGCTGGCATGTCGACCTATACTCAAGCTCACTCGCTTTTAAGAACATGGAGCCTAGTTTCCAAGAGTCGGGTATGACTGAGCTTTGTAATGATTTTTATGGCGCAAAATACCAAGCTGCTAATAATGTTGTGGTTAAGCTATCTAGTTATGACAATCAGGATAATTTGGTAGAAACAGTGGTTTTGAACAAAGATGTCTGTGCAGGGGCTAGTAATCTGTAGATTTGTCATCAAAGTAATTTAAATGTCATACCTACACCTACTAAAAGTAACAACTGTAAGGCATTGCCCAAATTTTAATCAAAAAAAAGCCAACCATTGAAAACAATGATTGGCTTTTTTCTTTACTACTATGTTTGGTCGGAACGGCAGGATTTGAACCTGCGACCACTACACCCCCAGTGTAGTGCGCTACCAGACTGCGCTACGCCCCGAATGACTGACTATTTTACGCAAAATTACGCATATTGCAAGAGCTATTTATTTTGCTCAAGGTCTACTGCGCAACTCCACGTATCGCCATTCACCTTAACCCAAAAGCTCTTTTAAGATTTGGTTCACTTGCTGCGGATTAGCACTACCGCGACTGGCTTTCATGACTTGACCGACCAGACCATTAAAGGCTTTTTCTTTACCGCCGCGATACTCTTCGACCATTGCTTCATTTTTCGCGATGACTTCTTCTACCATGGCCTTGATAGCACCAGTGTCCGTTTCTTGCTTAAGACCTTTGTCTTCGATGATCTTATCTGCTGCATCATCTGTGTCGCCGCCCGCGCGCTCGTATAGAGCACTAAAAACTTTCTTAGCCAATTTACCAGATAGCGTGTCGTCTTTGATACGTTTGAGCATGCCAGCCAATTGCTTGGCGCTGATAGGGGAGTCAGTGATTTCTTTATCGTCTTTATTTAGCGCACCAAGCAAATCACCCATGACCCAGTTGCCAGCCATTTTGGCATCTGCTTGCCCAACTTCTGCGACCACAGCTTCAAAGTAATCAGCAATTTGACGACTGCCAGTCAAGATACGAGCATCGTATTCCGATAGACCAAGCGCTTTTTCAAAACGCGCACGACGAGCAACGGGTAGCTCAGGCATTGCTGCACGAATGCTATCAACCGTATGCTGTTCGATACGCACAGGTAGCAAGTCAGGGTCAGGGAAGTAACGATAATCGTTGGCGTCTTCTTTGGTACGCATTACACGAGTTTCGTCGCGCTCTGGATCATAAAGCATCGTTGCCTGCAGTACTTTGCCACCGTCCTCTAAAATATCAATTTGACGCTCGATTTCACGATTGATGGCGCGCTCTATGAAACGGAACGAGTTGAGGTTTTTGAGCTCAGTACGCGTACCCAATTCTGCACCAGGCTTACGAATAGAGACGTTACAATCACAGCGGAATGAGCCTTCTGCCATCACTGCGTCTGAGATACCAAGCCACGTGACCAGCTGATGAATGGCTTTGATATAGGCAAGTGCTTCATGAGCCGAGCGCATATCAGGCTCAGAGACGATTTCGATTAGCGGCGTACCAGCACGGTTCAAATCCACACCAGTCATACCATCGACGGTGTCGTGTACTGACTTGCCAGCATCTTCTTCTAAATGCGCACGCGTAATACCCATACGTTTGGGATATTCGTTCTTTTCCCCTTCATTGACCACCACGTCGATATAGCCTTCGCCAACGATAGGGTTGGCCATCTGAGTGATTTGATAGCCTTTAGGCAAATCTGGATAGAAGTAGTTTTTACGGTCAAACGTATTAAATAGACCCAACTCAGCGTTGACGCCGATGCCGAATTTTAGGGCACGATCGACCACGCCAGCATTGAGCACTGGCAATACGCCAGGCAGACCTAAGTCTACGATGCTAGCTTGGCTGTTTGGCTCATGACCGAAGTCAGTCGGCGCACTTGAAAATATCTTACTTTCCGTATTTAGCTGGCAGTGAATCTCAATGCCGATGACCACTTCATAACCATCGACGAAAAGCTCTTTACGCACGGCATGCTCGCGCACGGCATTGTTATCAGTAGTAGCTGTACTCATTATACCGTCTCCTTTGCGATGGCAGATTGTTGTAAATGATGGTCGGTATGCTGCTGGAATAAGTGAGCAGTCGTGAGCAATTGGCTCTCTTGCCAATGTTTACCGATTAATTGTAAGCCAACAGGCAAACCTTCTGAGGTTAGACCAACTGGCTGACTGAGTGCAGGTAGACCCGCTAAGTTGACCGCGATAGTATAAACGTCACCCAAGTACATGGTCGCAGGATCAAGGTTGTCAGTAAGCTTGTAAGCAGCGGTTGGTGCTGTTGGGCTAGCAATCACATCACAGCTAGTAAAGGCTTCATCGAAGTCTTTGACGATTAAGCGGCGGATTTTTTGTGCTTTAGTATAGTACGCATCGAAGTAACCTGCCGAAAGTGCATAAGTACCTGTCAAAATACGGCGCTGTACTTCAGGACCAAAGCCTTCAGAGCGTGAGCGCGTGTATAGATCTAGCAGATCGGTTGGATTCTCACAGCGATAGCCAAAACGTACACCATCGAAGCGTGACAGGTTTGATGATGCTTCGGCAGGGGCGAGCATGTAGTAAGTGGCAAGGGTAATCTCAGGGTCAGTGATATTCACCTCCACAATCGTCGCACCTAGCTCTTCATATTTTTTCAGAGCAGCACGTACGGCCGTTTCTACCTCAGCGTCTAATCCAGCACTAAAGTATTCTTTTGCCACACCAATGCGCAAGCCAGAAAATGGCTTATCACCAGCCGCGGCTTCAGCATCATTGATGTCTTGTACGTAGTCAGGCATATCGTATTTGATAGAAGTCGCATCGCGTGGATCGTGACCAATCATTGGCTGTAGCAGATAGGCACAATCTTTAGCGCTGCGTCCCATGCTACCAGCTTGATCCAGACTTGAGGCATAGGCAATCATACCAAAGCGTGATACTCGGCCATAGGTTGGCTTGATACCGGTTAAACCACAAAATGAGGCAGGCTGGCGAATAGAGCCACCAGTGTCACTACCCGTTGCGACTGGGACAAAACCTGCGGCAACGGCGGCAGCACTACCACCTGATGAACCACCGGGGACGCGCTCTAGATTCCAAGGGTTCTGTACCGTGCCGTAGTATGAGCTGCTATTGTCTGAGCCCATCGCAAACTCATCCATATTGAGCTTACCTAAACTAATCATGCCCGCTTTGTCGATGTTAGAAACGATGGTAGCATCATAAGGTGAGATAAAGTTATGCAGCATCTTAGAGCCACAAGTCGTCAGTACACCTTGAGTACAAAAGATGTCTTTGTGAGCCATCGGTACGCCAAGTAATGGACGTTTGTCACCTTGCGCGCGCATCTCGTCAGCTGCCTTTGCTTGCGCGCGTGCTGTCTCAGAAGTATGAGTGATAAAGCTGTTAATCTTATTGTCTAGCGCGTCTATACGTTTGATGTAGTGTTCTGTCAGCTCAAGGCTGCTAAATTGTTTGTCTTGCAAGCCCGTAATAAGCTGCTGGGTACTTAATAAATGAAGTTCTGACATAAGGTGTCGTCCGTCAAAATGTGAATAGCATAAAGTAAAATAGGGTAGCGATTAAAGCAGCGCGCTGCTTATTCAATCACTTGTGGAACTAAATATAAGCCATCTTCAACAGCTGGGGCGACTGACTGATTGCGCGCGCGGTTGATATCGTGTTTGGCCACATCAGCCCGCAATTCTTGGCAAGCTTCATGAATGTTTGCTAAGGGTTTGATGCCTGTGGTATCCACGTTAGATAGCGTATTCATAAGTTTTAATACTTTACTAATATCGTCGGCATAGCTATCGGCTGTGCTTTCATCGACACCCAAACGTGCAAGGTTGGCAACTTCTAGGATTTCTTCACGGCTGACGTTGCTGTCAGACGTTGCTGGTTGCTGTGACATAGTTTCTCCAGTGAAGGACAGTTTCTGTTAGAGTAGAATGCGGCTAAAATAGACAAGCATTAGATATAGATAATTATTAACACAAACTAAAACAAGGGGTTTATCTTAAGATGTATATATAGTGGCTTTATTATAAAGCATCTGGCTTAAGTTTACAGAGCATGACGCTTGATTGATGCACAATATCAACCAAGATGGCGTGATTTGCAAAATTGACCGTATAATTCACGATTGATTCTCAATTGCTTACCCATTACGTTCTGAAATACGTTACAGTATGCACCTGTGCTGCTAAGCAAAATTATCATTTGCCTGTAGAGCCTTGTTAGTTATTGAATTAAATGATGTTTCATTAAGTCGAATGGTGTTTACTGCTATTTTAAACTTTGTAACAACTTTTAGCGTTTAAGACCAAAATCCTGACTTACTGATGCAAATATCTGTGTTTTTTTTGAGCCAAATCGGTATAATTTAGCTCAGTTTTTCCATTGCATCATTATTGCTTAGGTTTACTTGTTGCGAGGTTCAAATTTCGCCATAAGTAATGTCTAACGACGACCTGCTCAACGCTGACGAGTAACGCCTCAGTCAATCTCATTCGCCTCATTCGCCTTATTTGTAATACGCTGGAAATATTAGTCATGAACCTGTTTGGATTTTTATCAAATAATATCGCTATCGACCTCGGTACTGCGAACACTCTCATTTTTATTCCTAATAAAGGCGTCGTGCTTGACGAGCCTACGGTGGTTGCGTTACGAAGTAATCGTACACAAAACCCTACCGTTGCGGCTGTTGGTATTGATGCCAAGCAGATGCTTGGTCGTACACCTGCCAATATTACAGCGATTCGCCCATTAAAAGACGGCGTGATTGCTGACTTTGAAGTGACGCAAAAAATGCTCAAGCATTTCATCATGAAGGTAAAAGCCAAGCGTTTTATGGCGCAGCCTAACGTGGTGGTTTGTGTGCCTTGTAAGTCTACTCTGGTTGAGCGTAAAGCGATTCGTGAAGCGGTATCTTCGGCAGGTGCGAGTAAAGTACTATTGTTAGAAGAACCAATGGCGGCAGCGATTGGCGCAGGCTTGCCAGTTCATGAAGCCAGCGGTTCGATGGTGGTTGATATTGGTGGCGGCACGACGGAGATAGCCGTTATCGCTTTATCTGGTTGCGTTTATGCTGAGTCGATTCGTATCGGTGGCGATATGTTTGATGACGCGATTATCACCCACGTACGCCGTACCCATGGTTGCGTGATTGGTGAGACGACAGCTGAGCGTATCAAGCATGAAGTTGGCTCTGCTTTGAATGAAGACAGTCAGTTAGAAGTCGAAGTTCGCGGTCGTAGCATGGCAGAAGGCGTGCCAAAAACCTTTACTGTCAACTCAGAAGAAGTACAAAAAGCCCTGAGTGATCCGCTGAGCGGTATCGTTAGCGCGGTGAAAGCTGCACTTGAGCAGACGCCACCTGAGCTGTCATCAGACATCGCAGAGCGTGGTATTGTCTTGACGGGCGGCGGTGCGCTGTTACGTGATTTGGACAAATTGATTTCAAGAGAGACAGGTCTACCTGTGACCGTTGCCGAAGATCCGCTGACTTGCGTTAGCCGCGGCGGTGGTATTGCACTTGATTTTATCAATAACAAAAGCTTGAACATGATTTTTGTTTAGATTACTTTAGTTAAGCACTGCGGTATTGATAAATCATCTTCGTCGTGCTTGATGATAGCTTGCGTAAAAATAGTGGGTTAAAACAGTATAAAATTAAAGGTAGCCAGTTGCGCTGCCTTTAATTGCATTAATCAACTAGAACCCAGTACTGGCTACTGCTTATTTTATAACTCCTGAGTTAGACGACTTATGACCCCAAGTATTTTTGCGCGCCAGCCGTTAGCACTTCGTAAGACTGCCATTGTATTAATAGCAGCTCTAATACTGATGTGGTTCGATAGCAAAAATTCAGAATGGTTTAATCCAGTACGTAGTACCAGTCATGCCGCGATGCAGCCTATTTATGAGCTATCACTGTTACCGAGTTATGCCAAGCATTGGGCAGGTGGCAGCTTACAGTCTAAAGAAGCGCTGCGCCGCGAAAACATGCAATTGAAGTCTCAGCTTATCCATGCGCAAGCCAAGTTGCAGCAGCAAGATTATATTTTGGCACAAAATGCGCGCCTGCAAGGTATTTTATCAACGACAAAGCCTGAACAATTTGATCTTAATTTGGCACAGGTAATCGGTACAGACACCAATTTACTCAGACAAATCGTGGTGCTCAATAAAGGCGTTCAAGACGGGGTTCAAGTTGGACAGACAGTGATTGATGAGGACGGTATTTTAGGGCAGATTATTAATGTCTATCCCAATACCAGTCGCCTACTATTGATTACTGATGAGCAGCAATCGGTTGCAGTTACAGTCAAGCGCACAGGTCAACGCGCTATCGTGACAGGGCAAGGGATACCAACCTCATTAAGCCTTGACTATGTATTCAAAACCTCAGACGTGCGTGTGGGTGATGAGCTGGTGTCATCAGGATTGGGTGGGCGTATTCCAGCAGGGTATCGTGTCGGGCGTATAGCCCATGTTAAAGATACTCAAGCCGATAACTTTAGAAGTATAGAAGTGACCCCAGCGGCGAACTTTATCGATAATGCATATGTATTAGTTCTGCAAGATAAGCTGGTGAATAAAAATAATATGACTCTTAATGACCGTTAAGAAGTTAGGCGCTCAATACGTAAGCACCAATCAGATAATGGCTGGCATCTATTTATTAACTGGTCTGTTTGTTGATACATTTTCAGCCATGGTTTTTACCCCATCAATGCCCACTCATGCTTTAACAGCAGCCATCAATACATTCGTTAAGGTAAGTACCCATGTCGTATCCTGATTCTGAGAATGCAACGGTACTACTGATTGCTACCATCATTCTAAGTTTTGTTATTGCGTCATCGCTTAATGTCTATCCGTTAAGTCCTAGTATGGCTACCTTACGCCCTATGGTCATGATCATGGTGCTGATTTTTTGGTTGTTATTTCAGCCACGCTATGTTGGTATTTTTACAGCATTTACCATCGGTCTCATTGCTGACTTACTCATGGATACCCATTTGGGACAGCAAGCCTTTGCCGCCGTGGCAGTCGCCTTCTTCATAAAAATAACCAGTATTTATATTAGGCAACTAAATACCATCAGTGCATGGTTATTAGCGAGCTTAGGATTGGTTGTTTTTCAATTATGTTTATGGATATTGCAGATGTTTATCCAGAATGTCTTTGTCGCACAATCTGCCTTATCACTGTTGATGAGTATCATCAGCTGGCCATTGGTACTACTGGCTTTACGTAAATTTGCGTCATAAGAAAAATTCTGCTGACAACCAATAAGATTGTAGCGCTGGTGTTTATTAATCATGACTACCTAATGTTAATGCACTAACAGGCAGCAGTTTTCGGTAGTAGGTAGATAAATTCAGATATAAAGAGAGTAGCGATGGATATTATTTTAGCTTCTGGTTCGCCGCGCCGTCGTGAGCTGTTAGAAAGGGCACAACTAGAATTTAGCACATTGAGTGTAGATGTCGATGAAACACAGCATGATGAGGAGTCACCCACAGACTATATCGAGCGCATGGTCGCCACTAAAGCTGAGTCTGCCATACAGCAACTAGTATCACGCTTGAAAACGGATAAAAGCTGTTTTTCTGACTCACTTATCATTTTAACGTCTGATACCATCGGTGTGCTGGCAGATGGTCAAACAGTGCTGGTCAAGCCAGTCGATCGTGAGCACGCTTATAGCATGTGGCAACAGATGTCTGATAATGTCCATGAAGTATGGACAGCAGTTCAAGCAACGCATGTATCATTATCTTCTAAAGCGGCTAACAGCTCAACTCATGAGCCAGTATTTCAAGTCATTAATCAGCAACGAATCACTGAGCGTACCGAAGTGACCTTTATAGCGCTCACTGCGGAGATGATGAGTAACTATTGGGAAAGTGGTGAGCCTGCTGATAAAGCGGGTGGTTATGGTATACAAGGTTTGGGTGCTATTTGGGTCAGCCGTATCAATGGTAGCTATACCAATGTCGTGGGTTTACCACTTCCACAAACGCTGGCGTTAATTAAAAATGTCACAGATATTAGTATCAAGTAAAATACGAGACAGAACCTCATAGAGATTATTGGTCTCTCAGAGATTGGTTGTCACTCCAACCTGCTGCACATAATAACACGCGAGAGTAATGGGCGAGAGCCAGCTGCATTTGTTACACTATAAAGATAATAGACGATGAACGTCTAACAAGAAAGCTGAGAGATAAGAGAAAAACATTATGTCCGAAGAGCTGCTGATTAATATTAGTCCAATGGAATCCCGTGTCGCAGTCTTAGACAATGGCATCTTGGGCGAAGTTTATATTGAACGTCATCATAAATTGGGTCTGGTCGGCAATATCTATCTGGGTACAGTCGTACGCGTTTTACCTGGTATGCAGGCAGCATTCGTTGATATCGGGCAGTCGCGGACAGCATTTTTACACGTTAATGATATGCAGCGTGAGCCGCGTCCAGTAGCAGAAAATAAAAGTAAAGCGGCTGACAATAGCGATAAAAAATCGGATAGCAATATAGAAGATGCTGTGGTAGAAAATAGTACTGATAACTTGGCTGTCACGCCACTGGTGATTAGTATACAAAATACCGAAGTCATCCCTGTGTCTAAAACGTTGATTCAACATCGCTTGCATGAAAGCCAACGTATTTTAGTGCAAGTGACCAAAGATCAGTTGGGCAGTAAAGGTGCTCGCTTGACCACCAATATATCCTTGCCATCTCGCTATTTAGTGTATCTGCCCTCAAGCGAACACATTGGTATCTCTCAGCGCATTGATGGCGAAGAAGAACGCACTCGTTTGAAGACTGAGCTTAGTAGCCTGATGCAAACGGTCAATCTAAAAGGCGGTCTCATCGCTCGTACCGCTGCTGAACGTGTCCCTGTCGATAAGCTTGAAGAAGACATTTATTATCTATTGCAGCTGTGGCGTACCATCTGCGCGCGTCGCCAAGAGATGAAACAACATCAAAGTTCTGAGCTTATTTATCAAGAGCTATCATTACCGCTGCGCTCTATCCGTGATTTGGTACACGCGGATACCGAGAAAGTCATCATTGATAATGCACAAATTTATGAACAAGTCAGATCCTTTGCCAAAGAGTTTGTGCCTTTTGTGTATGACCGCATTGTCCATTATACCGCTGAGCCATCTTTGTTTGATGTCCATCGTGTCGAAGATGATTTGCGTGATGCTTTAAAACGCCGCGTAGATTTAAAATCAGGTGGCTATCTCATTATCGACCAAACAGAAGCGATGACCACAATCGATGTCAATACGGGATCATTCGTAGGCGGGCGTTCGTTAGAAGATACGGTTTATAAAACCAATCTTGAGGCAACTCATGCAATCGCTCGTCAGCTGCGTTTGCGTAATCTAGGCGGTATTATCATCCTAGACTTTATTGACATGCTTGAACAGCAGCATAAAGATGATGTGTTAGAGAGCCTGCAATCACAGCTAGTACAAGACTATGCCAAAACTAAGATTACTCAGGTCAGTGAGCTTGGGTTAGTAGAGATGACGCGTAAACGTACGCGTGAGTCGCTCGGACAGCAGCTATGTGAGCCGTGCTCGACCTGTCAAGGACGCGGCTTTGTTAAAACGGCTGAGACAGTGTGCTTTGAGATATTCCGTGAAATCATGCGTTGTGCTCGTACTTATAACTCTCCCAAGAAATTTACGGTCGTTGCCCATGCTGCAGTGATTGATTTATTATTAACTTCAGAGTCAGACACGGTGGCAGATTTAGAGTATTTACTTGGTAGAGTGATTACCTTTGATGTCGAAAATCTCTATACTCAAGAGCAATATGACATTGTTTTGGATTGACAGTTTTAGATAGATTTTTCATAGCTTTAGATTAACAGTGCATAGTTATCGATTCATATAAGCGTGATTATTAAGCACAGATGCTGTTGTTTACATATTACTGTTTATAAAGGGTAATATCATAAGTCGCTACAGATATTACCCTTGCAATGACTGAAATACTATGTATAATATACACCACTGAATTATATATGCGCCGCCAATCAAACAGCGGGCGCTATGACAGCTAGAGCATCGTTTCTAGCACTATTTCATTATGCCTTTGCTGACATCCTATAATGGAAGGGTCGGCGGGGCTTTAAACTATTTTGCTTTTGGCACGCTACAAGTTCGGATAAAGAACTCATTCTGGTTAAGAACAGAAGGCCGCTTTAAGTGAATATTTAACCAAACGGCTTTTGATCATATCTTTGCAAAGCAAAAATGACAAAAGCACATATTAGGAGCTTGCTGGCATGGCTAACCAGAGAATCCGTATCCGTCTTAAGTCTTTTGATCATCGTCTGATTGATCAATCTGCACAAGAGATTGTTGATACTGCAAAGCGCACCGGTGCGCAAGTTTGTGGTCCTGTACCGTTGCCGACTCGCATTGAGCGCTTCAACGTTCTAACTTCACCACACGTAAACAAAGACGCTCGTGATCAGTACGAAATCCGTACTCATAAGCGTATGGTTGACATCGTTCAACCTACCGACAAAACTGTGGATGCGCTAATGAAGCTTGACTTGGCGGCGGGTGTTGACGTTCAAATTGCTTTGGGTTAATGCACATAAACACCCAACCCATTAATATAAGATATAAAGAGGTCTAAAATGGCGATCGGTTTAGTCGGTAAAAAATGCGGCATGACCCGTGTCTTCACTGAAGCAGGCGCATCTATCCCTGTAACAGTGGTTGAGATCAGTGCTAATCGCATTACTCAAGTAAAAAATACTGATGTAGATGGCTATCAAGCCATCCAAGTTACCACAGGTACCCGTCGTGACAGCCGCGTAGCAGCAGCTCAAAAAGGTCACTTCGCTAAAGCTGGCGTTGCCGCTGGTCGTGGTGTTTGGGAATTTCGTGCCAATGATAGCGATCTTGAAGGTCGTGAAATTGGTGGTGAGATCCTAGCTGACTTGTTCGAACAAGGTCAGATGGTTGATGTCACAGGTAACAGTAAAGGTAAAGGCTTTCAAGGCGGCGTGAAGCGTCACAACTTCAGCATGCAAGATGCCACTCATGGTAACTCAGTATCTCACCGTGCCATTGGTTCAACTGGTCAAAACCAGTCACCAGGTAAAGTCTTCAAAGGCAAAAAAATGCCAGGTCAGATGGGTAACAAACGCGTTACCGTTCAGGGCCTAGAAGTGATATCGGTTGATGTTGAAAAAGGGTTACTTGTCATCAAGGGTGCTATCCCAGGTGCCACCGGTGGCGATGTCATCGTACGTCCGTCAGTCAAAGCCTAAGCAAGGGGATTAACGTGGATTTAAAAACAGTTACAGGGGCGGCAGTTGAGCTTTCTGATACGGCTTTCGGTCGTGAATTCAACGAAGCACTAGTGCATCAAGTCGTCACCGCATATCTTGCTGGTGCTCGTCAAGGTACACGCGCTCAAAAAACCCGTGCCGAAGTTTCTGGTGGTGGCATTAAGCCATGGCGCCAAAAAGGTACTGGTCGCGCTCGTGCAGGTTCTATTCGTAGCCCAATCTGGCGTGGGGGCGGTCGTGCATTCGCGGCTAAACCACAAGATTGGTCACAGAAAGTTAACCGTAAAATGTATCGCGGTGCTATGCAGTGTATCTTAGCCGAATTGATTCGCCAAGAGCGTTTGATTTTGGTCGAAGAGCTAAGCGTTTCTGGACCTAAGACTAAAGAGTTGATTGCAAAGTTAGGTGAGTTAAATGCATCACGTGCATTAATCGTCACTAAAGAAGTTGACGAAAACTTATACTTAGCTGCTCGCAACATCCCACATGTCAATGTACTTGATACAAGTGAAGTGGATCCAGTGAGCTTGATCGCTTTTGATAAAGTGATCATGACAGTCGAAGCTGCGAAACAATTTGAGGAAGCACTAGCATGAATAACGCAAGACTTTATCAGATCCTAAGAGGACCTGTATTCTCAGAGAAATCTCAAATGCTTGGCGACTCACTTGGTGTGCAGGTATTTAAAATTGACTCTAACGCTACTAAGCTTGAAGTCAAAAAAGCGGTTGAGATGATGTTTGAAGGTGTTGAAGTTTTAAAAGTAAACACTTTGAATGTTAAAGGTAAGACAAAGCGTTTTGGTAAAAGTATCGGCCGTCGTAATGACTACAAAAAAGCCTACGTTACCTTAAAAGCTGGTCAAGATGTACAAATGGCTGATGCTGGTGAAGAGGTCGCGAATACGACTGCTTCTACTAGTGAAACAGCGAACAACGAATAAGGATTACACTCATGCCTATCGTAAAAGCAAAGCCAACATCACCAGGCCGTCGTTTTGTTGAAAAAGTGGTGCATCCACACCTTTATAAAGGTCGTCCGTTTGCAGCGCTTCTCGAATCAAAAAGTAAAACTGGTGGTCGTAACAATAATGGTCGCATAACGACTCGTCATATTGGCGGTGGTCATAAGCAGCATTATCGTATTATCGATTTCAAACGTACTAAAGACAATATCCCAGCCACGGTAGAGCGTATTGAATACGATCCTAACCGTACTGCGCACATTGCTTTACTTAAGTACGCTGATGGCGAACGTCGCTATATCATTGCTGCTAAAAAACAAGCAGTTGGCGATACAGTAATGTCAGGTGAGCTATCACCAATTCGTCCAGGTAACTGTTTACCGCTGAAAAATATCCCATTGGGTACTGTGATCCATAATATCGAACTTAAAATCGGTAAAGGCGCACAGATGGCTCGTTCTGCGGGTGCTAGCGTTCAGTTGTTAGGTCGTGAAGGTATTTATGCTATTCTACGTATGCGCTCTGGCGAAACACGCCGTGTACACGTGAACTGCCGTGCCGTTATTGGTGAAGTTTCTAACACTGAAAACAACTTGAAATCACTTGGTAAAGCCGGTGCTTCACGTTGGCGTGGTGTTCGTCCTTCTGTTCGTGGTGTTGCTATGAACCCGGTTGATCACCCACATGGTGGTGGTGAAGGTCGTAATAAAGGTCGCCATCCAACCAGCCCTTGGGGTCAGAAGTCTAAAGGACTTAAAACGCGTAGTAATAAGCGTACTGACAATATGATCATCCGCCGTCGCGCCAAGAAGAAATAAAGGAAGAATTTCATGCCTCGTTCATTGAAAAAAGGTCCATTCATAGACGCGCATTTGTTTGCCAAAGTTGAGAATGCATTAGACACCAACTCACGCAAGCCAATTAAGACTTGGTCGCGCCGCTCGATGATCCTACCACAAATGGTTGGCTTAACCTTGTCTGTTCACAATGGCCGTACTCATGTACCGGTTATCGTGAGTGAACAGATGGTTGGTCATAAACTAGGTGAATTTGCCCCGACTCGTACGTATCGTGGTCATGGCATTGACAAAAAAGCTAAGAGATAAGGTGCTTACCATGGAAGTAACTGCAAAATTACGCGGTGCCGCCATATCGGCACAAAAAGTTAGACTCGTTGCCGATGAAGTTCGTGGCAAATCTATCGAGCGTGCTTTGGATATCCTAACGTATAGTAATAAAAAAGGCGCTGTATTTGTTAAGAAATGTCTTAACTCAGCCATCGCCAATGCCGAACATAACAACGGTCTAGATATTGATACCCTAAAAGTATCTACTATCTATGTCGATGAAGGCATTACGCTAAAACGTATCCTACCACGTGCTAAAGGTCGCGCTGATCGTATCAGTAAGCGTACCTGTCACATCACTATAAAGGTAGGAGAATAAGTTATGGGTCAAAAAGTACATCCAATCGGAATTCGTCTTGGTGTTGTAAAGAAGCATAACGCAAACTGGTATGCTAACCCTAAACAATACTCAGAATACCTAATCAACGACATTCAAGTTCGTGAATATCTGCGCAAAAAGCTTGATAGTGCTATGATTAGCAAAATCATGATTGAGCGTCCTACCGGTGCTGCTAAGATTACCATCGCCACTGCGCGTCCTGGTATCGTTATCGGTAAGAAAGGCGAAGACATTGAAAGACTTCAAAAAGAATTGACCAAAATTATGGGCGTACCTGCTCAGGTCAACATTGAAGAAATCACCTCGCCTGATCTTGATGCTCATTTAGTAGCGGAAGGTATCGCAAGTCAGCTTGAGCGTCGTGTTATGTTCCGCCGTGCTATGAAGCGCGCAGTACAGAACAGCATGCGTTCTGGTGCTAAAGGTATTAAAGTTGAGCTGTCTGGCCGTCTTGGCGGTGCTGAGATTGCTCGTACTGAATGGTACCGTGAAGGTCGTGTGCCATTGCATACACTACGCGCTGATATCGACTATTCGTCAGTGCGTGCGGAAACTACTTACGGCACCATCGGTGTAAAAGTTTGGATCTTCCGTGGCGAAATCCTTGACGGTATGAACAGTGTATACAATCCCGTTAAAGAAGAGCAGACTCGTGCGCCAAAACGCCGTGGTCGTGGAAACGGAAACCGTCGAAACACAGACAGAGGTTAAACTATGTTACAGCCAAAACGTACCAAGTTTCGTAAAATGCACAAAGGTCGTAACACTGGGCTAGCTCATCGTGGAAGCACCGTTGCATTCGGACAAATTGGTCTAAAATCGTTGACTCGTGGTCGTATGACTGCCCGTCAAATTGAAGCAGCACGTCGTACCATCACTCGTAAAATTAAGCGTGGTGGTAAGATTTGGATTCGTGTATTCCCAGACAAACCAATTACCAATAAACCACTAGAAGTACGTATGGGTAAAGGTAAAGGTCCTGTAGAATATTGGGTATGCGAAATCAAACCTGGTAAAGTGCTATATGAACTCGAAGGGGTTTCAGAAGAACTTGCTCGCGAAGCGTTCACGCTTGCTGCAGCAAAACTGCCCTTTAAAACTACCATTGTTAAGCGGACGATAATGTAATGAAGATCAGTGAATTACGTGATAAATCATTAGAAGAACTGACTCAGTTACTTGATGAAAAGCAACTTGATGCTTTCCGTATTCGTATGGCTAAAGCAACTGGTCAGTTGGGTAATACCCATGAAGTACGTGTTAATCGTCGTGCGATTGCTCAGCTTCAGACTTTGATTAACGAGAAACAACGAGGCGACTCATGAGCGATAACAATCAAACAGCTAATGCTAGCGTATTGACAGGACGAGTTGTCAGTGACAAGATGGACAAGTCCATCACAGTTTTGATTGAGCGTCTGGTTCGTCATCCTTTGTATGGCAAGCAGCTTCGTCGTTCTACAAAAATCAAAGCCCATGATGAGAATAACGTTTGCCAGCAAGGCGACCTTGTCCGCATCAAAGAAACGCGTCCAATCTCTAAAACCAAGTCTTGGACTTTGGTTGAAGTGGTTGAAAAAGTAGAAAAAATCTAAGTAAATTGCATTAAAAGCCAGAAGCTGTTAAAATAGCCGCCTTTTTAAGGATGCTGATTGCGCCGAGCGTATATCACTCACATTAAGAGTAGCAGCGGTTATTATTATTAAAATGCCGACTACTCATACTGTGCTAGCGGCAGCAACTGGTTTTTATTGCTCATACGTGTGGAGTAACGCTATGATTCAGGTTGAATCGATGCTGGAAGTTGCAGATAATAGCGGTGCAAGACGAGTTCAGTGCATTAAAGTACTGGGTGGCTCTCATCGTCGTTATGCATCAGTTGGCGACATTATTAAAGTAACGGTTAAAGAAGCCATTCCTCGCGGTCGTGTTAAAAAAGGCGACGTGATGAATGCTGTAGTTGTACGTACCAAAAAAGGCGTTCGTCGTCCTGATGGTTCTGTTCTGCGTTTTGACGACAATGCTGCGGTATTGTTGAACCAAAATAAAGCACCGATTGCAACTCGTATTTTTGGACCGGTAACTCGTGAACTACGTGGTGATCAGTTTATGAAAATTGTATCACTAGCACCAGAAGTATTGTGAGGTAATCCATGTCAAAATTACGTAAAGGCGATACAGTTATCGTGATTGCTGGGAAAGACAAAGGCAAGCAAGGTACTGTACAAGCTGTAAAAAATGATCGTATTAAAGTTGAAGGCATTAATATTGTCACTAAACATCAGAAGCCAAATCAGGCAACTGGCGTTGAAGGTGGCATTCTTAAGAAAGAAGCTTTTCTACATATCTCAAATGTCGCAATATTAAATGCGCAAACCCAAAAAGCTGATCGTATTACTTATCAGTTCGGCGAAGACGGCAAGAAACAACGCGTCTATCGTTCGAACGGTGAAGTAGTGGCGACTGCGTAAGACACTAAGGGTGTAATGGTAATGGCAAGATTAAAATCTTTATATAACGAAGAATTAAAGCAGCAAATCAAAGAAGAGCTTGGTTTGGCTAATGTGATGCAAGTGCCTAAAATCACTAAAATCACACTTAACATGGGTGTAGGCGGCGCGTCTCAAGACAAGAAATTGCTTGAAGGTGCAGTAGCTGATATGACTGCTATCGCTGGTCAAAAACCTGTCGTCACCAAAGCGCGTAAATCAGTTGCTGGCTTTAAAATTCGTGAAGAATGGCCAATTGGCTGCAAAGTAACGCTACGCGGTGAGCAAATGTACGAATTTTTAGATCGTCTCATTGCCATTGCAATTCCTCGTATTCGTGATTTCCGCGGTTTTTCACCTAAAGCCTTTGACGGACGTGGTAACTACTCATTGGGTATCAAAGAACAGATCGTATTCCCAGAAGTAGATTTTGACAAGATTGATCGTATCCGCGGTATGGATGTGACAATCACCACGTCAGCTCAATCTGATGAAGAAGGTCGCGCGTTGCTTAAAGCATTCGGCTTCCCATTTAAATAAGGTAAAGACGTTATGGCAAAGAAGAGCATGATTAACCGCGAATTAAAGCGCGAAAAAATGGTTGCTAAGTACGCTGATAAGCGTATCAAGCTAAAAGAAACTATCAGTGATATGACTGCAAGTGACGAAACTCGTATGGAAGCGATGCTAGAGCTACAAGCTCTTCCACGCAATTCATCGCCAGTACGTCTGCGCAATCGTTGTGCTATCACCGGTCGTCCTCACGGTTACTTCCGCAAGTTTGGCTTATCACGCAATATGCTGCGTGAGCGTGTCATGCAAGGCGATGTGCCTGGTGTTCGTAAAGCAAGCTGGTAAGGGGTAACTATATGAGTATGCAAGATACCGTTGGGGATATGCTAACCCGTATTCGTAACGCACAAATGGCTAACAAAGTATCGGTAGCAATGCCGAGCTCTAAATTACGTAAATCAATTGCTGATTTGCTAGTTAGCGAAGGTTATGTGGCGAGCGCTGTTGTTACTGAAGAAGCAAACAATAAAGCAACCCTATCTATCGAATTGAAATACTTCGAAGGCCGCGCTGTCATCGAAACGATTCAACGTTTTAGCCGTCCTGGTTTACGCCAGTTCCGCGGTAAAGACGCTATCCCTACTGTTAAGCAAGGTATGGGTGTTGCTATCGTATCAACTAGCCAAGGCATCATGAGTGATCGTGCTGCACGTGCTGCTGGTATCGGTGGTGAAATCGTCGCATTTGTAGCGTAAGCTACACGACGATAAAGTCTATTTGATGATTGTTAGACTTCTATTGATTGAGTAATAATGAATTATTTCAAATTGATAGGTGTCTAACGCAGTCAACTATGCTAAACTAGCACGCTTTTTAGCCTGTTAGTTTTTTCGCTAATATAAAGAAGTTAATTTTTTAAGGAATATTCCTATGTCTCGTGTGGCTAAAGCCCCAGTGACACTGCCAAACGGCGTAAGTGTTACTTTGAACGATCGGCAGGTCGAAGTGAAAGGCAAGAACGGCATTTTGTCTTTACGCCTGCATGAATTGGTCGAGCTGAAACAGGAAGATGATGCGATCATTTTCTCACCTACAGTCGATTCAAAAGAAGCTATGATGCACACTGGCACCATGCGCGCTCTTGTTAACAACTATGTTAAAGGCGTGAATGAAGGCTTTGAAAAGCGTCTTCAGTTAATTGGTGTTGGTTATCGCGCACAAGTTGCTGGTAACAAGGTAACTTTGAACGTTGGTTACTCTCATCCAGTAGAATATACGTTGCCTGAAGGTGTGTCAGCTGAAACCCCAACGCAAACTGAAATTGTTTTGAAATCAAACAATAAACAGCAGCTTGGTCAAGCAGCGGCTAATATCCGCGGTTTCCGCCCACCTGAGCCTTATAAAGGTAAAGGTATTCGTTATAGTGACGAGCATGTGATTCGCAAAGAAGCCAAGAAAAAATAAGGTGAGTTGAAATGTTTGATAAAAAAGCAGCTCGTCTGCGTCGAGCTAAGAAAACCCGCGCGCATATCCGTTTCTTAGGCGTTCATCGCTTAACGGTTACTCGCACGCCAAAACATATTTATGCCCAGATTATCTCTCCTACCGGTGGTGAAGTGATTGCTCAGGCATCTACCTTAGACGGCAGCTTGCGCTCAGGCGCGACTGGCAATGCTGATGCAGCAACGTCTGTGGGCCAAATGATCGCAGAACGCGCAAAAGCAGCTGGTATCACTAAAGTTGCCTTTGACCGTAGTGGTTTTAAATATCATGGTCGAGTTAAAGCTTTAGCAGAAGCAGCTCGCGAAAACGGATTGGAGTTTTAATCATGGCTAGAAATGATAAAAATGATAAAAATGAACAGACTGACGGTCTAGTAGAACGCTTAGTTACCGTTGATCGCGTTGCAAAAGTTGTTAAAGGTGGTCGTATTTTCTCTTTCACTGCATTGACTGTAGTGGGCGATGGCAATGGTCGTGTTGGTTTTGGTCGCGGTAAAGCACGTGAAGTGCCAGCTGCTATCCAAAAAGCACTAGAAGCTGCCAAACGTAATATGATTACTGTTGAGCTTAATGATGCAACTTTGTATCATCCGATCAAAGCACGTCATGGTGCTAGTAAAGTTTATATGCAGCCTGCATCTGAAGGTACTGGCGTAATCGCTGGTGGCGCAATGCGTGCTGTATTAGAAGTTGCTGGTGTCAAAGATGTTTTGACTAAATGTTATGGTTCTACCAATACTGCTAACGTTGTTCGCGCAACGTTTAACGGTTTACGTGATATGTCAACTCCAGAGAAGATGGCAGCAAAACGTGGTAAATCTGTAGACGAAATCTTGGGTTAACTTAGACTAGGTGAGTTACGATGAAAAAAATGAAAGTCACTCAATTTAAATCGGGTGCCCATCGCCTAAAGAGCCACAAAGCGAGCTTGAAAGGATTGGGTTTACGCCGTATTAATCATACTGTTGAAGTAGAAGATACACCTTCAAACCGTGGTATGGTCAATCGCGTTAACTACATGGTAAAAGTGGAGGAAGCGTAATGGGTCTTAGATTAAATGAATTATCACCAGGTGTTGGCGCAAAGAAAACTGCCCAACGTCGTGGTCGTGGTATCGGTTCAGGTCTTGGTAAGACTGGTGGTCGTGGTGTAAAAGGTCAGAAATCTCGTTCAGGTTCTAGCATACGCTCAGGATTTGAAGGTGGTCAAATGCCTTTATATCGTCGTCTACCGAAATTTGGTTTTACCAGTAAAATGGCAATGAAGACGGCTGAAGTACGTCTTTCTGAACTAAATAAAATTGATGGCGATGTGGTTAGCCTTGAAACACTTAAAGCTGCTAACCTAATCCGTCACGACATGAAGCGTGCCCGTATTATGTTGTCAGGCGAAGTTACTAAGGCTTATACCTTTAAAGGTATCAAAGTGACTAAAGGCGCTAAGCTAGCAATCGAAGCTGCTGGTGGTAGCATCGAGGAGTAGTAACGTGTCAAAACAATCAATGTCATCGACTGGTATACCGCTCAATCCATTTGCATTCATACGCAAGTATGATGAATTATGGACGCGTTTATTATTCTTAATCGGCGCATTGGTTGTTTATCGTTTAGGGTCACATATTCCAGTACCGGGTATCAATCCGGTCAACTTGGCTGATCTGTTTTCGCGCAACGAAAATACCATTTTGAGCATGTTTAATATGTTCTCAGGTGGTGCACTAGAGCGTATGTCCATTATGGCGCTCGGCATTATGCCGTATATTTCAGCATCGATTATTGTACAGATGATGTCTGCAGTACTGCCATCGCTTGAAGCCCTCAAAAAAGAAGGCGAAGCGGGAAGACGTAAGTTGAACAAGTATACCCGTCAAGGGACACTTGCTTTAGCCCTAGTACAGTCATTAGGAATGTGTGCTGGCTTAATCAGTCAAAATCTTACTTTATCTTCTGGTCTGACCTTTTATATTCCAGCGGTTACCTCATTGGTAGCGGGTGCTATGTTCTTGATGTGGCTTGGTGAGCAGATTACAGAGCGCGGCGTAGGTAATGGTATTTCAATGCTCATTTTTGCGAGTATTGTGGCTGGTACGCCAGGTATGATTTCGCAGTCTATTGAACAGGTCAATCAAGGGCAGATGAACTTGATTGTACTGTTTATTTTTGTGCTACTAGGCATCGCGGTTACTGCTGGTATCGTTTATATTGAACGTGCTCAGCGCCGTGTTCCAGTGAACTATGCACAGAAGCAGCAACAAGGTCGCAAAATATATGCTCAGCAGCAGTCACACTTGCCGCTGAAGCTTAATATGGCAGGGGTTATCCCAGCCATTTTTGCCAGCTCGTTGTTGTTGTTTCCAGCAAGTTTAGGGCAGTGGGTCGGTCAATCAACTGATCCTACCCTTACACAAAAGATACTACAGAATATGGCATTGGTGTTGTCTCCAGGACAGCCGCTATATTTGGTTCTGTTTGGCGCGATGATTATTTTCTTCTGTTACTTCTATACGGCATTGGTATTTAGCCCACGTGAAGTAGCTGAAAACCTTAAACGTAGTGGTGCGTATATCCCAGGTATTCGCCCCGGACAACAAACTCAGCGTTACCTAGATCATGTATTAAACCGACTGACCTTTATTGGCGCGATGTATATGACGGTTATTTGTTTAATGCCAATGGTCGTCCAGTCATCGTTTGGTGTGCCGTTTCAACTCGGTGGTACGTCTTTACTGATTATGGTGGTTGTGGTAATGGACTTCATTTCGCAAATCCAAGCGCATTTGATGACCCATCAATATCATGATCAGACGTTAATTCAATCGCCCACTCAACCTTAAATGAGCGGTACGATATCTCAAAGGAGCATGCTATGAAAGTTCAAGCATCAGTTAAAAAGATTTGTGGTAGCTGTAAAGTTGTACGCCGTAAAGGCCGTGTACATATCATCTGTACAGCAGAACCTCGCCACAAGCAACGTCAAGGTTAATATTTAGTATTATAAAGTCTTAGACTTTTGTTACTATTTCAATTAATACTTGAAAAATGACGGCGGATGGGATATCATCCGCCACTTGCCGTAGTTTATGCAAAAACTTTTATAAGATCGTCAATGAATAGGCTTGTAACCAAGTCAAAGCAGCGATAATAATTATAAAAGCTTTAGTATTGACAGCAACAAATCTGAAAAATAAAGCCTTATTGATAAATAACGCTTATTTTTCTTTAATGGAGAGAAATCAATGGCTCGTATTGCCGGCGTAAACATTCCGGATAATAAGCATGCTGTTATTTCACTAACTTACATCTTTGGTGTAGGTCGTACCACTGCTCAGAAAATCTTAGAAGCAGTTGGCATTGCCCCTACTACTAAAGTTAGTCAGTTAGATGATACACAGTTAGATGCTATCCGTGCACAAGTTGCAAATTACATGACTGAAGGTGATCTTCGTCGTGAAGTGTCAATGAATATTAAGCGTTTAGTTGATCTTGGTTGTTACCGTGGCATCCGTCATCGTCGTAACCTACCAGTTAGAGGTCAGAATACTAAGAACAACGCTCGTACTCGTAAGGGTCCGACACGCCCTCTCAAAAGATAATTAACTTAGGAAGCTAAAAGATGGCTAAAGACACTCGTAGTCGCAAGAAAGTGACTCGTCGTTCAGTATCGGAGGGCATTGCCCATATCCATGCGTCTTTTAATAACACCATTGTTACGATTACCGATCGTCAAGGTAATGCACTGGCTTGGGCCACTTCAGGTGGACAAGGCTTCCGTGGTTCACGTAAATCTACACCATTTGCAGCTCAGGTTGCAGCTGAGGTCGCTGGTAAAGCGGCTCAAGAATATGGTGTTAAGAATATCGACGTTTTGGTCAAAGGACCAGGACCGGGTCGTGAGTCTGCGGTAAGAGCACTAGGTGCATTGGGTTATAAAGTTAACAGCATCTCTGATGTAACCCCAATCCCACACAATGGTTGCCGTGCGCCGAAAAAGCGCCGCGTCTAATATTAAAGACGAAGCTTTTTATCCCAAAAGCTTATAGGAGACATAACAATGGCCCGCTATATTGGACCAAAACTCAAATTATCACGTCGTGAAGGCACGGACTTAGGTCTTAAGTCTGGCGTTAAACCATACGACGTAAAAACGAAAAAAGCTGGTCGTCCACCAGGTCAACACGGTGTAAGCCGTAACAAGACCTCAGAATATGCTTTACAGCTGCGTGAAAAGCAGAAAGTTAAGCGTATCTATGGTGTATTAGAGCGTCAGTTTGCTAATTACTATAAAGAAGCTGCTCGTAAGCGCGGTGCTACTGGTGAAAACCTGTTAGCTATGCTTGAGAGCCGTCTAGATAACGTTGTTTATCGCATGGGCTTTGGCTCAACTCGCGCCGAAGCACGTCAGCTAGTCAGTCATCGTACTGTTATGGTAAAAAAAGCTGGCCGTGATGAGTTTGTTCGTGTGAACATTCCATCAATTCAGTTGCAAGATGGTGATGTCATCGCTATCCAAGAGAAGTCTCGCGAGCAATTACGTATTAAAAACGCAATTGAGCTGGCTACCCAACGTGGTATTCCAGAATGGCTAGATGTTGACCACAGCAAATTACAAGGCACGTTCAAACAAGCGCCTGATCGTATTGATCTACCTGCTGAAATCAACGAAAGCTTGATCGTTGAGCTATACTCTAAGTAATGACGTACTGCTCGATGTCGTGAAAACGGCATTGAGCAATCAACGTTAATTAAACCAGTTTAATAAATCGAGGTGACATCATGATGCTAAATGCAACTGAGTTTCTAACGCCGAATGCCATTAATGTGGATACGGTTAATGAAACGATTGCGAAAGTCACGCTCGAACCGTTAGAACGCGGCTTTGGGCATACCCTTGGTAATGCCTTACGTCGCATCTTGTTATCTTCATTACCTGGTGCTGCAGTCATTGAAGCTGAGATTGATGGTGTTGACCATGAATACTCAACGCTTGAAGGGCTACAAGAAGATGTACTTGACTTGCTTTTGAATCTAAAAGGCTTGGCTATTACGCTTCATGACCAAAATGAAGTATTTTTGACCTTGGATAAACAAGGTCCAGGCACTATTACTGCTGCAGACATCGCGTTACCGCATAATGTAGACATCGTCAATCCAGAATTGGTGTTGGGTACATTGAGTGATCGTGGTCATCTTAAGATGCGTTTGCGTGTAGTAATGGGTCGTGGATATGAGCCAGCAAACCAGCGCCGTGAAGATGGTGATACTAAAGCAATCGGACGTTTAAAGCTTGATGCAAGTTTTAGTCCTGTGCTTCGTGTTGCTTATCAGGTTGAGAACGCTCGTGTAGAGCAGCGTACTGATCTTGATCGTCTTATCATTGAGCTTGAAACTAATGGCACTATAGATCCAGAAGAAGCAATTCGTAAAGCAGCCACTATTTTACAACAACAGATTTCTATCTTTGTTGACCTAGAAGCTGAAGAAGCGCCTGAGCCTGTGAAAGAGAAAGAAGAGGTTGATCCGGTGCTATTACGCCCTGTGGACGATCTTGAACTAACGGTTCGCTCAGCCAACTGCTTGAAAGCTGAAAACATTTACTATATCGGTGATTTGGTACAACGTTCAGAGACTGAACTTCTAAAAACCCCAAATCTTGGTAAGAAATCATTAACGGAAATCAAAGACGTACTAGCGTCTAAAGATTTAGAGCTCGGTATGCGCCTAGATAACTGGCCACCAGCTGACCTTCGTGTTGATGATCGCTTTTCTTATCGTAGCCGTTAAACTTTAAGGATTTTTGACTATGCGCCATCGTAAGAGTGGAGTCAAGCTGGGTCGTACCGGCAGTCATCGTAAGGCAATGTTTCAGAACATGACTAACTCATTATTTGAGCATGAACTGATCAAAACAACTTTACCAAAAGCAAAAGAGTTACGTCGCGTTGCCGAGCCATTAATCACTATGGCTAAAGAAGACAGCGTTGCTAACCGTCGTTTGGCATTTAGCCGTATGCGTAGCAAAGCTATGGTAGGTAAACTATTTGGCACGTTAGGTCCTCGTTACCAAACCCGTCCAGGTGGATATTTGCGTATCGTAAAATGCGGTTACCGTGATGGTGACAATGCGCCAATGGCATATGTAGAATTGGTTGATCGCGACTAATTTTACAATAAGCAAAAGATGTATATAAAAAAGCTCCAATTCAATTGGAGCTTTTTTTGTGTCTGATACTTGAGTCTATTACCGTAGTAGTGAATCTACATCCGCGGCACCTTGTCTGATAATTTCAGGCTGGCTACCAGTCATATCAACAATCGTAGTGAGCTTAGTGGTTTTTATACCTGCATTTATCAAACCGTCAATTTGATTGCCTAATAAATCCTCAATCTCAAAGGGATCATCCAGTATGTCATCACGGTTAGGCAGTATTAATGAGCTGGTTAAGATAGGTTCATCCATGGCCTCTAAAAGCGCTTGCGCAATGGGGTTGCTAGGTACTCGAATACCGATGGTTTTTTTCTTCGCATGTGCCAATTTTTTTGGTACGTCTTTTGTGGCATTGAGGATAAAGGTGATGGGCGCAGGAGTAAATGCTTTGAGCTGTTTAAATTGCATATTGTCCACTGCAGCATAGTTGGCGATTTCGCTTAAGTCACGGCAAAGCAAGGTAAACTGGTGTTTATCATCAAGTTCACGAATTTGTTTGAGCTTATCGAGTGCATCCTTTGCCCCTAAGCGACAACCAAAAGCATAGCTGGTATCGGTAGGGTAGATAATGAGCTGGTCTTTACGTAACAGATCCGCCACTTGCTCAATCAGCCGTGGCTGTGGATTTTCTGGATGAATATAAAATACTTGCATAGCAGTTCCTTATTTTATAGTTATAGGTTTTTAGATGTGAAGTTTTTGACTAAGTAGAACATTTGTGGCGCGTATGCTTCTTTCACTAGGGCGTGTCCCTAATTCAGTTTGCAATGAATCATAGTACAAGCTAGATACAGCATAGACTTATAATTACGAGCC